>JAZUIF010000026.1:0-20986 GCA_045642085.1 Paludibacteraceae bacterium | reverse complement strand
TGATCAAAGAGAGGTAAAGGTGAAAACTTACAAAAAAGAAGATCATTGCAGCCCTAGGGCTGCAATGATCTTCTAAAAAGTTCTAACTTTGTCCTAATAAAACTAAGTAAAAAACTGTAACGGTTATTTAGGACTAGTCATGATATCAAATTTATTCAGATTCAAAAATCACTTTGACTTGACATTTCGCAGCTTACATTCATCCCCACACCCACAAGAATCACATTTGCAAGATCCACAATCGCAAGGGCCACATTTCTCATTCCGCTTTCCACATTCCGCATTCTCCCCACAGCCACTACAGCCGCATCCACAACCTTTATCCTTAGACAAAAGCCTTTTTACCGAGAAAAAAACGGCAATAGCAATTATGATATATACGATTATCTCCTGCATCTTTGGATCCCCCTCTGTTTAGTGTGTTGTGTTACTAACTCAACACCCAACCCAAATCTCCATCATATAATACTCGCAATCTGATAAAATGCAAACGACACTATCCATGCCACCAATGTGGTATAGCCGACAGCAAACGCTGCCCACTTCACCGATGATTCTTTCGCCAACGCTGTGACTGCCGCTATACACGGTGAGCAAAGCAGGATGAAGAGCATCAAGGTGAATGCCACTATCGGATTGAAGATGTGTGTACCATCTTTATACTGCGCATTCTGAAGGGCTGAAACCAACTTCTCACTGTCTTCATCAGCGGCTTCGTCGGCCTGGTAAAGGATTCCCATCGACGACACAACTATCTCTTTGGCAGCCAAACCAGTGAGGATGCTGACGGATGTCTTCCAATCAAATCCAAGTGGCTTGAACACTGGTGCTATAAACTTTCCTATGCTTCCGATGTATGAGTTCTCACTCTGCACTGATGTGCGTAGCAATGTCAACTCAGAATACTCTTCGCTGTTCTCGTCGACTTGGGCGATCTTGGCATCTATCTCATCCAATTCAGGCGACGATGATGGGAAATAGTTTAATGCCCACAATATGATTGAGGCTAATAAGATAACTGTACCCATCTTCTTTAGATACTCTGCCGCCTTATCCCACATGTGGATCAAGACGCTTCTCCATGTCGGTATACGGTATGGTGGCAACTCCATCACAAACTCCTCGCTGTTGTTTCTGAATTTTGTCTTCTTTAGCAACAAGGCAGTAAGGATCGCAAACACGATTCCGATAAGATAGATTAGGAATAGCATCAAACCTTGCTTCTCCACGAAGAATGCGCTGACAAGCAATAGGTAGACGGGGAGTCGTGCCGAACAAGACATGAACGGAATCGCCATCATTGTGATGATTCTATCCTTCGGATTCTCCAATGTTCGTGTCGCCATTATAGCTGGCACTCCACATCCAAAGCCACTCAACATAGGAATGAAACTTTTTCCATGCAATCCTACCTTGTGCATCACTCTATCCATAATGAACGCCGCTCTCGCCATGTAACCGGTGTCTTCCAGTATGGCAATGAAGAAGAACAGGATCAGGATATTCGGCAAGAAGACTATCACTCCACCCACTCCGGCAATGATTCCGTCGACTACCAAATCTGCCAATATTCCCTCTGGCATTATGCTTTTCAATCCGTCGCAAAGCAATGAGACTAAACTCTCAATCCAACCTTGCGGATACTGTCCAAGCTGGAATGTCGCCTCAAACATCAGGAATAGGAAAAGCAAGAGGAACGGGAAGCCGAGCCACTTATGAGTAAGTATTCTGTCGGCTTTATACTCCAAATCGTTCTGGAATCCCTCTTTTACCTCCAATGTCTCATTCAACGCACCACGTATGAACCCATATTTGGCATTTGTGATGACGCTGGCGGGGTCTTCGTCGTATGTCAAGGATATTGCTTCACGAGAAGCCTCAACTTGCTTTTTAATAGGTTCAAAATCGACAAAAGATTTTTTCACCCAATCCTCTGTATGCTTGTCGCCTTCAAGAAGCTTTAGAATGATATATCTGAACGGATAATCCACCGCGATCTCGTTGTGCGACGCAATAAGCGGTTTGATTTTCTCGATTTCTTTCTCTATCGTAGCTCCATAGTTGATATGGATATGTTTTAGCAGAGACTCGTGCTCTTCGTGAATATTCACGATATGGTCGAGCACATGTGTGATTCCCTCTCCAGTCTTTGCGATTGTTGGGACACAAGGGAAACCGATGATTTTCTCAAGCTGGTCGATATCAAGTTTGGAGCCACTCTTCCCCAACACATCGTACATATTCAGTGCCATCACCATACGCACATTCATATCGATGAGCTGGGTAGTAAGGAACATGTTGCGGGCAAGGTTGCCAGTATCCACCACGTTAAGGATCATATCCGGATGTTGCTCGGTGATATACTCACGCACATAAAGTTCTTCTGGCGAATATTCAGTGATGGAATAAGTGCCTGGAAGGTCGACAAGATTAATCGTGTAGCCTTTATGATAGAAAGTACCTGTCTTCGACGAGACAGTCACGCCACTATAGTTACCGACATGTTCGTGCAATCCAGTAGCATGGTTGAAAAGGGAGGTTTTTCCACAGTTGGGATTACCAACCAAAGCCACAGTGATGGTTTTGTCGAAAGAGTCGGATTTAGCAGTAGCGTCTTCACTGATGGTGCCCTGAAACGCATATTTCTCATCGTTCTGCAAAGCCTCCACGTCGACCACCTCAATATGGGCAGCCTCTGTACGTCGCAACGACACGTGGCTCTGCATCACCTTGAATTCTATAGGATCATGGAAAGGAGCGTTCTTGATGACAGTCACCTTCTCGCCACGGACAAATCCCATCTCCATCACACGATGGCGGAATCCACCCTGGCCCTTCACTCTATAGACAATGCACTCCTTGCCTTGCTCTACATCCAACAATCTTTTTTTCTCTTTCGACTCCATAATTTTTGTCAATTTCAATATCTTAGCCAGCGTAACTATGCATGCCTCCCAACAGATAGTTGACGCCGAAATATGTCATAATAATTGATGCGAAACTCACCAACAGATAAATTTGGAACACCTTGTCTCGCCTCATCCATGAGATGCTCTCACGGTGGAAAGCCATAGCATAGATGATCATAGTGATCAAAGCCCACGTCTCCTTAGGATCCCAACTCCAATAGCTTCCCCACGATTCGTTAGCCCATACAGCCCCGATAAACATTCCCATCGCAAGCAGGAATGTGGCAGGATAGAGCAAAAAGCGATTTAATAGGGCCAAGCGTGTTTTGTGCTCGACGACAGTGTCGTCGAGGGCTCTTGCCTCAATCACCAAATACCCCAAGCTATTAAAAGCCATCACCGCATAGCAGGTATAAGATAGCATCATCAGCGTGACATGGATGCTCATCCAAGGCGACGCAAGGACTGGCACAAGCTGAGTGATTTCTGGATTCATCATTCCCAATTTGCTCACCAAAAGTGCGAATCCACCTACGAAAAATCCGGCTGGCATCACCAATGGAAGTTTCACACCTGCGAATATTGTCGACGCAAAGGCAAGCCAACTGATGAAAAGCATCGTCTCGTAACCATTGCTCATCGGGAAACGACCGGAGATCACACCACGCATAGCCATAATCGTGGATATTCCGATGAAGATTATTGTCGACGCTACGACAAACCAGCATTTGAATTTATGCAGTGGCAATCCCTTGTGGTTGCCCATTATCATCAAAACAAACGATATCAATCCAAGCATTAATGATGCGTATGCCAACGGTGCTGTTTTGCAATACCTGTTGTATATATGCTCCACTTTGAATTTCCATCGTGGATAATCAACGTCAGAAGGGGCATATTTAATTGCATCTCCACTCTGCAGATCAAGAATCAAACCTATCTTCTCATCAAGAGCACTAAACTCCCTCGTCATCAATTTTGCTCTCACACCTCTATTCAAAGAATCGATGGCAGAATCAAAATCAATCATTCCATATTCTGATTTGATCATCTTTTCCTTTCGCCAATACTCAGGAGCGGAAATCCAACCTTCCAACACCTGAACAGCGTCATACTCTCCATAGCTATCCTTGCCTGTGAGCTTTCGGGTGAAATCTAGGGCATAGGTTTCCATCGGAGCAATCCTTCCATTATAAATGATAGGGATTTGAGCAAAATCTTCCCCGCTGTCTGGTGCATCGAGACACTGTCTCGTTGCACTTCCTAATGCTGGAATCAATGCTATCGCCACCACCATGAAGGTTTTCCAAAGTGGATTGGATAGGATCTGCCTGAAAAAGCTTCGTTTGCCAAACAGGAAAAGAAGCATCGAAATAGCCAGCATCACATACCCAATGTAGGTAATCGTAGTGCCGACGGGATCATGGGCGACAATGATGACGCTACCTTTCAAATCTTCATCGTAGGATGATTGAAACAGACGATAACCATCAATATCCAGAACCTTATTCATCGAAATACGATGGATTCCATCGTCAGATGCACATCCGTGTGTCTCTACAATTGATATAAAATCCTTTGGAGCGTCTGATGCATGGTAATATTCAATCTCAAATTTCTGTAGTGTAATTGAGAATGGCAATTTCATCACACTGGTATTATCCTTGACTGCAAATTCCAACGTCTGCCCTTCACGGATATGCATCACTCCACTCTCTGAGAAATGGCTGAACAATGCTCCAACCAGAATCACCACAAAAGAGGCGTGGATAAGAATCGTTGCAATACCCATCGTCTTCCTTTTTCTGAAAATAAGGTATGAAACTGAGACCACCAATGCCACCCAACCTGCAATCATCAACGGATTAGAATAGATTGCGATATCGCCGACGTCACCAAAAACGGAGAAGGATGCCAAAGCAATCGTGAGGATTGACAACACCACAAACGGCAAATATCTCAATATCTTATTCTCCATCACGACTTTTGGTTAACGTCAACGTTAACGTTTACTGCCACCGCCTCCATCTCAATCAGCCATGTTGGTCGGCAGACAGGAGCCTGGACGATGATAAACTGACCGTCGGGCATAATCTTGCTCAGTTCATTATATGCGACTTCATAATCTGCTATATCTCTCAAATAGACTGTAGCCTGACCAATATCATCCCATTTGCAACCAGCCTCAACAAGCAGAGCGTTGACATTCTCCGTCATACGTCTCACCTGACCTTTTATGTCGCCGATATGAAGCACATCTCCTTTGGTGTCGATACTTGCCGTACCGCTTATATACACCTGCTTGTAGCCGGCAGAATGATGGACACAGACGCCGCGTTCAAATGTGACGCCATATTCAATCGTCTTGTTCATATTCTCAGCGGCATAGAGAATCTGGATATTGTCGACAGGAATACCTTTCACCGCGTAGGCATCGAGAATACTCGACACGTTATGATCCTCATATTTGCCCTCAATACCTGTGCTGGCTATATAGTGAGTGTCGGGAGTGAGGCCATTATCCAAGAAATTCTCACGTCGACCTACCACCACACCATTGTAATTGCAGTCGATGTCGCGGACAAAAAACCATGTGCGGACGCAATTATCAGCGATATTCATACCGTTGTCGGCAAGCATCTTCTCATACTGCTGAAGCTGACGATGAGTCTGCTTGTAACTGTCGTCGTTGGCATCCACCAAACGAGTGGTCCAGAAATATTCCTCGTCGACTCCAGGCGTAGTGCTTTTCACCACGATAGTGTTATTGTCGACAGAAGAGATCTCAATATCATTTTCAAACATCGCCACAGCCTGCACCTTGCAAAGAGGCATCGGTGCCTGGCCTACGATTGAAAGAGCACAATTTCTGTCAGCAAAAACCCTCTTCACGCACTCCGACTGTGTAGCGACATCGCTAAGATGGAAGCGCACAAAGAAAACGGTTGTCCCCGACTCCTTTTCAATCTGCTCTATGGCACGACGAATATTAGCCACCTGCATCGCCACGTCGCCACACCTATCCACAGTAGGGATAAACGTAGAATGGATGATAGTTGGGGCAATCTCTTGTGGTTGCCCTGCAACAAACGAAGAAACGTTTGCCTCGATCTTATTGCTATCGTCAAATATTCTTTTTTCGTGTTTCATACTGCAAATTTACTTGATTTGTGCCGTATTTGACGCAATCAAACTACATAAATTGCAATTCTTCAATCTTTTCTGCAAAATTAAGGGTATGAGAGAAGGTAGGCAATACTTAAAAATAGGTAAAATGCCGTTCATCCAATCGGACAAACGGCACTCTAACCTTATGGCAATAATTATTATTTCATGATAATGAGCTTCGTCGTACCATCACTAAATCTCACTGCATAGATTCCTGTCGGCAATCCTTTTTCTTTGATTTTCTCTTTAGCGTCGACACTTCCTTTGGCGACTATGGTTGCCAATCTTTTTCCTGTCATATCCACCACAGTGGCTTCTTTAGGTTCACCCGAACTGATATTTTCTACATTCGCCAACTCTTCAAGCGTCTCTTTTGTCTCTGCAAACGCGAGCCAATCTATATTGGCGTATGCCCCACTGATTCTTACTCGTAGGATATGTTCTCCGGCTTCGATTGCCGATGTTTTTCCCTCAACTGTGGTATAGGTGTTCCAATTATCAGTCTGTGGAATCTTGACGGTGTCAGCGATTTCTTTCCCGTCGACCATAAGAATGAAACTTGAGAAATCTAATCCGCTTGCCACATGGGCTTTATAGAAGTATGTTGCCGACTTCTCCACTACGATGGAATATTCAGTCCACTCTCCTTCCTGTGTGTAGCCGATAGCGTAACCTTTGGAATCATTTATTGAGTCGACAGTAACGATATCCACTCCTTCATTACGATAAACCTCACCTTGGTTTTCCACATCTTTATCGTAGTAAGCTATGCCCTGTCCACCTAAATCATAATCCTCCATCTCCACCTTTCCTGGAATCACGAAAGCTGATGTGAATGGCTCTTGTGGTATAGACTCTGCAAAGTTTGGCAACGGAATTGACTTTTGCTTGATACTCTTATATTTTGCCTCAATACCTGCGTTGTTGATCACATTCTTGTCGTTTCCGTCATTGTCGTGGGCATAATTGTCGCCACACTGGTTGCAGGCTGTTCCCTTCGGAGCATTCACCGCTACATTGTAGGCGATCTCGAATCCACTTGTTCCCTCATCCTGATAGATAGGGCAAGTCCAGTAGTCAGCCCAATCCGAACCGTTGATGTCGTGGCTATAGTTATACATGATCTGACCATTCTTTCCTTGGTTGGAAAGTGTATAGATGGCAGCTCCGTCGCAAAGCAATCTTGCGATATGGTGGATCTCATTGTTGTTGATTTTATTTCCATCCATAGCAGTCTGACCTTTTGTCCAACCGAAGCCGACTGAGATTCCCGAGTAGTTGGCATACGACACTTCGTTGTGCTCGATCACAATATATCGTGGATAACCACCAAGGATTGGCACTCCACCCTGAATCTCATTAGTGGTATTGTGTACGTAGTTGTTCTTCACAGTGTCGCGAGTACAGATCTCATCTTTGTCGGAAGGATTATAACCCTTGTGAATCTCAGTCAATGAATCCGGAGCAAACTTACCGATTGAGATACTTGATCCTCCAATCTCAGTGAAGACGTTGCCCTCTATACGAGTGTCGTTAGTGCCGGATGTGAAATCCAAACCAGTCGCTGCCATCTGTGTGAAGATATTATCTTCAAAAGTGACACGGCTCGCATTTGTCACCTCCACACCAGCGTTAGGATGCCAAAGCATAAACTCGTTCGACTTCAAAAGTCCACGATCCTCCACCTTTACTGCATACTGTCCTGCTTGCAGATTAAGAAGTCCTTCTCTGCTTGGACGTAAGAAGTTAGTGTGAGCAAAGACGATACCACTGAATGAGACATTCTGAACTTTATTCTTAGTGCTCTCTCCCTTAATCTCAATCAATGTCTCAAGGTTTGGAGCCACCACGTTTGCAGTCGACATATCTTCGCCCTCACGTGGTATATAATATAGAGTATTCTTATCTTCGTCTAGATACCACTCTCCAGCCATATCCAAAAGCGACATGTCGTTCTCAAGATAGTAGCATTGCTGTTTTGGCGGATTACTCATGAAGGCAGTTCCAAGCATCGGATAGGCTCTACGGAACAGACGAGTGCGTTCAGGTTCCTGTGGGATGACTTTCAACGTATTTCCGTGGTATTCCACATCCTCAATTCTAAGCACCTGATCTGCCCAAGCCACCATCACGTGGATCTCCGACTTCTGGTAGTTTTCAAGTTTCTTCACCTGATCCGTGTAGATATCGAAGGCTCTGCCGAAAGTGTCGACTTTGGCAAGACGGTTGAAATAGTGGTCGCCGTTAGGTTTCACATTCGGATGACGAGCTCTGATCGCTTTTTTCCCGTTGACATACAACTGACGGAAACGATTCGTGATATCTTTAGCACACCAGATATTGTTGTCGGCATCATACAATTCCCATCCGTTCACCGGGATTCCTCCAGTCACCAACGGAGTCTCACCGGGAGCAGCCATATAGCGTACATAATGACCGTTTGTGCCGCCGTCAGCATTAGTGAGATGCAGAGTGCTTGTAAGTTGATATGTACCTTCGTGAAGAATGACATTGATATCCTCACTCATGGATTTGTTGACTCCACGCACAGCGCGTTGAGCCTGCTCCAATGTTTTGAATGGAGCCGACATTGTACCTTCGGCAGCATCGTTGCCACTTGGCGAGACGTGGAAATCAATTGCGTTGGTGTTGCCGATGAAGCAACCCATTATTGCTGCGAATATGTAATTATATCTTATTTTCATTTTTTATCTGATTTGGTTTTTCATGTAGGGGCAGGTTTCAAACCTGCCCGCTTATTATATCATTTGGTATCGGGCGGGTTTGAAACCCGCCCCTACGCTTTTGAATTAATCTAAAATTATCGAAATTCCTGCCTTTTCATCGGCGGATTTCAAAATATAAATGCCATTTCCAAAACCTTTATTCTTCAAATTCTCTTTTGGAGAGACGGTTTTCTTCATATTGATAGAGCCAACATTCTTTCCATCGACTGTAAACACGGAATAATCTCCGTCAAGCAATACAACATTGGCAATCTCCGACACATTTGTGGCGTTTTTATCGAGGAATTCAATCCAGTCGATATTGATCCAGTCTCCCTCAATCTGTAGTTTCAAGACATGCTCACCTTCTGGCAACGGTTTAGTTGTCATTGTCTCTGCAATCATATACGATTCCCACTCACCACCATTGTCGGCAGTCTGAATCATATCAGAAATCTCCTCGCCATCAATAAACAGTTTGATTCCAGCATTGTCGTTTCCTGTCGACAATCTAGCACGAATCTTATATACATCTTCCGCTTTGACATTGACTGTATACTCAAGCCACTCCCCTTTTTGTGCGTATCCGACAGCATAACCGTCGATTTCATCAGATTTGTAGACATCCACACCATCTTTACGGAATGCCTCTCCACGGTTTTGTCCGTCCATATCATAGTAGGCTTTACCCGAACCACCAAGATCATATTCTTCAGCTTGAATCTTACCAGGAATCTCCGCCGGTTCACCATTGTAAGGAGTCTGAGGAATATTGTGAGACTGGTCGACAAAATACCAGTAGTCGAAGTCGAACATATCACTGTTCTGGCCAGAGAAAGTGAAGAAGATATCATGAAGGCCAGTGACATTCATCACCTCTGCCTCAACCTCCTGCCAAGCGTTGTTAGTCGCCCCTACATTAATAGAAGATACGATTTGTCCATCTTTCTTATCCAAACGGACTTCCAATGTACCACCCTTTCCAGAAGCACAACGCACAGAAGCCACAAACTTAAACGCTCCCTCTTCACCGAAATCAACAGAGCGGACTTTGATATAATCTCCCTTGTCGATGCCCTTTACAAAGATGTTGTTTCTGTCGTTATAGTCCATACGCAAACCATGAGAGAAGGCTTTTGTCTCAGCCTCCACTCTTGAATACGGATCAAGATTTTTGATTGGATTCTTCACACCAAGATTTGTAGCCGGGATAAACGGAATTGAACCATCAGCACCATAATTGAACTCCTCCATCGCGCACGAACGAGTGAAGCCACCTGTATAACCCTCCTCACCACGTAGATTCTGATTGTGGTAGAAATAGTAAGCGTGACCCTTGAAATCAATCACACCGGAGTGGATAGTGAAAGCAAAATTATTCACCTCATTCTTGTTTCCACTCTCCTGAATTATACCACGAGCCGTCCACGGACCCTCCGGACTATTGCTTGTGGCGTATGAGATTTTCTCAGGGACACCGTGAGAAGCATAGATCATATAATAGAGATTACCATGCTTGTGGATCCACGGACCCTCAGTGTATTTATAATCAGAATCTGCAGTAAGATTAGTCTGGTGAATTTGTCCATCGATAGTCACCATATCTTTGTTGAGCTTACACCAATAAAGTTTTGGATTACCCCAGTATAGGTAAGCTTGGCCATCATCATTGATGAAGACAGTAGGATCGATATAATCCCAGTTTGGTCCGGCAAGAGGTTTTCCGATAGCATCCTTATAAGGTCCAGCCGGATGATCAGCCACAGCCACACCGATAGCACGAGGACCCTTATTTGTTGTAGTCACATAGAAATAATACTTGCCATCTCTCTCAATCATCTGTGAAGCCCACGCGGCATCCTTATCAGCCCAAGCAAAGCCACTATTTTTGATTGGTACACCACGGTCGGTCCAGTTGACCATGTCGACAGAAGAGAACACTCTCCACTGGTTCATGGTAAAATAATCCACACCATCCTCATCATGGGAAGTGAACACAAAGACAGTGTCACCGATCACCACTGGTGCAGGATCCGCTGTGAAATCCGTCTGGAAAATCGGATTATCAGCCAACATAGATGCCGATGTCATAAGAGCCGCAGCAGTCAGTAAAATGTTTTTCATCAAGTCTAGCATTTAAGTTATCAAATTTAAATTCATATGAATCTCGTAGAGACGCACGGACGTGCGTCTAACACAAAATCCAATATTATCATATTATCATATGGACGTGCGTCTAACACAGAATCAATCATTGTTCTCCGTGCGTTCACCCACCTATTTTTGTCGTATTTCCGACACTACAAATCTACCAAACAATAAAAAAATGAATTAGAAAAAAACGGGCTATGGGTTAACAAAAAAAATAGTATATGTTGTTTGATACAAACGACATTGTTTGTCACGCTACTATCCACAAAAAAGAGCCGCTATTTTCATTGCGGCTCCTTTCGATTAGAATGCGTATTGTTATTGGGTATTATTTGTTTCTGATCATCATTTCGGCAACGTCGACAAAACGACTGAACCGATTCTTCAAGAAGATTGGTTGCACCTGTGATTGGCTAGCATTCACAAGTGCACCGTATCTATAAATATTAAAAGCTGTTGATTTCGAATCTGTACTTAAAAACACCATTGTCTCATTTTTCAGCATTTAGTCCCTGTCGTGAGCTTCCATTTGTCGCGAAGATGCGAACAAACTGGAAGCCGACAGAAATGTTGCAAAAAACAATGTATTAAATCCTTTCATAACCCTTTTGTATTAAATGTGTATTAGATAGAGATATTAATGTGTTTGTTCACGTAGGCAAATATCGTGATTATCTTTAAACATGCAGTGTTGAAAAGTACCAAAGAAGGTAGTGAAAAATTTAAACAAAAATTTTTTTCACGATTTCATCGGGGATTTTAAACAACATATTAAAAAAAACAAAAAGAGCACACAGTCAAAAAGACCATGTGCTCTTTATATAATGTTGTTAAAAATCAATACAACAAAGGATTCAATTTAGCGAAAATAGTATGAACATTTGTGTTCTTAAATCCGTTGACTAAGGATGGTGTTACTAATGTATAATCTGAGAATTTGTCATCACACATAAGAATCGCCACAACATCTTTAGGATTGCTATCAGCCATTTCCTTGTCGACTGGAGCGTAAGCCATTGTTCCAAATCTCATCAAATAAATATTTCCTGTTGCTTCTGAAAGAACAAACTGTCCTGGAATACCACTAATAGTGAATGATACAATTTGATTATTCGTAGCATGGCTTCCAGATAAAGAATCGACATTCATGACAAACGATTTTCTGTCGGAACATCCAAAATAGCGACCCTTTTTTTCAACAGTCAAGATAGAATCTGCATCTTTCACTCTTGGGTCTACCAAATTATGAGTATGAAGACGATTGAACATCTTTTGATTTCCATCTACAGTCAAATCAGAATACACATACTCTCCCAAGCCAGGCCAATTCAAGACAGGCAATCCTTCGTTGTTTACAAATAGTTTTGCTGTTGTCATAGAGTCGCCCAAACTAATTACGACAGCATTATCAACGACACCATATTGACCTCTCTCTTCATAATCATCCATCTTAAGATAATCGCCAGCCAAAATGCAGAAAAGATTGTATCGAACTACAGAATCACTTGTTTTGAACTCTAATATCTCTGTTCCAGCCACATGTGCTTCCGCTGATTCATCTTCATACGAATGCACAAAGACTTTACCTTTTATATCAAAATCAAATTTCATTACTTGATCATCCTCACTGCTGCAGGCAACTGTAAACATCGCTGCGACAAGGCAACCAACGGCCGAAGCCAAAACATTAAGCAATTTATTCATAAAATTTTCGGTATTATTTTTCCTTTTGTCCTAATAATTTATTTACAAATATACACACACTAACGCAGAAATACAATGATTTATGTCGAAATCAATATTTGTGCTCTAAAATAAATCTATCGACAACAATCCCTACCCTCTGATTTTCTCGTAAGCCTCATTAATCTTTGCCATCTTAGCCTCACACTCCTTAACTCGATCCGCATTCTTAAGCAAATCGGGATGATATTGCAACGCAAGATTATGATAGGCTTGCTTTATATCCTTGTCAGTCGCATCATCATCTAAGCCAAGAATAGCATAATATGGTTTCAAATGCGGTGGTACAAGTCGACGCTGGGATTCTTCCGTCTTCTCTTCTTTTGCATCGTCGGCAAAACTTCTGCGAAACTTAGAATATTTATTGATAAAGGTATCAATCTTCACATTCATACTCAACTGACTTGCATAACTTGTATAAATGTTCTTAATAATAGACATCAACAATTCCCATTCATCGTCGTGAATTCCGTCTTCCAGCACAGCAATCTGAAACAATATTTCCATTATTGTATCTCTTTCTGCTATGGACTTGTATTTTATCTGACCTATAGAATTCTCATAATCTTCATCTGTATACTCCCTTTCAAAGACAAATTCACTCAAAACACCACTGGTAGAACGGAATGATGATTTCAACATGTCTAATTGCTTCAATATCGGACGCAGATTCAGTCTGCACATTCTCTGCACCAACGGCATATATAGTTTCTTATATTTTATAAATTCATACCTACGCTTTGCTTGTTTCTCATTAAGCCCTACCTTTTTTAAGAAATTTCGCTTTCTTACATATTTATGGATAGGCGGATATAAAAAACAAGATATTATGAGAACTAAATCACAAAGGCCTAATAATACAACTTCATCATAAACATCTCCTAGAATTGCAAGTATAAAAGAACTAATTAAAAAGGGAGAGAATATTGCAGCAGCAACCACCAATAAGTCAAACAAACGCCCTAGGTTGTCGGTTGGGTGGGCATCAAAAGCAGCTATATATTCATCGCAGAATTCTTTATCTGACATCTGTATTTTTCTTTCCATATTGAATTCTTATTTTATATGGATGCTAAAAATCTAAAGTTTAGGATAAAAATAGTTATTCTGTTGGAATAAAACAAAAAGGAGACGCGAGAAATCGCGTCTCCCATATTTGATTTTCCGTAGAGACGGGGCATGTCCCCGTCTTTACAAGATTTAATCAGAAGATTAGATTATCTACCAAGGCGAGCGTTCATAGCCTTTGTTGCCTCTTCGTAACCTGGCTTGCCAAGTAGAGCGAACATGTTCTTCTTGTAAGCCTCAACACCTGGCTGGTTGAATGGGTTAACACCAAGTAGGTAACCAGAGATACCACAAGCCTTCTCGAAGAAGTAGAACAACTGACCGATGTAGAACTCGTTAAGTGAAGGCAAGTTGATGTGTAGGTTAGGAACACCACCGTCTGTATGAGCGATGATAACACCTAGCTCAGCCTGCTTGTTAACGTAGTCAACGTTCTTTCCACCTACGAAGTTAAGACCGTCAAGGTTCTCAGCATCCATAGGAACTGTGATCTTCTTTGATGGACGAGCGATTGAGATAACTGTCTCGAAGATAGAACGCTCACCCTCCTGGATCCACTGACCCATTGAGTGAAGGTCTGTAGAGAAGTCTACTGCAGCTGGGAAGATACCCTTAAGATCCTTACCCTCTGACTCACCGTAAAGCTGCTTCCACCACTCTGCGATGTAGTGCAACTTAGGATTGTAGTTAACCAAGATCTCGATCTTCTTACCCTTCTGGTAAAGCTCGTTACGAGTAGCAGCGTAGATTGCAGATGGGTTCTTTGAGAATGGAACGTCCTGAGCTGTTAGCTTCTCCATTGAAGCAGCACCAGCAACAAGCTTCTTGATATCGAAACCAGCTACTGCGATAGGAAGCAAACCTACTGGAGTAAGCACTGAGAAACGACCACCGATGTTATCAGGAATTACGAATGTCTTGTAACCTTCCTTAGTAGCAAGTGTACGAAGAGCACCCTTCTTAGCGTCTGTTACAGCGATGATTCTCTGACGAGCCTCGTCCTTACCAACCTGCTCCTCAAGCTGTGTCTTAAGGATACGGAATGCAAGAGCAGTCTCAGTTGTTGTACCCGACTTAGAGATGTTGATGATACCAAACTGCTTTCTGCTCAAGAATGAAGAAAGTTCAGCTAGGTAATCCTCTGAGATGCTGTTACCAGCGTAAAGGATAGTAGGGTTCTTTGAGCTCTTCATGAATGGAGCGAAAGAGTTAGAAAGAGCCTCGATTACGGCGCGAGCACCTAGGTATGAACCACCGATACCAGCAACTACTACGTAATCACACTTCTCTCTCAAAACCTTTGCAGCTGCGATGATCTCATCCATAAACTGCTCTGTGATAGATGAAGGCAAAGTCAACCATCCAAGGAAGTCGTTTCCTAGACCTGTACCCTTGTGAAGCATCTCCTGTGCCTCAGCTACAGCCTGCTCGTAACCCTTTACTGCAGACATTGAAATGTGAAGATCCTTACATACGAAGGCGTTCTCCACGTTAAGTTTCATGTTTTCCATTATTCTTATTATTTGTTTATTACCGTTATAAAATCCCTAACGGGATATCAATCATATAGCTCTTGTACAAGATAAGGATTGTTAAGGGCGGAGCCCTAACCCCCTCTACCAACGCGAGCCCGTAGGGCGAGCGTAAGGGCTATATAATTTCTATTAGAATGACTCGAATCTATTGTCTTTACCGAGCAATGTGACACGTATTGTGTTAGCAAAAGTGCTGTACTCGATAGATACCTCTATGTCTTCAGGGAAATCAGTAGGCATCTCAATACCCATCAATGTCCCTTTATGCACCCATTTTGAGTTAGTGTCAATGTCGTTTTTCTTCTTCAGATTATAGATTCCATATACATCACCACGTGTGAACGAGCCATCCTCGTTCTCATTCAACGACACAAGTCTGCATGAGAAATTCTCCTGATTAGTGCCATTGATAATACGGATGTGCGAGTACTCTCTTGATGGTCCCTCAATCCTAAACGTCGTCTTTGCCGCCACAGACAATACTGCGAACAATGACAAAATAAACAAAAAGATTCTTTTCATAACCGATATCACTTTAATTTAGTAATCAACTTACGCATTTCAAACGCCGCGATCGCACGGTCGTACAAGATGTTGTAGACTGCCTCAAGTATCGGCATCTCTACATTAAATTTCTTGTTGACTTCTGTGATACACTTTGTGCCATAGTAGCCCTCTGCCACCATCTCCATCTCCACCTGAGCCGTCTTGACACTGTAGCCTTTTCCGATCATTGTTCCAAACAAACGGTTGCGTGAGAACTTCGAGTATCCAGTCACCAACAAGTCGCCAAGGAACACTGGTTCACAGATGTTACGCTTCTGCTGTGTGGCTACAGTAAGGAACTTGTCCATCTCCTGTATCGCGTTGCAAATCAACACTGCTTGGAAATTGTCTCCCAACTTCATGCCATGGCAGATTCCAGCTGCTATCGCATATACATTCTTAAGTACAGACGCATATTCGATACCAATGACATCATTGAGAATGCGTGTCTTTAAGAATGAACAGTTCAGAATCTCACAAACCTCTTCTGCACGCTCCTGTGAACTGCATCCAACTGTAAGGAAGGACAATCTCTCTACCGAGATTTCCTCTGCATGAGTCGGACCTGATACAACAAGAACGTTATCCTCCTTCACTCCATATTTTTCCTGGAAATACTCTGAAATGACAAGGTTCTCATCTGGCACAATACCTTTGATTGCCGAAATAATAACCTTATCCTCCAAAGATTCCGTAAGATTAGCCAAATGGCTTTTCAAATATGGCGACGGCGTAGCAAAAATCAACATATCTGAATTGCGTACCACTTCGTTGATGTCGGAATAGAACGATATTCTCTCCACATCAAAGTGAGCCGACACAAGATAAGATGGATTATGCCCCGTTGCCTTGAACTCCTCAATCTGTTCAGGTCGACGCATATACCAGTTAATATGTCTTTCTTTATTAGCCAAGCAGATTTTAGCCAAAGCAGTAGCCCAGCTTCCTCCGCCCATCACCGCTATTCTTCTTTGCGTATTCTGCATTTCTTATTCAAACAAATCAAAAATTAATGGTTCGCCACATAGCGTTAGACGCACGTCCGTGCGTCTCTACATCAACCATTAATTATTAATTATTAATATTAACTATTAATTAGCCTTTGCAACCCACTCAGCAACCTCTTCCTTAGTTGGGTTAGTTAGGTCAAGCTTGTATTTCTTGTTCAATCCGCAGATATCCTGATGTAGCTTGTTTGGATTGCACTCCTTCAAGCTATCGATTGTCAAGAATCCTGCTTTCTGGATCACCTCTACCCATGCCTCTGGAATACCAAGAGCCACGTACTTAGATGTAGCGTCCTTAGCCTGTGTTGCCTCTGGCTTCATCTGAGGGAACAGCATTACCTCACCGATAGCGAACTTACCTGTCATAAGCATTACCAAACGGTCGATACCGATTCCAATACCGAATGTTGGAGGCATACCGTACTGTAGTGCGCGTAGGAAGTCGTGGTCGATGATCATAGCCTCATCGTCGCCCTTGTCAGCAAGCTTCATCTGATCGATGAATCTCTGCTCCTGATCGATTGGGTCGTTAAGCTCTGAATATGCGTTTGCTAGCTCCTTACCGTTGACCATAAGCTCGAAACGCTCTGTTAGTCCTGGCTTAGAACGGTGCATCTTAGTTAGTGGAGACATCTCCACTGGATAGTCTGTGATGAATGTTGGCTGGATGAATGTACCCTCGCAAGTCTCGCCGAAGATCTCATCGATAAGTTTACCCTTACCCATTGTCTCGTCGACTTCGATACCAAGCTTCTTGGCTGTCTCACGAATCTCATCCTCGCTCATTGGATATAGATCGTAACCTGTCTTCTCCTTGATTGCGTCAAGAATAGGAAGACGACGGAATGGAGCCTTGAATGAGATAACCTTGCCGTCGATCTCAACCTCTGGCTTACCGTTAGCTGCGATACAGATCTCCTCAAGCATCTTCTCTGTGAAGTCCATACCCCAATTCAAATCCTTGTAAGAAACGTAAAGCTCCATACAAGTGAACTCAGGGTTGTGAGTCTTATCCATACCCTCGTTACGGAAGTTCTTACCCATCTCATACACACCCTCGAATCCACCTACGATTAGTCTCTTCAAGTAAAGCTCAGTGGCGATACGCATGTACATATCCTGGTTAAGAGCGTTGAAGTGAGTGATGAACGGACGAGCCGACGCACCACCTGCGATGCTCTGAAGGATAGGAGTGTCAACCTCAGTGTAACCTGCGTTGTCAAGGATATTACGTAGAGTGCGGACGATCTTAGCACGCTTTAGGAATGTATCCTTAACGCCATCGTTAACGATCAAGTCGACATAACGCTGACGGTAGCGAAGCTCTGGATCATCAAAAGCATCGTATGCTACACCATCCTTATATTTTACGATTGGAAGTGGCTTAAGGCTCTTGCTCAACACTGTAAGCTCAGCACAGTGTACTGAGATCTCACCTGTCTGTGTGCGGAAAGCATAACCCTTCACACCTACGAAGTCACCAATATCTAGAAGTTTTTTGAAGACAGTGTTGTACATCTCCTTGTCTTCACCTGGACATAAATCGTCGCGAGAGATGTAGACCTGAATACGTCCTTTGGAATCTTGAATTTCAGCGAAAGAAGCCTTACCCATGATACGGCGGCTCATGATACGACCTGCGATGGATAGCTCCCATTTCTCAGCGTCGTCCTTAAACTGCTCTTTGATGTCTGTGCTATAAGCAGAAACCTTATACTCTGCTGCAGGATATGGCTCGATGCCCATATCACGCAATGCCTTAAGACTCTCACGTCTTAGAATCTCCTGTTCACTTAGATCTAGTAAACCCATGTTTTTATATTGTTTTCTTTTTTCTTTTCGATACACAAAACGCCTTTAATAAAGACGAATTTCACACAAAATTAGAAAAAAGTTGCTTATTAGTGCAAAAAAAGTACATAAAATGGCATTCAACACACATTTTTAGCATTCACAATGGGGTTTTACAACGCTTAATTCATATTTCAAAACAAGATTTGTCATTCTTTATTCCAGGTCACCGACTTAACCTCATTATATATTCGGCTATCATAATTCACTTTGCTCTCATAATTGTCAATCACGACATCAAGGTTAGGGCACCAATTAAATGCAGACTTTCCAATGCTAGTCACACTATTTGGAATCTCCACTTCTGTCAAGTTTTCACAGTTAGAAAATGCAGACTCTCCAATACTTGTCACACTATCTGGAATCAACACGCTTTTCAAGTTTTTACACCAATAAAATGCAGAATCTCCTATGCTAGTCACACTATCTGGAATCTCCACACTTTTCAAGTTTCTACACCAATAAAATGCAGAATCTCCTATGCTAGTCACACTATCTGGAATCTCCACACTTTTCAAGTTTTTACAAAAACAAAATGCTGACTTTCCAATGCTAGTCACACTATCTGGAATCTCCACGCTTTTCAAGTTTTCACAGAAAGAAAATGCAGACTCTCCAATACTTGTCACACTATCTGGAATCAACACGTTTTTCAAGTTTTCACAGCCATAAAATGCAGACTCTCCAATGCTAGTCACACTATCTGGAATCTCCACGCTTTTCAAATCGCGACAGCCTTTAAACAAAAAATTATTGATACATGTCATGCTATCGGGAATCACCACGCTCCTCAATCCATAACAATTATTAAATGCAGATTCTCCCAGATAGGTCAAACTGTTTGGCAACTCTAAGCTAGTCAGACTACCACAAGAATAAAATGCAGAAAAACCGATATAGGTGACACTCGTAGGAATATATATGCTTTTCAGTCCACATCGAGAAAATGCTTTGTCCCCAATCCATGTCACGCTTGGCGGGATCTCTATAGATTCAAGGTTTTCACAGAAAACAAAAGCCTCGTTTTCAATAGATGTCACACTAAAAGGCAGCTTTACTTCCCTTAGGCTTTTACATTTTTTGAAAGCTTTACGCCCTATAGAAATGACCTCATACTCTTTTTTCCCAATCACAACTGTTTCCGGAATCACACATACTTCCGGATTCCAAAGGAGATTATATCCTATTACTTTTACCGTATTGTCTGATGTTATTTCATATTTTAGCTCCATTATATTGGCCATGTATTTTTTACAAAACAGACCGATAACCAAGACTGCTAACAACACTAACAATACCAATATGATTGTTTGGTCGAACTGTCTAAGCCAATATACGCTTGAGGCTATCAATAGGATAACCAACAGAGCAACAAACAGCTCTTTTCTTCTTATCTTCATACTTTAATTTTTATCCGAATATCTTTCCAAATACGTTTTTCAGTTTATCAAAGACAGATGTATTCTCTTCATCTTTCTTTCCCGGCTGGGAATCCTCTCCATAACATACCAGAGACGATTCTCCTCTGTCGCTATATCTCAATCCCGACTCTTTAGATTCTTCCTCGGAGGAATGATCTCCTTTATAAACACCAAATTCTAATAATGAAGATCTGTCATCTTCGACATTGTCAATGTTCCATTTGCTTATGTCGCCATCAAACTTACTATCATGAAATATATTTATCATCTTTTTGACATTGCTCACATCCCACTTAGAGATGTCACCATTAAACTGACTATACGCAAACATATACGACATATTAGTAACTTTACTCACATCCCAATTAGAGATGTCTCCGTTGAACTGGCTACTACTGAACATATGCCACATATTCGTGACATTGCACACATCCCACTTTGAGATATCACCATTGAACTGACTATTCGCAAACATCCACGACATATCCTTGACGTTGCTCACATCCCACTTGGATATGTCGCCGTTGAACTGGCTATTATTAAATATAGTCGACATGTCAGTAATAGCAGAGGTATCAATACAGTTTAGATCTGCACTGTTTCCTTGCAATTCGATTTCTTCTTCAATTGCTTTCAATAACTCTTCTTTAGTCTTAGGATGATATTTATATTCCATACTGATTCAATTACAATGGCAAATATATAAAAAATGTGGAAAGACCCTCCCGACCTCCCTTAAAGGGAGGAGATGGCTCACTCATCTACCGTGGAACGGTTATTAAACCAGGCCATGGTTGGCAATCGTCAGCATGACGATTGGCTACCGTGGCCGAATTTAAGGGAGATTTAGATGGTCCCGAA
>JAZUIF010000025.1:0-25157 GCA_045642085.1 Paludibacteraceae bacterium | reverse complement strand
TAAAACCATATAAATCATAACGTGTTTGCGGAAAAATGGAATTGTGTATAATCAATCTGTCTAATAAATCTAATACTGAATGACTCAACATAAGATTATTGACTTTATATACAGCATTACCATCTTCCGAAAGGTAAACGTCATTCTCTACTCCACTTGGAATCGGAATGCCTAATTTGGAAATATCTTGAAAATTCAACCAAAGTTCCATTTCCTTTGCAATGGAAATGGCGGATGCATTTACAATATCAATTACTTTGAGTTCGGATAAAGTCGTGCTATCTCCTTGTGCATTTCGGCGATTTTCTTCGCTTCTTTTTCGCAATTTACTGGCATAGACTTCAATTTGGCAATTCTTTGTAAGCATCGTTCAATTGATTGTTTGTGAAAATCGTTTATGTACATATTGCTTTTTTTCTTGCAAAAATAGAATTTCTTTGTTCTATTGTCAATAATCTTTCTTCTTTTTTGAAAAACATTGTATTAAAGATTCAAGTTTCGCATATATAATTAGTGTGATTAATACAACAGAAAACACGAATTGTCATAAATTGGCCACGAATTTTCCAGAAATTGGATGGCCTCTTTTTCAATTTTTGGGACGGAAATTACCGGAAAAGATTCGGAAAATTAACGAACACGGATTGCACGGATATTTGCTGACGCAAATTGGATGGAAAACACGAATTGTCATAAATTGGCCATGAATTTTCCAGAAATTAGAAGGTTTCCCGTAGAGACGGGGCATGCCCCCGTATTGCGTGTGTTGAAAAAACGTAAAAGTTCGTTTTATAGAAAGAACTTTTGATAAAAATCAGGAAAGTTCGTTTTATGGAAATAACTTTTTGCGAAAATTTGGAAAAATTTAAATGAGATAGAAATAATGTCCGTTAAAGACGGTGGAGATGAGGAGATTTTAGAGGGGGAAAATGAGCAGGTCTTGTGAACCTACTTTATTTTTTCAATCTTCCATCTTGTGAGACTCTTCTCTGTGGAGTCGAATTCAATGGCAAAAGTGAGTAACTCTTTATCTTCTGTTAGGAATGGAGCCGCATATTTTCTGTCTGCGATTTGTTCGCTTGCTGCATCAAGACCACCGTTTGATGTCATCTTCAGTTCAAAGATAGCGTTTCTCCATTTTGTCTTGCAGACGATGTCTATTCTACCTGTAGCGATTGATACCTCAGCTTGTGGCTTGAAACCACATAGGAATAGCACTTGCACTAGAATGAATTGGAATCTTTCTTCTATAGCTTTAGATGTGTTGTCCTGTGAATATGGTGTGCCGGCCACCAACGCTTGAAGAAACTGCATAGCTTTTTCCACGTCGCCATGTATGAAATTACGTCTGAAACTTGAAATGTTGCTATTCACAATGTTTTCTTCTTTCTCCAAAAGACGGGGTATTAGTAATTTTGAGATAGCCTCTTTCACCTCGGAATTTGGTACGGCAAGCATATATTCTTGCGTCTCCTTCTCATATTTTTTGATTGTCAGATAGCCAGTCTGATATAGTGAAAGTACAAGATTGTCTTTGTCTGCGTCATTACCTTCAAGAGACTGTTTGTCCATGTACTCGCAATCCCAATTTGGCATTTGATGCTCGCCACTGTCAATTGTGTCCATAAGCACCTTAGTAGAGCCAGAAATGGTCCAGTAGTTATTTAGTTCACAGTCGGCAAGTGCATTGAGCAAACTATATGGATTGATTACCTTTGTAAGATTCTTGCTGAAAGAATAGCTGTCGTATCTGTCTATAATTGACTGATATGCCTGCTCGTATGTCAAATCATTAGCGTCGGCAAGACGTTCTATATGTCTCTTAAAGTAAGACTGTAGCTCATCGTGAGTAAATCCACAAACAGCAGCATATTCGTCATTTGCACTCAGAATCTTGATATTATTAAGAACTGAGAATAGGCTCAACTGAGTGAACTTCATGATTCCTGTAAGGAAAATTTTGAAGATGTAGTGGCTTTCTGATTTCAGCACAGCGAAGAAAGAGCGATAGAAGTCACGCATCTTTTCATGTTCCTCTTCATTATACATTGTTTGCTGAAGAGCCGAGTCGTATTCATCAAATAGGACAACAACACGCTGTTGCTTTTCTTTTGCTGCGGTATGTATAAGAGTTATAAATCTTGTTGCTAGAGTTTTGTCTATAGCCTCGTAGTTGTATCTGTTTTCATAAAGACGAAGAGAATTACTGATCTTATCTTCTAATTCCTCTATCCTTTTGCATCCGCTAAAATCAAATCTCAACACCTCATATTTGGTCCAATTCTGCTCAAGCTCAATTATCTTAAGACCTTCGAACAGATCCTTTCGGGCATTGAAATAGCATTCTAAAGTGGAAAGAAAAAGAGATTTGCCGAAGCGACGTGGACGGCCTAAGAAATAACAAAAACTATTTTTGTCACTCGCTAATTTATAGACATAATCAGTCTTGTCCGCGTAGAGCAGACCGTTAGTTCTTATTATCTCAAAATCCTGAACTCCGCAAGGCAACGGTTGCAAGTCTTTGTATTTCTCTTTGATGTCCACCATAGTTCAATCTATTTTCTGCAAAAATAATGTTTTAATTGCAGAATTAGAATGTTATTTAGATTTTTAATGATTTACTGGTGAGACGTGGCATGCCACGTCTACCAAACAAGGAATATTGATCAACGGAAATTACCGGAAATGATTCGTAAAATTACCGAACCCATCCGTAGAGACGTGGCGTGCCACGTCTTGCGTGTCGAAAAAACAACGTAAAAGTTCGTTTTATGGAAAGAACTTTTTGTGAAAATTAGGAAAGTTCGTTTTATGGAAAGAACTTTTGACAAAAATTAGGAAAGTTCGTTTTATGGAAAGAATTTTTTGCAATTTTTTTAGAAAATAAGAAATGGACTGAAAACAATATCCGTTAAAGACGGTGGGAATGAGGAGATTTTTGAGGGGGATGAGAAAAATATTTAAAATGGTGCCATACAACACTTGTAATATTTTTGATTCAAATCATTCATTGACTAATTTTGCATCGCTTTTTGCGTTATTCCGCTTAAAGTGACATACATATTGAAAGCGTTTACTTACGCTTGTTCTGGATTGTGAAACTTCGCAACTTTCTACGTCTCCAGGGAACAAGGATAAAGTAAATGCTCATGCTTGGTATTGTCAGCCAATGTTGTGCGTACTCACTTCGTGGGAGCGCACTTCGTTGGTATCATATACCTTTATGCGTGGGCTCAACTTATATTCTTCTGGAGACAGGCAATGCGAAGGCCTCACAATCGTAGAGAAGAAAAGTTGATTCCCACGCTTTTTTGTTTTTAAATTTAACCTGATGAAGGGAGTCGGTCGGGATGGATTTAATAAAGGATAATAAATCTGAAGATAAAGGATTTAATTAAAGTCATCAATAGATATGATAACAAGATACCACGCAAAATATTATGCGAATTTATTAACGCAACATAGTGCTAATGGTGACATTGATAGTTTGTCTCAATCACTATTATCTTCGACCGTTGATATCAATCCACATCAAATTGATGCTGCTTTATTTGCATTCAAATCACCATTGAGCAAAGGCGTTGTGCTTGCTGACGAGGTTGGTTTGGGAAAGACAATTGAAGCTGGTCTTGTTTTATGCCAGTTGTGGTCTACCGGAAAACGTAAAATTATTATAGTTTGTCCTGCGTCATTAAGAAAGCAATGGGGCTTTGAACTAGCAGAAAAATTTGGTATAACAAGTGATATAATTGATACCAAAACATTTACTACATATCAAAGAGAAGGGAAAAATCCATTTTCTAATAAACGTGTTGTTATTTGTTCTTATAATTTTGTAGCAAAGAAAAAATCTGAAATTCTTGTTCATGGTTTTGATCTCGCAATTATTGACGAAGCTCATAAACTAAAAAATGTATATAGGAAATCAGCTCGAACAGCTGCGGATGTCCGTGATGCTTTAGTTGGAACAAAAAAATTGCTTCTTACAGCGACGCCGTTCCAGAATTCTTTAATGGAACTCTATGGTCTGACTTCTGTTATAGATTCGAATTTTTTTGGAAGCGAAAAGACATTCCGTGTTGAATATGGAAATGGTCAGAATTTAGAAGAATTAAGAGAAAGAATAAAACCTTTATTCACAAGAACTCTTCGAAACGAAGTTAGGGAATACATTAACTATACTAATCGTTTGCCTTTTACTCAGGAATTCAATAGTACAGATGAGGAATATGAATTTTATGAAACTATTTCGGAATTTCTTCGTAGAGAAGACATATATAGTATCCCATCTGGTCAACGTAAATTGACAACGATGATCATTCGAAAGATATTGGCGTCATCTATATTTGCTCTTATATCAACATTGACAAATATTCGTCAACGTCTTGAAAGAATGCTTCAAAAAGAACAGATTGAACAGTTTGATGTTGATGACATTCTTGATGGAGAAATGGATTTGATTTCAGATATAGAGGAAGAAAACGAATTTATAGAAGACTCAACATCAGTAGAAGGGGGAATTGATGTAAACAAACTTAAAGAAGAAATAAGTTTGCTAAATTCTTTCATTGAGAAGGCAAGTGAAATAAAAAAAGAGTCAAAGGCAGATTCTTTACTTGCTGCTTTGAAAGAGAGTTTTAAGATACAATCGGAATCTGGAGCTCAAAAAAAAGCACTAATTTTTACAGAATCAACAAAAACGCAGTCTTTTCTGTTTGAACATCTTGAATCAAACGGGTACAAAGGTAAGATTGTACTTTTCAATGGCAAGGCCAGTGAACCGCAGACAAATGCCATATATACAGAATGGTGTGAATCACATCCCGATAAAGTAAGTGGAATCAAGGCCGCTGATCGTCGAGCTGCAATTGTGGATTATTTTGAAAATAAGGCGGAGATTATGATTGCAACAGAGGCGGCGTCAGAGGGTTTGAATCTTCAGTTTTGCTCTTTGGTAATTAATTATGATCTGCCATGGAATCCTCAGCGAATAGAGCAACGTATAGGAAGATGCCATCGATATGGTCAAAAATACGATGTCGTAGTTGTTAATTTCATCAATATTCGCAACTATGCAGATGTAAGAGTATTCGACCTTCTTAGCCACAAATTCAGGTTGTTTGACGATGTGTTTGGTGCCAGTGATGATGTACTAGGACAAGCAGACAATGTGGATTTTGAATCTCGCATTCTGCAGATATATCAACAGTGTCGTACAAAGGAAGAAATAGATGCAGCTTTCGAGCAACTTCAATTAGATATGCAGGAAGAAATTGATATTCGTATGGAAAGTGTGCGAGAACAAGTAATGGAGCATTTTGATATAAATGTTCAAGAGCATCTACGTACAACAAAAGATTCAACTGGTGCTTTTCTTAATCGTTATCAGCATATATTCTGGGAATTAACAAAATATATACTATCTGCCGAAGCTGTCTTTGATGATGATAAGCACACATTCCATCTAAATATTCCTGTAGCAGGATGCAATAAAGGTACTTATTGTATGCTTAATTCTACAGATACAGATGGTATTCCTTATCGTTTGTCAAGCACACTTGCCCAACATGTACTTAATACTGCATTGTCTCTTGAAACAGAGGATGGCGCTGAAATTCAATTTTTGGAGGATGCAATGCAGATGAATGCTAATTTGCCTGATTATCTTCAAGGACAGAAAGGCTATCTTATAATGGCCCAACTTAAAGTTTCGTCTGTGGAAGAAGAACAATACATGCTTTTCTCCGCAATTACAGATAGTGGCAAAGCTCTTTCTCAAGATGATTGTGAAAAACTTTTTCTTAATGGAGGCAAAGAAGGTATTGGTGAAAATATACCATCCTCAGTTTTGGACATATTGCAACAAAATAGTGAAAGACGAAGTGCAGCTAAGTTGAAAGCAATTGATGATAGAAATCGTGGTTTTTTTGAACAAGAAGAGAAGAGAATTTTCAATTGGGAACATGATATGCTCAATGGAATAGAGAATGATCTTACTTCAATAAAGAATTCTATACTACAAGCAGAAAGAGATGCGTTGCATGCAGAAAGTGTTCAGGAAAAATTAGAGGCTCAGCAACATGTTGATGAGTTAAATCGCAAAAAACGTAGACTTCGTGATGAATTGTATGATAAAGAAGATGAAATTAATAAACTTCGTCGTTCTATGATTGAAGAATTACAGAAGCGAATAATTTCTCAAGCTGATTCTGCAAAAGTATTTGTCATCAGATTCAAAACAAATGACTAAAAATAATTTAAAATCTTGATATTTATGAATGAACGTCAACAACGTTTTATTGATCTGCTTCATCAGATCTTTGAAATAGATAAGTCAGATTTAGACTTTGGTATCTACCGTATTCTCAATATCCGTAAAAAGGAGATTGAGGATTTCTTTAAGAATGAATTACCTCAGCAGATAACAGACATACTTGAACCATTTGCTACGGGAGACAAAGAGGCGATTAGACAAAAGATGGCGACAATAGAACAACAAGCCGCAGCCTTTAATGCTTCTCCAGAGAATAATCCTGAATACAATAATCTCAAGACTCAATTGCAGCAAGGAACTGATATTGCTGCTCTTGAGAATGATGTTTATTCTGCGCTTTACACTTTCTTCAATAGTTACTATGATGAGGGTGATTTCATATCAAAGCGTCGCTATAAGGATGGAAAGTATGCTATTCCTTATGAAGGTGAGGAAGTGAAACTATATTGGGCAAATCAAGACCAATATTATATCAAGACCTCTGAAAATTTCAAGGATTATTCTTTCAAAGCAGATGGATATACTGTACATTTTCGCTTAGTAGATGCTACAACTGAGCAAAACAACAACAAGGAGGCTGATGATAAGAAGCGTAAATTTATGATCTTCACTGAGGATGAAGAAAACTATCCTGGCATCAAAACCTTTGAGCAGAACGAGATTACCGACAAAGACGGCAATGTAGTTGACAGTGAATTAATAATCCGTTTTGTATTCGATGTGCCTCAAGATAGTAAGGCTAAGTATGATGAGATCAATTTCAATGCTATTCGTGATTATCTAGCTAAACAAGGAGACACTCAGTTGATGAGGGCTCTTCTTCGTATTATTAATCGTACAGCTAAGAAAAACGATCAAATAACTCTTATTCAAAAGCATTTGAAAGGCTATGTGGCAAAGAATACTTTTGACTATTTCATCCACAAAGACTTGGGAGGATTCCTTACTCGTGAACTTGATTTCTTTATTAAGAACGAGGTAATGCATCTAGATGATATTGATACAGATAATGAGAAATCTGTCAATACATACCTTGCAAAGGTGCGTGCCATTAAGCGAGTGGGTAAGACAATCATTGATTTCTTAGCTCAAATAGAAAATTTCCAGAAGAAGCTTTGGCTTAAGAAGAAGTTCGTGGTGGAAACAAACTGGTGCATCACTCTTGACCGCATTGACGAAAAATTCTATGATGAGATTCGCAATAACAAAGCTCAGGTACAGGAATGGATTGATATGTATGCTATTGATGAATTGGTAACTGACCTTGAGCATACGGAACCGTTTACAGAAGTACCAAGCATCACATTCCTTAAGCAGAACAAGAATCTTATCGTTGACACAAAGCATTTCTCTGATGAATTCAAGAATAAACTTATTGCAAGCATTGATGACTTGGATGAGAATACTGGGGGATTGATGATTAATTCGGATAATTATCAAGCTTTAAGTTTACTTCAAAAGAGGTATTCAAAAAAAATTGATACTATCTATATTGATCCTCCGTATAACTCGCCATCCAGTGAAGTAATGTATAAAAATTCGTATAAGCATTCTGCGTGGTTGTCTCTCATGAATGATAGACTTTCCCTTGCAAATACTTTGCGTACTAATATAGGTTCATATTCCATAGCCATTGATAAATATGAGCATAATTGGTTGTATGATTTATGTAAACAACTTTTTTCAGAAGAAGATGTTGTATCTGTCGCCATAGAACATAATAAGAAAGGTACTCAAGGTGAGCATTTTTCATATAATAATGAGTACGCAATATTTGTCATATCTCATTGTCTGAAAAATCTTAATGAAAAAATTAGACCCGAATCGGAATGGGATTATTCACAGTTTAGAAATTGGGGATCAGAATCAGAACGTTCGGATGCCGCTAATTGTTTTTATCCTGTCTATGTTCAAAATGATGAAGTTGTAGGATACGGGGATGTGCTTCTTGAAGATGCAAATCCATCATCATCAAATGAAAAAATTACTAATAATATAAGCGTCCATACCCCCAATTTAACAGAGAAGGTTATTATAGAAGCTTCAGAGGAAACTCCAGTTATCGCTGTATGGCCAATTGATGATGCTAATATTCAACGTAAATGGAGGTACGCTTTTCAAAGTATTGGCGAAATATATTCTTACTTAAAGGTAGAAACCAGCAAAAGTGGTATTAAACAGATAAAAATGCCAAAATATTCTGATCAATTTAAGACACTCTGGTATAACTCTTTGTATAATGCAGGAGATTACGGTACAAAAGTACTTTCTTCTATGGGTTTTAGTAAAGAAATGTTTGAGTACCCTAAATCAATACATACGGTCTATGATTGTATTTATGCTATTTCTCAAAAGGATTCAATTGTAATTGATTTCTTTGCTGGGTCTGCTACAACTGCCCAGTCAATAAGAATGCTAAATAATTACGACCAGGGAAATAGAAAATACATTCTTGTAGAAATGGGTAATTATTTTTCGACAGTTTCTAAACCTAGAGCAAAGAAAGTTGCTTATTCTTTAGGTTGGTCTGACGGTAAACCGACAACACGTAATACCGGTATCAGCCATATAATGAAGTACTTACGTCTTGAATCATATGAAGACGCTCTAAGCAACATATCATTACAGGAGCAAGTCGGATTTGCAAATCTTCTTGGTGATGAATACCTTATCAATTATATGCTCGACCTTGAGGCTAAGGATTCATTGCTCAACGTAAAGGCATTCACCACTCCGTTTGACTATGAAATGAAAATTACAGAGAATAATGAATGTAAGCAACAACGTGTAGACGTTTGTGAAACATTCAATTATTTGATTGGACTAACTGTAGTGCATCAAGGTGAAATTCGTAGCTTTAATTCAAAACCTGCAAATGAACCAAAATACGAAGGTGCTGTTGATCTTGAGATATCGAAGACTGGAAACTATACATTCCGGCAGATCGAGGGTACTGTACTAGATGTTGATGGTAGTAAGAAAAATGTCTTAATTATCTGGCGAAACATCACAGAAAATATATTAGACAGCAATGCTGCCCTTGATGCTTATTTTGAGAAGTATCGTATCAATCCGCAGAATCGTGAGTATGATATTATCTATGTAAATGGAGATAACAATCTTGAAAACCTTCGTAAAGATGATGAAACGTGGAAGGTAGTGATGACGGAAATTGAATTTAATAAACGAATGTTTGAGGAGGTATAAGTTATGGCAAAAAAAGCAAATACATCCCGACGGTTTGATGATATACTTGTACTTTATAAGTATTGTCTTAAAGCGTTTGGCATTTCGGATTTTAAGTTGCTTTCTCAACTGTTAAATAAACAAGATGAGGAAGGTGAGAATCCAGCTACCGGTAACACAAAGTTTATAGATCATTTTATAAATAATTGTGACATCAGTGCTGCAAAACTTCGTTATTACGACGAAAATATACGTAGACATACACAAAGGATAAGTGCTAATCGAGGCAAAATTACCTGGAAATATTTCCAATATCTTGCCCTACTATTTACTGAGTATTATCTCGACAACTATTATCTCGACAAAGATACTTTTGCACAGACTCTATCAAATGGAATAACTGAAACAGATAGAAATCTGTTCGGTCAAGGAGGTATGGGCAATTTTGATCCAACAAAGATGAATAAACTCGCCTATATGTGTGCTACTGGTTCTGGTAAGACTCTTATTATGCATGTCAATATTTTGCAGTATCTTCATTATATGAAAGCTGCAAAATTAAGAGACAGTCGTATAGGTATCAACAAGATAATAGTGTTGACTCCCAATGAAGGTATGTCAAATCAACATCTTGATGAATTAAAACTTTCTGGACTTAGTGCGAGGATTTTCCAAAAGGAAGGAGGATTGAATTTTGGTAGTCACAAAGATGAAATATTTATTATAGACATTAATAAACTTAAAGATGAAGGTAAGGTAAAAACTATCGCTATCGACAGTTTTGAACGAAATAACCTTCTACTTGTAGATGAAGGTCATCGTGGTCTTTCTGGTGATGTGTGGTATGAGGCCAGAAAACGTATGGGAGCAGACGGATTTACCTTTGAGTATTCGGCAACCTTTAAACAAGCTTTGGATGTAAATAGCAATAAAGCAGAAGATAAGGCTTTGGTTGAGGAATATGGAAAAAGTATAATAATCGACTATAGCTACAAGTATTTTTATAATGATGGTTATGGTAAGGATTATCGTATCTTTAACCTTAGCAACAGCAATCAGATAGAGACTCATCGTCAACTGTATCTAACTGGTTGTATGCTAAACTTCTATCAACAACGCAAATGTTTTGAAGTTTATCGTACTCAGATCAAACCTTTCAATATTGAAAATCCGTTGTTGGTGTTCGTAGGAAATCGTGTTACCACCCCTGTAAAATCAAGTGGACTAAATGCAGCAGAGAAGGATTTGCTTACTGATGTGGAAGAAGTTATTACTTTTATTGATGGATTTGTTAAAAACAAGCAACAGACCATAGATGATATCGAAAGAGTAATTACGAATAATACAGGATTGATGGATCCCAATGGTCAGGAAATTTTCCTACATGACTTTACTGCATTGGATGAGATTTTCCAGGGAAAGTTGCATCAAATGGCGAGTGTTTTGTACGATGATATATTAGAGTTTGTATTTAATACTAAGACAACAGTCTCTTCACCTCGTCTTCATTTAGAAAACATTAAGTCTCACAATGAGATTGCGATGAGAATTGGTGATGATGGGGATTATTTTGGAGTAATTAATATTGGTGATACTTCAAATCTATTGAAGAATCTTGAATTGAAAAATACAGGGGATGCTATGCCAATTGTCATCAATCACAATGCTTTCTTAACAGAGTCGTTGTTTGATGATATAAAAAAGACTACATCAAAGATCAATTTGCTTATTGGATCTCGCAAGTTTACTGAAGGCTGGAGTTGTTGGCGTGTGTCCACCATAGGTTTAATAAATTTTGCAAAAGGAGAAGGCTCGCAAGCAATACAGATGTTTGGTCGTGGTGTACGTTTGAAAGGTTATCAATTTAAATTGAAGCGTTCTCGTGAATTAGATTCTTCGCTAAATGCACCAAAAGTAAAGCATATCAATAAACTTGAGACGCTTACAATATTTGGTGTGAAGGCAAACTATATGGAGGATTTCCGCAAATTCCTTGAAGATGAACAAGAAGTAAATCCAGAACATGAATATGTTGATGTGAAATTTAAATCTTTAAGTAGATTTAAACAAGCTGAGCAATATAAGCTTCAAGTGATTCGAATAGCTTCAGATAAAAATTTCAAGAAGCAAGCCAAGAGATTGCTTCTAGATAAACCTACTGATCCCAAGTTCGTTTCCTACTTGAATGTCAATCCTGTTATTATTGATTGTCTTAGCAAGGTTCAGAGTATAGATGTGACATTCTCTATGAAAATTACAGCTATAACAACCCCTGTACAAATGCCCAAAGACATAATTGACTTGCTTGACTATCAGCGTATGTATGAGGATCTTGAGATGTACAAGAACGAAAAGTCATTTTTCAATCTAAGCATTGATAAATTCAAACTTAAAGATATATTGCTTGATACAAGATGGTATAGCTACTATATTCCATCAAGTCAGTTAACTGTCAAATCAATGGCTGACCGCGAAAATATGACAGACCTTGCTATCATGGCATTGAAATCCTACATAGACAAATTTGTTAAGTTTGAAAAATCAAAGTGGGAAGATAAATATTTACGATATGAAGATTTATCTGACAACGATCCTAATCTTGATGTTGATTATACAATAGGCATTGAGAGGAAACTTGTTTCTCAGAGTATAGGTAGTGCTATTGTAAATGATATCAATACTGTCATAGCGGATTTAAATAATAATGGCTCTTTGCATTCGTATAATGTTAGCAGCCAACCTAAATTCATATCATTGTTTGACTATCCTAAGCATTTGTATGCACCATTGGTAAGTTTGGCCAAAGGGGTAAAAGAGATAAAGGTATCTCCTGTCAGTTTAAATGATGATGAAAAGAAGTTTGTCGACTATCTAAAAGATTACACGGATAAACATAATGCCGAGTTAGAAAAGTACAATAAGAAAATTTTCCTTCTTCGTAATAAGAGTAAGGTAGGAATGGGTTTCTTTGAGGCTGGTAACTTCTATCCTGATTATATCCTATGGATTGACACGCCTAATACACAGTATATATCGTTCATTGATCCGAAAGGTCTTTTACATTTCACTCCAAAAGATGCAAAGATTCAATTCTACAAGACTATAAAAATTTTGGAGCAAGACTTAAAAAATAAGCAATCGCCCGGTAGTAAGGAAGTTGTATTAAATAGTTTCATTATGTCATCAACACCCGCTGGGCAACTTCAGCAATGGTGGCATATGAAACAACAAGATTATGAGGACCTAAATGTTTTCACTCTTGATGATCCTTTCTGTGTTGAGAAGATGTTCAATAAGATAAAATAATTAATTTTATAAGCCATTGATTTTTGCCTTAAGAATTAAAATCAGTGGCTTATTTTATTAATCTGGAGAAATCCCGTCAAGAAAATATTTGATGATACAGATGTTGTAATAAATACGCTGTGGGTCTGATTGTATCGTTATCCATGCAATAATGAAACGAGTTTGGAGGAACTTGAAAATGACTTGTTAAATGGAATTAAATTTGACATAAACTTATACACTCATAAAAATAAAACGCCTCGCACGATTTGAGCATTGTAAAGAGGCTTGGCGAGGACTAACAATGCAAATCTATGAAAATATATTTGTTGTACAATGAAATGTAAGGATTTTTTTATGTGTTTCGCAAGATTTTTATAATTTGTCTCACACGTGACAGATAAAACGTCGTTATTTCAAAATCTTCCATCATAATAAGCCCGCGTTTGAACATAGCTGGGCTCGTAGTATGCACTGGAGTTATAATTGTCTATTGCATCACAAATAGGAGAAGCATATATGTTTTGAATCGTTTGCACAAGATCAAAACCTTGTTTTGATACGGAATCAATCAGTCTGGCATAGACTTTTCCCATTTGAGTTTCTGACGGAACCTTATCTGTATATTCAATGTCAACTTGAGTTATATCAACATTTCCGTTTGCAAGTTTATATTCTTCTTTCCAATCGCTTACAACTTGTTCAGGATTAAGGCAATGGTTGGTTTCTGCAATAGAAAGTTGACGAGCAAGTCCTTCGCTACCTATATGTTCTACCACATAACGGTTACGCTGTTTGATGTTTCTAGCTACACGTTCTATCATATAGCATACAAAGTAGAGATCGTTGAATGTAATGTCTTCGTCTGGAAAATATATGTTTTTCATCGTTTGTCTGGAATTTCGTAGTGTTTTACAAAATTAGAGTATTTCTCAAAAACAACCAAAATTTGTTTTTCATCATTTTTTGGATATGGCTACAAAAAATGATATTTTTGTCGGCAGATAAGATGTTGATTTGCTTATCATTTATTAACGTAATGAGTCTTTGAGTTATGGAAGATATAAGATGGATACAACGTTATGTGGATGTATATTATCCTCTTTTTGGTAAATTCAAAGAAAAAATGGACGAAATAAAAGCACAACAATGAAGTACGGATTAGAGGAAGAGGAATGGAATAAATTGATTGGGGTTTTCTCACAATATAGTGAGATTGACTCAGTCAAACTTTATGGTTCGCGTGCTAAAGGAACGAACAAACAATTTTCGGATGTTGATATAACTCTTATAGGAAAGAATTTGAATCGTCATGTATTGAATAACGTTGCAATTCAAATTGACGATTTGCTTTTACCATATCAGTTTGATATTTCAATTTTTGAGAATCTTAAGAATGAAGATCTTATAGATCATATAAATAGAGTGGGGATAATGGTTTATAAGGCTTGATATAATCAACTTAATTGTAATTAGATGTTAAAAACAATTCTTGTCGCAGTTGCTTTCCTTGGCGTCGCCATACTTTTGCTTGGCGTCAATATCTTCTTTAAGAAAGACGGTAAGTTTCCTAACGGTCACGTGAGTGGCAATAAGGAGATGCGTAAACGTGGTGTGACGTGCGCTCAGTCGCAGGATAGAGCAGAACGTAGAAAGGAGAGGATTCAGTAAAGATTAGCCCCCTCGATCCCCCTAAAGGGGGAAGATCGCACATGCCCAAACACCTCCTTTTAAGGGAGGCTGGGAGGGTCCAAATGTCCCCTTTAGGGGATTTAGGGGCTAAATCTCCTGCAGCAATTGTTTAACCTCTGTCAATGAACCGACGTCGAAGATCTCGAATGCTGGTTTACCTTTCTTTTCTCCCAATTTGCATCTTTCCACATGGCTCTGCAAGTAGGCGAGTATATTGCCGAATATTTCACTCTGGAAATACTGGTCTGTCTTGTCTGTGGTGAAATATGCAGTGACGTGGTTGTTCTTGAATGTTAGTCGCTCAAAACCAAGATTGTTGGCTATGAATCTGATGCTTACGATCTCCATCAATCGTTTGGCTGGCTCTGGAATTTCTCCGAATCGGTCTTTCAGATTCTTGGCAAACATTGCAAGATTCTCTTCTGTCTGCAATGAGTCAAGCTCACGGTATAGTGATAGTCTTTCGCTGACGTTCTCTACGTAATCGTCTGGAATCAAAGCACACAGATCTGTCTCGATAGTACAGTCGGTACGCAAAATCTCGTTGGCATTATTGGCATTCGGATCGTCTGCGAAGATTTCGTGGAATTCGTTCTGACGCAATTCTTCCACAGCGCTTGCCAAGATTTTCTTGTAGGTCTCGTATCCCAAGTCGGCAATGAATCCGCTTTGCTCTTTTCCAAGCAGGTTTCCAGCTCCACGGATATCAAGGTCGCGCATGGCAATATTAAGTCCGCTGCCGAGCTCTGTGTATGTGGTGATTGCCTCCAATCGTTTGCGGCTCTCATCGCTCAACGCCTCCATAGGTGGAGCCATCAAGTAGCAGTAGGCTTGGATATCCGAGCGTCCCACACGTCCTCTCAACTGGTGAAGATCACTCAATCCGAAATTCTGTGCATTATTGATTATTATGGTGTTACAGTTGGAAATATCGATTCCACTCTCGATGATGGATGTGCTTAGTAGCACGTCGTATTCGTGCTGTACGAAGTCGAGCATCGCGCTTTCAATCTCTTCTCCGCTCATTCTTCCGTGAGCGATGATGACGCGTGCTGTCGGCACACCGCTTGTGATGAAATGCTTGATATTATCTAGCTCTTTGATATTGTTGTTGACAAAAAGCACCTGTCCGCCACGGTTCAATTCGGCTTCGATGGCTTTTGAAACGATACCTTTATCGAATCTGCAAAGATGTGTCTCGACTGGATAACGTCCGGCTGGCGGGGTATTGATGACGCTAAGGTCGCGCGCTCCAAGCAGAGAGAACTGTAGTGTACGAGGGATAGGTGTGGCAGTCAGTGTAAGTGTATCCACGTTGACTTTCATCTCCTTGATTTTCTCCTTCGCTGTCACTCCGAATTTCTGCTCCTCGTCGATAATCAGCAAACCTAAGTCGTGGAATTTCACACTCTTGCCAATCAGTTTATGTGTGCCGACGACGATGTTCACATCTCCGTTCTCAAGCTTCTTCAAGACCTCCTTAGTCTCAGATGAAGAACGAGTACGGCTAAGATAATCCACTTTGACTGGAAGATCCTTCAAACGACGTGAGAAGGTTTTGTAGTGCTGGAAAGCCAAAACGGTTGTAGGCACCAACACTGCCACCTGCTTGTTGTCGCAAGCAGCTTTCAATGCTGCTCTGACTGCTATCTCTGTCTTTCCGAATCCCACGTCTCCACACACAAGTCGGTCCATCGGACGTGCGCTTTCCATGTCTCGTTTGACATCGGCAGTGGCTTTAGCCTGGTCTGGAGTGTCCTGGAATTCAAAGTTGGATTCAAGTTCAGCCTGCATGAACGAGTCGGGACTGAATTGGTAGCCTTGTTCCTTCTTACGCATGGCATAAAGTAGGATAAGGTCACGTGCGATATCTTTGAGTTTCTCCTTAGTCTTGAATTTGATGTTGCTCCAAGTCGCACCACCTAACTTGCTGATTTTTACATTCTCTGAATCTGAACCACGGTATTTGGAAACCTTATGCAGTGAGTTGAGGCTCACCATGATAAGTCCGCCATCCTTATAGTTGATTCGCACCATCTCCTGCTCAACATTGCCATTACGTTGCATGACAAGTCCGCCGAACACACCGATTCCGAAGTCGTCGTGCACAACGTAGTCGCCAATGGAAAGATTCTTCAACTCCTTGAGAGTCAACGCCTCTTTTCCACGTCGGCTATCCTTATTTGTAAGCTGATAGCGATGGTAACGACCGAAGATCTCATGCTCCACGAGCAAAGTGACATTCTCGAATGAGAAACCAGAATGAAGCGTGCCGTTGATGAACTCATATCCGTCGACAATCTTCAAATCTTCGAGAATTGTCTCTAGGCGCTCACGTTGGCGGGCATTTTCAGTGGCAATCAGCACAGAGCCACAAAGCTCCTTCTGCTTCTTTATATAGTCGGCAAGAAGATTATAATTCTTTGCGAAGACGGGGGAGAGATTCGCGTCGGCAATAATACCTTTACGCTTTTCCCCATGGAAATTAATCGACTTCATCTTCTCAAGTTTGGCGACGGCATCCTCCGCACCACGATGGCCGATCATGCCGAGCACATACTCCTCATTATCCATTACCACAAGGGCATCCTTAGGCAGATAGTCGATAAGCGTATGTTTCTTCTCTGCACCGTCGGCATTAAGCACATTACCCACAATCACACATTCGTCGATAGTGTCGACGGAAAGCTGGTTGGTAGTGTCGAAAGTACGGATGGAATCAACCTCGTCGCCGAAGAAGTCGATACGGTAAGGCAATTCAGAAGAGTATGAGAAGATATCGACGATACAGCCACGGATGGCAAACTGTCCTGGTTGGTAAACAAATTCCTCACGAGTGAGACCAAGTTTGAAGAATTTCTCAGCCAGAGTATCCATATCATACTCATTGCCTTTCTTTATGGAGATAGATTCGCTCTTCAATTTCGTCGGGCTCACCACAGAAGCCGAAAGCGACTCAGGATAAGCGATAATCATAAGATTATTGACGTTTCCGATAGCCTCAAGAGCGCGTGTACGCATGATGGTGCGGCCATCATCGTCGAGCTGCTTGCCGTCGAGTGAAGGGAAGAAAACGACTGAACCGTCTGCTTTTTCTGCATTCGTATTGATCAGATTACGCACATCCTGATAAAGATAACCGGCGTTATCTTCATTTTCGCATATACGTAAGCAGACGTTGGTTTGTTGTGCTAAATAGACCGATACAGCGGCACGCAAAGAACAGTTGGGCAGATAGATGTCTGTCTTAGATTTTTTCCCGTCGACGAAAGCTTTGATCTCATTAGCCAATTTCGACGACGCTACAATTGACGAAATTTTTGAAATTTTCTCCATATTTTACAAAAATATGAAATCTAACCCAATTAATGTAATATGCTGTTTTTTATTTTTTATTGAAGACATGAAGTTTTATCTCGTTACGATTGGAATTGTACGGATATTCATTGGAAAATCACTAAAATTCCTAAAAATCATGATGATTCTGAGTAAAATAAGTGTGCTTTTTCTTATTTCCCATTTAAATGTTTTGAAATTGTTATACAAAACTTTAATTTTGTTATGTCAAAAGACCGTCTACAGAGTTAACGTCACTCTGGGGTCCAACATTGATACGATGTGGCCAAAAAAAGCGAGAGCGATTGCTCTCGTTTTTTATTTCCATTGTTTTCTTACCCACATATAATAATCTTTACTTTCTATTGCTTTTCTGTCTATAGAAAGCATTTTACCTCTTTGGGAGATGATTATTTCAGATAGTCTTTCGTTTTCAAGAAAGCAGTTCCTTACTTTACCAGCAAATTTTTTTGGTTCACAATGAGCATCTGCTACGTTTATAAAGAAACGTCTTGCTTGGTTTTGGTGTTTGCTGATCAACTGTTCAAGAGAATTAAGACTATTTATAGTTTTTAAGTCAATGTATTTAAGTAGAGAACCGTATTTAACAATAAAATCTGCTGTTGCTATTCCTCCATAGTTTGTTATAATCCAAACATCGTCTGCTTTTTTTAACAGTTTTTGAGCACCTGCAACCAAATTTCTGTAATCAGGTTCATTTTCAGCTCCATCAGCTAAATGAAGACATTTTATTTTGGTGTGTTCATGGAATCTAGTTTTACGAATAACTTCAGTTAGACGAGCTTGGAATTCCTCTCCGTTATAATCTAAAATGGTTTCAATTAACTCTTTGTCTGGTATACTTTTTAAATCTGTCATTAGAAATGATTGTCTGTGCTACATCCTTATTCCCGTTATCGTCTTTTAAGTTTCTTGTTATACAGATACTATCCAAAGGTAAACAATTAAACATTCAAAAATTTCAAACCTCCTTTCTCCATTTCAGCAACTGTTTTTCCCGCTTTGACTGCCGCCAAATATTCGCGTTTGTCTTTCTGCATTTTTTCAATGACAGTCAAAAATTTATTTTTCTTATTTTCCATAGGTTGTATTTTTTAGTACTTATACATTTTCCGATTGCAAAATTAATTATTTTTTTTGAATTATTGCAATACGAGATGAATCCAACGATTCGTTTTAGATTTTTTATTCATCGTCTATCCCGAAAATCTTTATTTCAAACCTCTGCAAAATCCAGGCATATCAACCAAAAATTTACACAAATTTTCTATAACTCATTTTGATGTAGTGGTTTGATGATTTTTTATGATAAAAAAGTGACAAGAAAGAATATTTGCACCAAATTTTGTTTAATTTCGCACCGTCTAATAAAAGGATATTTATGACTAATCATTTACGCAGATGCCATGCAAAGGCTGAGGTTGATAGAGTTAGAGTAGGCATACAATTGACGACAGAGGTTAGAGTAAGATTCTCTGGCAAGTATGTTTGCAAAATCTGTCGAGGAGATGAAGTTATTGAGAAATCAACAGTTTCTTCTAAGGAATGTGCGATCACTGTTGCTGATTTGAAAAACGGCGACAGATTGGAGTTTGTGCCTTCTGATGAGAAAAAATGTTATTTCGAGCTTCAGAATGTGGAGATCGGCACCGATTTTCACTGGCAGGAGCAGTACACTTTGTCGTATCGTGGTATTCTTGAGATTCATGGCAAAGAGGATGGAAAGGTTCAGGTTGTCAACAACTTGGATATAGAGGAGTACATCCGTTCGGTGATTGGATCTGAGATGGCTCCTACGTGTCCGCTTGAGTTGTTGAAGGCACATGCGATTATCTCGCGCACGTGGTTGGTGTCGCAGCTTCAGAGAAAGGCGAGAAGCCAGCATCCTTTTTATAAAAAAGCTAAGTTTAAGGTTTGTGACGACGAGATGATCCAGATCTGGGACGTCATGGGCCATAATGATTTCGATGTCTGCTCCGACGACCATTGTCAGCGTTATCAGGGATTGAATCCGGATAATAATGTTGACGAGGCAATCAACGAGACTGCAGGAATGATTCTAAAGAGTGGTGGAGAGGTGTGTGACGCACGTTTCTCTAAATGCTGTGGAGGAATCTCTGAAAAGTTCTCAACTTGCTGGACTGACGAGGATTATGATTATCTGATTCCTGTTAGAGATAATGTTGAAGCGTCCAAAGACATCAACCATACAGGTGATGCAATGAGTTTGAAGGAATGGATCAACAATCCGCCGACAGATGTCTATTGTGCTACTAAAGACTACGCGATTTTGAGCCGAGTTTTGAAGGCTTACGACCAGAAAACGACAGAGGATATGTTCCGCTGGAGTGTTAAATACACTCGTGAGGAGTTGACTCAACTTATCAAGGAGAAGATTGGTGTCGACGTTGGTAAGGTTACAGAGTTGAAACCAGTTGCGATGGGAAAATCTGGTAGAATTTCACGTCTTGATATCATCGGAACAATGGGACATCAGGTGATTGGCAAGGAGTTGTTGATCAGAAAGGCATTGTCGAAGAGCCATTTGTTGAGTTCTGCCTTCTATGTAGAGAAGAGTTTTGATGGCCAGACTGAGTATTTCACAATAAACGGTGCCGGTTGGGGTCACGGAGTTGGACTATGTCAGGTGGGAGCCGCAGTGATGGCAGAAAAAGGATTCTCATACATAGAGATTTTGAACCATTACTATCCTAATTCAGAAATCAAATTAATTCGTAAATAATACGATTGTTTTGAGTGTCAATATTGAAGATACGTTGCTTTTGCAGCGTATCTTTATTTATGCTTTTATTTGGACAATTGTGTTATTGCTTACTAATCAAGTGACTGATATTTATATTCATGATTAAGATTTTATCAAGCATATTCTCCAAGGAGTTGGAATTGCCTATTACAGAGGCAATCAAGGCTGGTTTTCCCAGCCCTGCTACCGATTATGCCCGTCAGTCGCTCGATTTCAACCGTGACCTTATACGTCATCCTGAAGCCACTTTTTATGGACGAGTCTCTGGCGATTCAATGAAGGACGCAGGTATTAATGATGGGGATATTGCCGTGATCGACCGTTCTCTCACTGCTGTTCAAGGAGATGTGATAGTGGCTTTTGTCGACGGGGAATTTACCATCAAATATCTGGATCTTTCGCATCGCGACGAAGGTTATATCCTTCTTCATCCTGCCAATCCCGACTATAAGGATATCCGTATCGAGGGCAACCAGTCGTTTGAAGTCTGGGGAGTTGTGGTCTGGACAATCAAATGTTGGAGAAAATAATATGTTTGCTGTCGTCGACTGTGATAATTGCCTGGTATACCTTAAAGGGTATAATCTTCTTTGATTTTTGCTATTTTATTTTGTTTTATACCTTTTCGGGGTTATTTTGTGTTTTTGTTTGATAATTATTCCTATCTTTACACCCGTAAAGGTATAATTTTTGTTTGATATGACGGCGACAACATTATCTCAAAGTATAAAGAATCTGCGCAAGGAGTATAAACTTACGCAGGAAGAACTTGCCTTTAAGAGCGGAGTTGGTCTTCGTTTTGTGAGGGAATTGGAGCAGGGAAAGCCTACTGTTCGTTTGGATAAAGTCAATCAAGTGCTTGCTCTATTTGGAATGAAATTAGGAGTAATGCCGATTAAAAGGGATGAATTATGAGAAAGGGAAATGTTTTTCTTAGAGATTTGTTGGCTGGTGTTGTGATTGAAGATGAGAATGGATATACTTTTACTTATGATAAGGATTTTTTATCATCACCTGATGCTGAGGCTATAAGTCTTACAATGCCATTGCGTGAAGATCCATATTATAGTAATGTGCTTTTCCCTTTTTTTGACGGATTGATACCGGAAGGATGGCTTTTGAATATTGCGGAACGAAATTGGAAAATACGACGTCATGATAGAATGGCTTTGTTGCTTACGTGTTGCCGAGATTGTATAGGAAATGTTAGTGTAATGCCAATAGAAGAAGGTCATGAGTAGATGTCTTTGTTGTTATAAACCATTGCATATAGGCGAGATTGATTTCCATAAAAACTGTGCCAAAAAGCTGTTTGGATCAAATGTTGCTCCAATATTGCCATATACTCGTAAGGAATTAAATAAGTTGGCGCAAGTCGTTGTGGAAAAACATACAACAATCACAGGTGTTCAAGCAAAACTATCTATGGATCTTGAACGTGATGAATCTGGAATACCTCAACGTTTGACAATAGTTGGTGTGATGGGACGTTATATATTAAAACCTCAGACAGAACAGTTTATATGCTTGCCTGAAGTAGAAGATCTGACTATGCATCTTGCTGAAACAGCACATATTGCGACTGTTCCTCATTCTTTGATTCGTTTTGCAGATGGGGAATTAAACTACATTACGCGTCGAATTGACCGTACTGAGGATGGAACAAAACTTGCGATGGAGGATTTCTGTCAGTTATCGGAGCATTTGACTGAACAAAAATATAATGGAAGTTATGAAATGGTAGCTTCTCTAATTCAGCAGTATTGTAATCCGTCTTTGCTATATATAACTAATTTTTGGGAACAGGTTGTGTTTGCTTGGATTGTCGGAAATGCCGATATGCATCTAAAAAACTTTTCTTTGATAAGTCTAAAGAAGGGCGTCTATTCTCTTGCTCCTACATATGATCAGGTCTCTACTGCGATTGTTATGCCTGAAGATACTGAAGAATTAGCCCTTCCTCTCAATGGTTGGAAAAAGAAACTGATGCGTATTGATTTTGTTGAAGCTATGGTTTCTTCTGGTTTGAGTGAAGTGGTTGCAAATCGTATCATCGATAAATTCTTGAAATTTGAGTCAAAATGGAATGAACTAATCGATATCTCTTTTATTTCTGATGAACAAAAGAGTCAATTCAAGAATCTAATAAATCAACGTCTCACTGTTCTTACTCGAAAATAATATGTTTGCTGTCGTCGACTGTGATAATTGCTATGTCTCTTGTGAGAGGGTGTTTCATCCGGAGTGCAAGAGTAAGCCTGTTGTTGTCCTTTCCAACAACGATGGATGCGTTGTGGCTCGTAGCAATGAGGCTAAACAGTTGGGAATCAAGGCTGGATTGCCATATTATCAGATGCTGCAACAGTTTCCTAATGTCGACATAAAAGCTTTCAGTTCCAATTATGAGCTGTATGATGAGCTGACGTCACGCGTCGTCAGAATTATTTCAGAGGAGGCTCCTGCCTATTATCGCTATAGTATCGATGAGGCTTTCTGCATGCTCGACGGAATTAAAAATCCGAAGGAATGGGGTGAAAATCTTCATAAAAGAGTAGGGCAGAGTGTCGGTATTCCTGTGAGTATTGGGATTGGTGCGACGAAGACGTTGGCAAAATTAGCCAGCCATTTTGCGAAGAAATATCCTGGCTACAATCACTCTTGTGTGATCGCCACTGAGGAGCAACGAATCAAGGCTCTCAAACTGTATCCTATCGAAGATGTGTGGGGGATCGGACGACAGTATGCAGCTAAGTTTCAGAATATTGGCATCCATACAGCTTATGATTTCGCATCCCGTCCAGAACAGTGGGTGAAGAGTTTTTATCCTGTCCCTGTGCAGCGTACATGGAAAGAGTTGAATGGTGTCGACTGTGTTCCGAATGAGGTTGAGAGAAAGAAGAAGACGATCTGCACATCTCGTTCTTTTAATGGCTTGGTGTCGGATTTAGAGACACTCAAGACTCATACTGCCAACTATGCTGCCCGTAGTGCTGAAAAACTACGTCAGCAGCAGACAATGGCAGTCAGTGTCGGGGTGTTCGTACTCACTAATTTCTTCCGTGAGGATCTTCCACAGTATCAGAACTATTGTGAACTACCTTTCGCCACTCCGACAGATTCGTCTATAGATATTGTGAAACAAGCGATTGCATGTCTGGAAAAACTCTATAAACCTGGTTTTGCTTTCAAGAAGACAGGTGTCATCATCACTACTTTGGATACAGCCAACGGATTCCAGCCCGACCTTTTTGAGTTTGATCCCGAGCGTTTTGCCAAACTGCGTAATTTGGACAAGGCAATAGATAAGATCAACAAGATAGCCGGTCAGGATACAGTAGTTATTGGAGCTCAGATTCATTCACAAGATTGCACGTCGATCACCAAACATGAATTGAAAAGCAAGAATCCAACAACACGATGGAGTGATATCATCGAATTGAAATAATCCTTAATCGTTAATCCTTAATCGTTAATCCTTCTGGCATAACGACGCATAATCCATCTTCGTCTTTCAATGACTGGAGAATCAGAGCTTTAGCTACAAGATCAGTGGAGACTGGAGCCATACTTTTGAAAAGTCCAATCTTGTTGACGCATTGAAGAATCTTAACTGATACTGATTCTGCCCATCTGTCGGAATCTTTACGAATAAGAGATGGCGGACGGACAATCACAGTACGTCGGAATCCCAACGCCTTCACATCTTCCTCCAATTTGCCTTTCATTTTCATATAGAAGAAAGAGGAGTCCGCTTTTGCACCTGTTGACGATACAAGAGCATATTTGTCGACACCCATCTCCTTTGCAGCTTTCGCCACATTATATTGATAGTCGTAGTCGACAATCCACTGAGCCTTCTTGCTGCCAGCCTGCTTACGAGTTGTACCCATGCAAGAGAAAAGCACATCGCCAGTCAATAGAGACTTCCAATCATCTACGTGGTCGAAATCCACCACATTGACTTTTATTTTGGGATTATTATATTCTAAAGGACGTCTGACAAAAATTGAAACTGACTCAAATGCGTCATTTTCTGCCAATTGATTCACTAAATCTTTACCAGTGGCACCTGTTGCCCCAATTACTAAAGCTTTCATATCTAAGTTAAATTTAAAATCTGGTCGCTAATTTAATAAAAACAAAAAACGCATCCAAATGAATGGGTGCGTCAGTGTCTTGCTTTGTTCTACAAACCAAATTAGAACTTTGGAGCATACTTCTTGTAAAGCTTTGTCAACAAAATATTAATAAGTACCATCGTTTTATATATTTAAGTCGTTTTTTTTTTTTGACGATGCAAAATTATGCTTTTTAACACATATATGCAAGTTTTTGAGCTAGTTTTTTCAAGAAAATTATGTTTTTCGACACTGTTTTAAAACTGTAAGAATTTTGGCTTTTTTGCTTTTGATTTAAAACTTATCCCATGATTTTGGTTAAGATTTTTGCTCTACTTATGAAGATTCGGCACTTCATATTTCTATATTTTTGTAGCTATGGGTTTTCAGAGTAGAATTTTTTGAATTTTACAGATCAAAAATCTGAAATGAAAGCTAAGAAAAGTTAGAAAATGAAATAAAAAATAATTGTATTGATCGA
>JAZUIF010000024.1:0-59673 GCA_045642085.1 Paludibacteraceae bacterium | reverse complement strand
CTTCACATATGTACTTAGGATTATCACCATAGCCTCTTCCACAAAAATTGTTAAAGACTATGCAATAATCATCGACAGAAAGAAAACGAGCAATAAAAACACATATAATTTTTATATATTTTCTTATGTCTTTTTTTATCTGTTCTATCATCATATATGAATTCTGTTCTTCATCACAATTACTTTAACCGTTTTCTATTAAAGTAATTCCTAATTCTTAAACATTAAACGCAATGATAACAAAATATTGTTATCATTGCTTTGATCTATATTGTTGTCTTCCGACATTTGAGATTAATCAAACATATTTAAGAACAATTCCGCACACCACAATTGCCATTTCTGGTTTCCTGTCAATTGTGACATTGGAATGTCTTTGCGGAATTCTGCTCGTTTTGGACCTTCCCAATCCTTAAATACCGCATCTACTGGACGTGGCATAGGAATCTTAAATGGAATCTCAAGTTCTGGATATTTGATGGCGTAAAGACCACGAACCAAATATTTAGGCTCTCCATTACGGACACGATTCATATCAAGTGGTTCTGCCATAACTAGACGTGCGTATGGATCGTAATATGGAAGATCTGCACAAGCAAATGCATTCAAATATGAAGAACTGCTCTCAATAGAGAACACTTCATCCATAAATTTCATATAGTCGATATGGTCGGCATCTATTCTATAATTCTCGTAAAGCTCTGATTGGTCAACTGGATTGTTTAGAACAAGACTTGGATCAAGGAATGTATAGCGATTTTTGAATCCGTCAAAAGTCCATTCTGGAGTAATCAACTTGTCCATTCCTCCAAAAATCAAATCTGCACTTTCTCCAACAAGAATCATTTCAACACCATCTTTTTTTGCATTCATTGCTGCCTTATAGATTTGTGGTTCAATAGAATGAACAGGAGCATGTTTGCGTGACATGACAATTGGTGTGTAATTCTTCATGTCTTCGAATGTTATTTCAATAAGATGATGGATTAGACCGTATTTTTTGCAATACTTCTTTGCTCTCTCAACATCAGCGTCAAAAACACCAGTAGAAGAATAGAATGTGTACGCGTGACTGCCAGGCTTTAAGTAACCAGCTATATTAGCACTGTCCATTCCTCCTGAAAGAAGAATACCAATGTTGTTGTATTTTTTATATAGGGCATCGACCTGTTTCTGAATCTCACGATCAATGTCTTCTGATGTGATTACTGGAATCTTGTCTTCTTCCTTGATTGCTTGATAATTAGAATGATGAAATCCTTTGTAGAAATCAACACCGTCTTTCCATATATAACGAAAAGCTATATAAGAACTTAAACAAAAATCTTTGTTTTCCATTTTTATTATTTTATAAAACGTCTTTTTTTATTGGTGTTTCATTTGCCCATCCACGAGTATTCTTAAGAGCTTCTGTAATCTTAGTAGAAGAAATACCCTGTGTGTAAGGGAAATAGATTATTTTAATTCCTGCTTCAGCAAATTCTTTTTCATATTGTTGCCATTTGTCTGTTCCATACCAATCGTCTCCTACAAAAAGAATTGTAGCTCCGAGTTTTTTACACATGGTAAGTTTGTCCATATCATATTGAGGAACCGCTGCATCAACTTGCTTTATATTTCTAACAATCTCTATTCTGTCAGAAAACGGAATCATTGACTTTTTACCTTTGTATGCCACTAATTCATCTACAGTGACACCAACGATTAATTTGTCACACAATGCTTTCGCATTTTTTAATAGTGTAAGATGACCAATGTGAAAAAGATCATAAACACCTGATGTATAACCTATTACCATATCAAGATAGTTTTTAATATGTCAAAACCAATACTTTATTTCCCCCCTTACAATCTTCCATCCACTACCTCTCTATCCCATATTCACTTCACATCGGCATAAACACTGTTGATAGAAATACTTGGGGAAAACGAATAGAAGTTCTACAATTTTCCAATTTCCTCCTCGCTCAAACCTGTCGCTATTTTAATGGACTCTATATCTAACCCCATTTTTTTTAGATTTTGAGCAATTTTTATTTTTTCTTCTTCTTTACCCTCTGATCTTCCTTCAAGAATCCCTTCATTTCGAGCAGTTTTAATATTGTCAACCAATACAACTGCGTCGTCAAGGTGGTGGAAATATGAGTCTTGTTCCTCGCGAGACATAGTCTCGATTTTCATCTTCTCTCGGGCTGCTTGCAATCCTGGTGCAGTTGCATCTTCTGGAATTTCTGAGGTTGAAAGAAAATATATCCATTGTTCAAGCGAATCCTTCGACCAACGATTAAAATCGTCAGCCTTCAAAATGTAATATTCTGGATAAATATCACTGACGTTTTCTGCCTTGAACTTTTCTTTCTGATATGGAGATAAATCAAGTATGTCACTCGAGTCATGAAGTCCACGAAACTCTGTCGTGCCATGGTAGACAAAATCTTTGCTTCGCCAGAATCTAAAATATACAATGTTTATACTGTATATCTTACGTATCTCACCATAGTCTTTCCCGCGTTCTGTATAGTCGGTCACCAATCTGGATGTTCCAAACAGCATTCGCTGGAAATAAGACGTTTCACTCTGTACCTGAACTTCAAACAGGAAAAGTGTGCCTTCTTTATCCTCACACAACAAATCGACGCGGTTGGATTTCTCATCCTCCCTGCTTTTGTTGCCTTCACTCTCAAGAACTGAATTGATCTTGATCTCTTTTTTCAACAAACTGGTTAGGAATCCCTCCAATATGTCGAAATTCGCTTTGTTTCTAAGCAATTTCTTAAGAGCCCAATCAAATCTTACATACTTTGACATAAAACAATAAACTTAATTCATTTTTAATCACAATCTTCCATCCACCTCTTCTCTATTCCAAACTCCCTTCACATCGTAAACCACGCTGTTTGGATTCTTTTTGAGATTTGAGACATTGATATTCTTGAACTCGTCATGTGCTACAGCTAGCACAATCGCGTCGAATACAGTGGATGGTATATCTTTATTTATAATAATACCGTATATCGAATTCACTTTTTCTGCATCCGCATGTGGGTCGCATACTGTGATATTCGAAGTGTATTCTTTTAATGTATGACAGATGTCCGCCACTTTGGTATTGCGGATGTCTGGGCAGTTCTCCTTAAATGTGAATCCTAAGATGAGGATGCTCGCGTCTTTCACAATCACACCTTTCTTATTCATACATTTGATCACCTGCGTAGCAACATAATCGCCCATTCCGTCATTCAACTTTCTCGCATCGTACATCACGCGTGGCATCACTCCATATACTTGAGCTTTCTGTATCAAATAGTATGGATCGACGCTGATACAATGACCACCGACAAGTCCCGGGCTCAATTTTATGAAATTCCACTTTGTCGACGCAGCATCAATCACATCGTGAGTATCGATTCCCATAGCATTACAAATCTTCGCAAGTTCGTTGAAGAATGCGATGTTTACATCACGCTGTGTGTTCTCGATTATCTTGGAAGCCTCAGCCACCTTGAGGCTCGGAGCTTTGTGTGTGCCGTTGACAAGCACAGTATTATATATCGCGTCAACGATACCAGCAATATCAGGAGTCGATCCAGATGTAACTTTCTTAATTGTCTCGACGGTATGCTTCTTATCTCCTGGATTGATTCTTTCTGGTGAATAACCGGCGAAGAAATCCACATTATATTTTAAACCACTTACCTCTTCCACAATCGGAATACACTCTTCCTCTGTCATTCCAGGGTAGACGGTAGACTCATACACTACAATATCATTCTTCGAAATCACACGTCCCACGACCCTGCTTGCCTCCTGCAATGGTTTTAGATCCGGACGATTATACTCGTCTATCGGAGTCGGCACAGCTACAATATAGAAATTGCAATCTGCGATCTCTTTTTCATCAGTCGTACAACGGAATCCGTGGCTGAAAATGGCGTCTTTTAACAAAACACCGTCAATCTCTTTAGTCGAATCATTACATTTCATAATCGCATCAACCCTTTTGGGATCGACGTCAAATCCGATTGTATCAAATCTTGTAGAGAATAGACGTGCAAGAGGAAGGCCAACATAACCGAGACCTACAACGCATATTTTATAATGATTTGTGATATCCACCACGATTTTCACTTGATTATTTTAGACGCATATTACTATCACTCAATATTTTCCAAAAATATTGAGCTCATAACATTGCATACTAAAATCAAAAGAGATTTTTATCTTTCCGATATAAGAAATAGATTTTACGCCTAAAAAACCGGCATAAACACTACAAAGGTAGTAAAAAACGTCATTTAAGACAAAAAAATGTAAAAAAAATGTCTTGGTAGTCTGTGACCTACTTATTTAGAAAAAAATCATTTCTTTCTCATAATTAATTTTCTGTTTTATTTCAAAATTTAATTTTAGCATACCGAGAAAAATCACGGCTAAAATTTTCGTGAAAATCCAGCCGTTAACCAGTGTCAATGAACCCATTTTTAAATCTTTAATCAGTTTTTGCCCCATCACCGAACAAAGCATATTTGATTCTTGCCTTCACTCCTGAAACAAAAACAACAATAAATTTTGGTTTCTTTATAACTGTAGACAAAATATATCGGAATGCTTTTAAGGGATAGCTTTTTAGAAATAGGAAAACATCCCAATTGTCCCAATATTTAGGATATACCTCATATAACAAATCTATCGTTTTTGTTGACACTAATGTTCTGGTATATAATTCCTCGTAAGACTTTACGCCTCCATCAAACTGAGATGCAGCCAAAGATCCATCTCTTTGAGTGACAATAAAAAGGTCGATATTATTAACCTTAATTGATTTTGCATATAATCCACACTGTGCCGAGAAGAACACATCGTTTCCATATTTTGTCTCATCACAACGAATATGATGTTCCTCAACAAATGAACGTTTTATAATTTTTCCCCACAGAGCAGCGAAATTGTACCTGAATTCTGATTCATCTCCTGCTTCATGGTATCGTTGAAAATATACACGATAAGTGTTGCGTCTGGCCATCTTTGTCAAATTATCAGAGTAAACAGATTTGTAATTATAGAACAACACATCTTCGTCTCTTCCCAACAAATCACTAAAAATATCTTCGACATTATCAACGAATAAATCATCGGCATCCAAGAAAATAAGCCAATCTCCTTTTGCCTTTTCTATACCAATATTTCTTGCTCGACCTGCGCTTCCTCCTTTCGGAGTCCTATATAATTCCAAATAAGGACGACTTAATTGGCTATATCGGGATTTATATGATTCAAAATCAGGACTGCAATCATCAACAACAATTACTTGAATATCTTCTCTGACAGGGATACTATTCAAACATCGCATCAACAAATCAGGTATATTATAGTGTGGGATAATAATTGAAAAATTAACACAGGTCGACATTTTCTTTGTCAAAATATTCTTATTATTCTATTTATTTTTACACGTCACAATGTACGATTAAAAACGATTATTCTCAGTTCATGAATTTAATTCTCATTTTTCTGTAAATAACATAATATATTACAGATGACAAACAACTTTATAGTTGTTATAAGCATACAAAAACCAGGTTTTCATAAGGGAAAACACTCAAATACCTTACAAAGGTAGGTAAAAAGAGCTAATTCACATAGATTAAATTTAAAAAATATCTATTTTCGCATATTAAAAATTTTAGAACAAGATGACACAATCTCCAAAGGCAATGGATTCTGGATTATGCTGGTTCAGGTTGAATCTTACAAAAAGAAAGGAATTAGCAGCCTTTAGAAACACAGTAATAGAAAAAATAAACGATATCAACAAAGGAATTGTCAATTTAGAAGATGATTCCGACGACAACGTTTTGCAATCCCGTCATTACATTTTCCCGTCAAACGACAACAATATCGACGGATACTACGATTCCATAATGAGCAATATAAAATTCTCATGCTGGGTGAAATGTACCGAAGAGGAATTGCTTGACATTCTGGGTAAGCTAAACGCACACAACGTGGTTGCCGACGCTTCTCGAAAAAGCAACAGCGGTGTCATACGCGTGATGGATGAGAATGAAATCAACACTCTAAAATGGATAATCAATACGACTCCTGCAAACCTATACAGAGCCAACTGTATTCCTAAAGATGCTATACCTGCCAGGCTTCCTGTGCAAGGAGGAGTGATAATTGACGGCCATTTGACCAAGATGCGAGGCAAGGTCGAGACAGACAAATTCTTCTTTAACGTACTGGACAATACATTATTTGTTGTCATCAATAAAGGAACTGCAGAAGAGGTTGTGGATTTGTCTCAAGAAATCGAGAACGCTAAAAAGGCAAACATCAGCAACAAAACCAACAACGAAAGACATTGGATGGTGCTTAGAGTATCTCGTGGCCAAGAGCTTACATTGGAAGAGAAAATAGTCAATTGGAAAGAAGACGTGAAAGAAGAACTTAGCGAAGGGTTCCAGTTCGAGACATTCCTTCCTACATACATGAAGGAAATCAAACGTAACGATAGAATAATCGGGCAAAGAAAATCTCTTCTTTGTCCTGGATACATTTTCATCCATACATCTATCATTGAACTTCTTTTCCTAGAAACTCATAAATCTTGGGATGGCTCATTTATATCCAGATTGTTGGTTCGTCAATCTATGCGTAAAGACGGATACTCAAGCAAAGCCCTAATCATCTCAGAGCGTGAGATGAACGATTTCAAGTTTGCCGTCAATTCTAATCTTACCAACATAGAACTTGAATCTGACGATTACGTTGACAACGAACTTGTCAAATACTATAAGCCCGGAGATCCTTTCAATCAGAAAATCGGCAGAATCTTACATAAAGGTAACGATCTATATCTCACATTCCTTCCAATCGGAGGCATGAAAGTGACAAATGGATTCCGTATCGAAAGCTCTCAAATACGTAAATTGACATCAAAAGAGAAGGCAGAATTAAAGCCTTGATTCTTAGATCAATAAGTAAAAAAGTGATTTTTTGATGTAAAAAAAATGCTCAAAGCTATTGCAGATTCAAAAAAAGCTCTTACCTTTGCAGTGCAATTCGGAAATAAACCGAAGCAAATGCGGAAGTAACTCAATTGATAGAGCGTCAGCCTTCCAAGCTGAAAGTTGCGGGTTTGAGCCCCGTCTTCCGCTCCAAAGCAAAACCTCGAACTCTGTTTGAGGTTTTTTTTGTTTAGGAAAGGATTTTTATTACTACAGATATGAACCAGAACTTCTATTACCATGAAACAGCAGTCCTTGACGACGGTTGCAACGTCGGCGAAGGAAGCAAGATTTGGCATTTCTCTCATTTGATGTCAGGTTGCACAATTGGCAAAAATTGTAATCTAGGTCAAAATGTATATGTCGCAGCTACAGCTGTGCTTGGGGATGGAGTGAAAGTTCAGAACAATGTCTCTATCTACGATGGTGTCATTTGCAAAGACAATGTCTTCATCGGGCCATCAGTGGTATTTACCAATGTCATCAACCCTCGTGCTTTTATCTGTAAGAAAGATGAATACAAGCCGACTATTATAGAAGAGGGTGCAAGCATTGGAGCCAATGCGACAATCGTCTGTGGCAACAACATTGGCAAGTATGCTTTCGTAGGTGCTGGCAGTGTGGTGACTCACGATGTTTTGGATTTCGAGTTAGTGGCGGGTGTTCCTGCAGTCCACATTGGATGGGTAAGCAAGGAAGGATTCAAGTTGGAATTCAACCGTTATGGAATAGCATTCTGTCACGAGTCGAAAGAGACATATGTAATAAAAGGCGACCAAGTATCAATACTGCAAAAATAAACGATTATAATGATGACTAATAGAGATGTGAAGTTTGCAGTCGTCGGGCAAGGACATATCGGCAAGCGCCACGCTGAGATGATCAGACGTGAAGCTGGAGCCTCTCTTGTCGGCATCTGCGACATTCTTCCAAAGGGATCTCTCAATCTCCCTGTGGACGATGCCCCATTCTATTCTTCGTTTGATGAGATGATCTCTTCTGGCATCGATGCCGATGTCATTAACATATGTGTTCCAAACGGTCTGCATGCCGACTTCGCTACAAGATCTCTTCTTGCCGGCTACAACGTGGTGATTGAAAAACCAATCGCGCTGTCGACAGCAGAGGCTCAGATGATTAAGGATGCAGCTGAAAAGAGCGGCAAACGTGTCTTCTGCGTAATGCAGAACAGATATTCCCCTCCTTCAGTTTGGCTAAAAGAGACAATCGACCAGAAACGTCTCGGCAAGATCTTTATGGTTCAGCTTTGTTGTTATTGGAACCGTGATGAAAGATACTATAAACCAGGCAACTGGCATGGAACAGCCGATTTGGATGGCGGAACATTGTTCACACAGTTCTCTCATTTCATCGACATCATGTACTGGCTATTCGGAGACATCAAGAATGTTCGAGGAAACTTTGCCGACTTCACACATCAGAAGTTGACAGCTTTCGAAGATAGTGGTTTCGTATCATTTGATTTCGAAAACGGTGGAATGGGAACAATGTGTTATAGTTCTGCTGTTTGGAACAAGAATCTTGAGAGCAGTATCACAATCATAGGAGAGAAAGGCACAATCAAAGTGGCTGGACAATATATGAACGAGGTGGTGTATTGCGACATCGACGGATATGAGATGCCAGAGCTAGCACCGTCTAATCCGCCAAATGATTACGGTCCATACAAAGGATCGGCTCAAAATCACCACTATGTGATCCGTAATGTTGTCGACACTCTTGTCAATGGTGCAACGCCAACAACAACTCTTGCAGAAGGTGCGAAAGTGGTTGAAATAATCGAAAAAATGTACAAGTGCCGTGATGAGCACTGGAAGAAAGCATGACAAATATGGGGGCGGATTGATTGATCTGCCCTTTTCTTTTTAGTGTAACATATGTTATAATAAGTTAAATAGGCAACTTATTCCGACTTTTGTCACATCCCCATTTCCAGTAAATTAACTATTTTTGCAAAAGATATAAATGGGCTAATGACAAAGAAATTAATTTCATACATAACTTTACTATTATTGTGTTTAGTAGGATACACATCCAATCTAATCGCACAAAACATGTACACTTATAGTGGTATCGTGACAGACTCCACTAGTGCAGAAAGTGTACCCTATGCCAGTGTATTCGTGCAAGGCACAACCTTAGGAACTACCGCAGACATCGAAGGACGCTTCACTTTGAAAAGTGAGACTCCTCTTAGCTCAATCACTTTTGCTTTCATCGGATACAAGGACAAAACAATCAAGATCCGTCATGAGGGATTGGTGGGCAACGTCCGTTTGGTCCCCGACAATATGCTTCAAGAAGTTGTAGTCAAGAGACAACGTATACATTATCGCAGAAAGAACAATCCAGCAGTTGAGCTTGTCAAGAGGATGCTTGAAAAGAAAGATTCTCTCGATCCACGTAACGCTGACTACTTCCAAAACAGATGCTACACTAAGCAGACATTGGGAATGACGAATGTCGACGATATGATTGAACGTCGTCGTGCAAGAGGCAAAGATGTAAGTGCGTTGGAATCGTCGACAGACACTTCCGAAGCAACAGGTGCTGTTTACATTCCTCTTTTCGTGGAGGAACAGATTTCTGATAACATCCACACCGGAAAAAGAAAAATCCAGAACGAAGTACTTGATTCTAAAAGCACAACAATTATCGAAGTGGTGCCAGAAGATGTATTCTCTTCTTTGATGGCAGACGCGGCACAAGAGATCAACATCTACGACAATGATTTCCGTCTGCTATTCACTGATTTTACATCTCCTATAGCCAAATACGGAACAACGTATTACCACTATTACATTACAGACACAATCAAAAACTATAACGACGAAGGCAGAGATTATATAAAGCTCAACTTTGCTCCTGCAATTAAAGAGAATTTCGGATTCGTCGGACACATGCTTGTGGCAAAAGACAGCACCTATGGAGTTCGCCATATCGACATGAAACTTACGGAAAATTCCCGTATAAATTTCGTACAGGCGATGAGAATCTGGCAGGATTTCGAGGAGAATGAGAATGGATACTGGACTTTAGTGAACAGTACCCTTGCCATGGAAGGGAATCCGTTGGAGAGTGCACAACGTGTCAAAGGACTGTTTGCCAAAATCGAAAGGTTCTACTCTCCTACCCAATTCGAAAAACCTGTTGTGTCTGCGTCTGAGAGCACAAACAATGAGAAAGAAGATTGGGATTCTTTGATGCCAGAAGGTGTGCCTGAAGCCGCAATGAAGAGCATAGACTCTCTAAAATCAAAGGCACAAACCAATAAGATGATGCGTTTTGCGAATTTCTCAGTCCGCACCATTCTCGACGGTCACATCCCAATGGGTGGAATCAAAAAACCTTGGCTTCACATCGGACCAATCTTCAGCATCATTTCCACTAACCATCTTGAAGGTCCACGTCTTTTGCTTGGTGCACAGACAGGGACAGGACTATCTCCACGCTGGTTTGTCGGCGGATATGCAGCATATGGATTCCGTGATGAAAAGCTAAAATACATGGGTGAGGCGGAATACTCATTCGTCGACAAAGACAAGAGTCGTTTTGAATTTCCACGTCGAAGCATACGCGGTAGTTATCAGTTCGATTGCGACATGCCAGGCAACCGTTTCACACGAAGCAGACAGGGAAACTTATTCGGCAGTTTCAGATGGGAGAATCCCAACCAGTACGCCTACTTCCGTCGCTCAGAATTGACTCATACATACGAATTCAAGAACGGAACCAGTTATTCTCTTTCAGTACGTCACAACACAGAAGAGGCCGCCGATGAACTTGAATACCGACACAACAGGACAAACGAGTTGGTTGACAATTTCAAAACAACTGATTTCAGTGCAGAAATCGCATTCACTCCAGTGGAGTTTCATCAGATAGGATTGGCTCGATATGCTCTAACAAACGAGCATCCAAGTATCAGATTCACATATAGTGGAGCATCAGACAAAGTATGGTCGGACTACACATACCATCGTCTTGAATTATGTTACGACCAGAGATTCTCCTTGGCACCAGTAGGCTATTTGGATGTATATGTCAAAGGAGGCAAAGTGTACAACAAAGTGCCATACCCATTGCTATTCATGCCAGCCACAAACCTATCATATTTTGTAGGACAGGAATCGTTCTACCTAATGAGCAATATGGAGTTCATCAACGACCAGTACTGCAGCGTCGAGCTAAAACATTGTCTTGACGGTTGGTTATTGTCGAGAATTCCATTAATCAACAAATTGAAATTGCGTGAGTTCTGGTCGTTCAGAATGCTATATGGAGGATTATCCAACGAGAATAATCCACGCGTCAACACAAATGACGAAACATTATTCACATTGCCAGCCAACTCACGTGTCATGTCCGACAGCAAAATACCATACATGGAAGCTAGTTTGGGATTATACAACATCTTGAAAATATTCCAGGTAGAGGTTGTACGACGTATAACATATCTTGGCCACGACGACAATTTACCATATCTGCATCCTAATAAGTGGGGAATAAGATTCGGAACAAAAGTGACATTCTAGCATCAGCAAACAGCAATAATATGTTGTAGAAAATAGGTTAGATGATTCATTTTGTGTTCTTTAACAACTCTAATATTTTTTAACCATCTTTCATTTGGAAAGACAAAATCCGCTCACTAAATTTGAAGGAAAGGATTTTAAAAAGGTTTTTATAACGGTTTAACTAACTTAAGGACAATGGAAAAATATTTTACAACAATTGCAGGTCTATTTATGGCTGGACTGACAACGATCAGTGCCCAGACATTGTCGGGGAGCCTCAATGGTCACGAATACATTGACCTTGGGCTTCCAAGCGGAACTAAGTGGGCGACCATGAACGTGGGAGCAGACTCTAATAACATTTCTGGAGGGTATTTTGCGTGGGGCGAAGTAACCACCAAGACTGAGTATGAAAAGAACATTCAGACTTATAATAGAGATGCTTCTTCATTGAACGCCGACAACATAGTCAATGAAAACGGACTATTGACTCCCGAGTTCGATGCCGCCACAAAAAATTGGGGCGACGGATGGAGAATGCCAAGTAAAGAAGACTTCGATGAATTGATAGAGAATTGTGAATGGGAATGGGACAAGAAAGCAGTAGGATATTATGTGAAAGGCAAAAATGGCAATAGCATCTTCCTTCCTGCCGCAGGAAACTATTTCGGCAATTCTCAGAAAGAGGCTGGATATGGCAGATATTGGTGTGCATCAGTAGATGAGACAAACTCATTTCGTTCGTGGTGTTTGTGTTTCCACTCCATATCCAAATATATGAGCAACGGAAGTTATGGACGATACTACGGCAGACCAGTACGCCCTGTGACAAATGCAGATTCTTCGTTTATAGTAAAGAAATGACGTCGTATTTATATCATTGAAAGGCACGAGCAATCGTGTCTTTTTTATTTACTTTGTTTGGCTTGTACGGAATCTGCCAAAAACATTTTTTCATAAAAACTTTGTGGTCTATAACTGGCGATGGTTCTAACGACACAGATAGTATCAGCATGAATGTCAAATTTGTCAATCATTAAAGAGTATTCAAAACCATCCTCATGATAAAGGTTCTTTATCACCCCGCAATACGGCACCCATTTTGTTGTGTCTCTCCAGCTATACCCTTTCCTTACAGAGTAACAAAGTTTATCATCAACCTGTATTTTCCTACTTGCCACCTTCATGAAATCATGAGATTGAGAAAATACGACAAACGTATAAAGCAATAAAGTCGCAACAAGAGTTAATAACTTGAAAATATGTAGTTTCATAAATATGATTTTATAAAGGTTGGAACAAATATAGTAAAAGTCAATTACGCAATACAATGAAAATCAAATAAAATCCATTATAGACAAAATACGTCAAGTAGGTTGGTCCAATTGTTACATCTCAGAATTTACAGTAGCAGAATAACGCATTTATCTCGATTATCTGGCATAAAGATAGAAAATTGGGTAGAAAGAGCACAGTAGCAACCCAAAATCAGAAATAAAATCCTTATCTTTGCAAGGATTTTTGTACAACAAATAAAAAGTCAAGTATGAATTTACAGGAATTGACCGCTATATCTCCAGTAGACGGAAGATATAGAAGCAAAGCAGATGCATTAGCAGGATATTTTTCAGAGTTCGCTCTAATCAAGTATAGAGTGCGTGTAGAGGTGGAGTATTTCATCGCATTGTGCGAGATTCCATTGCCAGCACTTAAAGGCATCGACAGCAAGGTGTTCGCTGACTTGAGAAAGATCTACGCAGACTTCTCTGTCGAGGATGCTAACCGTATCAAGGAAATCGAAAGTGTAACTAACCACGACGTTAAGGCTGTCGAGTACTTCTTGAAGGAGAAATTTGAGGCTCTTGGTCTTAAGGACGCTAAGGAGTACATCCACTTCGGTTTGACTAGCCAGGATATCAACAACACTTCAATCCCAATGTCAATGCGTGAGGCACTTAACGAAGTGTTCATCCCTGAGGTTGAAGGTTTGATTGCAAAGCTTGATGAGTTTGCAACAGAGTGGAAGGATATCGCAATGTTGGCAAAGACTCACGGTCAGCCTGCATCCCCTACTCGTCTAGGAAAAGAGATCAAGGTATTCGTTTCTCGTCTACAGGTTCAGCTTGCTGAGTTGAAGACAATGAAGATGCCAGCTAAGTTTGGTGGAGCAACAGGTAACTTCAACGCTCACAACGTAGCATTCCCTGCTGTTGACTGGATCGCATTCGGCAACAAGTTCACAGCTGAGAAGCTAGGAGTTGAGAGAGAGGCATACACAACTCAGATCTCTAACTACGATAATTTGAGCCGCGTATTCGACAGCATCAAGAGAATCAACGTAATCATGATCGACCTTTGTCGTGACTTCTGGATGTACATCATGATGGAGTACTTCAAGCAGAAGATCAAGAAGGGAGAGGTTGGTTCATCTGCAATGCCACACAAGGTTAACCCAATCGACTATGAGAACGCAGAGGGTAATCTAGGTATCGCAAACGCAATTCTTGAGCACTTGTCAGCTAAGCTTCCTGTATCTCGTTTGCAGCGCGACTTGACAGACTCAACTGTATTGAGAAACATCGGTGTTCCTTTAGCTCACTCAATCATCTCTATCAAGTCGATCCAGAAAGGTCTTGGCAAGCTACTTCTTAACGAGGAGGCTATCGCAGCTGATTTGGAGAAGAACTGGGCTGTAGTTGCAGAGGGAATCCAGACAATTCTTCGTCGAGAGAACTACCCTAACCCATACGAGACATTGAAGGAGTTGACTCGTACAAACCAGAAGATCACAGAGAAATCAATCGCTGATTTCATCGAGACTCTAAATGTAAGTGAGTCAGTTAAGGCTGAGCTTCGTGCAATCAAGCCAAGCACATATACAGGTATCTATAAATAATCTTGTGAAGACACCACAGTTTATTACACTGATAAAAAGATTCGCCGTCCGTTATAAGGGGCACATTGCACTGAACATTCTGTGCAATGTGTTGGCGACGCTTTTTTCAATTTTTTCTTTTGCTGTACTGATTCCGATCCTACAGATTCTGTTCAAGACAGAGCAGGTAGTATATGAGTTTCAGCCATGGTCATTAGACAGTATAAAAAACAACGCATACTACTATGTCCAGCAGTATATAGAGCATCACGGAGGCATCGACACCCTTATGATTCTAGCTGTCGTCCTCATATTTATGACGCTCTTAAAAACAGGAACAACATACTTAGCATCCTACTATATCATCCCAATGCGTACAGGACTCGTACGCGACATTCGTCGTGACATGTACGCGAAGATCGTCGACCTTAATCTTGGTTTCTACGACAAGCAGAAAAGAGGAGATATCATGGCTAGAATGTTGGGCGACGTCAACGAAGTTGAAGCGTCAATCATGAGTTCCATAGAGCTGTTGAGCAAGAATCCGATAATGATCATCTTCTATCTTGGCGTCATGCTGATGCTAAGTTGGGAATTAACACTATTCGTGCTTTTGGTTTTGCCTCTAGCAGGATTCTTAATGGGAAGAGTTGGACGAAGTTTGAAAAGGAAATCCGTTGTCGGACAAGAGCAACAAGGAAGTTTAACTTCAATCATCGAGGAGACTTTGAATGGTCTGCGAATCATCAAGGCATTCAACGCCGAAGAGCACATCAACAAGCGATTCGGAGAAATGAACGATGAATTGAGAAAAACAACAAACAAGATAAATCGTCGCTACATGTTAGCCCACCCAATGAGTGAGTTTTTGGGGACAATGATGATTGCGATTGTATTGTTCTTTGGAGGTTCTCTAATTCTTAATGATCAAAGTACACTCAATGCAGGAGAGTTTATCTACTACCTTGTAATATTTTACAGCATCATCAATCCAGCCAAAGATCTTTCGAAAGCGATGTACAGCATTGAGAAAGGAAAAGCCTCATTAGCCAGAATCGATATGGTGTTGATGGCAAACAATCCGTTGAAGGTTGTCGACAATCCAACCAAGGCAGAACCATTCAACAGTGGCATTTCATTCAACAAAGTCTGGTTCAAATATGATGAAGAGTGGATATTAAAAGGAGTTTCACTCGACATAAAGAAAGGACAGACAGTAGCATTAGTAGGTTCTTCAGGTTCAGGCAAATCCACAATGGTCGATTTGCTTCCAAGATTCTACGATGTACAGAAAGGAGAAATTACCATCGACGGCACAGACATCCGTCATTTCACGCTACATGACCTACGCGGATATATGGGTAATGTCAACCAGGATCCGATCCTATTCAACGACACCATATATAATAATATAAAGTTTGGCACAGAAAATGCCACCGAGGAAGACATCATCAATGCCGCAAAAATCGCAAATGCCCATAATTTCATTATGGAGACAGAGGCAGGTTACCAAACTAACATTGGAGACCACGGAGGCAGATTGTCTGGCGGACAGCGTCAGAGATTGAGTATTGCACGTGCCATTTTGAAGAATCCATCTATATTGATTCTAGATGAAGCCACATCCGCTCTTGATACAGAGAGCGAAAAGCTAGTGCAAGCAGCGCTAGAGGAGCTGATGAAAAACCGTACAACTATCGTGATTGCTCACAGACTATCCACAATCAAGAAGGCAGACTTAATCTGCGTACTCGACAAGGGAGAAATCGTTGAAAGAGGCACACATGAAGAGTTGTTGGAAAAGGGCGGATTATATAGCAAACTATACACAATGCAAAGATAAATTGCAGAAAAATCCAGTAAAACTGAAAATAATTTCAATTATTGTAGTTTTTGGATAAAAAAAGTGTAGATTTGTAGAAGATATTTTGACGAAAAAAAGAAGATAAGATGTTAAATGTAATTACAAAATCGGTCAAACTCCCTGACGGCAGAGAGATTACGATCGAGACAGGTAAATTAGCTAAGCAGGCCGACGGTTCAGTCGTAGTTCGCCTTGGCAAGACAATGTTGCTAGCGACAGTCTGTACAGCATCTGACGCAGTACCTGGCACAGATTTTATGCCGTTGACAGTAGAATACAAGGAAAAATACGGAGCCTACGGCCGTTTCCCTGGTGGTTTCACAAAGAGAGAGGGTAAGGCTTCTGACTATGAGATACTTACAGCCCGTTTGGTAGACCGCGCATTGCGTCCATTGTTCCCAGACGATTACCACGCAGAGACATTCGTAAACGTATTGATGATTTCAGCTGACGGTGTTGACCAGCCAGATTCATTGGCAGGTCTTGCAGCTTCTGCAGCATTGGCAGTATCAGACATTCCGTTCAACGGACCAATCTCTGAGGTACGTGTCATCTTGAAGGATGGCAAGTTCATCATCAACCCAACATTCGAGCAGATGGAGGGTAACGACCTTGATATCATGGTAGCCGCAACTTATGAGAACATCATGATGGTTGAGGGTGAGATGAACGAGGTTTCTGAGGCTACAATGCTAGAGGCATTGAAGGTAGCTCACGAGGCTATCAAGACAGCATGTCTAGTTCAGAAGGAGTTGATGGAGGCTGTTGGTAAGACAGTTAAGCGTGAATACAACCACGAGGACAACGACGAGGATTTGAAGAAAGATGTATGGGCAAAGTGCTACGACAAGGCATTCGCATTCGCATCTTCAGCAAATACAGACAAGCACGACCGTGAGGCTAAGTTCCGCAGCGTAAAGGAGGAGTATATCGCATCTCTAAACCTTTCAGATGACGAGCTTGAGGCTAAGGCTGGTATGATCGACAGATACTACCACGCAGTAGAGAAAGAGGCAATGCGTCGTTCTATCCTTGATCTTGGTCAGCGTCTTGACGGACGTAAGACAACTGAGATCCGTCCTATCTGGTGTGAGGTTGACTATTTGCCAGGTGCACACGGTTCAGCTATCTTCACACGTGGAGAGACTCAGTCGTTGACTACATGTACACTAGGAACAAAGCAGGATGAGAAACTTGTTGATGATGTTTTGAATCAGGGCAAGGAGAGATTCCTACTTCACTATAACTTCCCTCCATTCTCAACTGGTGAGGCTAAGGCTCAAAGAGGTGTAGGTCGTCGTGAGATCGGTCACGGTCACTTGGCATGGCGTGCGCTTAAGGGCATGATTCCAGCTGACTATCCATACTGCGTTCGCGTAGTTTCAGATATCATGGAGAGTAACGGTTCATCATCAATGGCAACAGTTTGTGCTGGTACACTTTCATTGATGGATGCCGGTGTTCAGATCAAGAAGCCAGTTGCAGGTATCGCAATGGGTCTTATCGCAGACGGTGGAAACTGCTACGGTAAGTACGCTATCCTTTCAGATATCCTTGGAGATGAGGACCACCTAGGTGATATGGACTTCAAGGTAACTGGTACAAAGGACGGTATCACAGCTACTCAGATGGATATCAAGGTAGACGGTTTGTCATACGAGGTAATCGAGAAGGCACTTGCTCAGGCTAAGGAAGGAAGACTTCACATCCTAGGTAAGATCCTTGAGACGATTCCAGAGGTTCGTGCTGATCTTAAGGAGCACGCTCCACGCATCGTCACTTTGGATATTCCAAAGGAGCTTATTGGTGCAGTGATCGGCCCTGGTGGTAAGATTATCCAGGACATCCAGGAGAAGTCTGGTGCAACAGTTTCAATCGACGAGGTTGACGGTAAGGGTCACATCGAGGTTAGCGCATCAAACAAGACTGCTATCGACGCAGCATTGAACAGAATCAAGGCTATCGTAGCTGTTCCAGAGGTTGGCGAGACATACGACGCAAAGGTTAAGAGCATCATGCCTTACGGAGCATTCGTAGAGTTCATGCCAGGTAAGGAGGGTCTTCTTCACATCTCAGAGATCGAGTGGAAGAGATTCGAGACAATGGAGCAGACAGGTATCAAGGAAGGTGATTCAATCTCAGTTAAGCTTCTTGACATCGATCAGAAGAGCGGTAAGTTCAAGCTTTCTCACAAGGCTTTGCTTCCACGTCCTGAGCGTGTAGAGGGTGAGCGTCCTGAGAGAGGTGATCGTCCTAATCGCGGAGAGCACCATCACCACCACAATAACAACAACGGTGGCGCAGATCAGGGTTAATAATTAATAATCCAAAATAAGAAAAGGCATCAGAGCAATCTGATGCCTTTTTTGTTGGTATTTAATACTCTAATTATCATCTAAAGCACTACCTTTGCAGAGATCAAAAGATGGAATTTTGAAATGATTGTCTCAAACTTTTCAATTTCAATATCATTGATATTTACCATATTATTGATAAAATGAAATCATTTAAAGCTTTTACATTATCGATTCTTTATATTCTATTCATATTTGTTTGTATTAAATGGATTGAATTTCTTGGTAATTATATTGGGGGATCAAACGAGATTAACACATCCGCTGTCGTTAACCTAACATTGGATAATGAAGAAGAAGGGCATAATAACGCTGCAAAAAAAACTAATGTAAAGAATATTAGTTTTAAGCTTAAAATGCTACCCTGTAATACTATAGAAATAAGATTTAGCGAATCATACGCAGAATATGACACGATTGTCATTCCCGACGTAGTTCATATCAATGGTATAGAAATGAGAGTCACACATATTGGGGAAGAGGCATTTAAAGGTTGTCATAAATTAAAAAAAATTGTATTGCCATCCAATTTGACATATATAGACCAATTGGCTTTTTCAGGATGTTCTGAATTATCAAATATTACATTACCTTCCTCATTATTACATATCGGAGAACATGCATTCTCATATTGTAATAAATTGATGTTTCTTGAATTGCCTTATGGTCTAATTACAATTGAGAGGCATGCTTTTTCCAATTGTATTGGTTTGACACGAATAACAGTACCTCCAACAGTAACTTATGTTGGAAGTAAGGCATTTGAATCATGCACTAATCTGAGTGTTATCGTGGAAAATAAAAAGGAAAATGCAAATCATGAATTGGATGCTTTCGAAGATTGCAAATCAGTGTTGTATCGTTCAATGTTTGAAACAAATCCAAACAATTCAAACTAAAAAAAGTATCTTTGCAATAATCATAAAAAATAGCAGATGTACAAACACCTCATTCTCATTATTCTTTCAATAAGTCTCTTTGCCTGCAAAGAAAACAAGTCTGTACATATCAACTTGAATCCGATCCAGACAGACTCCATAAAGAATGAAATAAAAGCAGATTCCGGTCCAAATAAGACGACAAATATCCTCGACACTCTACAATACTGCATCTTGGATACTCTTCCGTCTGGAGACGTTTTTTATATAAGAACAGCATCAACAGACCTTGAAGCAAATCCGTACAACGACACCACTACCCTATTTCTCTATAATCTCAAGAATGGAGAACTAATTGACACCATAATAATCGAAGGATTCTATTCCATCGGATTATCTTCACATCCCGACTGTGAATGGCTTGACACATGCTTTATACTTAACGATACGACAAAAGCCTACGCCCATACTGTGCTTGGAAGCAATCCGTCGCATGAAATTCATATTATGAAAAAAACGATTGATTTAATTGCTGTATCGCCACACTCTTTACAACACGTATTATCTGACAATTTATTAATTCAAACGTGCAATAGATACAACTCAGACATTGAAAATTGCGAAGGTTCAAATAAATCATTCAAAACGGACTTCACCGAAACTAATGGATATTACGACATCATCGTCACCAACAAAACATGGAATCATAAATGGGAAATGAAGGACGATGGCGAAGTGTTGGATAGCAGCAGCACCGTCAACTCATATTTACTGAAATATGAGAATGGGAAATATGAAAAAGAGGAAAAGGAGGAATAACAAGTCAGTTTATTATTGTCAAAATGAAAAGCCGTGATTGGATCAATCGCGGCTTTATTGTATTTCGTTTACTTTATATAATCATCATTTCCCCTTCTTATTCTTATAGATCATATATCCTACGAACACAACAAACAGAATGATTAGGATCAACAAGAATTCATGGCTGTAGTGCTGTACCTTAGCAATCAACTCGTCTTTATTCATCACTCCGTGGAAAGCGTAACCAATTCCTGCCAAAATCATATTCCATACTCCTGCTCCTAAGAATGTGAAGAATGCAAATTTACCAAAATTCATCTTTGACAATCCCGCTGGGATGGAAATCAACTGACGTACTGCTGGGATCAAACGTCCGATCAATGTCGCCAAAACTCCACGCTTACGGAAATACTCTTCTGCATAGGCTACTTTCTCGCCACTCATCAAGCATATATTACCGAATTTGCTATCTGCGAACGCATAGATAACCTTTCTTCCTAATGTGAACGACAAGACATAGTTGATTGTCGCTCCAAGTAATCCTCCGACTGTAGCAAATAAAACTACTAATGGCAAACTCATTGTTCCTTCTGCAGCCATAAAAGCAGCTGGAATCACAACTACCTCTGATGGGAAAGGAATGAATGAACTCTCAATCATCATCAAAAATGTCACCCAAAAATAGTCTAGGTTATTTAACGCATCGCTGAATAAATTCTCTAACATTTTATTATCTTATTACGCTTAAAAATTCTTTTACTTTATCAATATCTTTATTGGCTGGTGAAATCTCAAACTTACTGTTCAAGTCGACTCCAACAAACTTAGGATGATTAATCTTTTTTACTGCTTCCGCATCATCAGGTCCGATTCCGCCACTCAACAAGAACGGCACATTAAGTTTATAATCATCCAATACTGTCCAATCAAACTGTTGTCCGCTTCCTCCGTAACCAGCACACTTATAGTCGAATAGCATATAGTCGGCGACACTTTCCCACTCTGAAGAAAGCACCTTCACGTCGTCGACTGTCGACACACGAACAGCCTTGATTATACCAACACCTGTATGTTTCTTCACAACTGAAGCAAAATCTACATCTTCACCTCCATGTAGCTGGACAAAAGAAAGATTATATTTCTTGACACATGAGACGATTGTCACAAGATCTGCGTTCACAAACACACCAACCTTGGCTAAATTCTTTGGCAAGCAACCTGAGCAAATATCTTCACCGTCAACAAATCTTGGGCTCTTAGGGTAGAATATCATACCCATTAGGTTAACTCCCATATCCTCGAGAGCCTTCATCTGCTGAGGCTCACGCATTCCGCATACTTTAACTATCATATTATTCAAAGTTGAATGAGATAGCAAATATTCTTGACGTCAATTTCTTGAATACGCCCTTACCGCCTGATTCTCCTCCTGAAAATTTCAAATCATCAGGATTTGCAATGTCTGGACGGTCTCTGTTGATAACGTCCTTCAAACCAAAGAACGACTTGAATTCAGGAACCAACTTGAAATATGGAAGGTAAATATCGAAGCCGAATCCAACCTCAGGACCATAATCAGTGGTTGACAACATGATAGGTGCTTCTTTATCTCGTCCTACAGCAACAGTTGCTGCGAATCCACCCAAGAAATATGGACGAACATTTCTAATTCTTTGTCCACGAAGTTTGAACAACAAAGGGAATGAAATCAAGTTCGACTTGACAGAAACATCTCCACCATCACGTTCATTTCCGTCCTTATCTACAAATCTTAATGTACGTTCTCCAAAATACAATTCAGGAGTGAATCGTAAATCCAAACACTCAGCAAGACGCAAATCGGCAATCATACCGATTGTGAATCCGATATCAAAATTGATATCTTCACCATACCATATTTTACCATCCTCTAGAACTTCTCCGCTTTGGAACGGATTGAAATCAAGAGTGTTAAGACCAAGAATAAATCCGAAATGGTATGATTTGTTATCTGAATGAATTAGATTAGGGACCTCACCAACATTGTATTTCTGAGCTGACAATGTCAATAAAGACATCAACAAACAGACGAATATTGAAATAACTTTCTTTATCATATCTCTTTTAATCAATTTAAGGCAGGATTTCAGCGAACTCCTCAATATGCTCATCAATATAATAAGCTAAGAGTTTCTTTTCCTGCTCGGAAATCTCTATAATTTCTTCTTCAATTGGATCAAACTCTTCATATTTCTCGAAAGAGGCTATGAAATCATCATCGCTCTTATCCTTCTCCAAATCTTCCTGGTTGGCAGCATAAATATCGTGAGCCTTATAAAGAAGTTTTGATGTTTTGACTGCTCCAAAAGACTTTAGCATTTTTGCTACAGGATTTTTGAAGAAATATCCTCCAAAACCATTTTGAATCAAGCCGACAAAACCCTCTTCATCAAGTTCTTCCAAAAGAAGATGATAAGCCCAGATAGTGTGCTGAGAGGCGTTAAGTTTAGCCATCGCTTCTGCAGTGTATCCATTTTTGAACACTTGTGCAAAATGCGACACAAACAGATCAAAAAAAGCCAAGATGTCGCCATCTTTCAAGGCCTCTTTGATTTCACTATCTTTTATCTTAACGAAATTTTCTGCCATATTATTGTGTTAACACCAATCTTTTATTCAACTTCAACTTCTCTACACAACACGAACGGCATCATTACGTTAGTCATGCTGTCGCGTACTGTATAAAGTGAAGATATCACCTGTTTCCAATTATCTGTTTCAGAGAATACTGCAAGATATTCATCACCCTGCTCTATCACCTTCACAGTGTCCGATTTTACCATCATTTGCTGCTCTATAGCAAACGAATCAGCCTCTGCTTTGGTTTCAAATCTTGATAAGACGACACTATACTTTGTCACCTTCTCTACCGCCTGTGAATTAACCCAATTACATGGTGTATCAAGAATTAATGAAGCCTGGTAGGAATTGATGCTGTCATGATGGATTGGCTGTGCAAAGAAGCAAAACAACAATACTGCTGCAGCCGCAATCACAGAGAATCCTGTCGACTTTTCTGTCGGACGATAAACATTACGTCTTTCCACTTCCGCCTCATCAAGTTCTGGGAAGTAGAATTCCTGCAATCCGTAAGCATCTACATTTTCAACAACTCTCGGTTGAGAATGAAAGATGATGTTTCTTCCGTTTTTCTCAAGGACACCTAGTCCGGACAAATCAAACTTATGTTCTTTTGCCAAACCAGACATCACTCTATCTACCTCACTCTTAATCAGTTGTTCTGCATCGTTAGCAGAAAGGCCTTCCTTTTCAACAAGTGCAGACTGAAGAAGTCCGTCGTTGTGCTGCAAACGTTGGTTAAACAACACCTCAACCGACGGAGGGGTAAATTTACCGCTTTTCTTGTCGATCTTTGCGCTCGCTTTATTGCACACGAAGCCACCCAATCCGGGAACAATCACCAGACTGTGCTCACAAAGCAAATCACGAACAATTAAAAAAAGCGGTTTCATATATTTTACTAAAATAAATATGCATTGAGCCACACTGTAGAGACGCGGTGCGCCACGTCTCTACAGATGGGCATACATTATATCTTTATTTTGACAAAGAGAATCATCACTTTTTCAATTCAGCAATGAAATCTTTTAAAGCGGCTCCTGGATTCTGAGTCTTCATGAAATTCTCACCAATCAAGAATCCTTGGAATCCCTTCTCACGAAGCATCTTGATAGTATCAGGACTAGAGATTCCACTCTCAGAAATACGTACCATATCAGTTGGTAGCTGGCCCATCAAATCGATAGATGCCTGCAAATCAACTTCGAAAGTCTTCAAATTACGATTGTTGATACCAACGATATCAACATTCTTATTTATATGGCCAAGTTCCTCGGCTGAATGAAGTTCAAGAAGAACCTCAAGACCAAGTCGTTTAGCCTCTTCAGCAAGTTCAGCTACACGCTCTGGAGTAAGACAAGCAGCGATAAGCAACACCACGTCCGCACCACAGCTCTTTGCCAAGTGAAGCTGGATCTCGTCGATCACAAACTCCTTGAACAAGATTGGAATACCGACAAGCTCACGTGCGATACGGATATCCTTTGGTGCACCTGCAAAGAAATTAGTGTCAGCCAAGACAGAGATACCTGCAGCACCAGCACGCTCATAGAAAGGCACAACCTCGTCGACTTTGGCATTCTCATTGATAAATCCCTTCGACGGACTCTTTCTCTTGAACTCCGAGATAATTCCCGTAGATGACGACAACAAGCTTCTGCGCAATGAGTAGCAGACACGAGTGTAAGTCTCCGACTCCATGAAGTCGCTCATTCTCAACGTGCGCTTTAGTTCAGCAACCTCTTCCTCCTTATGCGCTATAATTTTGTCTAGATACATACAATATTACTAACAATAATACAAATTCAAACTTATGTTATGAGTTTAGTCTGATAAAATTCTCCAAAGCCTGCTTAGCCTTTCCGCTCTCTACACTCTCCTTAGCCAATGCAAGGCACTCTTCCATTGAAAGAGATGAGTTGTAGACACGCATCGCAGCTGCAGCGTTGATTAGCACGACATTCTTCTGACTCTCAGTAGCTTTGTTTTCCAAGACATCATCAAATATCTTCATAGCCTCCTCTTTAGTGGTTCCTCCGTAGATTTCCTCTGGCTTGATTGTCTTCAAACCGAAATCAGTAGGAGAGTAAACCTTCTCCAAGCCGACTGTAGCGATCTTGAAATCAGAAGTCAAAGAGATCTCATCGTAACCATCTTCACTTGTGACGATAGCGTAGTCGATCTTCATCTTCTGGAACACATTAGCGTACAATCTCATCTGCTCAAGATTAGCAGTACCCAAGCACTGACACTGTGGACGGCAAGGATTGATAGTTGGGCCAAGAAGGTTGAATAGTGTTGGCACCTGGATCGCTTTTCTTACAGGAACCACATTCTTCATACCCTTTGCAAACAAAGGAGCATGCATGTAGCAGAAGTTAGAGCCATCCAAACTGCGACGCAACAACGAGCTGTCGTTAGTAAACTTCACACCGTGACCTTCAAGCACATTACTTGCACCTGAGACAGATGTAGCAGCGTAGTTACCATGTTTTGCAACCTTGAATCCAGCACCAGCCAACACAAAACATGCACATGTAGAGATATTGAAAGTATTCTTACCATCACCACCAGTACCTACAATGTCGACCACTCTTTCTCCACCAAGATCGACAGGAACACCTGTCTCCAACATACCCTGGCGAACACCAAGCAACTCGTCGACAGTGATGCCTCTTGTCTGCATAATAGCAAGACAAGCAGCTATTTGTTCGTTACAATAGCGGCCTTCAGCAATTCCCAACATCATCTGTCTTGCCTCCTCCTGAGTCAAGGTATATTGGGTATACAATTTCAATAATGTCTCTTTCATTTCATTTATAGTTGGATGGGACTAACCCAAAATTTGCCAAAAATAACCAATATTAGCCTATTAACGAAATTATTTGTCGTTTTTTTGAGATTTGGAAGATAATTACAATTTTTCCGTTAGCAAAAAATAAACTTCCATCAAAAACACAAAAAGTTTAAGCTCCACTTTAAACTTTTCCCAAAAACGCAAAAAGTTTTAACTTCACTTTAAACTTTCACTCCAGAAAAGTATGTTCAGACAACTCGAATTTAACAACCTATTTAAACCCAATCCTTTGTTTTCACTTTTTATTAAAAATCAACTCTAAACCTTGATTAGTATAAAACAAAAACTTATTATCACTTGAAATCAAAGGCATCTTTTCTGTTAATGCATGAGAGATAATCACGTGATCCGATGGGTCAAAATGATCCTGCAGTTCATTTATCCGTAAACGTGAATAAGTCATCAAATGTTCTCGCGACAAAGGAAGTACAGTCACATAGAAAATGTTTTCAATATCATCGATTAATGATTCTACTGACTTCCATTTCTTCTCCAAAAGATGTTTATTTCGATAAGCCACAATCAATTCTCTTAATGTCTCTGTACTAATACAAAGTACTGAATCATAATCCTCTAAGACTGACAAAACATTCTTGCTTAAACTTGATTTATCTGATATATAATAAATCAAAATATTAGTGTCTAATAGATATCTCATTAAAGTAAAGACAACAAATTAGTTACATCATGATTTTCTCTAAATTTAGATATTCCCCAAGCAGAAATATTTGTACGTTTCTCATTTCCTAAATCGTCTATCAAATAATAATAGACCACTTCTTTTCCACCTTTGTCCACAAAAATTCTTTTTATTGTGGTCCTTGTTTTTTCTTCCATTACTAATTTCATACCCAAATAATTAAAATCAACGCAAATTTAATAAAATTACCTAATAGCACAATATAGTTCTATAAAAATTCAAAAGAGGGTGGACGCAATGTCCACCCTCTATTCTGCATTCCGAATTTAGCATTTATAATTTAAACAATCTCTCCCACTACGTAGCAAGAGCCAAAGACCAAAATGAAATCGTCTGCGTCAGCCTCTTTCTTAGCTGTATCAAGAGCATTTTGCACAGAGCCGCAACTCTTACCGATAAGTCCATGCTCCGCAGCCATCTCTTTCATCTGATCCGACGGAATAGCTCGCTTCGTTGTGGCGGCGGCAAAATAATATGTGGCATTCTTTGGCAACAATGTCAGAATCTCAGCCACATCCTTATCTCCACACGCTCCAAAGACTATGCGGAGTGTCTTATATTTCTTTCGGCCAATCTCAGCCACTGCTTTTGTGATACCATCCTCGTTGTGCGCACAGTCGGCAATCACAAGTGGTTTTGTCGACAATGTCTGCCATCTTCCTGAGAAATTTGTATTCTGATAGACGTTGGCAAATCCACGCTCCACTGCCTCATCCGAAACCTTGTAGCCTAGTTTCACAAGTTCCTTAACCGCAGTGCGGATTGTATTACGATTCTCTATCTGATAGCCAGGAATATCCACGTCGACAGCATTCTTAATATCACAGAATATTGCCTTAGCTCCCTTCTCAGCAGCAACTTCCTCGAAAACCTTCTTCACACCACCTTCGGCACGACCTATAATACAAGGAGTATCCTTCTTCATGATGCCAGCCTTCTCGTATGCGATCTTCTCAAGAGTGTCACCAAGAAGATTCATGTGGTCGAACGTGATATTGGTAATCACATTGATCAGTGGGGAAATCACATTGGTGCTGTCAAGTCGACCTCCAAGACCAACCTCAATCACAGCGAAATCCACCTTCTGACGAGCGAAATACCAGAATGCCATTGCAGTCGTCACTTCAAAGAATGAAGGAAGGAGAGCTTCAAGAAACACCTTGTATGTCTCCACAAACTCGATTACTTCAGCCTCAGAGATCATCTCCCCATTCACTTTGATACGCTCACGGAAATCACGAAGATGGGGCGACGTGAACAATCCGACCTTGTATCCATCCTCCATCAGGATGCTGCAAAGGTTGTTGCAGACACTACCCTTTCCATTGGTTCCAGCCACATGGATAGTCTTTATATTCTTATGTGGAGAGCCAAGAAAAGCGTCAAGCAGACGCATAGATTCCATACCTGGTTTATAGCCAGAACGCCCTACCATCTGGAATGGCGGCATACATTTATACAGCCATTCTACACACTCTTTATAGTCCATCACAACTTTTTTCAATACAAATATGTTTACTAACACACAAAAGTAAAAAAAGCATGAAAAAAGAGATAGATTTCACCTATTTTTTTTTGTGATATTAAAAAGAGTTTTAATTTTGAAATAGACTTAAGATTGAGTCGAGAACTAAAGATAAGGAGATATTGATATGAAAAAGAATTTTGTTTTGGACACAAACGTGCTTTTGCACGACAGCAGTAGCATTTATAATTTCCAGGAGAACGACATATACCTACCAATCGCTGTATTGGAGGAGTTGGACAAGTTTAAGAAGGGAGCAGAGCAGCTTAACTACAACGCTCGCTCGGTAGTAAGAGACTTGGATACTCTTGCAGCAGACGGAATCAAGGGAGGCATTCCATTGGGAGAAGGTCTTGGAAAACTATATATCGTTACAGATATCGCATATCCTAAGAAGCTTGCTGAAGCATTCTCTGAGAGAATCCCAGATCACCGTATTATGGCAGTCGCTCTTAATCTAATTGAGAAAGATCCTAAGACTCCTACTATATTGGTGACAAAGGATGTCAACCTTCGTATGAAGGCAAAGGCATTGAATATTCCAGTGGAGGATTATGAGAACGACAAGGTAACTAACGTAGACATCTTCGATCAGGCACAGGAGGAGATTGAGGTAGCCGACGAATTGGTAGACAAGCTATATTCTGCACCTAATCAGATTTTGTTGAGTGAGAGCGGTCTTAACCGTACATTCGCAGCAAACGAGTGCTTTATCCTAAAGAGCAGCCGCGCGACTATCTTGGCTCGTTACGACGCCGACCTACAGTCTATCGTAAGAGTAAAGGAGGATTTGAAGGCATACGGTATCAGCGGACGAAGCGCAGAGCAGAAGTTTGCTTTGGATGCCCTATTGAATAACGACATCAAACTTGTGGCTGTATCAGGTAAGGCAGGAACAGGTAAGACATTGTTGGCACTTGCAGCAGCATTGCAGCAAAACAAGGATTACAAGCAGATTTTGTTGGCTCGACCAATCGTAGCGATGAGCAACAAAGACCTTGGATTCTTGCCAGGCGACCAGAAGCAGAAAGTCGCACCATACATGCAGCCTCTATTCGATAACTTAAACGTCATCAAGCGTCAGTTTGGAGCAAGCAGCAAAGAGCTTGCGTTGCTTGACGAGATGCAGAAAGAGGAGAGATTGGTGATCGAGGCGTTGGCATTCATCCGTGGACGAAGCCTTTCAGACACATACGTTATCGTCGACGAGGCACAGAACTTGACTCCACACGAGATCAAGACTATCATCACTCGTGCAGGTGAAGGATGTAAGATGGTCTTCACAGGAGACGTTCAGCAGATTGATGCTCCATACCTTGACATGCAGAGCAACGGTCTTGCATACATGATCGACAAGATGAAAGGTCAGGAGATCTTCGAGCACGTCAACCTAGTCAAAGGAGAGCGAAGCAAGTTGAGTGAGATCGCAAGTAAATTGTTGTAAAAACGATAACGCAGACATTAACGTTAACATTGACAAATATCAAGGGTGAAGCCAATGGTTTCACCCTTTTTTTGTAATATTGCAAAAAAACGTGTCATAGAATCAAATGAAAAAACAATTATTCTTGTCTCTCTTAATACCTTTTCTTGGATTATTAGGATCTATTATAGCCAATCAATTGTTTTTATCTTTAATATACATCGCTACAATCATATTCCTCGCTATAATTGTTGCGGTCATGCAATTGAACGAGCAAAACAATGACAATCAAGCAAACAAGAAAAACGACTCCGGCAAGAAGTCTGAAAATGAAGAGGGAGAAGATTTCCTATTTCTAGTCTCCAAACTTGTGGTCTACACAGCCAAATATTGTGGAAACGATAAACTTGGAAAAGCCACACAAAACAAAATTAAGGATTTATATGCCTACAAAATCCAAAACATTCAAAAACTTGCAGATAAGTATGTCGATTTATATAAATTAATCAAACTTGCTAAATACGTAGAAGTATCAAAAGATGATTTATATTCACTATGTGAAAAAATAAAAACAAAATATACATACAGAGACAGTTGGCATTGTGACATGCAAAATAAGATTTTGGGAATCCTATTCTCCGCTGTTTATCAAAAATCCAATGGCAATTACCAAAAGTGTGACTCCATATTGCGTAAGATTTCAAACAAGTTAGAAATTGAAAAATCTCTATTTAATATTAATAAATCAAAATACAACAAAAATCAAGAAAGAGAACAGCAAAGTAATTCAAGGAGACAAAATAAAAAGCAAAAGGAGGATAATGACAGAGAAGATGAGAATAATGACTACAAATCTGACTCAGAGACATTTGTATCTCTTACTCTTGAATTGTTAGTTGAAGCAATGAAAGTGGACCGTTCGAAAATGGTCTGCGAGCTCGACGTCGTCAAAACATTTATATTAAAATACGACAAAGAGCACTTCCAAGAGAGAGTTTTGGAAGTCAAAAAATATTTGGAATATGAATACATCGACTTAAATGTCGAGAATGCAGTCAATAGAATCAATAAGCAGTACCGTCAAGATTATACAAGACGCGAGGAGATATTTAGGGTTTTAGTTGAAATCATCTATGCGGATGAGACATGCAACAATGCAGAGCTTCAATTCTTGAACAAAGTGGCAAAATTGCTTAAAGTCTCAAAAGGGTCATACGATTTTATGCGAAGCCAGTATGAAAACCGTAAAAAGAAGAAAGAGAAAGAGCAAAAGAAAAAAGACAAGGAAAATAAACAGAGAAGCAATAGTCATTCTCAAGGGAATAATGGACAAAACCATTCGCAGAGCAATAATAAGAATAGCCAAGGCAATTCACAGCCAAGATATTCAAGTGAGCTGGAGAAAGCGTATGCAGCGCTTGGAGTCGACAGAGATGCCACAGACAAAGAGATCAAAGCGAGCTGGCGAAATCTTATGCGTGTCAACCATCCTGATCTGATGGAGAGCAAGGGACCCGACGCGGTACGCAGAGCTAATGAGAAATGTCAGGAGATCAACAAAGCCTTTGAGGTTGTGAAGGCAAGCAGAGGGATGAAATAATTCATAATTCGTAATGCATAATTCATAAATGTCGGTACAAACCAGACGTTGTAATGGAGTTAGGTGTTCCGTTCTTAACAAGCCTCAGTTTTGGACAACTGCTATATAATCTCCTAAAAATTTTCGTACACGCGCTGCACGAATTTAACGGATATTAATCACACGCAACATGTTAAAATAAGCAGATTTAAATCTGCTTATTTTAACAAAGTATCCTAAGTACAAGAATATCAATAAATTACAAATGTAAATTAAGCGTAATTAGCCATCAAAAAACGTAGATTCCTTCTTATTTTTACATAAAAACCACTAAAAAAACAAGAATAAACAATTAAATTGAATACTATTCTAACACAGAAGAACAAAATAAGGCTATAAAAATTTGCTTATCTCTACATTATTCCGTAACCTTGTAAAAAATTAGGGAGATTGGTAATATGGAATATACAGAACTATTAGAAAAACAGATATTAGGAAGATTAAGAGTAGACAATCCTTGGTGGACAGAGGAAACAATACCAGACTACTATCAAGAGATGAAACCAAGACTATACCTTGACATTTTCATGCCACTCGTCGAGGATTTAGATGTAAGAAGAGCTCTAATCCTGATGGGTCCACGTCGAGTTGGGAAAACAGTCATGATGTTCCACTCCATACAAAAACTGATAAAAGAGAGAAATATCCAATCGCAGAATATTATCTACATTTCCGTCGAAACTCCAATATACAACAACATACATCTTGAACAGCTATTCTTGATTGCTTGCAAAGCTTTAGGCAAACCAGAAAACAATAAGGAGCAGATGTATGTGTTCTTCGACGAGATACAATATCTGAAGAATTGGGAGATACATCTAAAATCTCTTGTCGACACCTATCGAAATGTGAAATTTATAGCATCTGGATCAGCAGCAGCTGAATTAAAGATGAAGAGTAACGAAAGTGGAGCTGGAAGATTCACCGACTTCCATCTGCCACCGCTGACTTTTTATGAATACATTCATTTGAAGGGATATTCGTCAATCATGAAAAAAGGGATTATGCAATGGACTAACAAAGATCTTGAGTATTCAGATACCATTGATATAAGAAAACTAAACGAGCTCTTGATTGACTATATTAACTATGGCGGTTACCCAGAGGTTGTGTTCTCTGAAAAAATACGAGAGAATCCAGGACAATATATCAGACATGATATAATAGACAAGGTGTTGTTGAGAGATTTGCCAAGTCTGTATGGAATAAATGACGTGCAAGAATTAAATTCCGTATTCACACTGATCGCATATCATTCAGGTGGACAATTCTCGTATGAGACATTATCCAAAGAGTCTGGCGTGAAAAAGGACACACTACGCAAATATATCCAGTATTTGGAAACTGCATTCTTAATCAAAGTGATACATAGGACAGATGACAATGCTAAAAGCTATCAAAGAGAGACTCAATTCAAAATATATCTCACAAACCCATCACTTCGATGCGCGTTATTCCAGCCAATATGTGAAGACGACGATGAAATAGGAGACATGGTGGAGACTGCAGTTTTTGCACAGTGGATACCAAGAGACAACGCCTATATCAGTTATGCCAACTGGAGAGCCGGCAGATCACAAGGAGAAGTAGACGTGATCGGAATGAATATCGGCACACAAAAACCAGACTGGGCAGTGGAAGTCAAGTGGACAAACCGTTATTACGAGAAGCCAGGCGAATTAGAATCGTTAAAATACTTCATGGACAAGAACAACATGAAAGAGGCGATTGTGACGACAAAGACAGAAAAAGGCGTCAAGCTTTTGGAATGGGGAACAATCCATTTTATGCCCGTAGCATGCTATGTATACACCGTGAGCGAGAACACTATCAGACACACAAAAATGAGTTATGGACTATAGATTAGCGACCAATGTCAAAATAAGCAGATTTAAATCTGTTTATTTTAACAAAGTGACTTAAGTAATGAATTATCAATAAATTACAAGTGTAAAATAAGAGAATAATAGGCAAACAAAACAAATCCCGACTGCTATCGGATTGATAGGCAACTAGAAATTTGTTTTTTTTCATAAAAAAATGCAAATTTGCATTAGATTTATAACAGTATAAATATGATATTAAAGAAAATAAGAGAATGTGTAGACAAAAAAAATATAAAATGGTCTAAACATTGCTTAAAGAGAATGCTGGAAAGAGAGATATCCCGTGCTGATGTTTTGAATTGTATTATGAACGGAGATACAATTAAAGATTATACAAACGACACTCCTTTCCCAAGTTGCTTAATATTTGGATATACATTAGAAGATAAAGTTATTCATGTTGTCGCAAGTGTAGATAACGAATTTGCATTTATCATCACTACATATTATCCAGATTTGAATTATTTTAATGAAGACTTAAAAACAAGGAGGTAACTATGTGTGTTTTTTGTAAAACAGGTGAAATTAAAAAATCTACGACAACTCACGTTGTAAATTACAAGGATTGTTTGATTATCATAAAAAATGTTCCTTGTGATGAATGTGTTCAATGTGGAGAGATTTTTATATCAGATGATGTTGTTATCAGATTGGAAAAAATTGTAGATTCTGCAAAAAAAATGATGCAGGAAATTTCAGTGCTTGATTATAACAAAGTAGCATAAAAACAAATCCCGACTGCTATCGGATTGATAGGCAGCCGGGATTATTGTATTAAGACATGCTCTGATTAATGCTCCAACCAGTTTTTGATCATTTGCTTTCCGTCTGGAGTAAGCACTGATTCTGGATGGAACTGGATGCCTCTGATATCAAAGGTCTTGTGACGCAATGCCATCACCTGTCCTTCGCCAGATACTGCTGTGATCTCCAAATCAGCAGGGAATCCTTTCGCGTCGACTACCCATGAATGATATCTTCCGACGGGGATTCTCTTCTCCAATCCTGCAAACACATAGTCGTCAACTGTGATGTCGATGTCTGTCTGCACTCCGTGGAATACGTCGGATAGGTTTGTCAAAGTTCCTCCAAAACTCTCTCCGATTGCCTGGTGACCAAGGCAAACTCCTAAGATTGGTTTCTTGCCTTTGTACTCTGCAATCACGTCCATAAGTAGGCCGGCTTCTGTTGGGATTCCGGGACCTGGACTTAATATGATTTTGTCAAACTGCTGTAGATCTGGCAATTTGAACTGGTCGTTTCTATACACAGTAACGTCGGCACCTAGGGCTTTTACCAAGTGCGAGAGGTTGTATGTGAATGAATCGTAGTTGTCTATAATTACTATTTTCATATACTCGATGTTTTTCTTGTCATCAATTCTTAGACTCAAACACCCAATCATACGCTCGTTCTACGGACTCGCTTGGGGGAGTGGGGCCAGGGCGTTCCGCCCTATGCATACCTCGTTTAAGAATCGCAATGACAATAATAATTGCAATTAAAGTGTCTCAGCGATTGTGATGGCGCGACGCAAAGCACCTAGCTTGTTGTTAACCTCCTGCAACTCGTATTCCTCGTTGCTCTTGGCTACAATTCCACCACCTGCCTGGAACCATAGTTCACCACCACGGCTTACAAATGTACGGATTGTGATTGCCTGGTTCAACGACTTGTTCAATCCGATGAATCCTATACATCCTCCGTATGCTCCACGGTTGTGTGGCTCGTACTCTGAGATCAACTGCATGGCTCTTACCTTTGGTGCACCGGAAAGTGTTCCTGCTGGGAATGTATCGATGAATGCCTTGATTGGATCAGCACCCTTATCAAGTGTACCACGCACACGGCTAACCAAGTGGATAACGTGGCTGTAGTACTGCATCTCCTTGTACTTCTCTACATATACATCGTGGCAGTTGCGCGACAAGTCGTTGCGAGCAAGGTCGACAAGCATCACGTGCTCTGCGTTCTCCTTTGGATCATCGTGAAGATACTGAGCGTTCTTTGCATCCTGTGCAGCGTCGCCAGTACGCTTTGTTGTTCCTGCGATTGGATCGATATAAGCCTGGTCGCCTTCGATACGGCAGTGAGTCTCAGGACTTGATCCGAAGATTCTGAATCCACCGAAATCGAAATAGAATAGGTATGGAGATGGGTTGATGCTTCTCAACGCACGATACAACTTGAAGTCGTCTCCCTCATACTTCTGGATGAAACGTCTCGACAATACGATCTGGAATACATCTCCACGCAAACAGTGTGCGATACCTTTGCGGATATTAGCCTTGTGCTCCTCATCTGTCAACGGGCTTGTAGTCTCACCGATAGCGTGGAACTCATAGTTGCTGATCTTTCCACCTCGGATTGCAGTGCGTACTCTTTCGATTGCGCTCGTCTCTCCATCCTGAAGCATCTCGACAATCATCATCTCATTGTTGAAATCATTGAAAACGATGACGTAACGATACAAAATATAAAGCATATCAGGAGCGTCTGCCGACGGATTAACCTCATCCTTTACGTTGATATCCTCAAAGTAGCGGACAGCGTTGAATGATGTATAACCGTAAAGTCCACAATAGTTGGAATACTCGCCCTCGCATGAGATCTCCTTCAAGAAATCGTTGATGGCATGATCCGAACGGTAGGATTTGTCTACCGCATGTTCACGTCGACTGCCATCAGGGAATTTCATCAAACATTTTCCATGACTGATCGAAACGCTTGCGATTGGCTCCAAACCGATGAACGAGCGGTTGTTCTCGCCACCATGATAGTCGGAGCTCTCCATCAATGCACTCTGTGAATAAAGGTCGCGAACACGAAGATATGTCTCGACGGGAGTGTGCATATCTCCCAATAGAGTCACGACATTTGTCTTAAATTTAAACATAGCCTCAACCTTTAATTTTCTTGATTAGTGAGCTTACCGCATCCTCGATTGTAGGGTTTGCATCAAGCTCTTTGATAAACTGGCTACCAACGATAGCACCACGTGAATTGTCAGCCGCAGCACGGAATGTCTCCTGGTTAGAAACTCCGAAGCCGACCAATGTTGGATTCTTCAAGTTCATGGCCTTGATACGCTTGAAATAATCCTGCTTGCTCTGTGCGAAACTGCTTTGAGCACCAGTTGTACCAGCGGAAGAAACCATATAAACGAAACCAGAGCTTGCCTCATCGATCTGACGGATTCTCTCATCGCTTGTCTCAGGAGTGATCAAGTGGATGAAGTCAAGACCATACTTCTCAACGATTGGACGATACTCAGCATTGTACTCGTCGACAGGAAGATCAGGAAGGATGATTCCGTCGATACCGATCTCTACAGCCTTCTTACATAGATTCTCAAAACCGTACTGCAAAGCACAGTTGATGTAACCCATAAAAATCAATGGAATATCAGTCACCTTACGGATATCCTTAATCTGCTCGAAAAGCAATTTCTGAGAGATACCATTCTTCAAAGCGATAGAGTTGCTACGCTGGATCACAGGACCGTCAGCCAACGGATCTGAGAATGGAATACCGATCTCAATCATATCCACACCAGCGTCAGACAAAGCCTTGATGATGCGTGGAGCAGAGTCTACTGTAGGATAACCTGATGAGAAGTAGACTGAAAATATATCTTTTTCCTTTTCTTGGAAAAGGCGTGAAATTCTTGTCATTTCAGTTAATAGTTAATAATTAATAGTTAATAATTAGATTTACAGCAAATAGTTAACAATTATTTTCTTTGGTATTTTTGACTATAGATGTCAACATTTTCACAATTGACATGCAACTGTCATTAGCTTCACCAAATTCATAATCGGAAAGATATCCTGATCCATTCAGCAATTCCAACCAATATGTAGTCTCAGCAGCTTCTTTTAAGGCGATGCTCATCTTTGATATAAAATCCGGACGACTTTGAGCATAATGAGCTTCTGTAACATTAGCTCCAATGCTCGTTCCACTTCTAAGCATCTGCTTCGACATTATATATTCGTGTCGTTGATCACAAAGCACTTTATATGTCTCTATTATTCTAAGAGCAAATACTTTACTCTGTTTCGCAACTTCTGACTTTTCCAACAACATTCCGATTATAATTATTAATTATTAACTATTACTTATTAATTACCCTTAGGTAAGTCTGCATATCCTTGTCACCACGTCCAGAGACAGTCAAGACAACGACGTCGTCCTTCTTGAACTTATCCTTCATTCTTGGAAGAAGAGCAAGAGCGTGAGCACTCTCAAGAGCAGGGATGATACCCTCAAGTTTAGTTAGCTCGAAAGCAGCGTCAAGAGCCTCCTGGTCTGTGATAGGAAGCACGTTGCTTCTTCCATCCTTGAACATCTGGCAATGCAATGGTCCGACACCTGGATAATCAAGTCCGGCAGAGATTGAATATGGTTCAATAATCTGACCATCCTCAGTCTGCATAACATACATCTTCGAACCGTGAAGGATACCAACAGTACCGATATTTAGCGACGCTGCAGTCTCACCAGTCTCGACGCCAAGACCTCCAGCCTCAGCAAGAACGATGTTTACTCTCTCGTCGCCTTTATAATGATAGATTGTTCCAGCAGCATTAGAACCACCACCGATGCAAGCCATCAAGTAGTCAGGATAATCTCTACCCTCTTTCTCCTTAATCTGCCACTTGATCTCCTCACTGATAACGCTCTGCATTCTTGCCACCATCTCAGGATATGGGTGAGGACCCATTGTACTACCGATGATATAGAAAGTGTCGTGTGGATTAGTACACCAGTCGCGGATAGCCTCGTTGCAGGCATCCTTCAAAGTCTTATTACCACTCTGTACAGGAACAACTGTTGCTCCCAACATCTTCATTCTCTCTACATTTGGCTTCTGACGCTCAACATCAGTTGCACCCATGTAGACAACGCAAGGAAGATTCATAAGAGCACAAGCAGTGGCAGTAGCCACACCATGCTGGCCAGCACCAGTCTCGCAGATGATACGAGTTTTACCCATCTTCTTAGCAAGAAGAATCTGACCAAGTGAGTTGTTGATCTTATGAGCTCCAGTGTGATTCAAATCCTCACGCTTAAGATAGATCTTGCAACCATACTTCTCGCTCAAACGGCTAGCATAGTAAAGTGGAGAAGGACGGCCAACGTAATCCTTAAGAAGAGCGTGAAACTCTTCCTTGAAATCCTTGCTGTTCATAATCTCCTCATACTGAGCCTGAAGATCGTAAACCACCTTATGAAGAATCTCAGGAATGTAGCTTCCACCGAATTCTCCGTAGTAACCCTCTTTGCTTACTTCGTAATTATTCATATATGTAAATCTTTTTTATTTTTTCTAATCTGTTGAGACGTTTTTATCACGTCCGGATCATGAAAAAAGGCCGTCTCACCAGAAGTGAAACAGCCTTATGCCATATTTCAGTTACCTTAATACATAAACACAAAAACATCATCAGATTCGCGCCTTGATGAATCCGACAATGAACCGTAAATTTTATTATTTACGTAAGCTTTTTGAGTAGGCGACTGCTTCACTTCTATTTATCTCTGAAGAAAGCCACCATCGCCAATATCTATGTATTCTTTGGTAATCCATAAATGTCAATGGTTTTATTGACTGCAAAATTAGATAAGTTTATGAAAATCACAAAATATTTAGTGATTTTTTAGCATTATATCATTATAATCTCATTAAAAATGACAAAGACGAGTGCAATAAAAAGAATAGCAAAATCAAATCCGACATTGGTTGGCTTATGATACATATCGCGGTATGATTTTTTTGCTATATTTGCGACGTCGATTCAAGAGTTATGACAAGCGATCTTAAGCAGTGTTCCAATCTGAGATTCTTTTAGTAGGACGTCTATACAAAAGTGTCGAACCAATTTCCATTCAAGGTGTCAGGGGGCTTTTCTTGATCCTGCTGGTGCGATATAGCTTAGTGTGGATTCTCTATTCGGGAAGTATGCTGGAGGAAAAACGGAGTATTGGATTCATTAAAGATTACGAGAACAATATTACACATAATTTTTTAACCCTAGAAGAAATTCTAAATATTAAAAATGACTATCGAAAGCATAATTCAAGAATACCAAATTGGCAATTATTGTCACTTGATGGAACAATTGGGTTTTAACTCATATGTATTCCCAAGAAAAGAAGCTATAGATGTTATGGGTATCTTAAAAGAAAATTTTTGTCAAATTTTAGGTATTGATTCTTACGTGACATGTGACGGACAAATATCTTTTTCGTATGACTTTATCTGTTGTAACCAAGAAGAGAACGAAAATCCCTATGAATTTTTGAATAGAAGTCATGAAGAAGCGATGAAATTCTTAAATGACAGAATAAATCGAAACGATTATTTGTATGAGATTATTTTTAAAGACATGGAAGTTTGAGCTATACTCTTTCTAACATGAAGCCTCAATATATAGAAAAGAACTCAAGCGAGATGGTTCTTGTCAACGGAAAGAAGAGAGGTGACTAAAATATACGAGTTGTCCAACACACGCTTATTTATACGCTCGCACTCCTAACTCACGTTGGAGTGCTGGTCAGGGTCCAAAGAAATCAAAATGAGTCCCTAACAATCCTCATTTTGAACAACCACTATATAATCTTTTTTAAATCAACAAAAAACGGGAAACTGATTGTTCAGCCTCCCGTCTTTACAATTACATAGAAAATCTCAGTAATCCTCTAAGCATGTGTCTTATGCAACTTAGAATCTGCTGCGATTCTTGGATGAGATTTAGGAATACAGTCGTCGACTCGATATTGACGGTCTGCTGCTGCATACTGTCTATAATCTGCTTACGATAATCCGACATGAATTTCTGCAATGTCTCAGCCTGGTTACGCAACTGCTCTACCTGTTCCTCGTTCATCTCCGACGATGCTATGACAGCCTCAACCTGTTTGAAGATCTCATCAATCTGCTTTTGAATATTCAAGAATCCATAAGTATATTCGCTCGTCACTGGTGTGAAATTGTTTCCGACATGCTCACGACATGGATCATTGATTCGCTTCAAACTGTAGAGGATCTGCTCCATACTGTTGTTAGCAAGGAAATACCAGGTGTTTTTCTCGACAGCAAGTAGTGAATTGATCTTTCTTAAACCAATTATCTCGCGACGTCGTGCTCTTTTCAACTGCTTTCGTGCTGTTTCAATTTCATGAGTCGCCTGTTTTAGTGGTCTGTACTCTTCCTGCAAGAATGCATTTGTGACCTTGTGGAAACAAAGATCAGCAAACTGAAGTTGATCACTTATATTATGGCTGACATACATTCTAAACAATTGCCATCGCTCGGTTTTGTTCTGCGTCTTACAAAGTTCTTTGAATAGCTGGTCGTTCTCGCTGATCTCTACAGATTCCTTATATTTCATATTGCTGCGCACCAATATGAAAATAGCCAACACGATAGCCACTCCCATAGCGACAAACGAGCCGAAATGCAAGACATTTGTGATCAGATAACACATGATGAATGCGGCACCAGCAGTAATAAACCAACCTCCAATCACGCTCAACACTCCTGTGATACGGAACACTGCCGACTCCCTACTCCATGCTCTATCGGCAAGCGACGAACCCATCGCCACCATAAATGTGACGTAAGTTGTGGATAGAGGAAGTTTCATACTTGTACCGAAAGCCACAAGCAATCCTGCAAGCACAAGGTTCACAGCGGCACGGATCTGGTCGAAAGCCGCACCGTCGGCCAATATCGCATTGTCGGAATTGAATCGTGAATCAATCCATTTACTTACCGACTGAGGAATAAGTTCAGAGATTAAGTTGGCAGTTTTATGAGCGTTGCGTACAAGCACTCTCGCCACCGCACTCGAACCGAACATTTCGTCGCCCTCATCCTGACGTGACAAGTCGACTGATGTCTTCACCACATTATGAGCCTTTGGAGAGAATACCAACGACAACACCATAACAGCTCCGGCAATAATCAAATAGACGACAGGAGTTTGAGCACTGGTCATCAGCGATTTCATCATAAAACTGTTCGCATCGCCAGATCCGTGAGCGATGAAATCATTGTATGCTTCAAGTCCAGTAAGAGGAACACCTACGAAATTAACAAGGTCATTGCCGGCGAAAGCCATAGCCAACGCAAATGTGCCAAGCAAAACCACAAACTTCAACACTGGCATTTTGAATGCGCTTAGTATGGTCATAACCACAGAAAAGAGCACCAATCCACCGCCAAGAATCAACCAAGTGTTATCGCTGATAAAGTTCTTCAAATCAGCAGTCATGAATGCAGAGTTCTTCAAGCCGTTGATCAAAAGGAACCAGATGATACTCGTCACAGCGATACCACCAAAGATTCCGATTTTTAACGATGAACTTGTAAGACCTCCCATGTCGCCTTTAGCATCCGTTGTCACTCCATTCACTCTATAAGTAAACGTGAAAATCATACGAGCTATCCATTGAACCAAAGAGCCTAAAACAAAAGCAATCGCCACGCTAAGGAAAATACCAAGAATAACGCTAAGAGCTTTCTCCGTATTAAGCAAATCTCCTAATGTCAAAGCCACTCCATTGGCATCCGTCGCTCCATTGACAATCTGGATGATAGCGATAGCGAAAGCACCACCGAGCAATTCAAACACCATGCTGACAGTTGTAGACGTGGGCATACCTAACGTGTTGAAGATATCCAGCAGTATGACATCGGTCACCATCACAGCAAGGAACACACACATCACATTGTAGAAAGAAAAGTATTCAGGCATCATGATACCATGACGAGCCACATCCATCATTCCATTGCTTAATGCCGCTCCAGCAAACACTCCGATTGCGGCTATCAGCACAATCGTTTTGAACTTTGCGACTTTTGCTCCAATTGCAGAGTTTAGAAAGTTAACCGCATCATTGCTTACTCCCACAACAAGGTCGAAGACAGCAAGAATAATAAGGAATATTACTATTCCGAAAAATAATGTATTCATAATCGTTTATATATATCGTTTGACATCTGCTCCACCATCATGTTGATCATTCCATCTGCCAAACCAACATTGGGAACCACTATCGTATTCGCGTTCACGATTTCAGCGACAGTAAGAAAGACGTGTGCGGCTGGGACAATCACATCAGCACGGTTCTCATGCAAATCATAAGTCTCCATCAACTCACTGATGCTCATTGTCGACATTTTACTATAGAGATTGTTCAAAGCGTCGACTGACAATTCAGTTTTCGTCTTATTGTTTTTATAGGCAAGACGTATAAGCTTGTTGATGTTTCCACCAGAACCGACAATTTGAATATTCTCCACTCCATGAGCAATCTCCTTGACCTGATCGACCATGTCATTCCACTGCTCCGGAGTTACAGTTTCTTTAAGCAGACGGATAGTACCGATATTGATAGAACGATTCACAATCAGTTTGCCATCACACACGAGAGACAATTCTGTGGAGCCACCGCCTACATCCATATAAAGCAAGTTGCCCGACGCATGGAAATCATCGTGGATAATCCTTGCCTCCTCTTCCCCACTTATAATGTTAATCTCTAGTTTTGTCTTTTTCTTAATTTCACGAAGAACGCTCTCTCCATTTCTTGCGTCACGAAATGCAGATGTAGCATAAATCTGATATTCAGCCACATTATACAGCACAAGCAGTTGACGGAAGATCTTCATCGTCCTGATGAGCATTTTCTTTCGTTCGTCTCCGATTTTACCTATCGTAAAGACATCCATACCAAGGCGGATAGGAATACGAAGAAACTGCAATTTCTTCATTCGAATACCATTGGGCTTCTTTTCAACCTGCTTGATAAGAATTCTGGCGGCATTGGAACCGATGTCGATCGCAGCAAGGTTAAAAACGTTTTTTGAATCGTATTCTATCATTACTCCCATAGATCTATAGTTTTAACTATTTTACATCTTTACAATTTTTATAATAACTGTAGAGTGCCTCTTGTGAACGGAATTTCTTACCCTCCTCCGTCGGTTCATCCTCACCTGCCACCCATCGTCCATTTGTAGTGTCGTTGAATCCCCAGTCGACGATTCGTCTGCACTCCTCCTTGATGATTGGATCGTAGACAGGAGTGACCACTTCTATTCTGTTGTCAAGATTACGTGTCATCCAGTCGGCTGAACCTAAAAATACTTTTTCTTCACCGCCATTGCAGAAACAGTAGATACGGGCATGCTCAAGATATCTGTCGATGATTCCTTTGATCTTAAGATTTGATTTAGTCTCCTCATTATCAGTAAGCGAGCAGTTACCTCTCACTAGCATATCCACCTTAACGCCTGCCATTGCAGCGTCGTAGATTTTCTGTACCATCTGAGTGTCAGTCACATGGTTGATCTTAATCTTGATATACGCAGGTTTTCCAGCCAAATGATTCTTTATCTCCTGATCTATAAAAGCCAAGAACTTCTTTTTCATGTCGTTAGGAGAAACCAAAAGTTCCTTAAACTTTGGTTGGCTATACGGTCTCTCAATAAACTTGAATACCTTCTCTACATCTTCTGTGATATTTCGTTTGGCTGTAAACATCAACATATCAGTGTAAGCGCTGGCATTACCTTCATGGAAATTTCCAGTGGAGACACATGCAACACTCTGTCCTGTATTAAACTTAACAAGTGTGATTTTAGAGTGGATCTTCAGACCTTCAATACCGAAGATCACGTTGATTCCAGCATCCTGCATCTTCTTGCTCCACTTGATATTGCTTTCCTCATCAAAACGAGCAAACAACTCAATCACAACAGTCACACTCTTACCATTCTGCGCCGCACAGATAAGAGCACTAATGACTTTTGAATCCTTCGCAAGTCGATACAATGTTGTTTTGATCGACTTAACACTTGGATTGATAGCCGCCTCATTCAGCAATCTGATATAGCCATCAAAGCTATGGTAAGGGACATGAAGAAATCTGTCCTTCTCACGGATATGTTCAAAGATGCTCTTTTGAGTGTTGTACTCATCTGGTAAGATTGGAGTCCAACGAGGATATTTTAAATCTTTTCTGCCGCAGTCAGGGAATTTCATGAAATCCTTATGGTTCTGATATCTGCCTCCCTTGATTGCAGTGTCAGTCTTTTTGCCACCGTTGAGAATCTTTGTGATGCGTCGCATAACCTCCTCAGGAATATTCTCATCATACACCATACGAAGTGGAGTACCAGCTTTTCTCGATTTGATTCCTTTCGCCACCTTCTGCATCAAACCATTACGAAGATCATTGTCGATCTCCATCTCAGCGTCACGAGTGAATTTGAAACTCCATGCTTCAATCTTTTCGTAGTCGAAACCAGGGAAAGCCATTGGGATGCAGGCTCTTATCACATCATCAATATACATCACATATTTCTCATCCGACTTATCTTTTGGAGCTGGGACAACAACCCATCTTCCACAACTGTCTATCGGCAAAGGCATGATAGCATAATTCGATTTTCCATTCTTACGTACAATCTTCACCATGAAGTATATTGTATCGTCGCCTTCATTATCAAAATGCTTGATTTCATCAATCCAAAGGAGAGAGATACGGCCAATTATACGCTGTCTGTAATAATCCTCTACAAATACTCGTTGAGACTCATCAATATGCTTTTCATCAACGATATTGATTTTCTCTTTACGTAAAGCCTCAACAACCTCATCTACAGCAAGATGATACTCCTGACTGTATCTGGTATTCAACTTGTTAATCTCTTTTTGCACCGACACCAACTCATCGTGTTCTCTCTTCTCTTCCTTTGTCTTAGGATCAGAAAAGTGCAATAGTCTGTTGATACTTGCCATTCTCACACGAAAGAATTCGTCGAGATTATTGGAGTAGATACCTAGAAAACTCATTCTTTCAAGCACAGGGACGCTCTCCTTGCGAGCCTCCTCAAGAATGCGATGATTGAAATACATCCACGACACATCGCGATCCACTGTTTTTAATGCTTTTGTCATTTGTCTATAAAATTAAATTACGCGTTTACTTTTATTGACGTTACAAATCTATGTCAACGATATTACAAACATGTTACGTTTGTGTTATCATAATATTTCAAGAGTTGTAATCAGTCGTCATCGTCATCATCATCGTCGTCATCCCACTCCCAACAATACTCTTCATCTTCATCGTAATCAAAATAAGAAGATGGTATAGTCCGGGAGTTCTGTTCTGTCGTCTTATCCTCTAGGATAGCGACAGGATTAATGGCATCATCCTTTTTCTTATGTAAGATCTTGTCTATCAGAAACATTGCATTAGTTTACTATTTTGTATTAGAAAGACTTATATACATAAAAACAAGAATGACCGCAATCAGGATAATTCTCATCAGATTATAAAACCTCACTATTTTTTCCGCTTTTTCTTGATTCATAATTGACGTCAACAGGAGGAATGGTTTGACTCGTATTGACACCGCAAAAATGAGGCGATAGTATTACAGAATCATTTCAACCGTAATACAAAAAAATTGCAACCCCATTTTGTAATGAGATTGCAATACTGTCCTAAATTACCATTATGCGTTCAGCCCTATCAAATCCTTCTATGCCTTGTTGTGTTTAATGATAAAGATATTAGCACAACAAAAAGGCGTTTCATATTACATGAATTTAGATGTTAGCCATTTGATTTAGAATCTGTATCTCAAAAACTTTCACTATCTTTGCGATATCAATATTCAAAGCAAGCTATGAAATATCCTATTGGCATACAGACTTTTGAGAAGATCATCGAAGATGGATACGTTTATGTGGACAAGACAGACCTTATCTACAAACTAGTCACAACTGGGGAATACTATTTCCTCAGCCGCCCACGTCGTTTCGGGAAAAGTCTGCTCACCACTACTCTTGAGGCCTACTTCAAGGGGAAAAAGGAATTGTTCAAGGGTCTTGCTATAGATTCTCTTGAAAAGGATTGGATTGAATATCCTGTGTTCCATTTTGACTTTACAGGAGATGTTTATACCGACCCTTCATTCTTGGAGGAGAAAATAATCACTCATTTTGAAAAATGGGAAGTGTTGTATGGGAAAGATGAGAGTGAGAAACGAATTGGCACTCGATTCGAGAATCTTGTGACACGGGCTTACGAAAAGACGGGCAAGAAAGTTGTAATTCTAATCGATGAGTACGACAAACCGTTGACAGACACTATTGGATTGTCAGAAGTCCAGGATCAAAACAGAGCCATACTTCAAGGTCTTTATGGAATTCAGAAAAGGGCCGACCAATATATCAAGTTTGCATTCCTGACTGGAGTCACTCGTTATGGCAAACTTGGAATCTTCAGTGCGGCTAATAATCCTGAAGATATTTCAATGGTTGAAGACTATGCTTCGATATGTGGAATCTCTGAGCAAGAATTACATACATACTTTGATGCCGAAGTCAATATATTTGCAGACAAGCTAAAAATCAGCAAAGACGAGATGTATGAAATGCTGAAGAAAAAATACGACGGTTATCACTTCTGTGCGAACAGCGAAGATATCTACAACCCATTCAGTTTGCTTGGCGCTTTAAAATCAAGAGCGTTGGAAAACAAGTGGTTCGCCACAGGGACACCTACATACTTAACAAAAATCCTTTCAAAAAGCGATATAGTTTTTCCTGAATTCGACGATAATTTGATGGCCTCTGGAGAAATGATCGCATCCTTTGGTAATGGTGAGAGTAATATAATTGCCGCGATGTATCAAAGCGGATACCTGACAATAAAAGGGTATCAAGACGATTTTTATTATTTAGGATTCCCAAATGAAGAGGTTTCAAGCGGATTCACCCAGATGTTGCTTCCGAATTATGTGGACTCGACTACCAGCGATCGCAAAGATTTAGACTTGATAAAGCTGAAACGATATATTTTATCCGACGACGTCGAGGCTTTTATGTCACAAATCCAGCTGATAATGTCTCAGATTCCGTTTGAAAGCAAAAAGACGACGCAGATAGAGGCAAACTTCCGCAACATGATCTATCTGATGATAAGGTTTTCTGGATTCAAAGCTGCGGTTGAGCTTCCAAGATTGGGCGGGCGTATCGACGTATTCTTTGAGACCAACAACCGTGTTTATGTCATGGAATGCAAACGCGACCAGTCAGCAGATGAAGCATTGGCTCAAATTGAGATGAAGAAATATGCCTTGAAGATCTCTTCTCAAAACAAAAAGGTTGTGAAAATTGGAGTAAACTTCAGCACTGAAGAGAGGAATATTACAGAGTGGAAAGTCGAATATAATTCATAATTTGTAATGCATAATGTCAATTCTTATATTTTCAAAGTGAATCTTATTGTCAATCCTCCGCCAGGAGTGTTCTCAGCCACTATTGTTCCGCCGTGAGCCACCACAGCATTCTTCACGATAGCAAGACCAAGACCTGTGCCTCCTAGTTTTCGTGAGCGACCTTTATCCACTCGATAGAATCGTTCGAAGAGATGATAAAGATGTTGAGATTCCACACCCTGACCATTGTCGCTTACAGTAAACTCATAAAAACTTTTGCCTTTATCTTCTATTTTACGACAATCCAAGATAAGGTGGTCTGCACCTGAAGCGTATGCTATTGTGTTGTCAATCAGATTACGGAAGATACTATAAAACAAGCTTTGATCTCCCATCACTTCTATTTTCTCCGGAATATCCAACTGAGTCGCGATTCCCTTTTCCTGTAGTTGGAGTGCAGTATCATCAAGCACATTATGAATAATCTGACAGAGATCAACCTGTCGACTTTCATAATTTGAATTCAGTTTATTATCCTCTATCTCATCCAGTTTAGTCAGCACACTCATATCGAAAAGCAGTTTGTTCATACGTTCACTTTGAGCATAGCAACGTTCAAGAAAATGCTGACGTTTATCCGCAGGCATGTCAGGATTATCGATAATACTTTCCAAATAACCATGAATGCTTGCAGCTGGAGTTTTAAGTTCATGAGCCGCATTCTGAGTAAGTTGTCGTTTAATACGCACTTTATCCTCCTCAGAATGACGCAGTTTCCAATATAGTTGGATAATAGTGTGGCTGATGTCGCCAAGTTCATCATCAGGCAGACGACGCTCCAATTCGTGATCCAATTCACGACCATCCTCAGCCTTCAAAGCAAATTCACGAAGATAGCCGATATGTCGACTGATACGACGGGTGTTAAAATAAAGGACAATGCCTAACGAAATAGTAAGGACAATCGTGAAATAGACGTAGGTGTTGTCGGCTTTAAGAGATTCCGTAAGTTCCGCAGAATAAGGAACTGCGGCACGAACAACAATATCACCAAACCGAGTGGCAGAATAAAAATATGTCTCATGCGTCGACTGGGAAATTCGTTTGATATCATAACCATTTCCGACATGAAACGCCTGTTGAATCTCAGTACGTTGAAGATGATTCTCCAGAGAATCCACGTTAGAGCTGTAACTATCAAGTAGTACCCAACCTTCACTATTAATTATTGAGACACGCAGACCATCGACATTATGACGCGAAACATAATCATTGAAAAGCGAATCGCACTGCAGATTCTTCTCTCCAAGAGCTCGTACCATCTCATAATTGTACATCTGCAGACGAGAATGCAGGATATCAATCTTGTATTCCTTCTCACGCTGATATTGGTAGACACTAAAGCAGATAGCAAACAGCAAAAAGACGCCACCAATACTTATAAGAAGATTCCTTTGAAACAACTTACTTCTCAAAGCAGTAGCCATAACCTACACGAGTCTTAATCTGTTTACCATAATTACCAAGTTTCTTTCGCAAACGAGTGATGTTCACGTCGACTGTACGATCAAGGACATAGGCATCCTGAGGCCAACAACGTTCAAGAAGATCATTTCGACTGAACACCTTATTAGGATGCTCAAGCAACAACAATAGCAATTCATACTCCAACTTAGTCAGGACAAGGGGTTCGCCATCTAATGTAACAGACTTAGCGTCCACATTAACAACTATACCGTCATATTTGACAAGTTCATCCGTTTTATTATTTGCAGAACGGCGTAACACAGCTTTGACTCTTGCCTTTACTTCTTTCATAGAAAGCGGCTTTGACATATAATCATCTGCTCCAATATTGAGACCTTTCACAATATTATCTTCATCATCGAGAGCCGTAATAAAAATCACAGGTATTGGGGCTGTGTCCGGATTCTCTTTTAATTTCAAAGCCAATTGGAAACCAGACATTTCTCCCATCATAACATCAAGAAGAATAAGATCTGGCAATTCGTTTTTATTTTCAGCGTTCAAAATAAGATCCAAAGCATCTTCTGCAGAGTTCACACAAGACACTTCATATCCTTCTATCTCAAGATTATACTGCAGAATCTCGCAGATATCCTGTTCATCGTCGGCAACAAGTATTTTCATACACAAGTTGAATTTTAGCACAAAGATAAATGCTTTATCAACAACCTATATATAATTCACATTACGATGATGTTACATTTATATTAGAAATAGTTATCTTCTTTGTACTGTACCCTTTCATTCGCTCTCATTACTGGCTTTCTGTTCTCCTTTATAAGAGTAATAGAATGCAATAATAAGAAAAACGACGCCTGCTGTAAACTGAAATATATTCTGTACCATAATATTCTCTTTTTAGTTTAACTTTTCAATTGCAAAAATACAGAGACCATAGGAGCTAAGGAATCGCAAGAAATAACCATTCATCTAACCAATATATGTGATAAACAAAATAAAAGCCTACATAATAGCAATCTGTTAATAAAACATAAAAGCCTACAAACATTTTCTATGAAGGGATAGTAACATTCATTGATTGCCTTATCTTTGTACAAGTTGAACCCAAGATCAATTTGGCAGTTTCATATAAATTGGCTAGACTTATTGATTGCGAAAAAAAAATGAATTATATGAGAAAGATATTTTTTATTGGCCTAGTATGTTCAGGCCTGACTTTTATGGCGAATTCTTGTAGTGGATCATCAGAACCATCTTCAAACCCAGAAAACGGCAATGCGACAGAAGAGGTGTCAAGTAAACCAGCACGTCGAGTCAGATACGCAAGTTTGGAATTGGACAGACTATCCACAACACTAGGAATCACCGTAGGACAGGATGATGATGTTGAGTTGTTCCGTGAAATTGCAAGTTGGGCAGGAGTACCATATAAGAGTGCTGGATTCGACAAGAACGGAGCAGACTGTTCTGGATTTGTCAATGCTGTTTACGAAAAGGTATACAATGTAAGTTTGCCACGTCAGACTGCTAAGATTTACGAGAAATCAAAAAGAATTGATATTGAAGACATACAGACTGGAGATCTAGTATTCTTCCGTACGGATGGCAAGCTTAATCAGACGCCAAACTATATGGGCATCTATATGAAAGAGAACCGTTTTGCAGTCATGTCCTCAAAAGGCATGAAATACGAATGTATGACGTCGTCGTACTACAAGAAGAATTTCGTTTGTGCAGCTTCGATAGAGAAGTAAATTTATTTAGTAGAAATAAAAAAACGCTTTCGGCAATAACCGAAAGCGTTTTTTTATGACATTACAGACATCAAGCCTTATTTCTTCACAATCTTGAATGCCTCACCATTCATCTTCAAGAAGTAGATTCCAGAAGGAAGGTTAGCTCCGAACGTGTTGCCAGCTTCAGCCACACCAGATGCGATTGTCTGGCCAAGTGCTGATACCAACTCATACTCTCCAGCCACAGCGAATGTGAAATCTGAGCTTGATGGATTTGGATAAACGACCATTGTCGACTCAGCCTCTACATTTTCAGCATCAGAAGCATCACAAGCATCGCTTACAATTGTAGAGCATTCCCATGTGTGAGGAACAGCTGTTGCTGCCTCTTCACCGTAGATGATACCAAGTCCGATTGAACTCATATAGAAGCGTCCGAACACGTTCTGATCACCCTCAAGGAACTGTCCGTTACCAGGGCCTCCAAACTGATGCTTTGAGTCGCTTAGCAACTGCCAAGACTTACCTTCATCAAGTGAGCGGAAGAATCCGTTTCCATCTCCAGCAGAACCGTAGATATATAGAGCGAACTCACCATCTTTCTTACCCTTACCACAACCTACAGCCTCACAGCTTTCGATTCCTGACAACTTTTTGAATGTTGCACCATGATCTGTAGAGATCTGAATACCATTGCCAGCACAAGGAGCGTAGATCAAACCTTCGTGACCAGGGACAACACATAGACGAGTGTAAGCACTCTGCCATCCGAATGTGTTCTGGATAGTCACATCCTTAAATGTCTTACCATAATCATCACTTACCATGATCACACCATGACCAGAAGCATATAGATACTTGTCATTTACCGGGTCAGTCACGATACGAACAGCTTTCTCTGTACCCTTGATGTTAGTCCAAGTCTTACCCTCATCATCAGAGTAGTAAATACCATTGCCCTTGCCTTCTCCTGTGTTATCAGGAATAGGAATTACGAAGAAACGATACTTTCCGTCGGCCTTAGTGATAGCACATTTACCCTCGTTTGAAGCCATAGGTCCACACTCCGAACAATATTGGTTGTAATACTTAGCATCTGTAGCAGATACCTTCTTCCAACCAGTCTCACCACTTGTAGTGATATAGAATCCTTCGTTAGCGACACGCATCATCACATCTGGATTCTGAGGATAGTAGCAGATACCACCTGTAGTACCAGGAGCAGGATCGTGGATTGCAGGGAACTCATGGATATCGTTGTGCATGAATCCAGTGTAATCACCAATTACAGAAAGAGTATTTCTTCCTGGGATAGAAGTAATGTCAAGAGGCACAGTCTCCTCTACTCCATTAACGTCGAAATAGAACTTTGGATCAGGACACCAGATCTGGTCGCAAGTAAAGATACCGTTACCAGAAGTGAATGAAGCCTTATTCTCATTGATAGGATCGATGCAGACAGATCCACACCAGTGAAGAGCATAACCTTTAACCCAAGTAACTCCATTATTATAAAGAGTCATCTTATTCTGAAGAGAATTCCAAGTCTTACCACCATCAAGAGTAGTCCAAACGATATCTCCATTAGCACTTAGTCCACCATCCCACTTCTGAGGAATCCAAGTGTTGTTAGTGGAAACCACCATCTTGTTTGGATCAGACGGAGCGATATCAAATCCACCAAGTGCAGGAGCATTAGATGGAGTGATGTCAGTAACCTTACCACCTACGACATCGTACTTATACATCTTACCAGTTGTACCTCCAACACATTTGTCAGCACAACAGATGATAAGTTCACCATTGCTGTTCATCTTCATACGGCATGGAATGAATTTGTTATTCAATCCCTTGACAGTCGACCATGTAGCACCGGCATCCTCACTGACATAAAGGTTATCGGAACCTGTACGAGAAATACCTACAAAGATACGCTGTGACTTACCATTCTTGACAGAGCTCTTGTCGACAACAACACAAGTTGTACCATTCTCATCTTGAGTAGTGTTGACCTTAGTAGACTCCCAAGATGGCCAGTTAACTGTTGATCCATAAGCTTCAGTTGGGAAAGTAGATAGTTTGCTCCATTTCTTTCCTCCATCAGTAGAAACAATCAAAGGTGTACCAGCACGGCCTCCAGCATAAATGATATCGCTGTTATTTGGGTCGACAGCAATACGCTCACCACAGTTACGACCCTGACCATTACCGTGAACACGGATAAGATCAGTCACTGGAACTATGTTGAAATTCTTACCTCCATCTTTACTAACCATCATGGCTGTCTTTGTTCCAGAGAAATACTGGCAACCACCAAGAAGATAGATATTGTTATGATTAGAAGGGTCGATAGCTGCAGCCTCGATTGAATAAAGACCCTTGTCGTCCTCAGAGATAAAATCTGTGATTGGATCCCATGAACAATTGGCATGGTTACGAATGTAAGCACCACCCACGTCGGTACGGGCAATCATAGTCGAACCCTCAGCAATGATTCCTGAAACGAAACCACCACCACCGATCTTAACACGTCCGAAAGTATACTTAACATCAACATCTGGAGTAAACACATCTGTGTCATAGTCAGCAACCTCTTCGTCCAACTTTACGAATTTTACGTTGTCAACATACCAATCCTGAGAGAGCTGACCGAAATAAACCATAGCCTTGGCATTCGAACCGAATGAGCTAAAGTTGAACTCAACACGATTCCACTTGCCTCCCTTCAATGAAGCCTTAACATTTGCATCTGCACCAGCATGATAACAGTTGATGTCACAATCCTTCTTAACAAAGAAATCAGCAACAACCTTATATTCACTGGCATCTTCTTCCATCCACTCTCCGGCAACACCCCAAGCTTCTGTAGGGTGAACCATTGTACACTTAGAAGAAATGTTACCTGATTTGAATGGATTGTCTACGATTTCAGACTCTGCATCCCAACCGCTTCCTGCAGGTTTTGCAGTAGCACCTTCATAATCGAAAACAGCCGCATTGGCATTGATAGTGAATGCAAGCAATCCGACTAACGGGAATAAATGTTTCTTTCTCATAGCCTAATTTTTAGTAATAATAACCCCTTTGTAACACATTTGTGTAATAATTTACAATGACAAAAGTAAGGCTCTATAATGAAATAATCAAGTATAATTGTCCCATAAATATGGAAAATCGTTTCATTATCCTATTGAATTCTGAAATATCATTAATATCATGATGATTCTACACAATAAAAAATCGACGATCAAAGCTGACCGTCGATTCTTAATTCAGTTGGCAACTATATACAATCTGTTCAAACTCGCTTTTAATACGCCTGTCCTCCGGGACTCGCATTGCCGGAACAGTTATCCTTATACAATCACCTTATTTTTTTGATTCTTTATCTTTTTTCTTAAACTTACCAAAGAATCTCTTGAATACATTTCCTTCTTTAGGCGTAGCAACTTCGTTTTCAGATGTCGACTCTTTCACAGCTGATTCGTTAGCTGATGATAGGCTCTGATTCTCAGAATCCGACTGAGCAGTCGTATACGGATAATCATCAATCTCTGGTTTCAAGCTAGAGTGTGAGCTATCCTCTTCTGTCGACTCGACTGATTCTGTCGATTCGCCAGATTCTGTTGATTCGCCCTCTTCAGTCTGTTCAACCTCTTCCTCACTACCCTTCAATGGCAAGACATAACCAATCTTGATTCCGAAAGAAACTAGACGAGACTTTTCGATTGCCGTTGTATTAAGTGGAGAATCATACGGGCCAAACTGAGTCAAGAAATCTTTTTCTGGCACGGCATTGATTTGAGTGAATCCATACTGACCATAAATACCATAATAGAAAAGTTGGTTTGCGATCTTATGATTCACACCTAAATCAAGATATGCAGAGAATCCGACTGACTTAGTATTAAAATCACTTTTTTGTCCACCATTCAAAGTGTAGAATCCCTGATGAGGAATATCCTTAAGCACGACATCCGCATCCTTGTAGTAACCAGTTGTAGTACGAATACCCTCATCAGACACCTTATAAGTAGCGTTCACTGGGAATTGGAATTTTACACCAAGACCAGCCATAGCTGTAATATTGTCTGAGAAAGAATATTTTCCTATAGCACCCACAGGCACATCTATGCTGAACAGCATCTGAGTCTCTTCCCAATTCTCAAAAGATGCATTGTATACAAAATCCTTAGTTGTTCCTTCTTCGAAGAAATAATAAGGCAAAGATGCATTCAACACACTATTTAATTCATACTTGCTTCTCGACACCGATGCACCAACACCTGCTGATGCTCCAACATACTTATTAAAGAACCTTACATATTCGGCAGTCACACCACCTCCAAGGCTAGTCGGAGCAAACAACTTCGACGATATCTCATCAGTGGAGTACTGAATGGTGGAAATTCCACCATTAGCACTCGCTCTGAAATATTGTTCTGTCTGTGAAAAGCCATTCATTGTGCTAGCGGCACATACGCAAGCCAACACTGTTTTGAAACTTATCTTCATTTTCAATTCCTCCTAAACTTTACTTTACCAACAGATGTTTGCTTACAGTCTGTCCACCTGCAATTCTAACAACTACTATGTATTCTCCTACATTTCCAATTGACAATGTATTCTTCTTCTCTACACCGATATTATTGATTACTGCTGAACCCTTCATATCGTATACAACTAGAGAAGATGAAGCCAACATATTCGAATCTGTAATTCCCTCGATTGTAACAGTAAGCTCCTCTCCTGTCTTAACTGGATTCTTGCTCAATGTCACATTGAATGGAGGAACTATAGTCTCAAACTCACGTTCTGCGATGAACAATGTATCACCATTGATATTGACTACCTGAACCTTGTAAACTCCACTTACTCCGTCAAGATCGCAATAGAACTGATCTGTAGCTCCGTCAATCTTCTTGCCGTTCTTATACCACTGGTATGAAACGAACTCTTTTGATTGATTATTAACCGAAAGCACATCATTCATCAATCGGATGATCAAAGCATTTGGATAAGATACAGAGAACTTAAGTGTAGTGTCGATTACTGTCATATCGATATCTGTGATAGTAACAGTTGCCTCGTAGTTACCTGGTTTAGCATCCTCAGGAACGATGATTGCGATACCGCTATCTCCGGCTTCTGCCTTGATATCCTTAAAGCCCTGCTCATGAGCCAAGCTATCATACTTGATATCGAAGATGTAGTCACCAGGTTTCTCGTAAACTATAACTGTATCTCCAGCCTCGATTGTAGAACCAGGAACCTTGATGTCATCAGGATTTACTGTATCCTTCACAAATGGGTGGATAATTGCAAATCTGTATGCCAAATCATCAGTTGTACCATCGCTCCACTCGTAGTTCTTCATGTCGACAAGTGATACATATACATCATATCTTCCGACATATGTCTGAACATTGCCCTCGATTGTGTATAGAGAATCCTCTGGGATGTAGTACGTCTGCTCCTCACCATTGTACTCGAACACTGTTGAGTCTGCAGCAGGAATCTCAACCTTAGACTTAGCAATTGTAAATGGAATGATGATATCATCAGTAGTTCCATCTACCCATGCCATTGTGTTTCTATCAGAAAGAGCCACTGTAGCAAGATATCTACCAGCATTCATTCTCACATTACCACTTACTACGGAATTAGTATCCACAATGATATTGAATGTCTGCATCTGACCATTGTAAACCAAAGGCAATGTATCAGCCACTGGGAATGGAATCTGAGTCATTACAATCTCACGCTCATTGATGATGAATGGATAGATCAAATCAAGAGTTGAACCATCAGCCCAGCTGTAATTCTCAATATCATTTAGAGAAACAACAACTGAATATCTACCGATCATCGACTGTGCATTACCCTTGATTGTGTAATACTCATTCTCAGCGATTGCGTAAGTCATTGTATCACCATTGTATACGAACAATGTAGTGTCGACTGCAGGTATCATGATCTTAGCCTTTTCAATTGTGAATGGTACGACCACATCCTCTGTAGTGCCATCATTCCAAACTGTGTTAGTCTTGTCGACCAATGAGATATTAGCAGCATACATACCAGCCTTAACACCTGTGTTACCAGAGATACTATACCACTCGTTAGTTGGAAGAGCAATCTCCATTGTGTCTCCATTGTAAACAAACACTGTAGAATCAGATGCTGGCTTCTCTACTCTAACCTTCTCGATTGAGTAAGGGATCATGATGTTTTCTGAAGAACCATCCTCCCAAACTGTGTTCGACTTGTCGATCAACGAAACCATTGCCTGATAGTTGCCAGCTGCAGCATTTGCATTTCCAGATACAACATAATTAGGATTAGCAACAACTGGACAAACGATTGTGTCTCTGTTGTAGACGAATCTTGCTGTATCAGCAGATGGGATTGCAACCTTAGCCTTAGCAATAGCGAACGGTATTACCAAGTCGGCTGTTGTACCATCAGCCCATGAAGTGTTCTCTCTGTCAAGCAATGATACTGTTGCTGTGTAATTACCAGCCATCACTGCTGAATCTCCAGAGATTGTGTAGTACTGACTCTTCTTGATATCCAAGCCCTGTGCCAATCCGTTGTAGATGAAGTTAGAAGTGCTTACCACTGGGATTGAAACTGGTAGGATATTAGTCTCCTTCAACTTAATCACGAACTCGTACTGCAAATCATTGCTTGTACCATCCGACCACATATAATTAGCATAGTCTACAAGAGAAACCTTAACTATATGTCTGCCGACCAAAGTCTGAACATTTCCACTAATCTTATATAGAGGATTAGTAGGAATTCCATAAATATGCTCCTCTCCGTTATACTCGAATACGGTAGAGTCAACAGCCGGAGTCTTGACAATCGCCTTATTTATGACAAATGGAATTGTGATGTCATCTGTGCTTCCATCCTCCCAAACCATTGTCGACTTGTCTCTCAATGAAACTGTTGCAACATACTTACCAGCAAATGTCTTAGTAGTTCCTGATACACGATAGTAATCAGTCGAATCAAGAGCAAGAGTCTGAGCATTTGAGTTATATGTGAACTTAGTCTGCTCAACTGTTGGGATCTTAACAGTAATGATGTCAATCTCCTGCTTAGCGATCAAGAAGCTATAAACGATGTCGCTTACAGTTCCATCACTCCACTCATAATTCTTAGTATCATTCAAAGAGATTATAACATCGTGATTGCCGACATTAATCTGATTGTTACCAGACACTGAGTAAAGATCACTCTCCTCTACATGATATCTCTGATAATCTGCAGTATAGAAGAACTTGCGTGTATCTGCAGCAGGAATCTTAACCTGTGCCTTAGAGATCTGGAATGTCATGATGATATCGTCTGCAGAACCATCCGACCAAACCATAGTCTTAGGATCAGTCAACGACAATCTTACTGAGTAACGACCTACTTCAACACCACTATTACCAATTACGTTGTAATAGTCGTTGCTTTCAACTGCAAGATTCTTCACATTTCCATCATAGATGAAATTCTTAGACAATACATTTGGAATATCGATTGCCTTCTTGTCAATTTCCTTAGCACGTATTGTGAAGTTGTAAATCAAATCATCGATTGTACCATTGCTCCACTCTGTGTTCTTAGTGTCATTCAATGAAACAAGAACCTCATACTTACCAGGCATTGTCTTTGTAGCTCCATCGATAATGTAACGTGAATCCTCCTTCAAGCTATAAGTCTGTGCCTGACCATTGTAAATGAATCTGCTTGTATCAGCAGCAGGGATCTCAACCTGTGCCTTGCTGATCACGAAGTTGTAGTTCAAATCATCTACTGTACCATCGTTCCACTCATAGTTCTTAGCATCAAGCAACGATACGTTTACACCATAACGGCCGACATTCTTCTGAGTGTTACCGCTTATAATGTATAGTGAATCGATTGGCAACTTATAAGTCTGAGCCTGACCTGTATAAACAAACTTGTTAGCGTCTGCTGCAGGTATAGAAATCTGAGCCTTGTTGATTACGAAACTCATTGATAGATCATCAATGCTACCGTCGCTCCACTCATAGTTTCTATCATCATTCAAAGAAACCTTAACCTCATAGCGACCAACATTCTTCTTGACATTACCAACAACTGTGTAGTAATGGCTTGGTTCTACAGGGTAAGTCTGATTCTTACCATTGTAAACGAATGTTGAATTGTACTTGCCAGGCATATCAACCTGAGCTCTTACAATCTGGAATGACATCAAGATATCCTCTGTAGAGCCATCGCTCCAAATTGTATTTTCAGGATCATTCAACGACAATCTAACTGAATATCTACCAGCGTTGATTCCCTCATTACCAGTTACTGAGAAGTAAGCTGTCTTATTAATTGCAAGCGATTTAACCTTTCCATCATATACAAATGTTCTAGTCAACACACTTGGAATTTCAATAGACTTCTTAATTGGCTCATTAGCTCTGATTACAAAATTATAAGTCAAGTCAGTTATTGTTCCGTCCTTCCACTCATAATTCTTATTGTCATTCAATGAAACAAGAACCTCATACTTACCAGGCATTGTCTGTCTGTCACCAGAAACTTTATAGTATGCACTTGATGCAATTCTATATGTCTTCTGATTTCCATCATATACGAATACTGTATTGTCAGCCTTTGGTATTTCTACCTGAGCCTTCTCGATCACGAAGTTATACTTCTGAGCCTCTACAGTTCCGTCAGTCCACATATAATTCTTAGTATCCTTCAATGCGACACTTACCAAAGTGCTACCTGCATTTGTACGTGAATTACCAGAAACAGTATACGCGTCATTAGCCGCAATCTTGTAAGTCTGAATGCTAGTATTGTAAACAAACTTACGATTATCTGCAACTGGTATTGATACCTGTGCCTTGTTGATTGTGAAGTTGTAGCTCAAATCGTCGATTGAACCGTCAGCCCACTCATAGTTCTTAGCATCCTTCAACGCAATCTTAACTGCGTACTTGCCGGCGTTCATCTTAACATTGTTTGACAATGTGTAAAGAGTGTCGCCTTCAATCACAACATCGTAAGTCTGATATTTTCCATTGTAGACAAACACGTCATCGTTAGTTGCAGGCTTCTCTACCTGAGCCTTAGCGATTGTGAAGCTCATCTTGATATCGTCAACTGAACCGTCTGACCAGATTGCCTTTGTTGGATCTGTCAATGACAATGTCACTGTGTAGCGTCCAGCGTTAACTCCTGCATT
>JAZUIF010000023.1:0-38804 GCA_045642085.1 Paludibacteraceae bacterium | reverse complement strand
TTATTGGGATAAAAACTCCATGAAATATAGTATACTTCGTCTTCGGATACAAAAATTCCATAATTGTATTCTCCATTAGATCTTTCTACTCGAATAAAATCACCTTCTTCAAGTTCTCTTTCTACAAAAACACAAGGACTTGTTAATTTTATATTTAGAGGAATCATTCTTCTCTCCTGAATTACCCCTTCTAAATCTAATTGAGAGTTAGTTCCCTTTGTTTCTTTTTTTTCAAGTCCGAAAAATGATTTGATTTTTTCAAGTGCCATAGTTGTGTTTTTTTATTTGTTGTCAATTAAAACCGATATTAAAAGATGCTTAAATGAAGTTTAATAAAAAATAGAATCCATAAATCATAATGACGATTAATATAATCAATCCGATGATTTTTGCTCCTAATAGAAGATTGTTAGTGCTGTCTGCTTCGTTTCCTTCTATTATTTGATTTTGAGTATTGCTAATTTCTTCATTTTCTGTTGTGGCAATCAATTGCTTTTTGTCGTGGTTTTCAGCAAATTGTCTTATTAAGTTGTAATTCTCTTGGTGATTTTTTATGAAAAAATCAATTATGCTTCCAGCTACAGGGATTATTCCTACCACCACATCCTTTAATGTATTGAAAATGATTTTCTTTGTCAGATCGGAAGACTCCATTTTATATGCGGAGACATATACAAATGGTATTGCTAGAATTATGTTTGATAAGTCACCTAAAATAGGAATTAATCCTATGAGACCATCTAAATTCACTTTGTTTAAGAATTTAGCAATCATTTTATGGCATTCTGGATTATTTAGAAAATTTTTTGCCATGCCTTTATCCAAAGTGCTTATTTTCTTACAAAGTTCGAAAGCTTTGCTATTTTCAAGTATTTCTAATTTGTTCATCTTAAATAAAAGTATAGTTATCTAAATATGCAAATATATTGTATTCGCGTTTACTTTACATCACTTTCTTGTCTCCGATAAATTCCCATTTCGTGAACTATTCGTTCTCATTTTCTTTCTGCTCCTCTGCCAAATCTTGAAGAAAATTATGGTTTAGTATGGTTGATATTTTCGAGAGTAATGCGGTGTCGATACTCTCTCTCTCAAAGATTTTGTAGACGTTGCGTCGGTCGCAACATAGTTTTTCAGCGAACCAGGAAACTTTTCTCCCTTGTTCGCGAAATACTACTTCTATATGTTTGCCAATATGCATAAAAAGCGTGAACCGTTCGTTGATAACTTATTGAATCCGAAGGCTCTGGTAAACCGTGACACCAATAAGCACGAAACGGCTCACGCCCAAAGACGTGAACCTCCCGCGTCGCTTATTCTCGTGTCTTAAAATTTACCAGATTTTACGGATTGAGAATAAGAGCGTTAAGCTCAAATTTATTTTATGTAATAAATTATATCTTCTTTCTTATTCTATAGTTGTTTCATTTCTCATTTTCTGCAAATTTATCATTCTCTCTTCTTTTTTCCAAAAGTGTTTCATCTTTCTCCACTCCGCTCCCCTCAAACGCTGTTTCATCCACCTTTGTCGACGCTGGGATGACTATGTTTTTGAGTGAGGTGCATTTTCCAAAGGCGGAACTGCCGATTTTCTTCACTGAGTCTGGGATTACGACGTCGTTCAATGAACGGCAGTGTTTGAAAACTGCACTGTTGATTTTCTTGATAGAGCAGGGGAGTTTGACTCTTTTCAGTGAGGAACAATACCAAAACGCATTTGATCCGATGCTCTTCACTGAGTCTGGGATTACGATTTCTACCAGTGAATCACAACCCCAGAATGCTTCGCTTGAAATATCTTCTACTGAGTCGGGGATGGTGATGCTTTTGATTTTTCGGTTGTCTCTGAATGCACCATATGGAATAGACTTTATTCCGTCGCGAATTACTATATGCGATTCTGTCGATTTCTCTTCGTCGACAAAATCTTGAGGCGTTGGTTCATAAGTCGCTTTTCTGATGAATTCGCACAATTCATGGTATAAGATTAAACCTGCGGTGATCCAGATGTAGTGCTCGGCAACGAGCTCGTTGTATTTAGCGAAACCAAACAGATACCCGATGACACAATAATGCGTTAACTGGCAGATTCCAAACGTAAACCAAGATGAAAATCCGTCCATCCTGTCGCCTGCTGTGAAAATGATGTAAATTATTGGGAAAAGGAGGGCGTATATGGCGAATGCAATCCATCCCAAAACGGTGAAATGCAAGCATAAATGTCGGAATAAAATGATTGTTGCGACGGTGATGCCGATAAAGAATAGGATCTTGCCAAAATAATCAAATTTCGATTTTGTCATAGCGTCAGCTTTTATGGTTTGTAATAAGTAGTACAAAAACATGGGTTGTTACAAGATTTATTAAAATCTTATTTAAGTGTTCCGTACGCAAATAATATATCAAATGGTATGCCAACCCCAATAAAGGTAGATTTCTTTGGCGTCAGTGTGACATAAAGTCGGAATCGCAATGTCGTCTTGGCTAAAATATGTCGTTTTGACATAAAGTAATGGGCGAAAACCAAAGGCGGAAACATTGCTGTCTCCGCCTTTGGATATTTTTATTTGTTTGTTTCTAAAGCTTCTCTATCTCATCTATAGGTAAATCTGTTATCTTATGAATTAGATTAATGTCAATGCCTTCCTCTTTCATTCTTTTGGCGTTTTTCATACGTTCTTTAGCTTCACCTTCAGCCATAGCAAAGTCTACTTGATTGATATAATCACGGTAGGCTTTAAGACTACGTTCGTATCTATGTCTTTCCTCGATAGAAAGCGTAGAACAGTTAGAGAGATCCCATAATCTCTTAAACACCTCTTTATCTTTGAATTCTACATTTCCCATACGCTCCATATTTTTTAGATTGTAGATCCATTCGTCGAAATGGTCTGCACATCTGTTGTTTGATTTTTTAAATTTAGGCAATTGTATGAAATAGCCGTGAATTTTATCACTGACTGTTTCATTAGTTTCTGGGTTAATCAATTTCATTTCAGAAAGTACTCCGCCTTTTTTGAAAAGTCTAAAATGCGTTATAAATACTCCGATAACTGCATTGATTCCATATCTCCATTCTTTTCCTTTTTCTCCTTGCTCGGAAATCGCTCTTGAAAGATAGAATACCGCTCTGTCAACAAAAAAATCTTGTCTTTTGTTTTGCATCTCGATTATGACATTTTTGCCATTATCTAATTTACAAAATAAATCAAAGATTACTGATCTGCCATCATCTACCTCAGATACCAATTCTTTGTTCTCATAAGTGAGATCAACAATTGGTGCTCCTGCGTCTACAAAAGAATTAAGGAAATCCATCAATAAGATTTTGTCTCCAAAAATTCGTTTGAATCCCTCGTCACAGAATGGATTCAACATTTCTGTTTTTTCTTCTTTTCTCATTTTTTTGAACTGTTATTTATTAATCCGTTCCTTTGCAAAAGTACATCTTTTTTTGAATTATCGCAATTTTTTCAGTTCCCTATCATCCATGTAGCTTCTTTATTCATATTACTGATAAATCACCAAAGGCGGAAACATTGCTGTCTCCGCCTTTGTTTATATTGTGTTTAGAATTATGCTCGCCCATTCTGGAATGTCATCTGTATATCGTTTGGCTAAATTGCCTTCCGAAAAACGAAATAGCAGTTTTGCATCCTCATTGTCGATGGAGTTGTCGTAGAAATAGGCACGGTCTACAATTTGAGTTAATTCTTTGCTATTTTTGATAGACTCATAATATCGTGAGATGATTTTAGGAATGGGGACATCGTGACCTCCTTTCATCACCCTATCTGTGATTCTTGATGCGTTAATGTTTGGAGACATTGTGCAAACAAAAAATAATCTTACAAAAAATCCGTTTTCAAGTGCACGCTTTATATAATCTACTTTGTCGTACCTAGATAAGACAGTTTCAAATATTAAACTTTTTTTCTCTATCAAACATTTCTCTCTTAAATCCTCGCAAAATTTGATGGATTTGTAAATGGAGTCAACGGAATTCCAATCTCCAAATTTTTCTTGTGCGATTATGTCTGGATTTATATATATTGCATCTTCTAACCATTCGTGCTTTAGAATTTTTGACGTGATGGATGTTTTGCCTGATCCATTTGGTCCCGCAATTACGATGAGAATGGGTTTGTGAGCTTCTTCTGACATATCATTTTGATTTCTTAATAGATTCTCTAAGTTCGTCAAAATAATGTTTTCTGGCTTTTTCCGTGTCTTCTTTCGCTTCCACCGCAACCTCATGCATGATCTGAGCTAACATCTCGTCTGTTGGCTCTTCCATACTTGTGAGTCTGTAACTATTTAATATTTCTTCTGGCATATTATACATTCTTTTTTCGCAAAAATATAATTCATCAATATTTTTTCCAAATGAATGCAAAATAAATCAGGCAATTATATACGAGTTGTCCAAACACTCGTTTTTTCTTAATACGCTCGCTCTCCGAGCTCGCGTTGGAGGAGGGTTAGGACCCCAAAATCAGACATGGGCCCTTAACAATCCTCATTTTGGACAACTGCTATTTAATCTTCATAAATCAACAAAGGCGGAAACATTGCTGTCTCCGCCTTTGGTATTGTTTTGTTGTCTGGTTTAATCCCATTGATGGATTGTACCGACAATTATGAATTATGCATTATTTGCTTAGCAGGTATTTCTTGAAGTCGTCGAAGTTCTTTGTCATTGCGACACTCTGCTTCTGACCCTTCATAAACTCCTGAAGCTTAGCTGGGATCTTAACCTCGTCCTTGATGATTCCCTCAACTGTGTCCTTAAACTTAGCAGGGTGGGCTGTCTCAAGGAATACACCTACTTCATTTGGCTTAAGCATCTCTGTCAATGCTCTGTAACCAACGGCTCCGTGAGGATCAAGTAAGTAGCCTGTCTTCTTGTAGCAGTCTGCCAATGTCTCTGCGATCTGCTCGTCTGTGTATGTGCATCCGCTGATCTCTTTGCTGATCTCTGCGTGGCTTGCTCCGTATAGATCGTAGATACGTGCGAAGTTGCTTGGATCACCAACGTCCATCGCGTTAGCAATAGTCTGAACAGATGGCTTTGGCTCGTACTTGCCTGTCTGCAAATACTTGAAGAAGATATCGTTGCGGTTGTTGGCTGCGATGAAGCGTGAGACTGGCAATCCCATTCTCTTACCGAACAATCCGGCTGTGATGTTTCCGAAGTTTCCTGATGGCACACAGATGACGATATTGTCTTTCTTGCCCATCTTGTGTAACTGAGCTACTGCGTAGAAGTAGTAGAATGCCTGTGGCAAGAAACGTGCTACGTTGATTGAGTTGGCACTTGTTAGCTTCATGTGTGCGTTAAGATCGGCATCCATGAATGCTGACTTAACCAATGCCTGACAGTCGTCGAACACTCCGTCTACCTCAAGAGCTGTGATGTTCTTGCCAAGTGTTGTGAACTGGCACTCCTGGATTGGACTCACTTTGCCTTTTGGATAAAGAACGAAGACGCGGATGCCCTCTACTCCAAGGAATCCGTTTGCTACGGCTGAACCTGTGTCTCCTGAAGTGGCAACCAATACGTTGACCTCTTTCTGTCCTTCCTTAGCGATGAAATAGCCAAGTAGACGCGACATGAATCTTGCACCTACATCCTTGAACGCAAGTGTTGGTCCATGGTAAAGTTCCAAACTGTAGATGTTGTCGTTGACGTGGGCTAGAGGAATGTCGAATGATAGTGTGTCGTACACAATCTTCTTCAACGACTCTGCGTCTACATCCTCACCAAAGAATGCGTCTGCAACAACGTAGGCGATCTCCTGTAGGCTCATGTCCTTCATGCCTTCGAAGAATGAGTCTGGAAGATGCTTGATCACTTCTGGCATGAACAAACCTTTGTCTGCTGCAAGTCCTTTTACTACGGCCTGCTGCAAAGTGGCTTTGTCTGCCTTCTTATTTGTGCTATAATACTTCATCTTGTTTAATTAAATTATGTTGGCGACGAGTTGTGTCGTCGAACGTAATCTTAGTTTTTAATTAGAAATTATCCTTTCGTTTATTCACATGTTCCTTTATATAAAAGCTCCACTGGAAATATTAGATCCCAATTCTTACCCCATACAATATTGCCATCTTCTAATTTGAATTTTTTGAAGTTTTTTTCCTCCAAATATTTGTTGTATTGTGGGTGTGGATGCTTATGTATAAAATCACCAATATTAACTAATGCCGTATGCTTGTCGTTGAATGTAAGCAAAACGGACAATGGTCTTTGATAAAGAGCCGATGTGATGTATAATGCTTCCATTTTATATTTTTTTTGTTATAGTAGTAGAACGAACTTTTTTCTTCATTACGAAAAAATTAATCCATTTCGAAACTATATTTTTCCAATATTTTTCGACAAACTCACGAGCCATTGCGATGTCTTTTTCTGATAATGAACTCCCTGAACCTTCTCTTATGTTTAGCCCATAAAGTTCTCCATTATCCATTATGATCTCAAATACGATCTCATTACCTCCTCTTTTTACGTGAACATGAATAGGCTCATGTTCATTAGAATAGAAGAAAAAGACTAATCCAAAGTATTCGTAAATTTTCGGCATAATAAATAATTCCTTTTAGTCGTCAAGCAATGCTTTGATGAATTCGTCGCCGACTAATGTGCCATAAGCACCGTCTGCACATGAGAATTCGTCGTATTTCTTCACATTGTCACCGTCGACTCCTGGTTTATAGATCAAGAATGGGATTGGTGCTGAAATGTGTGTCTTGATTCGACATGGAGTAGGGTGGTCTGGAAGGATTGCGATTGCCACTGGCTCGTTCCAGTTCTTAACTTCCTCGTAGATTGGCTTTACGATTCTGTTCTCAAGGTATTCCACCGTCTTCAATTTCAAATCCACATTGCCTTCGTGTCCTGCCTCGTCGCTTGCCTCGATGTGAAGATAAACAAAATCTGATTTCTTCAAAGCGTCGATTGTGGCTTGAGCCTTGCCTTCGTAGTTGGTGTCGAACAAACCTGTTGCTCCTTCCACTTCGATGATGTCAAGACCTGCGTATTTGCCGATTCCACGGATCAAGTCGACGGCTGAGATCACAGCTCCACTTTTGACTCCGTACTCCTCTTTCAAGGTCTTCATCTGTGGCTTGTAGCCTGCCGACCATGGCCAGATGCTGTTGGCTGGATCTTTACCTGCTGCGACGCGGGCTTTGTTGATCGGATGCTCAGAAAGGATCTCCTGCGACTTGATGATCAACTCATTAAGCAAGTCGGCTGTCTTCTGTGCTTCTGGTACTTCTGCCTTTACAAGCACATCTTTGTATGGTGTGCCTGGCACGTCGTGAGGAGGTGTGCACTTCACTCTCTTATCTCCACCCTTGATTTTCAAAAGGTGACGGTATGAGATTCCTGGGAAGAAACGAGTGATCTCGTCGCCAAGTTTCTCATTTAGATAGTCGATAAGCACGTATGCCTCTTCGTCGGAGATGTGGCCTGCTGAGTGGTTTTTGATGATACCGTTCTCAATACAGATGATATTGCAACGCATTGCCATCTCACCTGGCTCGATATCCACACCCATGCTGGCTGCTTCCAATGAACCACGGCCTTCAAACACCTTGCGGACATCGTATCCCAACACTTCAAGGTTGGCGATCTCACTGCCTGGGTGGAATCCCTCTGGCACTGTCTCCAATAGACCACAGCGTCCTTTTGCTGCCAACATGTCTATAGTAGGGATGTTGGCTGCCTCAAGTATTGTTTTGTTTCCCAACGACGGAATACGCTCGTCCGCCATTCCGTCGCCAAGGATAATCAAATGCTTCATAATCGTAGAATCATTATCGGATGTTTGCGATGCTGATGATGTCGGCGAATACACCGGCAGCAGTTACAGCAGCACCTGCACCATAACCACGGATCATCATTGGATCCTTGTATCTTGCAGTGTTGATGATGATCAAGTTGTTGCTTCCCTCAAGATCGTAGAATGGGTGACGTGAGTCTACAGCCTGTAGACCTACCTTACACTTGCCCTCGTCAAGAGTAGCGACGAATCTCCAACGCTTGCCCTCTGCAGCGATAACCTTTCTCTTCTCCTCGAACTCAGCGTCGAATTTCTCAACCTTGCCCCAGAAGTCGTCAAGTGTACCCTCGAAGAAGTCGTTAGGGATGAATAGGTTCTTCTCCACGTCGTCCTGGCTTACCTTCAAACCGCTCTCACGCGCAAGGATAACCAACTTTCTGATCACGTCCTTACCGCTCAAGTCGATACGTGGATCTGGCTCAGCGAAACGTGCCTCCATAGCCATCTTGATTGCCTTGCTCAAAGGAATCTCCTCGCTGATTGTGTTGAAGATGAAGTTCAATGTTCCTGAAAGAACAGCCTCAAGCTTCACGATTCTATCGCCAGAGTAGATCAAGTCACCGATTGTGTTGATGATTGGTAGACCTGCACCTACGTTAGTCTCGAATAGATATTTGATACCTCTCTTACGAGCTGTATTCTTCAAATTGATGTAGTTGTCGTAGTCGCCAGACGCTGCGATCTTGTTAGCACAAACGACTGAGATGTTGTGCTGTAGCAAATCTGAGTACATTGCTGCGATTGCCGGAGCTGCTGTACAGTCTACGAATACGCAGTTGAATGCGTTAAGCTCGAACAATGCTTTCTTCAACGACTCTGGAGTTGACTCCTTACCCTCTGTCTTCAAAAGCTCGTTGTACTTAGTCAAGTCGACGCCGTTGCGATCCAAGATGAACTTAGAAACGTCGGCAACACCCATCACGTTAAGCTTAACACCGTTCTGGTTCATGATAAGCTCCTTCTGTGAGTGAAGCTGCTCAAGCAAACTTCCTCCCACTGTACCTGTACCAACTACGAAGATGTTCAACTCCTGGTACTCAGTCAAGAAGAATGACTCGTGGATTGCGTTCAAAGCCTTCTTGATGTTCTTCTTCTCAAGCACTACAGTGATGCTAGTCTCAGATGAACCCTGGTTCATTGCGACGATATTGATGTTGTTTCTGCCAAGAGCGTTGAATAGTTTGCCTGCAGTACCAGTTGCGTTCTTCATGTTCTCACCTACGATGACAACTGAAGCAAGATCACGCATTGTCTGCACCTTGCAAGCGTTCATATTTGTTAGGCTCTGGCTCAACGAGTTGAAGTAGCCTTCGTATTCTACTGGAACGCAAACTGAGAATGAACCTCCTGCTGCAGAAAGAGAGAATACTGTATATGGAACGTGGTCGCTTTCAAGCACCATAGCTGCCTCAGATACCATACGTGGTAGATAATCTGATGGAAGACCAGAGAATGTGAACATCACACAGTCGTCCTGGCTTGCGATTCCCTTGATCACCTTATCCTCAGGATTTGGAGTGGAAGAGATCACAGTTGTGTTTCCATTGCAGATATTCTTCATTGATAGAGGAATGTTAGCCTCTGCAAGTGGAGTAAGAGCGTCAGAGAACAATGTTCCGACACCGTTTATAGAAAGTTCTCTTGCCTCCTCGTAGCTCATGTGCTCGATTAGGTAAGCCGACGAGATCTTGTTAGGATCAGCGCTCATGAATTCGTCGTTTGGCTTCCACACCTGCATCTCCTGTGCTCCTAACACCTTAGCGATAGTAGCGGCAGTTAGATCAGATGAACCACGACCTAGAGTTGCGACCTCGTCGTCGTTAGTGCCTGCGATGAATCCCTGGCAAACTACAGCTCCCTTGATCTTAGAGAAAGCAGCTTTGATCTTCTCAGTTGTGCTCTCCTCGTCGATTGTGTATCCGCAATCCGCGTCGCCCTCAGCGATGATGAAACGAGTAGAATCAAGCACTCTTGCACCGATCATCTCACCAACGATTACAGATACAAGACGCTCGCCGTATGATAGGAATGTAGCTAGGATATTGTCTGTCCAGTCACGGAAAATGGTTAGAGCCTGCAACATGCTATCCATCTCTGCGTAAAGACGGTTAAGTTCGCTAAGAGCAGCCGACTGACTGTCTGCAGGCACTACCTGACGTGCCAATTCGGTGTGACGGGTCTTCAAATCCTCATATCTGCTGATTATAGACTTAGAGTCGCCTGTCGACGCCTCCTCAACGATCTCCTCTAGGAGGTCAGTCACTCCGTCCATAGCTGAAACCACCACGATTGGGTTCTTCTCTGCTTCAACTATGCTCTTCACCTTCTTTAAATGTTCAGCGGAACCTACGATTGCACCGCCAAATTTTAGCACTTTCATATATATTGTATTGTATATTATTTACGACTACGAATGTATATTCTTTATCAATTTGCAAAGATACAAAGATTTTTGAAATTCATAATTCATAATTCGTAATTCGTAATGAGAATGTCGGTATTTTTGAAACAAAGTTTGATTGCGGTATTTGATTATGTTTTTATTTGATATCTTTGCCGACGTTAAAGCTTTCGGATATTATGAAAAAAATAATTTTTTTAGTTTTGTTGGTATTCGACTTTTGTATATCTGCCTTCGCCGCTGAGGACGAAATTGTTGGTATCAAGGCCGACAAGTCAGAGGAGATATTCAAATTGTCTGAAATGTTGAATATTAAGGTTAAAGGAGGAAAAAATGCCTCTATGTCTGTCAACAAAATTGATGGTACTACAGTTGATGGCTTCCAGACTATCGTTTTTAACTATGATTTATCTAATGTCGACAATAATTCAGTAGTTCCATCTATCCAGATGTACCCCAACCCTGTAGAAAACATAATTTATGTGTCTGGGTTGGAAAAGGATGCTGATATCAAGGTTGTCGCTACAGACGGAAAAACTGTTAAGCAGGTGATTGGACAGCAGGTTGAGGTCTCCGACTTGGCAAAGGGTATCTATCTTTTGAGTGTCGACGGAAGAATGGTCAAATTCATCAAGAAATAAAAAGCTTCTTTTCTATATTAAATTCAAAAAGGAGGTTTTGTAGCCTCCTTTTTGTGTATTAGCCTCTTACATTAGAAAGGTAACATATCATCGTTTTCGTTAGACCCGTTTGTTGTTGAATCTAAAATGGATGTTTCTTCCTATTTGTAGTATTATATTTATTTTTTCTGAGTTTTCTTATGGTCGTACTCGTCTCTTACTTCAGATGCCTCTTCGACAGCCATCTTTTTGTCCAATCCCAACACTTCTGCGTAGCATCCTGCAATCTGTAGAAATTGGTCCTTGTTGCCAAGCTTGCAAATATTGCTCAATCTCTCTCTGATGGAAAGGTCTCTCTCTGTAAACTCTATTGTGTTGTTGTCGATCAACGAGAAATGGTAGTTGGTGTCGGCATCCTGTGTGTATAGAATGTTTCCTGCTTTCAAGTTGTGATGCAAGATCCCTTTTGTATGAAGGCTGATTAGGAATCGTGCAAGCGATATCGCAAGGTCGTAATCAAGAAGTCTTCCAAACTGGAATGCTGGCTCAAGACTTTTTGCGTTCGACTTCTCACTTGCGAAATAGCAATAATCCATCAAACCAATCTTAGTCTGCTTCACAAATCCGATTGGGTTCGGTGTGTCGATACCCAATGTCTGTAGTTTTAGTGCATTGTAGTATGCCTTCTCTGCCTGACACGTTTTGAAAAGAGAGTAGACTAAACGTTGCAATTTGACGTTTTTCTGGTATCTCTTGACTACGATCTCTCTGCCAAGCTCTGTGATGGCGAAACTTCTGACTGCGTTATTGTCTACGTGTAATGTTCTGCCTTTCTTTTTGTAACGAGTGTCAAGACTATTTAAAAAGTCGGTAAGATCTTTATAATTCTTATATTCGTCGCTGATTACTACTTTCATCGTATTATGTTTTTTGCAAAGATAATCAAATTCTTAAATTCCCGTAAATTATGGCATTCTAAAATATAAATGTTGTCAAGATATAGGCATGTTAAGAAGATAGAAAATTAGACGCACGATAAAAATTAGAAAATTAGACGCACGTCCGTGCGTCTCTACTTGAATTTGGCCCAGAAAGCTCTGCGTTTAGCTCTGGCTTCAAAGAATTTATTACGTGCTTCGAGTGCCTCTTCTTTGGCGGCCTCGACGTCGATGCCTAAGGTTTCCGCATAGCATTCCACAATCTGCAGGTAAATGGTCTCGCTGCTGAATTTGCAGAAATTGCCGAATCTTTCTTTGTTTGTTAGCTTCCTGTCGGTGAATTCCATTCTGTTGTTGTCGATCAACGAGAAGTGGTAGTCGGAATCTCCATTTTGGTGATAAAGGATATTGCCTCCGTTCAAGTCGTTGTGTATTATGCCTTTAGAATGAAGATCGATGAAGAATCTTGCTGTCGACATCGCTAATTGTTCGTCGAGAGGTTTATCGAGAAGTATCAAAGGCTCAAGACTGTCGTCTGTCGACTTCTCACAAATGAAATAGCAGTATTCGATCAAGCCGACGCTCTTCTGCTCTGCGTATGCGATGGGAATTGGGGTATCGACACTCAACTCAATCATTTTTAAGCCATTGAGATATGCTCTTTCTGCTTTGGTCTTTCTGAAAAAAGTGTAGACGACACGTTGCACGGCTATTGGTTTCTTGTATTTCTTGACTACCACCTCTCTGCCAAGATCAGAAATCCAAAAACTCTTTATGGAATTTCTGGCAATATGCATATCTGTACCTTTCTGATTGAAGCGAGTGTCCAAATTCTCCAAGAAATCCACAAGTTCCTTACAATCTTTATATTGGTCGTTGATTACTACTTTCATCGCTTATCGGCTTTTCTTCTGCAAAAGTAATATTTTGGAATCTTATTTGAAATACTTGACGGATTAATGTGATTATGCTGAAGTTGATGGTGAGTTTGTGCTGAAATGAAAAGGAGACGCACGTTGGAATGATTTAGAAAATATGAACGTAAAATTTTCGAAAATGATTCGTAAAATTAACGAACACGGATAACATGGATAACACGGATTTTCGCTAACGCGAATTGGTTTGAAACATGAATTGTCATAAATGTGGCATGAATTTTTCATAAATAGAAGAGATGCACATTGAAATAAAAAGAGATGCCCCACGTTTAAATAAGAAGAGACGTCGCACGCAATTATAAAAGAAGAGACGCCGCACGCGACGTCTCTACGAATGGTTCCATTGTCGGAATTTCCACCAAAGATGGATTGTACCGACAATTACGAATTATGCATTACGAATTACGAATTACCCAGCATTGCTCTGATTTCATCTTCCGGCATGTGCAGAATCTTGGCAACCTCGGAAATCTGCATTCCTCCATCAATAAACTTTTGTATTGTGGAGATCATACCCTTCATCTCACCTCGTTTTTCGCCTCTTTTCTCACCGATTTCGATGCCTTCTTTTCTGCCTTTCTTGAGACCTCTCTTTTCGCCACGTTTCTCGCCAACCTCAAGGCCTCTCTTGTACCCATGTTTCTCCATGTCGATTTCGTCGGAAAGAAGTTTAAGGCTGGCCTCATATATGGCGTAGTCTTTTTCTGACAAAGCACCTACCTTTGCCTTCTCTATCATCTTGAGCAAACCTTCGTCGGCTCTTTCGTATACGCTTGGATCAATATTTTCCATTTTCCCTAAGTTTTTGAAGGTGTACAACCAGATGTCCTTCATCGTGATGTTGTTGGCATCCAACTTGAACTTCGGCAAAGATAGAAAATATTTTCGATGTCTGTCCCAAAATATCTTTCCTGTCTTCACGTCGCATTCCGCCGTGCATGTCACTGCCTCGTCGATGTCGGGTATACTTTCACCTAAAATGAAGATTCCTATGATTCTGGAGATGTCTTCCTCCATGTCTTCCCAAACCACTCCTTTTGTGATTTTACTGTCCATCAGTTTGTAGACGTAGAAATTGGCACGTGTCTTGAAAAACTTCTGACATGAGTTCTGCATCTCAATCAAGATAGAATCGCCACTCTGCGTCGTGCAGCGAAGATCAAATGTGACACCACGTTGCTTCTTCCTTGCTTTGGGAACCTCCACATTCTCGAATTGAACTTCTGTGATTGTTTCAACATCACCATCTAAAATGGCATTGAGAAAGGATCTCATAACGATCGGGTCCTCCATGCAGTACTTGAACCCGAAATCACATCGTAAGTCGATGTATTTTCCAACTTTCATTTTTTAGTTACTAATTTTAGTTTGTACTTGTTTGTATAATCCGACGACTAAACCAAACATTTATCTTTGCAAAGGTATGCTTTTTATTGGTATTATGAAGTGAATTGCGGAAAAAAAGAAGAGACGCCGCACGCGACGTCTCTACGAATGGTTCCATTGTCGGAATTTCCACCAAAGATGGATTGTGCCGACAATTACGAATTATGCATTACGAATTACGAATTGTAATTACTGTCTGCTTGCTTTCTTACGCTCAGTCTCATCAAGGATAATCTTACGAAGACGCATGTGATTTGGAGTGACCTCTACATACTCGTCTTCCTTGATGTACTCAAGTGCCTCCTCAAGTGAGAACACGATTGGAGGAATGATCTTAGCCTTCTCATCCGAACTCTTTGAACGCATGTTTGTAAGCTGTTTTGCCTTAGTCACATTGACTACCAAGTCGTTGTCCTTTGCATGCTCACCTACAACCTGTCCTGCGTAAACCTCATCCTGAGGGAAGATAAAGAACTTACCACGATCCTGAAGCTTATCGATTGCGTATGCAAATGCAGTACCGCTTTCCATTGCGATCATAGAACCGTTTGTTCTCTTCTCGATATCTCCCTTATATGGCTGATACTCTAGGAATCTGTGTGCCATGATAGCCTCACCTGCAGAAGCAGTAAGTACGTTTGTACGTAGACCGATGATACCACGTGAAGGAATCTGGAATACCAAGTGTACACGGTCGCCCTTCTTCTCCATTGAAACCATTTCTCCCTTGCGGACAGAAACCATCTCAATAATCTTACCTGAAACCTCATCAGGAGTGTTGATTGTCAACTCCTCGATTGGCTCACACTTCTTGCCGTCGATCTCCTTGAAGATAACCTGTGGCTGACCAACCTGAAGCTCGTAACCCTCACGACGCATTGTCTCGATTAGGACAGACAAGTGAAGCACTCCACGACCAAATACAGACCACATATCCTCTGTCTCAGATTTCTTGACACGAAGCGCTAGGTTGCGGTCAAGCTCCTTGATCAAACGGTCGTTGATATGACGAGATGTCACAAACTTACCATCCTTACCGAAGAAAGGAGAGTCGTTGATTGTGAACACCATTGACATTGTTGGCTCGTCGATAGCGATTGGTGGAAGTGGTTCTGGATTCTCGAAATCACAGATTGAATCACCGATCTCAAAGTTCTCGATACCGATAACTGCTACGATCTCACCACACTCTGCCTCATATACTTTCGACTGAGAGAATCCCTCGAATACTCTCAACTCTTTGATTCTGTTCTTCTGGATTGAACCATCTCTCTTAACAAGAGCGATGTCCTGACCCTCACGGATCTTACCTCTGTGTACACGACCTACAGCGATACGACCTACGAAAGAAGAGTAGTCAAGAGATGTGATCAACATCTGAGTTGGACCTTCATTGTAGTGAGGCTCTGGGATGTGCTCGATGATAGCGTCAAGCACTGGAGTGATATCGTCGACTCTAGGAGCCTTCCAGTCTGTACTCATCCAGTTGTTCTTAGCAGAACCATAGATAGTAGGGAAGTCAAGCTGCTCCTCTGAAGCGTCAAGATTGAACATGAGGTCGAAAACCTCCTCCTGAACCTCCTCTGGACGACAGTTAGGCTTGTCAACCTTGTTGATGACTACGATTGGCTTCAAACCAATTTCGATAGCCTTCTGTAGCACGAAACGAGTCTGAGGCATTGGACCTTCAAACGCGTCGACAAGAAGAAGCACACCATCAGCCATGTTAAGCACACGCTCAACCTCACCACCGAAGTCGGAGTGTCCTGGAGTATCAATAATATTGATTTTGTATCCCTTGTAACGGATAGATACATTCTTAGACACGATTGTTATACCACGCTCTCTTTCAAGATCGTTGTTATCCAAAATCAACTCTTGTGGTTTTTCGCGTTCAGAGAAAAGCTGTCCTGCAAGGAGCATCTTATCTACTAGCGTTGTCTTACCGTGGTCAACGTGGGCAATGATTGCCACATTTCTTACTTTTTGCATACTAACATTTTAAATTTGCCGCAAAATTAGTTTAAACGACATTTTTACGCAAACAAAATGCCGATTATTTATGTTGTAAAACAATAAAAATCAAAATTGGTGTGTGTTTATTGCCTATATAATATGAGAAAACAAAAAATAATAAGTATTTTTGCCAAAATTAACGAAAGAATAAGAGTACTGTTATGGATAAATTAAGTTATGCACTTGGCATGTCGATGGCTTCAAATATGAAGCAGAGTGGTTTGGATTGTATTAATGTTGATGATTTTGCAAGTGCAATCAAGTCTGTTTTCAATGGTGAGAAGGTGCAGATGACAGCCGATGAGGCTCAGAGCACAATCAATGAGTTCTTTGCTAAGCAGAAGACTGAGGTTATGTCAAAGAACAAGAAGGCAGGCGAAGAGTTTTTGGCGAAAAATAAGAATAACGAGGGTGTTGTAACAACAGCAAGTGGACTTCAATATAAGGTGTTGGTTGCAGGTACAGGTGCCAAACCAAAGGAGACAGATACTGTAGATTGTCATTACGAGGGTCGTTTGATCGATGGAAGAGTATTCGATAGCAGCTACCAGCGTGGCCAGTCGGCTCAGTTCCCAGTTAATGGAGTTATTCCAGGATGGGTTGAGGCTTTGCAGTTGATGCCAGTAGGCTCAAAGTGGCAACTTTACATTCCGTCTGAATTGGCATACGGAGAGTATGGCGCAGGTGAGGCAATCGAACCAAATTCTACACTTATTTTTGATGTCGAGTTGTTGGCTATTAAATAAATGAAATTATGAAGAAATTGTTTTTGGCGGTGATGTCATTATCGCTAGCGATAGGGACTTCTGCAGCAAAAGGAGGCAAAAAGGATGCTAACGCATTGGCTAATTCGATTGACTCGGTCAGCTATGCTCTTGGTATCAATATCGGTATGAGCCTTCAGGAGCAGTTTAAGCAGCTTCCTATCGATAACATCAATACAGCAGCATTTTGTGAGGCGTTGAAGAATGTTTTAAATAAGGATACAGCAAACTTGAAAATCAAGGCTGCTGCATCGGGCAACGTCATCTCTGAAGTGATGCAGAAGGCTGAACAGGAGAAGTCGATGAAGGATTTGGCCGCTAACAAGATATGGATGGCTAACAATAAGACTAAAGCTGGAGTTAATGAAACAGCGTCTGGCTTACAGTATCAGGTAGTCTTCCAGGGTGCTGGAGAAAAACCAAAAGCAACAGATAAGGTGTCGGTGACTTATACAGGTACTTTGACTGACGGTACAATTTTCGATAGCTCTACATCGCCAATCTCGTTCGAACTTAATAAGGTTATTCCGGGATGGACAGAGGGTATCCAGTTGATGCCTGTCGGAAGTAAGTATAAATTCTATATTCCTTCTGAACTTGCATATGGCAACCGTGCTATGGGAAAGATTAAGCCAAACTCAATCTTGATTTTTGATGTTGAGCTTCTTGGTATTGAGAAGGCTCAGGCTCGTAGCTCGGCTAAATTCCAGTTCAAACCATATCAGCGTACAATGTAATACGTTGACGAAGACGAAAACGAAAAAAAGAAAAAAATTATTATAATGAGAAAGCAGTTAATGACAGCAGTGTCTGTAATGGCACTACTAGCGTCGACATCATGCCAGAAGCAGTCGTCGATGTCAGTTAAGGATTTGAAGTCGGATGTTGATTCTGTATCTTTTGCTCTTGGAGTAAATGTAGGTGATGGATTCAGACACGATTTGGAGAGATTCCCTGGTGATACAATCAACAAGGATGCTCTAATTGCAGGTTTCGCTCAGGCTTTGAAGGCAGCCGACGAGGATGCCCTTCCAATGTCTATAGAAGAGGCTAGAAACGTAATGCAGGAGTATGTGACTAAGGTACGTGACGCTCAAATCAAAGTGAACAGAGCTGCAGAAGAGACGTTCTTGGAGTCGAATAAGCAACAGGAGGGTGTACAGGTCACAGCTTCAGGATTGCACTATAAATCAATCGTTGAGGGTACAGGTAAGCAGCCGTCTGATTCATCTTTTGTAAAGGTTAACTATACAGGTAAGTTGATCGATGGTACTGTATTCGATAGCTCAATCGAGCGTGGTGAGCCAGCTGTATTCAATCTTAGAAATGTTATCCCTGGATTCTCTGAGGGTATTAAGATGATGAAGCAGGGAGGTAAGGCACAGCTTGCTATTCCAGCTCGTTTGGCTTACGGTGACGGCGAAGCAGGTTCTATTCCTCCAGGTTCATGTATCACATTTGAGGTAGAGCTTGTAGAGGTAGATCCTGAGGTGCCAATGCGTCCAGGTATGCCTCGTAGATAATCTGATTCTTTTAGATTTCTTATATGGAGACGCGATCACTCGCGTCTCTTTTTTTTGTGCAATAGTAGTTGCGTGAAAACTTATGTCGCTATGTTACAGTGACTTGCTCGCCATTTTGAATGTGATGTTTATAATGTATGTTATTAAACAATACTCTTTTTTTGTCTAGAATATCTCATTTTTGCCGCTTTTTGGTATAATAGTTGTCAAAAAAAACTAACTTTGCTTTAAAATAGAGTAAAATTAGGTATATGACTAAGTCACAGATTTATTTCATAAAGTTGACAGTGTTGCTATTGTTCTCTTTTTTTAACCTTTCATGTGGACGAATTGGAGGGAACAATGCAGAGGCGAGAGAGCCAGAATCAGGGACATCTAGTGCGATGACTGAATATCATGCCGCTGACATCGTAAAGATGATTAAGAAGGGTAAGCCTATTCAGTTGATGAATTGTATGATTTGGGATGATTTGGATTTCACTCTTTGTGGAGATCCACGAATCACTTCTGGTATCGCAGTTGAGGTAGATGTGGAGGTTCCGATATACTTCAATCATTGTTTGTTTATGGGCAACGTGCGTGGAAAGTCGATGTTCAAGGATAAATTCTCTTGTAGCACAAATTTCCGTCGTTCATTGACATTCTCAGACTGTGATTTCCGTGGTGAAGTTGATTTCACAAAGGTAATGGTCGCCGACAATATCGATTTCAGTAAGTCTACTTTTGGAGAGAATGCAAAGTTTGATTTGGTGGAACTTAGAGGAGGTATCAACCGTTTCTATGAGATCACAGCTGAAAAGAATTTCTCTTTCACATCCAGCTATTCGAATGGAAACATCTCATTTATGGATGCCACATTCAAAGGTGACGCTAATTTCCATAAGTTGATTTGTTCTGAATTGATGATGAACAACACTACGTTTGAAGGCGACGCTATTTTCTCAAACCTTACAATTCGTGGCGCTGCTTTGTTCAACTATGCTAAGTTCAGTCATGATTTTGATTTGTCTTATTCTAAGTTCTTGGCTCCAGTTATCATGACTCATGCTGAGATCTTTGGAAAGGTAAGTCTTAATTATTGTGTGTTCAATTCACCAAGCCGTTTCTCAAATTCATTTGCTCATGCTATGGATATGAACGAAGCGTTGTTCTTCTTTACTCCAGACTTGTCTAATGTCAAGATTGAGAAGGTTGTAAATGATGAGAGCGTGTATAGATTTGTTTCTAGCGAAAAGCATATCTTCCGTTTGGCAGGACAGAAGAAGGATAGTGAAGATGGTGAATCAGTAGTTCAGGATCCTGATAAAATAGATTCTAAAGCAATTGATATCAAAAAGGCAAAAATTAACCATAAATAATTAGGTATGAATATAAGAAATCTACGTAGTCGTTTAGGTAAATTGGTTGTTGGAGGCACAATTGCCGCAATGCCACTTTCTTTGACTTCATGTGACGAGAATACGGTTAATGCCGTAATCGATATATTGTCGGCACTTCTTGATAGTATGGGATATATCCCTCAGAATGAGGATATCGACGATGAGAATGTAGATGGTCTTGATGACGACGACTCTGCTCTTCCATCATCAAAACTTTGGACAGATTATACTCCAGCAGTAGGTAATCAGGGCCAGTATGGTACTTGTGTGGCTTGGGCTACTGGTTACGGACTAAAAACAACACTTGATAATATAGATGCAAAGCGTACTAGCGCTAAGAACTCATCTTCATATCAGACATCTCCAATCGACCTTTGGCATGGAATGAGATCAGGTTACGCTAGCTCGACTTCTAATCAGTGTGGAGGTTCTAGCTTCGACCCTGCATTCAAGGTTTTGATTAACAAGGGTGCTGCAACTATGTCGGTAAAACCATTTACAGGTCAGAAAATGACATGTGATGGAGCTACTCCTACTGGTTCAAGCAACAAACTTGGAGCTTACCGTTTGGTGGCTTACACAAGAGAGTTGAATGGTAATGGCCCTTATGGTATGACAGCGGCTAACTTGAAGGCAAAACTTGTTGAAGGACCACTTGTAGTTGGTGCTAAACTAGGAGAGAATTTCATGCGTTGGAGCAATAGTGCGGTTATCACTTCAGATGATCCAGATTCATACAACGGAGGTCATGCTTACCACGCAATGTTGGTAGTCGGTTATGATGATTCAAGAAAGGCATTCCGTATCCAGAACTCATGGGGTGCAACAGAGTGGGGTGACAACGGATTCATTTGGGTCGGTTACAACCACTTCATCAACAACTTCGCATTTGGTGTATGGTCGGCTTCTAACGACAAGGATTACTCTACAAGCAATACTGCTGCTACAAGAGGTATCTCAGGTGTAGATTTGAAACTTGAGGTAGTATCTGATGAGGCTCTTGCTAATGGAAACCGTAAGTTGACATACGATATCATCAATAATGGTACTAGCGATGTAAACTTGTCTAACAGCAATATCGTTTATACTCTATATAAGAAGAAGCATTTCCACGAGAAGTCAATCTTGGCTGATGTGAATGTAAATGCAATCCTTCCTGCTGGAGCAAAAGCATCTTCTGTACTAGGCAAGCAGTTGACAATCGAATACCAGTTGCCATCTCAGTTTAGCAATGGCGTTTCTACAGATGCTCAGTGCTACATGTTCTTGGCTCTTGATCCAAAGAATGAGTCAGGCGACGATAATCTAGAGAACAACTTCGCATTCATCACTTCTTCAGATGCAAAACCATTTACTGTATTCAACAATGAGATTGCCGGAGATGTTAAGGTTTTCGCAGCTGATTTGAGAAGCAAAATCACAAATGATTATACAGGTGCCGAGTTGATCGGTCGCTTGGCAAAAGAGATGGAATAATCATACTTGATTAATATAGGCAAGGTCGGGATTCTATCTCGACCTTGTTTGTTTTTTATAGACTATATAAAGATGAATTTATATAGCAGTTGTCAATATAATCGAATAGAAATTTTGAAATAGATGTCAACTAAAGAAAAAATTAATCATTTCATCAACCAGTATATCTTGCTTATAGCAATGGTGTTTGGTATCACTGCTTATGTAATCTATCATAACCTTGAGTTGTCTGTGTCGACACGTAGTGCAGTGAATGCAATAGTTGATTTCCTAATACCGACGATGGTGCTTGTGATGCTTTATGTCACTTTCTGCAAAGTGAATCTTCGCAAGTTGAATTTCACTCGTTGGCATCTTATGCTGTTCCTATTTCAGGTGATGGTGATGGCGGTTATTACCTTGATTGCGTCGCTTCTGCAAGGGACAAAGTTTGTGGTGTTGGCAGAGGCGGCATTCATCTGTGTCGCCAGCCCTACAGCCACAGGAAGTGTCGTTGTTCTCACTCAACGTTGGGGAGGCAATAGTGAGACAACAACGACGTATACTCTCATTTCTAACCTCATTACAGCCGTTTTTGTGCCGATGATGATTCCTTTTATGTCGACACAGGATTACAGCCTATATGATAGTTTTTTGATGATTGTACGACGTGTGACACCGCTCCTTGTCACTCCGATGTTGATGGCATTAGTGACGCAGATATTATTTCCTAAAGTGATTGAGATTGTTAAGCAATGGAAAGATCTGCCTTTATATTTATGGGCGGTAGCGATGTGTTTGGCAATCTCTTTGACTCTACGTTATTTGATCACAAGTGAATTTGGAATACCAATCGAGATAGCTGTGGCGTTTGTCTCAATGATTGTTTGTGCATTCCTATTCTTCTTCGGAAAAAAGATTGGCAGAAAATATGGCGAACATATTGGAGCAGGACAGGGATTAGCCCAGCGCAACACGGTATTTATAATCTGGCTTGGTTCTACATTTCTTCATCCATCTTGTGCGATTGCAGGGGGATTCTATAGCCTTTGGCAGAATCTGTTTAATACATATCAGATGAGAAAGTTTGAAAAAGAAGGAAAAATATAATGCTGACGTTAACGATGGATGGCGTAGGGGCAGGTTTTATACCTGCCCGTTATAAAGAATGGATTGTTAATCTCCAATCTGCATTTAAAATAGTCGTCTCCTTAATGCGTAGTTCATCCAAATTATGGCCATTAGGTATATAGAGCCTCCAATAAATGACAAAACCGCAAAAAAGAGATTGATCTTTATATCATCAACTTTATATCTTGCTCCGTCTTCAAATAATAAAATAAAGAAGAAATAACACATCATTGTTATTGCCAGTATTAGTGATTTCTTTGCCCATCTATTCATTTTGCATAAAATCGGATAATGGAGAACGATCAATGTTGTTGAAAAAACAAACGCAAAAATAGATAGTTTGTCTGCTAAAGATAATACGCAATAAAGAATTGAATTAACAACTATGCCGTTAATCAATACATAGAGAATCCATTTCTTCCAATCAATTTTTTCATTCGTTGTTTCTATTGGTATTTTCTTGGAACCTACAAACAATCCCACCAAAAATAGGATGATTGTGAGTGCAATGGTTATAGGAAAGAAAATAACTGATAATCTCATTGTCCCGTCAAAATAGCTATTAAAGCTGTTGGCGTCTGACGAACCGACAGCTGCGTTCAAAAACCAAGGAATATTCATTAATGCAATTGTAAAACACGAGCATGTGTAGGATACAGCTAAGAAATAGTTACGTCCTCCTCTTTGCTTTATTGCCCATAGAAATATGACTATAGAGACAATTATAGAGAGTGTTATGCAAATGTACGCTGTCATTCCTACTTCTTTTTGTTATCGTTATCGTTATGGTTTTCGTTATCGTCAACGTTAACGTTATCGTTTTTCCTACGTTTCTTTCCGAACATCTTCTTGAATGGAGAAATATATGTGCTGATTAGCTCCTCTGCGTTGTCGTAGTCGTGACGATAAAGCAAACCGACTCCTTGTGTCTTTGAATCAAATCTTCGTAGATAGCTGTTGGATGATCGGTTGAATGCTTTACCTCTCCATCTTCCATTTGGAGAAATCTTGTATTCAATGTCAAAGTCGACAATACTACTGCTGTTATTATCCGCCTCAAGTGCGTTCTCTCGGTATCCGAAATTTCCATTCAATAGAAGACGATCGTTGAGCAAACCTGTGGATAGTGCCACTTCAAATTCTGTAGTTGCTAGATTTTGATCGTCTGCAGATGGTCTTGCCTTTTCCACCTGAGATTTTCTATAGTTGAATCCAACATTCACGTCGTTGTTGATTTTTGAAAGCAAACCGCTGATTTCTGAAGATAATGCGGCAAAACCGACTGTAGACATGGATGAAGATGATGATCCCAAGTCGCTGGTGTTGAATGTTCCGAACGCAAGCAGACTGGCGACGTTTCTGTTCATCGCTTCGTCAGTGTTAATCACACTTCGTACTTTTCTCATCATATCGTCGTCGATATTCGGCATATTAAGGTCGAATTTGACAACCGGCTGAGAAATCGTTCCGGAGATATCCATCATACAGTTTACTTGCGTTGTTGTCACATTGTCTTCAGCTAGGATGTCTCCTACGTATGCGTTAAGCGTATATTTGGCATCAATGTCGACGACGGCCGCTGCGGGATCTCCATTCCATCTTACAGTACTTCCGTCGAGCAATTCAAACTTTCTGGCAATGACACTCTGGATGGTAAACAGATAGTCTCCTTTGGTGATCTGATATTGTCCAAACAGTTTGAATAGGTCGTCTCTTCCGTCGTAAGAGAACGATAGATTTCCGTTTCCTCTTGCACGGATCACATCACCAAGTTTCTGGTCTAGAATCAACGACACTTGTGCGTCAGGTGTGGCTTCAATTGCGGCGTTGACGTTGACAATAAGCGGAGTCTCTTCCTCCTCTTCACGTATCTTTTGGATCTTTTGTCGCCTTGCCCTTCGAAGCTCTTGTGTTGTCATCTTCGTGTTCTTCTTAAAGGTTATAAAGCCGGCATCGTCTACACCTTTCGCTCCATCAAGAGGAACCACAAACTTACTATCCTTATTTGTCTTTGCTTTAAGGTCAATATTCAATTCATCGCCGCTTCCCGACACTCCTACTTTTCCTCCAATGTAAGCCTTTCCATAAAACAAATCATTGTCTGTCTCATTCGTGTTGAGAGCAAGCAGATGGTCAGAGTCAAGGTTGACCGCATATTTCCAGTGAACGAATCCTTCACAAAGAAGTAGTGCTGAGAGCAGACCTTCGTTGCCTTCCTGATCCTTGATGTTTATACCATCCATTCTGAATGCATTGTGAGTCATCCACACTGTATCTGAGAATGCGTATTTGACGTTGGTGTAATCGATGTTGAACTCGAAATCTTTCACTAATCCGATTCCTTCCAATCCGATATCGTCGAATTTACCATAAGCTAGGACATCGGTGTTGAGCACACCTGTGTTGTTGCTTAATATTCCGTCGAGCCAGATTCGTAGAAATTTCATATCGATATCTCGCAACTTACCATCAATGAACAAAGAATCGTTGTCGAAATAGACAGCTCCGTCAATCTCACTCTTTTCGTGTGTCTCCCATGCTGTAATTACGTCGGTACCAAAAATAAGAGTGTTGTTTTTCTTGTCGTAGCCAAATTCAGCTTGCATATCACCAAATGGATAATTGTTAAGATATGCGTCGAACAATCCAAGTCTTCCCTCAATAGTCGGGTTGCTGAATAATTTGGTCAAATAGAAATCTCCATCTCCAATACCTCCGAACGTGATGTATTTGTTGTCGAGAATTTTGCTGAATTGTGTCACGTCAAGATCTGTGAACCAGATTCTCAAACTGTCATCCTTCAAGTCGGTAGTACGGCCTTGAGCGTGGAACTTTTGGAAACTATTCTCTATATCAAAACGTTTCACATCAAGTAGCTTTGGACGTAATTCGATTTCTCCTGCTCCGATACTCCAAACAGAATCCTTAATCACAACCTTAGATGGAATAATCGAGATGTCGGCAGACAAACCATCTTTTGTGTAACCCTTCAATGCAGTCTTCATTGATAGGTTTCCGCTATATGTCACATCTTCAGAATTGCTGAAAGAGAGACGTAAGTCGAGATTGTCGTTTTTAGCGTTGCTATTGAAACTGATGTAGTACGGATATCTGCGTTTGTCTGGGTCTGTGTAAGTGGTACGACACAAAACCTTCAAATCATCGTGTGGGTTTTCCAATAAAAGTAAAGCATCCTCAACGATGTTTTCGTTGTAGATGAATAACGGAGCTTCGAATCTCAATTGGAATTTCTTTGTCTGATCGTTGATGAATCCCTTCACTGTACTTTTCTGTTGGATTATCACAGGAAGCTCAAAGATATCGTTGATTGGCTCTGTGTTCTCCAATGTGAAGTTGAAAGAGAAATCATTTGCACTCTCTGATTCATTCGGCTCCACGTATTTAGAATCCATTTGCCTTAATGTTGGCAAATAAGAATACGTAATCTGTTTGATATTGTCGACTAGAGTCGCAAAAGAATACTTTCCTTCGACATTTCCGTTGATATAATCGGAGATGATATTGATGCGTTTCTTGCCGTTGTTTGATGCGACGGTGTTAAGAGTAAACAGATTGAGATAAAGATATCTGTCTCCACGAGTGCATAGGAAGTTGTCGAGTGTCACGGAACCAGACAAATCGTCGATTGTCTTTCCTGAAGCGTTTGTCGTGATATCGAAAGATACTGTGATTGGATCTTCTGAGTTGACCCAGTTTAGCTTATCAATATTAGCATCTTTTATCGATGCGGTAAAGTTCATGACAGGCATGTCTCTATGTCTCATGTTGATGCTACCCTCAAACTCGCAGTTGATATTGTCGTCTTTGAGAGAGAAGTTTCCGGTGTAGCATCTGTCATTAAGCTTTCCGTTGACTGTTATGCCTTGGTATAGATAATCCTTGAAGTAGAACGTGTCGATTCTTCCTTGGAGTTCCATGTCGAACTTTTCTGCTTCGACTTTTTGGATGTCTACCTCAAGTTCGAATGCTGTTTTGCCAAGACCGCTTTCTGTTCCAAACAGTTTAGTCAAGTCGAAGTCTCTGGCAGCAGTAGCACCGATGATGTTGAATTTTTCGTATTTGTTGTCGCTGGCTTTTATTACGACATCGGTTGAGATTTTTCCACCGTCAGTATTCAAATCACCTTCAGCGTAAAGTTCCTTGAATTTTCCATAAACATTTCCTGAAAACCTGATTAATCCAAGAGAATCTACTACAGGAGGAAGGTAGACAGGACGGTCTATAATCATCTGGCCAATCTTTCTTGCGTCAGTAGCGGTCAGTGTGATAGAGTTAAACTCGGCATCTATACCAAGAGAATCGATGTTGAAGATATCAGTGAATTTGAAATTAGCGTCGAAAGTCATGGTTTCTCCCATATCCATCTGGATGGATTTCAAATTCATCTCGTGTCTTGTGCCGCTTATGCTTCCGCTTAGACGAATATCATCCTTTGAGTATCTGAAAGTGCGGACGAGAGACGAAAAATCGGCAAGATGAATGTAAGATGGTTTCAAAGAGACACTGATTTTGCTGTCGACAATCTTATGGATGTCATCTCTGATGTTTGGCATTGTTATTGATGCTTGCGACAAAGCAAGCTGACTATTCTGGGTCTGCGTGACAAAACCATCTAATTTGATTTCGTTATCAGTTACAGTGACTGTCGTCGAAAGATTGTTCAGCTCAAGACCAGATCGCTCTTTGAAATGCAGACGGTGGAGTCGGAATTCTTGAGTGTTGTCGAATATTGATTCCTTGATGAACAATGCTCCGTTGATATCGTTTAGGCTGATGTGCTCAAGACAGAAGACACTGTCGACGGGAACAATCGCGTCGTCGGCAATAAAATCCATTTTGCAATTTGTAAAAGCCAGTGATTCAAGGTCGAAATCCCAATCAAGTGTCGTCGTATCGTTTGGCGTGGTAAATGCATCTACAAGGAAATCGTAGTTGTATTTTTTACGGTCGTTGAGATATTTAATTCTCGCGTCTGCCTCTGTAAACTGGATTGTTCGAAAACTGATGCAATTTCTGAAAAGAGGCAATACATTAAGCGTCACTTTTGCTCTTTCGACATAAATCAGAGTGTCTTTCTCTTCGTCTGATATGTATAACTGATTTATAATAAAAGCGTTAGGGAAATTCCAGTCGATTCTATCCAATGTTACATCCGCACCTGAACGAGCCTCAAGTTCTTTCGTTACTTTGCGTACAACCTTACTTTGTAGTTGCTCATTTTGCAATACAAAATACGCCGCTGTGAATAAGGAGAAAACAAGTGCGGCAAGAATAAGCACTATGTAAGTAAGTTTTTTTATCTTTGTATAAATTTTGCAGTCATTGAATAATGCTACAAAGTTAATGATAATTAAAAAGATTTGAAAATGTCGATAAACATTTTAGCGATAGAATCTTCGTGCGACGACACTTCTGCTGCCGTTTTGCAGGATAATATCCTTTTGTCCAACGTTATCGCAAGTCAAAAGGTGCATGAGAGTTACGGTGGAGTGGTGCCAGAGTTGGCTTCACGAGCTCATCAGCAGAACATCGTTCCTGTGGTGAGTGAGGCAATCAAACGCTCTGGTCTTAAGAAAGAAGACCTTAATGCTGTGGCATATACACGTGGTCCGGGATTGATGGGTAGCTTGATGGTCGGAACTTCTTTTGCGAAGGGATTCTCATTGTCGTTGGGTATTCCGTTGATTGATGTCAACCATCTTCAGGCTCATATTTTGGCCCATTTCATCGAGGAAAAGGGTGAAGATCACAAGTGTCCTCCATTCCCATTCCTATGTTTGCTTGTGTCGGGAGGAAACTCACAGATTGTGTTGGTGGAGAACTACAACAAGATGAATATCATCGGTCAGACTATCGACGATGCAGCTGGTGAGGCATTCGATAAATGTGCTAAGGTGATGGGTTTGCCTTATCCTGGTGGTCCTGTTGTCGACAAGTTGGCTAAGGAGGGAAATCCGGAGGCATTCAAGTTTTGCAAACCACATATCCCTGGTTTGGATTACAGCTTCAGTGGATTGAAGACATCTTTCCTTTACACTTTGCGTGATGAAATCGCTAAGAATGAAAACTTTGTGGCTGAGAATGTCAACGATTTGTGTGCTTCGTTGCAGACAACCGTGGTAGATATCTTGATGGATAAGCTCCGTAAAGCTGTGAAGCAGACAGGAATCAACCATGTGGCAGTGGCAGGTGGAGTGTCGGCAAACTCAGCATTGAGAGCGGCATTCGAGGATCATGCCCGTCGCTACAAGTGGAATATCTACATTCCTAAATTCGGCTATACTACTGATAACGCAGCGATGGTCGGCATCACAGGATATTTCAAATACAAAGATGGTGATTTTAGTGACGTCTCGCTACCACCGTTTGCAAAGGTTACGATTTGATAGAAATTATAAATTCGAAATGCTTAATGCGGAATTAAGATTGAAATTTTAATTCCGCATTTATTATGGACAAATAATTGCATCCTACGCACGTAGGGGCGGGTTTCAAACCCGCCCGCTTAATATTAAATACAATGAAGAAAGTAAGAAGTCCTTGGCTTGGACAAGAAGGATATGATTGCATTGCTTGTTCACCGACAAATCCCATCGGATTGAAGATGGAATTTTACGTTGAAGGAGAAGATATGATTGGAATATGGAAGAGTAAACCACATTACGACGGATGGAGTGGAGTGGTGCACGGTGGTATCCAGTCGTTGATGCTCGATGAGGTTGGAGCATGGTGGGTTCACTACTTCAAACAGGCTGCGACAGTGACTGCCAAATTGGATGTGAAGTTCATTAAAAGTGTGAAATCATCTTGGTCGGAAATAAAACTTAAGGCAACAAAGGTCAAAGACTTACGCAAGTTTGTGGCACTACATATCGAACTCTTGTCACCAGAAGGAGAAGTTTGTGGTTCAGCAGAAGGAACATACTATATCGTGCCAAAAGAAGAGTCGGAAAAAGACTACGGCTTCCACGGATGCTTCTTGGAGGAAGAGTGTGAATAAGGCTTTGGTTGTGAGGCAAAAAAACAACTACAGCATCTAATCTCTTTCGCTAAAGAGACAATTTGAGAATAATTATAAAAGCATCCTGAAAACGGATGCTTTTTTTGTATTGAGAATAAAGGATGTTATTGAAAACGACGTGATGTTTTTGGGGGATTCCCGTTTTCATCGTATGCGTAGTTATATTTAATCATTTTACATTTCTCATTTTCAATACTTCACCAATTCCTTGATGATTGATTTGATCTCTCCCTTAGAGATATAACCGATGCTCACATATGGATCACCCTCTTTAGGAATGAACATAAGTGTAGGAAGCGACTGCACGTTGAACGCAATTGCAAGACGCTCCTCTTCTTCGACGTTGACTTTATAAAAATCAACTTCACTTTTATACTCAATTGATAAAGCCTCCAGACTTGGTCCTATTTTTTTGCATGGTGCACACCACGTTGCATAGAAGTCGATCACGATCGGACGCTTGGATTTATTTACCCATTTCTGCTCTGTATCGTGCTCAAAGTCATACACTTTCTCAAGAAACTCATTGTATGTGATTGCTCTGACTTTTGAATCTTCTTTGTTTTCTTTGCTTTCCTTATTTTCTTCTTTTTTGATGCGGGCCTGTGTCTCGACTCCATTTTTAGGTGTGCAGCAGGCAAGCGAGATCATTGCGATAATTGCTCGAAAGAAATTCTTCATTTTGTAAATTTTTTAATCTTCAATTTGGGACAATCGTAGAATGAGAATTCTGCCTCTGATTCTACACTTTCTCCTGTTATTTCTATCAATGAATGACAGCTCATAAAGGTGCCGTCTTCTATTTTCTTTATTCCATTTGGCAACGCCACTTTCTCAAGTTTCTCACATCCTGAAAATGCAGCTTCTCCAATTGAATGCAACGATGCAAGGTCTTGTAAGTTTATGTTAGTCAAACTTTTGCATCCATCAAACACATTTACTCCAATCTCAGTTAATGAGGTCGGTAGTGAGATCGAATTTAATTTTTTGCAGTCGGAGAAAGCTCCGTAAGCTATTGCCTTCATCTCTCCTTTTAATGAGATTTCGGTCATATTCTCACATCCGTGGAATGTCATCTTTGGAAGAGTGTCCAAATTAGCCTCTATTGTGACTGTTTTAAGGGAATTGCAACCGTTGAATATATATTCTCCAAGAGAGTCGACAAAAGATGGAATGACAAGTGTTTCTAATCCGCTACGGTCGAAAGCATGGTCGCTTATGGAGAGTTTGCTGTTGCCGGATTCAAAGTTCACGGATTTCAATGATAGATTTTCTCCAAAAGCCCATGATTTGATGTGTTTCACATTTTTGGGGATAGTTATTGTCTGCAGAGATCTGCATGCTATAAAAGCGTCGTGATCAATTGTGTTTAATGTCGACGGCAAAGATATAGTCTCAAGAGATGTGCATAGATAGAAACAATGGTGAGGAATACTCTCCACACCTTCTGGTATGGATATGGATTTTAATTTGCCACAGTCGCCAAATGCTGTCGGACCAATATATCTAAGCCTTGAAGGCAATTTCACAGTCTCTATTTTGCCACATTTGCCGAAAGCCTGTTTGGCAATTTTTGTCACGACATACCATCGCCCTCCATTCTCAACGCTGTCTGGGATGACTACTGCCTTCGACAATGATTTGTCTGCCGACAAAAGTGTCGCCTCTCCCGTCGTTTCATCGAATGAAAACGAGAAAGGAGCGGCTATTAAGTTTGCCATGCTCAGCAATATGGATAGTGTCAGAATTATTATCTTATGCATTTACAACTCTTTTTTATATTAATGCAAAAATAGAATTGTAAATGAATATTTACAAATAAATATTGAGCGATGTTTGATGATTAACGATTAATGATTGATGGTTGATGGTTGATGATTGATGATAAAGTATGATTTTGTAAGTATCCGTATTTTTAGACACAAAAAAAGAGGAGAACAAAAATGTCCTCCTCTTGTCAATGGGTATTTGTTAAAATCCTCCCAAAAGTTCGTCTATTAAACCGGAATTCAAGAGTGCAACCATTGTCTCTTTAGGAATATTCTTATATTCATTAAAATCGTCACTTGGCATTTTCTGAATCAAGATTGTTCCATCAAGTTCGGCATCGTCACCGTCTTCCTTGATTTCTTGGTAAACTTCTTTTGCAAGCTCTTCAGACTTGTAGTCTGAATAAGAAGTTCCTCCAACAACTGTATTGCCAGAGTATCTGATTAGCATCACTGTCTTGAAGCCTTCTATGTCCATTGCATATACCACGTCATCTCCGATAATTTTAGCTGTAGTCTGATTTTGGTAATGCTTGAAAATTTCTGCAGCTGAAGCCTTGTTTACATCGAATACGTCTGGTGTTACCAATGGAGCGTCGTTGTCGTTAGTGTTGCCTCCGTTATCGTTGTCTCCGTCAGGAGTTACTACCAATGGAGTGTCGTTGTTGTTAGAGTTGTTGCCTCCGTTGTCGGAATTGCCACCGTTGTTATTGTCTCCACCGTTCTCAGTGTTGCTTCCGTTGTTGCCACTAGGTTGTTTTCCGTTCAACACGTCGCAAAGCTGATTCTTGTTAAAACCTTTAAGATCATCACCTGCTTTAACTGTGACAATCAAAACTGTTCCGTCAAGCTTAACTTCAACGTCCTTGTTCTTCTTTGCCTCGTCATAAGCAGCATCTGCAGCGATTTGGTCCTTGAAGTCAGTGTATGTAGAAATGCTTTCAATCTTGTCTCCAGAAAAATGGTAAATAGCAACATTGCCATTTCTGTTTTGAATGACATCGTCGCCTTCTACTGTAGCTACTGTTTTGTCTTTGTATTTCTCAACTACGGAAACTGTTGTTGACTTGTCGTCGTCATCGTCATCACAAGAAACAAATGAGATTGCTCCGAAGAATAGCATTGACCATGAGGCCAACATTAGAAAGTGTTTTTTCATGATTGAAAATGTTTATGTATGTTTAGATTGGCTAATTGCCAATGTTTAAATCCTTATATGGTAAATGAAGAGGTACACGATTCTGTTGTGCACCTCTTCATTTATTAATTATTTCTTAGTAATCTTAGCAACAGCGTCCATGATCTCCTTAGCTACCTTTTCTGCCTCTGCCTCAGTTGCAGCCTCAGAGTAGATACGGATGATTGGCTCTGTGTTAGACTTTCTCAAGTGAACCCAGCTTTCAGCGAAGTCGATCTTGACACCGTCGATATCGTTAACCTCTTCGTTCTTGTAAGCCTCCTTGATCTCAGCAAGTACCTTGTCGACATTGATATCTGGAGTAAGCTGGATCTTGTTCTTAGAGATGAAGTATAGAGGGTACTCTTTCTTCAACTCGCTTACCTTGATAGCCTTGTTAGCTAGGTGAGTCAAGAACAATGCGATACCAACCAATGCATCTCTACCGTAGTGGCTCTCTGGATAGATAACTCCTCCGTTACCCTCACCACCGATGACTGCGTTAGTTGCCTTCATCTTAGTAGTTACGTTAACCTCACCTACAGCAGCTGCGTTGTAAACACCACCACGCTTCTTAGTTACGTCGCGAAGAGCACGTGTAGAGCTTAGGTTAGAAACTGTATTACCTGGAGTCTTGCTCAATACGTAATCAGCAACTGATACCAATGTGTACTCCTCACCGAACATGTCTCCGTTCTCAGTGATGATTGCCAAACGGTCAACATCTGGGTCAACAACGAAACCAACATCTACTTTCTCCTTCTTGCAAAGGTCTGCGATGCCAGTCAAGTTTGCTGGAATTGGCTCTGGGTTGTGTGCGAAGTGACCTGTAGCCTCACAGTTCAATCCCTTAACGTTCTTTACACCTAGACGCTCAAGAAGCTTAGGTAGGATGTTACCACCTACTGAGTTAACGCAGTCGATAGCTACTGTGAAGTTAGCCTTCTTGATTGCCTCAACGTCAACAAGCTTCAATGCCAATACCTTGTCGATATGGATATCGTCGTAGTTGTTTACGTTCTTTACCTGTCCAAGATCGTCAACCTCAGCGAATGTGTATTCGTCGTTGTCAGCCATCTTTAGAACTTCCTTTCCGTCAGCATCAGATAGGAACTCACCTCTTTCGTTAAGAAGCTTCAAAGCGTTCCACTGCTTTGGATTGTGGCTTGCAGTAAGGATGATACCACCGTCTGCTTTCTCATTCACAACTGCGATCTCTGTAGTTGGAGTAGATGCAAGACCGATGTTTACAACGTTTACACCAAGACCAACAAGTGTACCAGTCACGATTGAATCTACCATTGGACCAGAGATTCTTGCGTCGCGACCAACAACGATTGTTGCGGCCTTCTTACCACATCTCTTTGAAATCCAAGTGCCGAAAGCGGCTGTAAACTTTACTACGTCAAGTGGAGTTAGGTTGTCACCTGTTCCGCCACCAATTGTTCCTCTAATTCCGGAAATTGATTTTATAAGTGTCATTTCTTGTTAAATTTTTCGTTCAATCCATTATTAATGCAAAACTATAACAAAATTTTAGTGATAAAAAGGATATATTTGCAAAACCTTTGCTGAAAGGTTAAAATATATGAAAAAAACGTATTTTTTATTTGTTACTTTATTCATAGTCTTATTTTCCGCTTGTTCGCCAGTTAAATATGTGGCGGATGGGGATTTTTTGCTCGATGATGTAAAGATAGATAAGAAAAATACTCAGCTTAAAGAGAATGATGCGGAGTCGTATATCCGTCAACAACCTAACTTGAAAATCTTCGGCCTTTTCCGTGCCCATCTCCGTCTGTACAGCCTTTCTGGTAAAGATACGACTAAACGTATCAACCGTGCCTTACGTAAGATGGGTGAACCTCCTGTGATCTATAACTCAATGATGCGTATCCAGTCGGAACGCCAGATTGAGAAATACTATCGCGCTAAGGGTTTTATGAATGCCAAAGCCTCTTCCGACGTGGAATTCAAAAAGAAACGTGCGGTGGTGACTTATCATGTCGACGAGGGTGTCCCGTTCACTGTTGAGAATATCGAATATGACTATCGTGGCGACACTGCTATCAAAAAGATTGTGGAGACTGATAGATTTTATGAGTCGAAACTGAAGAAGGGTATGCTTTTCGATAGTGATGAGCTTGATGCTGAACGTAATAATATGTCGAGCTTGTTGCGCCGACGTGGATATTTCTACTTTACAAAGGATTATATCTCATATACTGCGGATACGACTGTCGGCGACCATAAGGTAGATTTGACATTGGAGTTGAAACCATTCTCAAGAATCCAGTCGGATGGTACACGAGTAGATGTGCCTCACTCTAAATATAAGATTTCTGACATCTCTGTCATAACTCTTGACAAACCTAATGTCTCTTTTTCTGAAGTGATGGCGTATGATAGTGTGAGATCGGAGGAAGGATTGTTGATCAAATACATGTATAAGCCTTTTCTTCGCTCTTCTGTCATTGAGGATAATGTGATGTTCAGTCCGGGTGAACTATATAATTCTTTCCGTTCCGACTATACTCTGTCGAAGTTCAATTCTCTTGGTATTGTGCGTGCCGCTTACGTCAATTTTTACGACAAACACAATGAAGACAACGAGGTCGATTGCCAGATCACACTTTCTCCGACTAAAACCAAATCGGTTTCTGCCAATGTGGAGGCGACAATCACATCACTACAAGATTTTGGTTTTGGTGGAAACCTAGGTTGGAGCCATAACAATATTTTCCGTGGATCTGAAAGACTCACATTTAAGGTGAGTTATTCACAGGAGGCAATAAGCAAGATGGATATCACCGACGACAAAATCCGTGATTATGGAGCCAGTGTCACTCTTGAGATCCCTCGAGTGATGTTCCCATTCCTTACACGTGATTTCAAACGTCGTATCAATGCCTCTACTGTGCTTAACGCTTCGTTTGATATCCAGCAAATGGGCTACAAACGCGACCAGCTAAGTTTGGAGTGGAAATATAAGTGGCAGCGTCGTCGATTCTACAATTTCGAAATCGATTTTCTCGACTATAACCTAGTAAGAATGGCTGAGGCTGATTCTTTTAGAGCAAAATATTTTAATGATCATATCAATCCTATTTTGCTTTATAACTACACTGACCATCAGATTCTTAATACTGGATTCTCATACACGTTTGATAATATGTCAAGCAAACGAGTGCTGAACAAGAAATTGTTTAGAGCAAGTTTTGAGACTGGAGGTAATACTTTCCATCTTTTCCGTAATGTCTTCGATTATGATAAGACTGAAATAGATGGACGAGAGATTCGCAAAATCTTTGATGTCCCTTATTCTCAATATGCCAAGGCTGAATTGGAATACTCTTTCAATCATTTTATAAATGAGAAGTGTAGAATGGTGTACCACGCGAAGTTAGGAGTCGCGGTGCCTTATGGTAATTCTAGTGGAGTGCCATTTGAGAAACGATTCTATGCGGGTGGAGCAAGTGGTGTGAGAGGCTGGGCTGTACGTACTTTGGGTCCGGGTAAATTTCCTGCGGACAGAGACTATTTGGCTCAGACGGGAGACATTAATCTGCTTATGAATGTGGAGTATAGATTCAAATTGTTTTGGAAGTTGGAACTTGCCACATTCTTAGATGCAGGAAACGTATGGACAATCGATGATTATGATGATCAACAGGGTGGTTTGTTCAAATATAATGAGTTCTATAAACAGATAGCTTTGGCTGCAGGTGCGGGACTACGACTTGACTTTTCTTATTTCTTGATTCGTTTTGATCTTGGTATGAAAGTGCATGATCCTTCCCGAATCCTTGATGGTTCAGAGTGGCGTCCAGCGCATCATAGTAGAGACTGTCAAGAAGAAGGTTGCCATCGCCGTATAAATTGGAAGGACGATTTCTCTTTCCATTTCGCTGTCGGTTATCCGTTCTAAAATGCAGAATGTGGAATTACTACCAAAGATGGTTCGTACCGACAATTACGAATTATGAATTACGAATTATGAATTAATTATGGCAAAGGTAAATAAGACATTGGAGCTCCGTGAGAGAGTTCGCAGAGTGAAAGAGATGCTTCGTCTTTCTATGGACGGAAGCACTGCTGCTAGATTACGTCATTTGGGCTATAAACTGGTTTTCGGAGTCACTTATCCTCGTTTGAGAGAGTTGACGGTGGAGATTGAGCCAGATGCTGAATTGGCAGAAAGTTTGTGGGGATTACGTCAGCGTGAGACAATGCTTATCGCCACTATCATCATGCCGACAGAATGTTGCACTACTGAGATTGCCGACAAATGGGTAGGGGAGGCATTCAACGAGGAGATTGCGGAGTATTTGTCTCGCAATCTGTTGATCCGCCTTGATTTTGCCGATGCTATTGTAGATAAATTAGCTGGTGCGACGGAATGGCAGCAGACTCTTATCGGATATTCTCTACACTCCCGTCTGCTTATGAATGATAAGGCAAGCGACGCAATGATTAGCAAGTATCTGTCGAAAGTCGTGGCAGATGTCCAGAGGACAGACACAAAAGCGTTGGCATCTATCGCTTTCTTCCTGAAGCAGGTGTCTCGACGCGAAGCATATCTCGACAGAGTTAAAACCCTCGTCGCAGAACTAAAAGAGTCGGAATCAATGTCGGCTAAATGGGTAGCGGAAGAGGTAGACACATATATTGAGTATAGTTTGTAGGGTTATCATGCAAGACGGGGGGCATGCCCCGTCTCCACGGATGATGTTTTATACAAAAATAATAGTCCTTTATCTTAACAACCATTTCCAAATTGGGATGACTTCAATAGTCAAATTTGATTCTTCGATAATCTCCTCTTCATCGTAAGTGATGATTATTGCTCGTTTCAATGGATATAATTTGTTAAGTGCGATCAATGCAGAAACTTCGCGAACTCTGGTCTCTGTATTCTGAATACTATATGACGCTTGAATGGCAATGGCGTCATCCGGTATATAGAAATCCACTTCGACATTCTTGTTATAATAGTATAATTGGGGTGCACTTTCTGTCTTGTTGTATTGCTTGTAAAGAGTTATGGCACATAGATTTTCAAGTAGAGAAGTATCCTCGTCGGTTAAAAAGATGGATAGCAACCCGTTGTCTGTGAAATAATGTTTTTTAGTGCTTTCTCTCTCTGCAAATTTTGAAGCATAGTTTTCAATAGTGAATATCAGACATGCATCCTTTACATGGTTGATATAATCGATGATGGATGCCGTATTGGTAGATATTCCCGTACTCTTAATCATGTTTGCAAGACGATTGTATGAAGTCGGCTGTTTTACATTCTCCGCAAGTCTTTTTATTGCTAAACGAATAGCATGCTCGTTTTTTATGTTGTTGCGTTGAATTATATCACCAAGTAAGATTTTCTCATATAAACCATTGAGCCAATGTCGCTTGTTGCGATATAACAACAACTCAGGAAAACCTCCCCATTTGAAATAGTCTGAGAAATAGAGTTGGACATTATTCTTTTGTTTGGAAAATTCCCAATCGTCATCCAGTTTGATATCGTGAGCTATTAAAAATTCCTCAAACGAATATGGAAAAACCTTCTCGTCGAAATATCGGGCACCTAATGTAGTCGCGATATCTCGGCTTAACATTTTCGCATTTGATCCAGTAATAAAAACCATATATTTTTGGTTTGATAACCTTCTTGCAAAATGTTCCCAGCCATCAATATTTTGTATTTCATCAAAAAATAAGATTGGCTTATAATTATATGTCGACGAGTATGCTTGTAGAATCAAATCAAAATCATCTGATGTCATTCCTAAAAGGCGCTCGTCGTCGAAATTTATATAGACAAATTCTTTTATGTTGTGCCCTTTCTCCAAATAATCTTTGGCACGCTGATATAGTAAATATGATTTCCCCGCTTGTCTGATGCCGACAAGGACGTATCTGCCTTCCTCTTCAAATTCAAAAGGTCTTTTTACTAATTCTATATTCTCTATATCTTCTTGTCCTTCTTTGATAAGGGTTCTAAAAATATCTTTTTGCATTGTGCTATTTGGTATAAGTTATCGTCTATCTGGTGCAAAAATATAATTTTATTTATTGCCAGTAAATAAAATTGGCTGTTTTTATTTATTGCCAATAAATAAAACTCTCAAATCAACTCCAAATCAACTCTTTTCCTCATAGAAAAGTCGTAGACTTTCTCAGTGATCTTTGTGTCTCTGTGGTGATTGTTAGAGATGTCTAAACATGCTTATTATTTATGCGCTCGCCTACGGCTCGCGCTGGTAGGAAGGGTTAGGGCGTTCCGCCCTTAACAATCCTCATTTTAGCACAACCTATAAAATCTCCTAAAACTCTCAAATCAACTCCAATTCAACTCATTCCCTCATATAAAAGTCGTAGACTTTCTCTGTGATCTTTGTGTCTCTGTGGTGAT
>JAZUIF010000022.1:0-31885 GCA_045642085.1 Paludibacteraceae bacterium | reverse complement strand
TGCTTGTTCACCGCCCGGTTTCCATTGTCTTTCCTCAATTAATATCTATATGTAAAAATAATATATTTGCAATCTAAACCCAAATCGTTCAAATCAACAAATATTTTCATTCTGCAAATCTAAGGTTACGAATTATGCATTATGAATTATATCCACTTCTGCTTATTTTTGACGCACTTTTGCTCTTTTCTGATGTAAAATCTCGCCATATCTTTGCCTCAACAAAAACAAATAACACGAAACAGAAACATTATTAACTAACGCAGCGCACTATATGGCATTGGTATTATCAAAACTAAAACATTTTGCTGTTGTAATAAAACTATTATCTTTGCAAAAATTTAGTTGCTGTAGAATGCGAGGCTTCTAAAAGACTAAACGAATATGGAACAGGAAAATCAGAAAATTGACGGAAGACGTGAGATCGCTTCACGCAATACAGGTTGGGCTAACGCTATTGCTCACAAGCTTACACAATGGGATGTGGCTCCAAACACCATTTCTTTGATGAGTATCTTCTTCTCTATGGTGGGGTGTGCTCTCCTTTTAAGCAATTATTTCTTCGGTTTGAATCCTTACGTCGCCTATATCCTCTTCGCAGGATGCGTGCAGTGTCGATTGCTTTGCAACCTTTTCGACGGTATGGTGGCTGTGGAAGGTGGTAAACGTTCACCAAATGGTGATCTTTACAATGATATGCCAGACCGTTTTGCTGATGCTTTCTTCATCGTGCCAGTCGGCTATATCGTTGGCGGTATTGGTGTGGAGCTTGCTTGGCTTGCCGCTCTCAACGCTATCATGACTGCTTATTTCCGCTGGATTGGTGCTTATAAGACTAAGAATCACTACTTCGATGGCCCAATGGCTAAACAGCACCGTATGGCAGTGCTTACATTCGCGTCGCTAATAGCTGCTGTGTGCATTCCATTTGGCTATGATAAGCTAATCTATATGATTGCTTTGATTATTATGAACGTCGGTTTGGTGGCTACACTTATCAACCGTCTCTATTTAATGACTCATACTGATAAAGAATCTGATAAACAATGAGAAAATTTTTGAGTTATCTGCTTCCTGACCAGAGTGCCGATGTCATTTTGATGATATCAATCATTCTTATCTCACTTTTAGTGGTGAGTGGCATTCTGTTCGCAATCAAGAAGGCTAAACCAGAGAAGAATCTGACTGAGGTGATTAATCGTACCAAGTCGTGGTGGATGATGGTCACAATGTTTGTGTGTGCTATATTTATCAATAATACAGTGGCATACGTCTGTTTGGCTATTTTGTCATTCTTTGCATTCCGCGAGCTATATTCGGTGCTTCATTTCCGACAGTCCGACAGAAGTGCTTTATTGGTGGCTTTGTTGGCTATTCCAGTACAGTTTGCTTTGGCATACTTCCGTTGGTATGGTGGTTATATCATCTTCATTCCGGTGATTATGTTCTTGCTATTGCCTGCGATCATGGTCATTAAGCAGGACACACATCGCATCACAAAATCGATGGCGATGTTGCAGTGGTCGTTGATGCTTTCAGTGTTCGGATTGAGCCACTTGGCATTTTTGCTTTCTATGCCTGATCTTGAAGGTTTCTCTTCAGGCGGTAGAGGATTACTTCTATTCTTGGTCTTCTTGACTGAAATCAACGATGTGATGCAGTTTATGTGGGGTAAGTCATTAGGCAAACATAAGATTCTGCCAAATGTAAGTCCAAATAAGACATGGGAAGGATTCATAGGTGGTGTGATCAGCACTACTGTAATCGGCTACTTCATCGGATTCCTTACTCCGCTTTCAACACCACAGGTGATTTTCACCAGTGCAATGATCGCTATCTTTGGTTTCTGTGGCGACGTTGTTCTGTCGGCAGTCAAACGAGATAAGGGAATCAAGGATATGAGCGACGCTATTCCAGGTCACGGCGGTATTTTCGACCGTATCGACTCGTTGTCGTTCACTGCTCCTGCCTTCTTCCACCTTATCTACTTCTTGGTTTATCCACCATTTGAATCATTTGATGTTATATGGAAAAACCTTTTCTAAAGTCAATTTGCCTAAGAGTCATCTATAAGTGGCTTTGTCGCCCAGTGTTGAAGTTTTTTGTCGGAATACAATATCCCGACTGCTCTTTCCTAAAGAATGAGAAGCAGTTTGTGATTATTGCCAACCACAATAGCCACCTCGACACGTTGAGCCTGTTGACCTCACTGCCCGGAGATATCCTTTGGAAAGTGCGTCCGGTGGCTGCGGCTGACTATTTTGGCAATACTAAGATAAAGGCGGCATTGAGCAACTTCTTCATCAATACGCTTCTTATCAACCGTCGTCCTAAGAAGGAAGACGTGGGAAATAAGAATAATGCGATGGATAAGATGCTTGAGGCTATCGACGAGGGTTATTCACTTATCCTTTTCCCTGAGGGAAGCCGTGGTGAACCAGAGCAGATGAGCAAGATGAAGTCTGGAATCGCACGTTTGTTGGCACAACGACCAGGCTTGAAATATGTGCCGGTGTTTATGACAGGTATGGGTACCTCTCTGCCGAAAGGTGGAGTGGTACCATTGCCATATAATGCCACTTTGCATTTCGACAAACCGACACTGCCAGATAGCGATGATTCGTATGCCATCATGGAACAGATTGAAAAGCATTATGCTGAGATGTCGGAGAAGTACGGTATCAAAGAAGACGATGATGACGATTAATGTGTACGTTTTAAAAGTGATATAGAATTAAAAAGGATTATTTTGTTATGTTAAATATCTGCCTTATTGAGGATTAGATTAAAGAAAAAAGGATATCAAAATTTAAGAAAGTAATGGAACAAAAACACAAAATCCAAATTTTTAACGGACAGAGAGTCCGTATGGTTTGGCACGAAGAGGAAGAGAAATGGTATTTCTCTATTGTTGATGTATGTTGGGTGCTTGCTGATAGTAAAGACTACCAAACTGCACGCAAGTATTGGAACAAGTTGAAACAGAGACTTGTAGAGGAAGGTAATGAAACGGTGACAAATTGTCACCAGTTGAAATTACAAGCATACGATGGCAAAATGCGAATGACCGATGTCGCAGATCAACAGCAACTTTTTCGAATCATCCAATCAATACCGTCTCCAAAAGCAGAACCATTCAAACAGTGGATGGCTCAAGTAGCGAGTGATCGTTTAGACCAGATGCAGGATCCGGAACGAAAAAGCATCTGACTATCTTCCTCCAATTGATCGCCAACAACTACCTGACTCTAAGAGTGAAGATGATCTTGAAAGTGACGAATGAAAATCGTTACAGAGTTTATATAAAAGTTGTCCCCAAATGAGGATTGTTAAGGGCCCAGGTTTGTTTTTGGGGCCCTAACCCACCTCATAACACGATAATCTTCTCCCCATTCACTACATAAATTCCCTTCGCCAATCTGACATCTTTCTCTCTCTCAGCTTTAAACTCTAATCTTTCAACTAGCTGTCCTTCGATTGTCCAGATGTAGACGGTTGTGTCGACGTCAGTATCGCAGATTATACGAATACCGTTGTCTATAGCGTAGATATGAATGTTTTCGTTTTCGTTATCGTTTTCGTAATTATTTACTCCAGTAGGATCTTTCACCAAGCTAAATCCCATGCTCTGCATCCATCTGTCGTATGAGCCGTCAGATTCGTCTGAAATCGGCTCTAAATCGTATTTTTCGGAATCAAAACAGAATGCAAATTGACAAGCGGTAGTCTTCGACGCAGTGTTTAGTCCAACCACTCCGTTTGCTGTCGGTGACGCGCTATAGTTTGTCAAGGCAACGTTGTTGTTAGACGCAGGTGATAGATAGTAATAACCGTCGTGTGTGCCACTATTTGTTAATTTCCAACGCTGGGATGGTGTGTTGCCTGCTGGAGCCATGCTCAACTGTCCGTTTGAAGCGTCTAACGCTAAGCCACTCTCTTCGTCAGTCAGCGTATATGAACCGTCGGCTGTCTTAGTCACTTTCAATGATAGGTTGATATCATCGTCGTCTTCAGTCAACTGCATCTTGCCATCTTTCAGCGACAAAACCTTATTGGCATTCTTTGATAGCAAAACGTATGTCTTTCCATCTTCCACCTTCTCCACGCGTCTGTAACGGTTGATCTTGTCGAAGATGCTCAAATCCCAGTCGGCATAGAATCTCATGATAGGATAGCCAGTACGCATATCAATCGGAAGCCATATGTGCCACGATTCCCCCACGTTGGCATCAGAGAAATATTCTCCACCTTTCCATCTGTCGCCCATGTAGATATAGGCATCGTATTTGCCTGGCACCTTGAAAACGTAGTTGCTCTGCGAATGGTATGTCGTGTTTTTCTCGTTGTCGACGCAAGGATTACCCAAGTCGTTCCATCCTGTCAACGGCATCTGCGAATATGATGAGTGGGCTGGGTTTGGATCCCAACCTGTACATCCTGACGTGATTGTCACGAATCTCTTGTGGTATTTGAAGATGGCTGGTGCCTCATACTGTTTCTTCACAAACATACGCTCCCATGTCGGAGACAGATCAAGATAGTCGTTGGTCAATAGTGTGCCGTGCATCGTCATATTCTCCTCGGCTGAACCGAAATGGTAGCCGGCATTATAGTCGGGGTCGAACATCAAAGTCTGGTCGCGTGAACCAGATGGCTGGGCATCTCCACGTGGACGCATCGTCTTGATGAAGGTATATGGACCAGTGATCTTGTCGCTCGATAGAATTGCGACGCGGGATGCTGCGTAGCCTGAACCGTTTTCCCAGTGAACCCACATCACATATTTGCCGGTGTTAGGGCAATACATCACTTTCGGACGCTCAAGTGTACGGCCGTAGTTCATATCCTGATTGTCGCTTCTCAACGGCACTTCCGGACATTTGTATGCCATGCCGTAGTATTTCCAGTTGTATAGATCAGTCGACGTATAGCAGACAATTCCGTTGCTCTTCACCGGAGTGGCACGGTAATTCTCTCCAAACCAATAATATGTGCCATTTTCGTAAAGCACACAACCTCCGTGTGCGTTGATGTGCTTGCCATCAGCGTCGTTCCAATTCATACCCAAACGTAGGGCAGGGCTACCATTGTGGAATTGGTTGTATGGCTGGTCAATCTTTGAATCCACAGGAATCAGCATCCAATAGTGTTTGCCATCCGAACCACTCTTGTCGCTGTAGACTCCTTTATTGTCGCTTGTGCCGTCAGTGCCGAGATACTTGCTGTTGGAAGAGAATTGGATTCTTATGTATTTCTCCTCGTTTGGAGCATAGTTGATATTCAAATTGGAGTTGCTTGAAGACGCGGCAAATTTAGTGTTGTATTCGCCGTCGGCGTTCAAATAATTGTTTCCAGAGACGCTCTTCAACGCATATTTGCCATTGGAAAGAGCCTCGATTGTAAATTGTTGCGACTCGTTGTAGGCAGGATTCTTGATAAGGACACCGTTGCCAGAGTTCGTCAAGAAACGGTTGCTGGCATGCATCACATAGTATTTCTGACCGTTGGCGAACGGTAGGTTTCGGCTATTATTGTAGTCTGAGATGGCTGTGTTGAGAGCCTTTGTGGCATTGACTACCTCTGTCTGCGACGACGCGTTTGCCAAAGCATCTTTAGCCACGTAGATGGCATCAAGCAGGGATTTGCGAGAAGATGTTGAGAAAGCTCCAGCACCGTCGCCCTCCGACGTCGCTTTTAATCGATCTTCCGCTTTATTGATAATGCCCTGCAATCCATCTGTGACAAGCACGTTTGCAGATGCTTCACGCAAAAACCAGAAATGAAGAGTCTCATTACCATTCTTATCGGAGTAGACATAACTTCCTGGTGCAATTCCGTCTGTACCCAAATAACGACTATTCTCAACGCATTTGAATCTGACGTATTCTCCACCGCACTCCTCTACAGAGAATTTGGCGACGTTGCCTGTGCCTGTGCTTAATTCAGTATCCCAGTCGCCAGTCTTAGCGACATTACTGTTTTTTGAAACACTTTTGATGTAGTAGTTGCCACCAGTAGCGACGAATTGGAAAACTTGACCGTTGGTAGCATCGAAAGTGTGGAGATTTGGTCTGCCGTCCACCGCAGAAAGGACCATTCCAGACGAGTGGAAAATGTAGAATTTTTTGTTAGTGTCGACAGCATTGGCAATCAAAGCGACACAGCTGAGTAATGTAATAAATAGTGTTCTCATAAATATTAGAGTCTCAAAACGAATAATGTGTTATCAAGTCGCAAATATACAATTTTCAATTCATAACGTTATCCCATAGGACAACTTATCTACGTCCACTTCTTATGACCTCTCCAAAATTACCTGATTTAGGATTAAAAAGCCGATCTTCATAATATGGGTCACAATTTCCCTGTAGTGTGACTGACATGGTAAAATCTCCTTCTAATGTCTCTTTTCTCTTTTTTATGAAAAATTCGCGATGCATTATTTATGCCAATTCGTGGATATCCTCATGATAATTCATGTTCCAAACCAATTCGCGTCAGCGAAAATCCGTGTTTTTTCGTGTTCGTTAATTCTACCGATATTAAATCCCTACGGGATAAGGTATTCTCCCAATCTCCATTAAAATCCGACAGGATTTCTCTGTGTTCTCTGCGTCTCTGTGGTTTTATTTAATGCATAATTCGTAATTGTCGGTATAATCCTACTTTGGTGGAAATTCCGACGATGGGAACCATTCGTAGAGACGTCGCGTGCGGCGTCTCTATTTATTTCAATGTGCGGCGTCTCTACTTTTGTTTTATGGCAAATCCAATAAATTTGCACTACTTTTGTATTAAGAATTCCATATTTAGATATTTGAAATATGAAAATATGCAATAAGTGTAAATCGGTCAACGCACAGGAATCAACTGTTTGCTATTTCTGTGGGGCTGCACTTACTGACCATAAACCCGTTAATATTAACGTTAACGTCAATAATACTTATAAACCTGTTAGCAATACTCCACAGAGAGTATCTGCCAATCCAAGTACACAACAGAAAGAAACCAAGTTACAACCTAAGGAAATCGGTATTTGGGATGCTGTCGGAATTTGTTTTGGAAAGTATGCCACATTCAAGGGCCGAGCATCTCGTCCGGAGTTGTGGTATTTCATCCTTTTTGTTGCAGTTGTCATTATGATTTCAGGGTGTGTGTTTGAAGAAACCATGTTAGTGATTTCGGTTTTGATATTGTTATTGCCTACATTAGCTGTTATATCGCGTCGACTTCACGATGTAGGTAGAAGCCGGGGTTGGTTGTTTTTGCTCCTCATTATAGTGTTTTATGGATGGCTGGCTTTGGCTGTCATATGTATGCTTCCTGGGCAGCAGAAAGATAATGAATACGGACCGTATGAAGGTTGAAAGGGTAGAGGAACATATGAGATTATGTTCCTCTACTTTTTTATAGATATTCGTGAGATTTAGAATAGAAATGGAAGTGTATATAAACACAAAAGGCCTTACTGATTAGTAAGACCTTATATTGTGTTTTTTCTACGATAGATTCGAGAAATGAAAGATTAGAGCTTGTTAATATAAACAGCCAACTTTGACTTAAGATTAGAAGCCTTGTTCTTGTGAATAACACGGATCTTAGCCAACTTGTCTAGCATAGAGCTAACCTTTGGATAAAGCTCTGCTGCCTCTTTCTTGTCAGAAGTTGCACGAAGCTTACGAACTGCATTTCTTGTAGTCTTAGCGTAGTATCTGTTGTGCAATCTCTTCTTCTCTGTCTGTCTGATTCTCTTAATAGAAGACTTGTGATTTGCCATTTTTTTTAATAAATGAATTTATATTAGTAGCCCATAGGAGAGTCGAACTCCTCTTTCAAGAATGAAAATCTTGCGTCCTAGCCGATAGACGAATGGGCCCCGCAACTAGATCGATCTTTTGGATTTCTCTAATTGTAGCCCATAGGAGAGTCGAACTCCTCTTTCAAGAATGAAAATCTTGCGTCCTAGCCGATAGACGAATGGGCCTCCTTTATATCACAAAATCAATAAACTATGTGTCTATTCCATTTTGCGAGTGCAAAGATAGATATTATTTTCTAAAATACAATACTTTTGCTTAAAATATTTCATTTGCTCTGCTCTCTTGATTTCTCTCCAAGATAGCCGCCATGATGGCGTTTTGCATATTCTTCGTTTGTGAACTTGATTTTCTTCATTGTCCCTACTACGATGATGTCTCCGATTACAGTCATCATGGTTGTGGATGTAGTAGGTGTCAAACCAAGGATGCAGACTTCTTTAGGGTTGCCTGTGTATAGGCAGATATTTGCCTCTTTGGCTAACTGACTCTCTTTATTTCCTGTGATGACAATGAACTTCACATCTGGACGTAATCCTCGTGCCAACGCTGTCAGCTCTACAATTTCTCTAGTCTTGCCTGAATTGGAAATCAAAAGCATCACGTCGTTTGGCTGTAGCACTCCAAGATCACCGTGCTGAGCCTCACTTGGATGAAGGAAAACTGCTGGCGTTCCTGTTGAACTGAATGTTGTGGCGATGTTCATGGCAATCTGACCTGCTTTCCCCATTCCGCTTGTTACAAGCTTGCCTTTCTTTGTGTGGACTTGCTCGATGATCAAGTCGACTGCATTCTCATAATCATCTGTGATAGGAAGCGATAGGATTGCGTTTGCCTCGTGCTCCAATATCTTCTTTATATCTTCTTTCATTGCTTTTATTTGTCAGTAAAAGAGTCTTTATTAATTCAAAATCTGAATTAGCTAAAATGCGGTGCAAAGATAACATTTTCAATTGACAAAAACTTGCGACAAACAACAAAATCGACAATATACACCACATGTAAATCCTGTGTCATGATATGTCGACTGTCGACATTCAACTATTTATTGAATCAAAAAGGCGACGTGATTACTCGCGTCGCCTTTCTGATTATACTCATTTGTCAATCGTTACTCATTGATCAAAGTGAAGTGTCCTACATATTTCTTTCTGATCTCCTCGATCCAGATTTCATACCAGTAGTCTGTAGTCGGCATCTTGTGTCCAAGATACATACCATCCCACGACTCATCTCCCTTGATCTCTGTCAATTTCTTTCCGAAACGGTCGTAGATTGTGATTCTTGCATCTGGGTAGGCTTCTGCCACAGTCTCTGAGATAAACGCATCGTTATCTCCATCTCCGTTTGGCGTTACGACTGTAGGGAACTCGATGTCTGGAGAGTTTGTTGTGAATGGGAAGTCACTTGTACATCCATAACTATCAATGATGAATGCAACGTGGCTGCCATACTTCAATCCAGAGAACAATGTTGATTCCTGAACATCGCTCTTGTCTATCATATACTTGACTGAAGATGTCTCATTGTCTGGCGATGGTATAATCTCTACATCACGGAAACTTCTCTGTATTACAGATGATATTGTAGGGATGCCTATAACAGTGACTGTTGTTTCTCCCTCTTCCGCATTACAGATTCCATTTGAAATAGACAATCTATAAGTAGTCTCTCCGACAATATCTGTAGGAACTCTATAGACTGGTGATGTTGACAATTCTTCTCCTGCCTCATTCATCCAGCTATACTTACGTGGCTTTCCTTTTATGATGTTTGCGGATAGACGTACTGAAGGATCACCAAGACATACTGTGATATCTGATTCAGCCATCGTAAATTCGAGTGGCTCCTCAACATCTACTGTGATAGAATCCTTCAATTCACAACCTCCTGCTTGTGAGACTGTGAAACGGTAAGTGGTAGTCTCAATTGGTTTTGCTAAAGCAACAAGCTTTCCTTTAGGTGTTAGAGTAGTGTTGCTTTCCCACGCTAAATTAGTGCCTATCTCAGGAGTCAAAGTAGCCAATCCGATAAAAACGTCCTCGCCATTACAGATTGTAGTGTCTTTATTTGTAAGCAAAGTATATTTTGGTGCTTCAGAGACAGACAACTCTCCATAACTTGTCGAAACCTCACAATAGTCGTTTTTGATAGTGTATGAATATAGACCATTGTCATTCGTAGACGCTGATGCTATAGATATCTTATTGGCAGTTCCGACTATATCATTGTCTTTCTTCCATTCGATTGTAGTCGACTGATCGCAAGTGAAATCCAACACCATCTCATATTTGTCACCTTCACAAAGCACTTTGTCATTTGCAATTGTGTTGTTTCTAATGGCTGCATCCTCTACGATGATTGTCTGGCTAGCCTCACACTTATTAGTGAATGAGACGATATATTTGCCAGGTGTAGTCAATCGGATTGCACTTGAAGTCTCTCCATTTGACCAATCGAATCTGTTGTCGTCAGAAGCCAAATCAGCAAACAATGAGAATACATCACCACATGTGTAGAATGTGATTGGATATCCATCAGCAGTGATGCTTTCTGTTGTTCCGTCATGGTCAGTGAATACGATTGTACCCTTCACTTCACCTTGTCCGATAGATACAGATTTAGTTGCTTTCTTAGTACAGTAGCCATCAGATACTGTGACTTCGAATGTGGTTGGTTCATTCAATGCGTCACTTACAAAGTTGCCAGTCGCTGCACTTGATGAGTTGTTGTTGTGGCTCCAAGTGTAAGTGATGTCAGATTGATATGTGTCGCCCTTCAATATCGCATCCAATTCTACTGTGCCTCCAGGACAAGCTGTTTGGGCACCATCGATATCCAACGACTCGATATTATGGATCTCTACATAGATATCCTCAGGAGTATCGCTCACACACATGTAATTAGAAACATTAGGAATCATGAAATATCCTATTGCTTTGTAATGTCCTGTAGCATTGATAGTGGCCTGATCATCCAATGGTAATCCAGTAGCGTCTTGGTATTTAGAGAATACCGTTTCTTTCACATCATTGCTGACTATCCACATGTTGTCAAGACTTACTGACTTTGAGCAGACTGTGTCAAAGTGAGCTTTAAGTCTTGGACGTGCGTAGATATGAATATTGACTGGCACCTTTGACGACTCCTTGTTCTCTTCGTTTACCTGGCTCACATAGTAACGAATAGTGTCGACAGCATTAGCAGTCGTTTTGCCGGTAATGATTCTAGGAGCACCATCTGAAAGTGGTTGCTTATCACCATCGTACCATTTCAATGTATAAGTGGCCTCTGTAGGAATCACATAGTCCTCGATGTTCTTTGATGGGAAATTCTCATTGTCATCCTCACAGAACTTGATTGGCTTGACTGTCGGTGTCTTCATCGCACTGATCAATACGTCAACCTCAATCTTGTCACTCTCACAATCTCCATCTTTCTGGCTCACATAATATTTCAATGCGATGTCATCGTTTTCCAATGCCGCTTTGTCTACAGATGGAGTAGGAGTTGTAGCCAAACTTGTTGTTCCATCTTCATCATACCATACAAGATCCAATCCGGCACCACTAATGATGGCGTTAGAGTTCTGAGAAAGAAGATCCTTGAACTTGCCATTCGCCAATGTGTCTCCAAGGCTGTATGCAATTGAACTTAATACCGCAGGCTTTTCGACAACATTAACTGAGACATTTAGGCTGACAGTGTCTCCCTTGCAGACATGTCCTTCTTCGATTGTGTAAGTAGGGACAACCTTATATTCTTTAGTCTTATTAGAAGTCGATGCTATAGCAGATAGAGATGGCGTCAATGCCTCTTCTGCCAATTTGACCTTGCCGTCATACCACTCAAACATTGAAGGATCATCGGCCTTCACATTCGAACTTGTTGATGAAGCGTCGATTGTCGCAGACAATTGGTCTGCTGACCTATCTTTACAATAAGTCACATCCTCAGTGATTGCTTTAGCGACACCCACTGTTGTGATAGTTATCGTAGCTATTTCGCTTTCCGCAGGTCCGTTTACCGACTTGACATAGAATGTGGCTTCTCCAGGAGTCTCACTAGTAAATGAACTTAGAGCAGCGACATCTTCCGCACTCAATGGAGTGCCATTCTCATCACACCAAACCAATTCTCCTTCTGTTGGAGTTTCTGCCAATGAAGTCACATCGATTGTATCTGCGACTGCGCATAATGTCGCATTGCTAACCTTTGGCTTGTTAGAGTCGGAGATATGAATTTCAATTTCCACTCTTTCACTCTCACATCCACCAGGTGATATTGCACTTACGTAGAATGTGGTGTCACCTTTCTCTTCGAATGGAACTTTCATAGAAGTACCAGGTGTAAGCAACGTTGTCTCATCAGTCTTAGACTTGTACCATGCCACTTTGGAATTTTCTGTTTGAACAGTCACGTATCTATCAAGCACAACCTTGTTGCTAGAAGTTGCAAGTTCAACAGGAGTTTCGACTGTAGGAGGCAATGGAATAGCTTCTTTAGATACTGTCATCTCCTGAGGTTTACTTACACATCCATTTTCATCGGTTACAGTGTAGTAGTAAACATCAAGCACCTCATCTCCTTCAGGTTTCAAATCCACAATTGGGAATATAGCCTTGTCGTCGTTGTACCAATTCAACTCATAACCATCAATTGTTGGTTTTGTCAAATCGAGACCTTCTCCCTCACACAAAGCAGGACTATTTTCCAATGTCTCAGTTGGAAGATCATTGACTGTAAGTTTCACAACGTCAGAAGTTCTAACACATCCTTCAATTTCAGGATTTGAAACTGTCACGGAATATTTACCAGCCTTTTTCAAGAAGAACGAATCCACTTTGATTGGAGTTTCATCGTTCAACGATGTGCTACCAAAGAAATACTCATATGTCAAATTGTTTGATTTCTTAGGTTTTATGACCTTGATATAAGTGCTGTCGCCATCACAAATTGTCTCTTGTTTCAATTCAGCAACAATTTTTTCTGGCAGGTCACATTCAATTGCACCACACTCTATTGTTTCAATGACAGACAATCTCTTTATTCCATAAACATCAGCATATGCATAATTATTTATGAACTTTTCGCAATTCTTTACTGTTGCATCGAAAGAATATACGATAGAATCACCAGGAGCCATTGCATCACTATTTGTTGTTGCAAAAGTAGGCCAGATGATTGAATGTGTAGCAGCATCGTAAACGCCGTCATCAGAAATATTTGTAATATCAGTCAACTCAGCAGGCAAACTATCCGAAAGTGTGATATCAAACGCATAGTCAAGCTCAGTAGAGTATTTGATCATGTGAGGAGGTCCGTTGTTATCTTTTGTATAGATGCCGAATTCTCCAGCCTTAGTACAACTCAGATTACACCATGTTTTCGACACATTAATCCATTCGTCGTCCTCATCATTACAATATAAAGATAAGCAATCGTCAAAAAGCTGGAACTTAAAGGTTGGCTTTTTATTGTCACCTCTAAACTGCATATTTTTTCCAGATCCAACCGCCTCGTCGATCATCTTGCCATTATCGTAAACTCTGTAACCTAAATTATTAACCATATTATCGTTAACAATTAGTTGAATGGCAATGCCTTCAAAGTTCGCATCTCCTGGTTTTCCTTTGGAATGTCTGAATACCAAGTATATACCTGTTGTATTTGAAGCATCTTCAACAGAGAATGTTACCCAACCATTCTTGCCATAAGACTTATCTGGACCATACATGTGTTCTCCTTTCAATTCAAATCCGGAACCAGAAACATTACCTATTGTAGACCCGGCAAGTGCGTGCCATCCTGTTGTCGACTTACAATCCGCTTCAACCACAGTACCAACTGTATTCTTAAATACAACATTGTAGGAAACATCATCACCATCCATTGCTTTCTTTTTAGAAGATCTCTTAAATAAAGCATCCTGAGCCTCTGGCTGTGGAGGTAATAGAACACATGTTGTCATCAACTCTACTCTTGATGAATCAGGAGAATCAGTCTCTGATGAAATCCATGCAACGTTCATGTAGTAAGCATCATCAACATCTGGACAACCCAAATCTCTAGCCTTACATGTATAAACAAGTTTATCTTTCTCGCCTACAAACATTGCAGGGATGGTCCATCTAACAATGCCTGTATATCCGTCAGTTTTAGGATTAGCAGCTGGAGTATATGTCGCTTTGACCTTCTCTCCTGCCTCATTTTTAAGTGCAGTACTATCGATCCAACACACCCACTCCAATTCGTAAGGAATAGTGTCGACTACGACAACATTTGAAGCCTCGCGACCAGGAAGCGGACCTTTTCCTAAAATACGTCTCCACGTGTATCCGTCGTACTCCTCAACCAAAACTCTTGAATAGTTAGGTTGATCGACAGGAGAACAAACACTTCTGGCATGAGTGGTGACCTCGTAACCAGGATCATTTAGATTCGCCCAACATGGAGAAATCAAAGTATAGATTTCCTTCTGACCGTCAAGATCGTTAATCTGTAAATCCGGAGAATAAGACCAATCGTCAAGTACGCGATTGTCCAACAAAACCTCTGGATTTGCATTTAATGTTGTTCTAAAATAACATGGACCAAAACCTCCCTTGTGCAACATATCGAAGTGGTTAAGCTTTTCATAAACCCATGTAGAAGAACCCATCAAAGCACCAGGAAACTGTATCATCAGACGTTGGTTCCAGCTTCCAAATGAATCACTATTATTCGGAATTTTCTGATGAGTAAACTTAGTCTCTTTTCCTTCTGGCATCCAACCATAGTTCTTCATATCGCCTCCATTATCTAGGCGGAATGTCCATCCTGTAGGATTATCATTAGCATCGTGAAGTCCTATAGCCGCAGCATCGTTCATATAATATGAAACACGATAGTTCTCCAAATTGATATAAGCCTCATCCGCATCATTCCAGAAACGGTAGTACTGATAGAACTTCCAAGCACCGAATGGAGGTATATAATTGCCATAGGACAAACGCACATTATCACGGCCACCATTCAAATATGCAGACTCACCCAAAGACTTATTCTCGAATGAGACTGTGAAATTAACCAAATCGCCAGGATTCATTTTTGTGCGTGACGCTTTCTTGTCAAGTTGAAGAGTTCGACTAGCCAAAATATCAACACAGTTACGTTCCATTGTATATGTTGCGTGGTTAGGATACTCGTTACTTACCCAAGAAGGAAAATTAGCACCTGAAATCTTGCTTGTCAAACAGATTCTAGGATTTAGTGTGTCTTTGACAATTACAGTGAACTGAACAGAGTCGATCGTCTCTTCCAACTTTCCTGATTTGAATCCAGGGATGCTATTGATGTCCCATACAATCTTGCCCCCACTGAACTTACCTCCATTAGAAATGTTTACAACTTCATAATTTGGATCAATCACTGTTTCTATTTTAACGCCAGAAGCATCTTTTGAACCATAGTTACGATACTGTACTGTATATGTCACCTTGTCATCTACATAAGCATAAGTTTTATTGACAGACATGTAAACCTTTACATTCGCGGCAGGATCCATATTGCTTGGAGCATGCCAGTTACCAGAGTTTATAAGCAATCCCAAACACCTAAACCAGCCGTGGAAATATATTGGCATACTCATTAAATATCTATCCTCTTCACTCAAAGTACAGCAATCTGTCGATGCATCATCCCAACGTAATTCACTATGCCTATACAAATCTGCCACTAGCTGCAAATCGCCAGAGATAACTCCAGATAGAGAAGCACAACCCAATGCATAATTTGAAGATGCTGCCATCTGAACTTTACCATCCATCGTATATGACTGCTGAATCAACGCAGGACCTTCCCAATTTGGCTGTCCTGGGTCTGGAGAAGCACCTAAATCTTCACACATCTTTGAGTTTCTTCCCAAAGGTTTTTTCATGAAATCGGCCAAACGGAGAGCCATGTCATACTCGTATGTGTTTCCTCCTTCTTCTACCTGATGAGTTGTTGGATTCCAAGTATACTCAGGATTACCATGCCACAAATAGTTTTGAGCCATACGCCAAGTAGTACGGAAATCCTCACCTGAATCAAATTGCGTAAATTTAGGTTTTCCGTCTTCCGACATATTTGTAGTACCGACAAATGTAAGGCCTCCTTGCTCATAAATCTGACCACACAACCAATCAGAAGATGCCTCTGCTCGTTTATACTGATTAATCTGCCAATCAGTTACATTCTCAACTTCTCCGCTTTCAAGCCATTTTGCAAACTCGTTATAGTATGCTGGGGCGCAATAGTCGGTATGAGTGTTACCATCACCTCCGACACCACCAATGTTACATGTTGAAGAAATGTCTGGGTAAGTTGTCTGCGTTAGTCTCCAAGTTGACACTTCCGCTCCTTTGTTTCCTCCCTTTACATATCCGTCGACACCAATATTGCCACTCATCTGACCACCATTATATATTGTGCCGTCACCATTTACAGCAAAATACGAGCATGTGTCAACAAAAGACTTCAAGAAATCTGCTGCAGCCTCTTTGTAAGAAATTGGCTTGCCATTAAAATCAAGGACAGGTTTGCCATCCTGCATCATAAACTCACCCCACTGCTTGTAGGCAATTAATAGGGCCATCGCTATATCATCATCACCGTCGGTAGCCGAACCATCGTTATATGTCTCAGGGCTATCCTCCAATGCATAACATGCAGGAAGACCTCCACCAAACTCATATTTTGGAAGTCTCTCCTTACCATCCTGATATCTTATACGATGAGGAATACGATTATCATGGATCCACATCCACAATCCATTAAATGTTGCCTGGTCAGCAAAGATTGCCGCAGCCAACATCATATATCCGTCTCCCTCAGTACAGAACTGAGCTCCACCATGAGGCATATTTGTTTCGCCAAACTTACGAAAATTGTTGAATGTGATATATGGAACACCACAATGAGTACCGCCATCATATCTACAACGATGGCTCATAATTTCGTATGCTTCACGCAAGGTCTTCTCCATGTCGGCATGAGTAACGCCTTCCGCATTGTTAGCCGCTAATGATTTTCCAGTTTTGTACTCAAGAAACTGAGGAAAAGGGAACTTGGGGTCTCCTGTATTGATACCCACTTTGACATAATCTGCATTGCTCCATCCACGGAGACTTCCTTGTGCATACGTACTACTTACGCCACATACAATGCAGCACAATAATGCAATTAGTTTAGATACAAATTTATCCATATATTAAACCCCCTATTACAAATTCGAATTATACATGTGTTAAGTTATGTGTTTTAGTTTTTTAGAGTAGGCAAAAATAGCAATATTTTCAAAAAACGATTCGATTTTTGTTAAAAAATGTTATCTGATGCACTTTATCGCTATGAAAAATTATTGCTAACTTTGCAATTCGTAATTACTTGAGAAATGACGAATACTAAGTCTACACCCACTGAATTAGGTACTGAACCAGTGCCTCAACTACTGTTTAAATATGCTGTGCCTGCCATCATCTCGATGGTCGTCGCATCTTTGTATAATATCATCGACTCGATTTTTATCGGTCATATTCCGAATGATGGTCCTCGCTGTATCACTGCGTTGGCTATCGCGTTCCCATTGATGAACCTGTCTGCGGCTTTTGGCTCTCTTGTCGGTGCGGGAGGCTCGACGTTGGTGTCAATCAAACTGGGTCAGAAGGATTATCCGTCGGCTAATAAGGTGCTTGGAAACGTGACGACATTGAATATTATCATCGGTGTCATTATCATGGCTCTTGGTCTCATCTTCCTTGACGAAATTTTGGTGTTGTTTGGAGCTAGTGACGAGACTATCGATCCTGCGCGTGATTTCATGACGGTGCTTCTGATAGGAAACGTGTTGACTCACTTGTTCTTCGGCCTCAACCATGTGATGCGAAGCAGCGGTAATCCTAAAAAGGCAATGTTCACCACAATCCTCACCGTGGTCAACAATATTATCCTGGCTCCGATTTTTATCTATGTATTGGGATGGGGCATCACTGGAGCCGCTCTTGCCACAATCACAGCTCAGACAATATCTTTGGTGGTGATCTGCCATCATTTCTATAGTGGCAAGGATGTCTTGACATTCTCAATGCAGGATTTCAAATTGCAGAAGCAGATTGTGAAGAGTATTTTTGCTATCGGCGTCGCTCCGTTCACTTTGAATGCTTGCGCTTGTCTTGTGGCGATGATGCTCAACAATACTCTTTATAAATATGGTGGCGACAATGCGATTGGCGCTTATGGTATTTGCAACCGTGTGATTATGATTGGTGCTCAGATTGTGTTCGGATTCAATCAGGCGATGCAGCCGATTGCTGGTTATAATTTTGGAGCCCAATTGGTGGATCGCGTGGATAAGGTGCTGAAAATGACGATTGTATGTGCCACATGTGTCACATTGGTGCTTTTTGTCTGTTGTGAATGTTTTGCCGACGGAATCGTCTCTATATTTGTCAACCAGGATGAAGGGGATGCTGCGGCCTTGATGGCGTTGGCGTCTCACGGATTGAGGATAGTGGTGGCTGTGATGCCTGTCGTCGGCTTCCAGATGGTTGTGTCAAATTTCTTCCAGAGCATAGGACGTGCGCCTATCTCGTTGTTTATGAGTGCCACACGTCAGCTTCTTTATCTTATACCTCTTGTCTGGCTTTTGCCTCAGACATTTGGTTTGGATGGTGTATGGTATGCGATGCCGGCATCCGATTTGCTTTCAGCGATAACGGCTGTTGTCATTTTCAAGACTCAATATAGAAAATCGTTGACTTTGCCTAATAAAGAGGCTAAAGTTGAAGAGGTGAAAGTCGCCACTGAGTCAGGACATATGGTCATAAGTATAGGCCGACAGTTTGGCGCTGGTGGACGACAGATCGGTAAAATGATAGCCGACCACTATGGAATCAAGTATTATGATAGCGAATTGCTGGTTGAGGCCGCTAAGGATATGGGCTTCGCACCTGAAATATTTGCCAAAGCGGATGAAGTCGCCTCATTGCAAAATTCATTAGGCAGATTGGCTGACTTATCGTCGCCCAACACAAGTGAGTCGGTCCTTTCCGGAGCGAATCTTTTCAAAGCTCAGAGTGAGACAATGCAGAGAATTGCAGAAACGGAGAGTTGTGTGATTGTCGGCAGAGCATCTGATTATGTGTTGAGAGAGCGTAAAGACATGGTGACATTCTTTTTGCGCGCTCCTATGGAGTTCCGTGCTGCGAATATTGCTTCGCGACATGATATCGACATCAATAAAGCTCAAAAAATGGTTGAGGAGAGAGAGTCTGCGAGAAAAGAGTATTATGATTATTACACAGGAAGAGAGTGGGGTGATTCCAAGGGATATGACCTTTGTGTAGATGTCTCAAAATTAGGTTTTGAGCAGACTGCATTGATGATGATTCAATTTATCGACTCCATTTTTGGTAAAAAAGCGGAGAAATAGGATTAAAGTTTCATTCTAATACTTATTTTTGTAGCTCAACAAAGTATCGATGATTACAAAGGACGACATAATTGAAGTAGGATATGTGAGTAAAACGCACGGTTTGTCGGGCAATCTGGAGGTGGTAGTCACTGTTGATTGGCTTGACGAGTTGGGCGTGGATTTTATATTCATCGAGATAGACGGATGCTTTATACCGTTTTATATTGCGGAAGAGAGATCCAAGAATAGTGGCAGACTGTTGAAGCTCGACAATATCGACAGCAAAGAGGAGGCGGAGCATCTAGTCGGATCGACAGTGTATGTATCCAGAGATGATTTCGATGAGGATGAGTTGGCAGAGGCAGAAGGCGTCGATTATACAGGCTACACCATATATAATGCGGATGGCAGTAGAGTCGGTGTTATTGAATATGTCGATTATGATACTGAAAATGTATTGTTCTGTCTTGAGGAAAAAGATTCTGCAGGCTATCAGATAATGATTCCAGCTGTAGATGATTTCATAATTGAGATTGACGACGACAAACAGACGATAGTAATGAATATTCCAGATGGACTTTTGGAATTGAATACAGGAGGAGTTTGTGTTGAGGATGAAGATGATGAGTAAAAACAAGTCTTTTTACAACGGTTAATTGAATATGCGTATAGTAAACAACATAAAGACGCTTTGTGCGATGATCGTCATGCTGGGTACAGTAGGTTGTACTCCGCATACAGAATTTGAAGTGGCCACATGGTACGGCTTCAAACAGTGTGCTATATCATATACTATGGAGGATAGCTACGACAATCAGTTTAAGATTGCACTTCCTATTTTCCATGAGCACGAGTATCCATGCACATTTTTCCTTACTACACGTTGGTGTGATAGGACAAAATGGGATGCATTACGCGTTGCGACTACAGAGTGGGGATGTGAAGTCGGAAGCCACACAGTGGATCATGCCGTATACGACACATTGACAAGAGAGCGACAGAAACAGGATATTCTTGATGCGAATGCAAGAATCAATGTTAAGTTGCCGATGTATAAATGTAATACATTCGCCTACACTAATTGTGTGGTGGGCGACACAAGCATCATAAGCAAACATTATTTTGCGGTTCGTGGATGTCAAGGCTATGTTGAGAGAGCCACTCCTAACGACTATATGAACATCAGTTCTTTGATGTGTGGTTCGGACGAGTTGGTAAGATCATACCAGGATTTCATGAACGGATTCAACACAGCAAAGAAAAGTGAGGGATGGTGTATCTTCTCAATCTATGATATAGACGACGGAAAAGGCTATTCTCCGTTGTCGTCTGATGTGTTAAGAGCCAGCCTCGACTATTTGAAAGAGCAGGAGAAGACCAATTCGTTCTGGGTGACTACGTTTAAGAACGCGGCCAAGTATTCTATGGAGAGAGACAGAGCGAAGGTGGAGATGCTCAAAGCGTCGGATGATAAGTTGACAATCACTTTGGAAGATGGTTTGGATGATGAACTTTACGACTATCCTTTGACATTGCGTTGCCCGATGCCATTTGGATGGAAAGAGGTAGAGGTCCTTCAAAACGAGGTGGTGATCAAATCGCAAGTTAAGACAATCAATGGCTGTAAATATATCATTTTCGATGCTGTGCCTAATGGAAATAAAAAGATTTATCTAATAAACCTAGAGTAATGATTGATGTCGAGAAAAAAGCGCAGCTAGCATGCCAATTGAAGGCAGAAGGATATAATTGTGCACAAGCGGTATTTGCAGCGTTCGCGGAAGATTACGGTATTGATAAAGCTACAGCGGTCCGTATCACAGCTGGTTTAGGAGGCGGAGTCGCAAAGATGAAAGGCGTATGTGGAGCATACCTAGGAGCAGCAATGCTTTCTGGTTTGGAAGAGGGATGTGTCGACCCTGCAGACGGAGCAGGTAAAGAGCATGCTTACAAGGTGGCCCAGGATCTTGCGATGCGATTCAAAGAGCAGAATGGAAGCACAATATGTGGAGAACTTCGAGGATTGAAACCCAATCCGGATGTGAAGGAAATAATCCCATGTGCTACTCTTGTAGAACGTGCCGCTCGCATTTACGCAGAGTATCTAAATGCTAAAAAAGCATAAAAAATCATCGTTGTCTGAAAAAAGAGCGGTTTATACGCAAAAAAAAGGTACTTTTGCGTGATTTTTTGTGGATAGGCACAAAAAGTACATAGTTTATAAAGAACATAACAGATAAATAAAAACAATATATAATATGGGATTCGGGAATTTTTTATCCAAGCTATTTGGAAATAAAGCCCAAAGAGACAGGGAGTTAATACAGCCTTATATCCAGAAGATTGAGCTAGTATACCCTTCAATTACAGCTTTGTCTAATGATGAGCTTCGTGGCCGTACGGAGGAGATCAAGCAGAGAATACAGGATTATGTATCTGCTGAGACAAAAGAGATCGCCGACTTGAAGTCGCAGATCGAGGCACAGGAGATCGAGCAGAGAGAGAAGACTTATGCTAAGATCGACAAATTATCAAAAATCAAACTTGATAAATATGAGGAGGTGCTTGACCAGGTGCTTCCTGAGGTGTTCGCTATCGTAAAAGATACAGCGCGTCGTTTCACAGAGCAGAAAGATGTTGTTGTTAAGGCTAACGACCTTGACCGTGAGTTCGCTGAGAAGTTCGATTTCGTTGATATCGAGGGCGACAACGCTATCTACCACAATGTTTGGACTGCAGGTGGTAACCCAACAATATGGAACATGATCCACTACAACGTACAGTTGTTCGGTGGTGTTGTGTTGCATCAGGGTAAGATCGCAGAGATGGCAACCGGTGAGGGTAAAACATTGGTAGGTACACTTCCAATTTTCTTGAATGCGTTGACTCACAACGGAGTCCATGTCATCACAGTTAACGACTATTTGTCAAAGCGTGACTCGGAGTGGATGGGTCCTCTATACATGTTCCACGGTTTGACTGTGGATTGTATCGACAAGCATCGTCCAAACTCAGATGAGCGTCGTAAGGCATATATGGCCGATATCACATTCGGTACAAACAACGAGTTCGGTTTCGACTACTTGCGTGATAACATGGCAGGTAGAGTGGAGGAGCTTGTACAGCGTGAGCACAACTATGCTATCGTCGATGAGGTCGACTCAGTACTTATCGATGATGCCCGTACTCCATTGATCATCTCAGGTCCTATGGATCGTTCGAAGAGCAACGAACAGTTGTTCAACGAGTACAAACCACGTGTTGAGCACTTGGTAGGACTACAGAAGGTGATGGCTACAAACTATTTGACAGAGGCTAAGCGTCTGTTGAAGGAGACTGACAAGAAGAGCCAGGAGGAAGGTGCTTTGGCATTGTTCCGCTCTTACAAGGCATTGCCTAAGAACCAGCCATTGATCAAGTTCTTGAGTGAACCAGGTATCAAGCCTCTATTGTTGAAGACAGAGGAGATCTACATCGCAGAGAATAATAAGAGAATGCCAGAGGCAACTGATCCTCTATATTTCGTTATCGACGAGCGTCACAACAGCATCACACTAACAGATAAGGGAGTTGATGCGTTGACTGGAGTCAGCGAGGATCCTAATTTCTTCGTTTTGCCAGATATCGGTGGAGAAATGGTGGATTTGGAGGAGAAGAATCTTCCTGCTGCTGAGTTGGCAGAGCAGAAAGAGGCATTGATGCAGAACTATTCTGTTAAGAGTGAGCGTATCCACACAATCAACCAGCTTTTGAAGGCATACACATTGTTCATCAAGGACGACCAGTATGTCGTTATTGATGGAAAGGTGATGATTGTCGACGAGCAGACTGGCCGTATCATGGATGGACGTCGCTACTCAGACGGTTTGCACCAGGCTCTTGAGGCAAAAGAGGGTGTTGAGGTTGAGGCAGCAACACAGACATACGCGACAATCACATTGCAGAACTACTTCCGTATGTACCACAAGCTTGCCGGAATGACAGGTACAGCTGAGACAGAGGCAGGTGAGTTCTGGAATATCTATAAGTTGGACGTTGTGGTTATCCCAACTAACCGTCCAATCGCAAGAAACGATATGAACGACCGCATCTACCGCACACAGCGTGAGAAGTATAATGCGGTAATCGAGGAGATCGTTAATTTGACAAATCAGGGCCGTCCAGTATTGGTCGGAACAACATCAGTCGAGATTTCTGAGTTGTTGAGCCGTATGTTGAAGATGCGTGGAATCCAGCACAATGTGTTGAATGCAAAACTTCACCAGAAGGAGGCAGATATCGTTGCAGAGGCAGGTAAGAGCAAAACTGTTACTATCGCCACAAACATGGCAGGTCGTGGTACCGATATCAAGCTATCTCAGGAGATCAAAGATGCAGGTGGTTTGGCTATCATCGGTACAGAGCGTCATGAGTCACGTCGTGAAGACCGTCAGTTACGTGGTCGTGCAGGTCGTCAGGGAGATCCAGGTTCATCAGTATTCTTCGTATCATTGGAGGATAAGTTGATGCGTCTATTCGGTTCTGAGAAGATTGCATACTTGATGGAGAAGATGGGAGTTCAGGATGGCGAGATGATCGAGAGCAACATGGTCACTAAGTCAATCGAGAGAGCTCAGAAGAAGGTAGAGGAGAACCACTTCGGAGTACGTAAGCGTTTGATTGAGTACGATGACGTGATGAACAACCAGAGAGAGGTTGTCTACCGCCGCCGCCGCCAGACATTGCGTGGAGAGAGAATGGGAGTCAACCTAATGGATATGATCTACGGAGTGGCACAGAGAATTGTCGGCGAGACAAAGGGAATGTTGCCATACAATGATTTCAAGAACGAGGTTGTTCGTCTGTTGTCTTTTGAGACTGTTGTGCCTGAAGACCATTACAACTCATTGAAGGATACAGAATTGGTTGAGGAGTTGTTTGAAGATGCTATGGCAACATTCAAGCGACGTATGGATATGATTGCACAGCAGGCTTATCCAGTATTGAAGAACATCCTAGACCAGCATCCAGAAGGAGGTATGGTAGGTGTTCCTATCACAGACGGAAGATTCGTATACAGCATCGCTGTTAAATTGGAAGACTCAGTCGCTTGCCAATGTAAGGATGTCGTTAAGGAGTTTGAGCGTCGCACATTGCTTCACGCTATCGATTCTAAATGGAAAGAGCACTTGCGTGAGATGGACGACTTGAAGAACTCAGTACAGAATGCACACTACGAGCAGAAAGACCCACTTGTAATCTACAAGATCGAGTCGTACAACTTGTTCGCTGCTATGCTTGACGATATGAACCAGGAGGCTGTTAACGTATTGATGCGTGGACAGATCTTGATGAGACAGGAGGATGATGCAGAGACTCAGGCTCGTATTGCAGAAGAGGCTGCACGTCGTCAGGCTTTGGCTGAGGCAAAGGAGGCAGAGGAGAGAAACCGCGCAATGCAGATGAGCAGAAACGAGGATCTTGAGAATGCACCTGAAGAGCAGTCTCCACTACAGCAGATTTCTGGTCAGAAGCAGATGCCAGCTGACGCAGGTGTGAAAATCGGAAGAAACGATCCATGCCCTTGCGGTAGCGGTAAGAAGTACAAGCAGTGCTGCGGTAAGGATCTATAATAATTGATTATAATTAAACCAATTATAATTGAGGCGTGTTTTGCATCAAAACACGCCTCTTTATCTTAAAACAAATTAATATGTTAGGATATATAACTTGGACAGTCAATCCGGTGGCATTCACAATTCCAGGATTGGATATGGATGTGAGATGGTACGGAATGATGTGGGCTTTCGGATTCCTTCTTGGCTATAATACAGAAAAGTATATCTACAAGCGTGAAGGTTTGCCTGATACTGCCATCGATGATTTCTTGACTTACATGGCAATCTTCACAGTCATAGGTGCCCGTCTTGGACATTGCTTCTTCTACGATCCTCAATATTATTTCTCTCACTTAGGAGAGGTGTTGATGATCAATAAGGGTGGATTGTCGAGCCATGGTGGAGCTGTCGGTATCTTGATTGGAATGTATATTTTCAGCAAACGAGTGGCTAAGCATAGCTATCTATGGGTGCTCGACCGTACGGTTATAGCGGTCGCAATCACGGGTTGCTGCATCAGATTCGGTAATTTGATGAACCATGAGATCTATGGTCATGCTACTGATGTGCCTTGGGCATTCCAGTTTATCACTAACATCCATTCATGGATGGCAGGAAAAGCTGACCCTATATTCTCAGAGCCAAGTCATCCAACTCAGATCTATGAGATGCTTTACTGCATCGTCACATACTGCACTACATTGTACTTGTATTGGAGTACAAACGCGCGTAAGTATGAAGGTTTGATCTTCGCTGTCTTTTTGCAGGGTATCTTCCTTACAAGATTCTTCTTAGAGTTCATCAAGAATAATCAGGAGAGTTTTGAAGACGGAATGGCATTCAACATGGGCCAGTTGTTGAGTGTTCCTCTATTCGTGACTGGATTCTATTTGTTCTATAAGGCGTATAAGCAGTATAAAGCGGAGAAGGCAGCTATTTAATTAGGCAGATTGCCCGTGAGACGGTGCCTCAAGGAAAAATATCGGGTGGGTTTAAAACCCACCCCTACGCCAAAATATTTCCAGAATGTAGGGGCAGGTTTCAAACCTGCCCGAAATCCAAATAAAGAAAAATATATGAAACATATAGGAGCACATGTGTCAGCATCGGGTGGAGTGGAGAATGTGCCTGTGAATGCTGAGGCGATAAAGGCGAATGCGTTTGCGTTGTTCACTAAGAATCAGCGTCAGTGGGTGTCGGCTCCGTTGAGCGAGAAATCTATTGCGTCGTTCAAAAAGAGGACGCAGGAGATCGGCGTCGACGCGGATTATATTCTTCCTCACGACAGTTATCTGATCAATCTTGGTCATCCGGAGACGGAGGGGTTGGAGAAATCGCGTGCTGCTTTCTTGGATGAGATGCAGAGATGTGAGCAACTTGGCTTGAAGCTTTTGAATTTCCATCCCGGAAGTCATTTGAAGGCAATTTCAGTCGACGACTGTCTTGCCCGCATCGCAGAGTCGATCAATATCACGTTGAGCAAGACCTCTGGAGTGTGTGCTGTGATTGAGAATACAGCCGGGCAGGGGTCAAATGTCGGCAATCGATTCGAAGAGATCGCAAAGATTATCAGTATGGTCGACGACAAGAGCCGCGTAGGAGTCTGTATCGATACATGCCATACTTTTGCGGCAGGTTACGATTTGCGAACAGCAGATGCTTGCAAGTCGACATTCGAGGAGTTTGACAAAATTGTGGGACTCAACTATTTGCGTGCTATGCATATCAATGATTCAATGAAACCACTCGGCTCAAAAGTCGACAGACACAACAGCATAGGCAAAGGCGAAATCGGCATCGAATGTTTCAAATGGATAATGCAACAAGACATCTTCAATGACATTCCGTTGATACTTGAAACGCCAGATGAATCAATTTGGGCGGAAGAAATCGCACTTTTGAGAAGTTTTGATACCGAAAAGTAACGTTTTTTAACATTTGAGTATTTTAATTCAGCTACAAAATAATATCTTTGTGGCATAAACAAAGAAACCAATATAAGTTAAAATGGATAATACAGCATTATTGCAAGAAGTAACAGCCAAAGCTCAGGTTTGGCTAAACGGAAATTTTGATGAGGATACAAAGAAAGAGGTAAAGGCTCTTTTGGATTCATCAGATAAAAATGCACTAATTGATGCATTCTACCGTGACTTAGAGTTCGGTACTGGTGGTCTTCGTGGTATCATGGGTGCTGGAACAAACCGTATGAACAAGTATGTAGTTGGTATGGCCACTCAGGGTTTTGCTAACTATTTGAAGAAGAATTTTGCTGACCGCAAGCAGATTTCAGTAGTGGTTGGTCACGACTGTCGTAACAACTCACGTCTATTCGCTGAGACAGTTGCTGACATTTTCTCTGCAAACGGAATCCAGGTATATCTATTTGAGGCATTGCGTCCAACACCAGAGATCTCATTCGCTATTCGTCAGTTGAAGGCACAGGCTGGTGTTAACGTAACAGCAAGCCACAACCCACGTGAGTACAACGGATACAAGGCTTATTGGGAGGATGGTGCACAGGTATTGGCTCCACACGATAAGGGTATCATCGACGAGGTTAACAAGGTAAAGGTAGAGGATGTTAAGTTCGCTGGCAACAAGGATCTAATCAAGATCATTGGTGGTGAGATGGACTTCGACTATATGACAGCTGTACACGAGGCTTTGATCGACCAGGACGTAATCAACCGTCAGAAGGATCTTAACATTGTATATTCAGCAATGCACGGAACAGGTCGTGTGATCGTTCCACTTTGCTTGCGTTCATGGGGATTCCAGAACATCAACGTCGTTCCAGAGCAGATGATCGTAGATGGAAACTTCCCTACAGTAGTAAGCCCTAACCCAGAGAACGCAGAGGCTATGACACTTGGTATGAAGCTTGGTACTAAGCTTAACGCCGACCTAGTTGTAGCAACAGACCCAGACGCTGACCGTCTTGCAATCGTATGCCGCGACAACAAGGGTGAGTGGATGATCATCAACGGTAACCAGACAGCAATGATGTTCTGCTACTACATCATCACAAACATGAAGAAGCTTGGCAAGATGACAGGTAACGAGTTCCTTGTTAAGACTATCGTGACAACTGAGGTTATCGCAGAGATCGCAAAGAAGAACAATATCGAGCTTCGTGATTGCTACACAGGATTCAAGTGGATCGCACGTGAGATCGCAATCTCAGAGGGTAAGAAGAAATACATCGGTGGTGGTGAGGAGAGCTTCGGATTCCTACCATTCGACAAGGTACGTGATAAGGATGCTCCAGCATCAATCTGTTTGATCTGTGAGATCGCAGCTTGGGCTAAGGATCAGGGTAAGACTCTATACGATTTGTTGATGCAGATCTACCAGGAGTACGGATTCTCTAAGGAGTTCACAATCAACGTTACAAAGCCAGGTAAGAGCGGTGCTGACGAGATCAAGGCAATGATGGAAGGCTTCCGTGCTAACCCTCCTAAGGATCTAGGTGGTAGCAAGGTATCTGTAGTTAAAGATTTCAAGACTCTTGAGATGACAACTGCAGCAGGAAAGCAGAAGCTTGACATGCCAGAGACAAGCAACGTGCTTCAGTGGTTCTGTGAGGATGGTACTAAGGTATCAGTTCGTCCTTCAGGTACAGAGCCAAAGATCAAGTTCTACTGCGAGGTTAAGGGCACAATGAAGTCTGCTGCTGATTACGCTGATCAGAACGAGAAGGCTACAGCTAAGATCGAGGCAATCAAGAAGTCGCTTGGACTTTAATAATTCATAATGCATAATTCATAATGCATAATTATCCGATGAGACAGTATCTCATTGCACTGAACAGAGGCACCGCAGAAATGCGGGGCCTTTTTTATTTTAAAATTTAGCAAGACGGGGCATGCCCCGTCTCTACGAATTCCTCCTTCAGAACCTCTAAATCTCCCTTAAATTCGGCCACGGTAGCCAATCGTCATGCTGACGATTGCCAACCATGGACTGGTTTAATAACCGTTCCACAGTAGATGAGTGAGCCATCTCCTCCCTTTAAGGGAGGTCGGGAGGGCCTTTTTCGCATTTTTTATATATTTGCCATTGTAATTGAATCAGTATGGAATATAAATATCATCCTAAGACTAAAGAAGAGTTATTGGACGCAATAAAAACAGAAATTATATTGCAAGGAAACGGTGCGGATCTAAACTGTATTGATACCTCTGCTATTACTGACATGTCGAGTATATTTAAGAATAGTAGCCATTTCAACGGAGACATATCCAAGTGGAATGTGAGCAAGGTCTCTAATATGGCGTATATGTTTGCGAACAGTCAGTTCAATGGTTATATCTCCAAGTGGAATGTGAGCAATGTGAAGGATATGTCGGGTATGTTTGCATATAGCCAGTTCAATGGCGACATCTCCAATTGGGATGTGAGCAACGTCGTTAATATGGCGTATATGTTTGCGGAAAGTAAGTTCAATGGCAATATCTCTAGGTGGAATGTGTCGAATGTCACCAATATGTTTTGTATGTTCAGTAGTAGCCAGTTCAACGGAGACATCTCTAAATGGGATGTGAGGAATGTCAGATGGATGAAAGATATATTTCTTGATAGTAAGTTTGATGGGGATATAAGCAATTGGAATATAGACAATGTCATTGATGATAGATCTTCTGTATTGGAATATGGCATCTTTAGAGAGTATTCTGAAAATGGAGAAAATTCCGATGAGACGGGATTGAGATATAGCGGCAAAGGAGAATCGTCATTGGTATCTTGTGTTGAGGATTCCAAGCCGGGAAAGAAAGAAGAAGAGGAAAACACAGTCTTTGATAAACTGAAAAATGCATTTGGAAAGATATTCGGATAAATTCGGCCACGGTAGCCATCGTCATGCGACGATTGCCAACCATGGCCTGGTTTAATAACCGTTCCACGGTAGATGAGTGAACCATCTCCTCCCTTTAAGGGAGGTCGGATTGAATTATCATTGTTGCCAAAAGAGTGTGGATTGAATAAGAATTTTGCTAATTTTGCAAATGATTCAAAGCGTTTGAATTAAACGCGTGTATGATTAGAATTTTAGAATGTTAAATTAATTTGTAATAGTTACAAAAAATGAAAATGAATGTGACTAATGATGACACAAAACAAGTATCAGTGAGTAATCAATCACAAATCGTGCTTTATCAGCCAGATGAAACAATCTCAATTGAAGTTAAACTTGATGCTGATCATGATACTGTGTGGCTATCTACTACACAAATAGCACAATTGTTTATAAAGGAGGAATCTAATATCCGTCGTCATATTGGAAATATATTTTCAGAAGGTGAATTAGAAAGAGAGAATAACGTGCATTTTTTACACGTTAATGGAGTCAAGAAACCTGTTCCATTTTATAATCTTGACGTTATCATATCTGTTGGTTATCGAGTGCATTCTCATCAAGGAATCGTATTTCGACGTTGGGCTACCAAAGTGCTGAAAGATTATCTTCTTCATGGTTATTCCATAAATCGTCAACTTGTGGCGATGCAGGAGAGAATGGAAGAAAGATAGCCATGATCGTTGGCTGGTCATAGATGATCGAATATATCATTGTGGACATTCGTTAAATGCCAATGGAGGTCATAAGATTAGTGCCATTGCTTTGATGGGCTTTTCTCCTGATTTCATTTTGTCGGAAATGGGATAACGGACCATCTAAATCTCCCTTAAATTCGGCCACGGTAGATGAGTGAGCCATCTCCTCCCTTTAAGGGAGTTTGGGAGGGTCTCATTCCACATTCTTTTTATATTTTTGCCATCATAATAGAATCAGTATGGAATATAAATATTATCCTAAGACTAGGGAAGAGTTATTGGACGCAATAAAAACAGAAATTATATTGCAAGGAGACGGTGCAGATCTAAACTGTATCGACACCTCAGTTATTACAGACATGTCTCTTTTGTTTTCCTACCGCCAATTCAACGGAGATATCTCCAAGTGGGATGTGAGCAATGTCATAAATATGACAGGTATGTTTATAAGAAGTCAATTCAACGGAGACATATCTCAATGGGATGTGAGCAATGTCACTGATATGGGGAGTATGTTTGCGGAAAGCCAGTTCAACGGCGACATATCTAAGTGGAATGTCAGCAAGGTCACTAATATGGTGTTTCTGTTTTATGGCAGTCAGTTCAATGGTGATATCTCCAAGTGGGATGTGAGCAACGTCAGGGATATGTTGTATATGTTTTGCTACAGTAGATTCAACAGAGATATCTCTAATTGGGATGTGAGTAAAGTCAAGGATATGTCGTGGATGTTTTCGAATAGTCAGTTCAACGGAGACATATCCAAGTGGGATGTGAGCAACGTCAAGGATATGGGGAGTATGTTTTCGAAAAGCCAGTTCAACGACGACATATCCAAGTGGGATGTGAGCAACGTCAAGGATATGTCGAGGATGTTTGCGAATAGTCAGTTCAATGGTGATATCTCCAAGTGGGATGTGTGCAATGTCACGAATATGTGGCATATGTTTTTTAAGAGTCAGTTCAATGGAGATATCTCTAATTGGGATGTGAGTAAAGTCAAGGATATGGCGTATATGTTTGCGTATAGTCAGTTTAATGGTGACATCTCTAAGTGGGATGTGAGCAATGTCAAAAAGATGATAAATATATTTCTTGATAGTAAGTTTGATGGCGACATAAGCAAATGGAACATTGACAATGTCGAAGATGACAGATCTTCATTATTAGAATTTGGTGTTTATAAAGGAGATCATTCCTCCGAGGAAGATTCTAAAGAGTCGGGATTGACATATAGCGACAGAGGAGAATCGTCTCTGGTATGTTATGACGAGGATTCCAAGCCAGGAAAGAAAGATGAAGAGAATACCTCTGTCTTTGATAAACTGAAAAATGCATTCGGAAAGATATTCGGGACCATCTAAATCTCCCTTAAATTCGGCCACGGTAGCCAATCGTCATGCTGACGATTGCCAACCATGGCCTGGTTTAATAACCGTTCCACGGTAGATGAGTGAGCCATCTCCTCCCTTTAAGGGAGG
>JAZUIF010000021.1:0-13325 GCA_045642085.1 Paludibacteraceae bacterium | reverse complement strand
TCGCTCAGCTTAACGAGTATATCTGGTGGTACAATAACAAACGTATTAAACTTAGATTAAACGGCATGAGCCCGGTACAATACCGAGCTCATACATTATAAATTATTTTTTTTCTGTCCAACTTTAGGGGTGCACCTCATTTAGGTCCCGTCTTTTTTTATTCTTGATTCCTTGCTTCCTCAATCATTGGTTCTGTAGAGTCGATCAAATCAAAGAGTTCTTTTCTTGTTTCAGTTCTAAGCATTTCAATTCTCGTTTTTCTGAAATTATCAATGCCTTTGAAAAGTGGAGTTGAAGCTAGGTGTCGACGTGTATGAGTTATACCTCTTCGTTCATCTCCGTCAAACATCTCTATGTTTTCATCGATCATTTGTTTCAAGATGTTCAAGCAATCACGAGTATTTAATCTCTCAGCTTCTTTACCTTGGATATAATCTTTACACTCTTTGAAAATCCATGGTCTACCGAATGTTGCTCTACCTATCATCACTGCATCCACTCCATATTTATCAAAACATTCTTTAGCTCTTTCTGGAGTAGTAACGTCGCCATTACCGATTATAGGAATATGGATTCTAGGGTTGTTCTTAACCTCACCGATCAGAGTCCAGTCGGCTTCACCTGTATACATCTGAGCACGAGTTCTTCCGTGGATTGCCAAAGCCTGAGCTCCACAATCCTGAATCTGCTCAGCAAGTTCTGTGATGATAAGATTATTGCTATCCCAACCCAAACGAGTCTTAACTGTAACCGGAAGTTTCACTGCTTTCACAACCTCACGAGTAATCTCAAGCAATTTAGGAATATCACGAAGTAAACCAGCACCACCACCTTTACCAGCAATTTTCTTTACTGGGCAACCGAAGTTGATATCTATAATATCTGGTTTAGCTGCTTCAGCAATTTTAGCAGCCTCCACAATAGTGTCAGTATCTTTACCATAAAGTTGGATTACAGTAGGACGTTCACAGTCGTCGATTGTCATCTTATCCTCTGTACGCTGAATATTTCTGATTAGTGCGTCGGCTGAAACAAATTCAGTGTAAACAAGATCTGCACCGAATTTCTTGCACATTTTTCTGAATGAGATGTCCGTTACATCTTCCATTGGAGCCAAGAAGAGAGGGTATTCAGAAAATTCTATATTGCCTATTTTCATCAGTTGTTCTTTAAGTTATAACTTTGCGCAAAGTTAATTAAAGCATTATGGATTTGAAAAGAACAGATTTTGAAATTATGGCTCCTGTAGGCAGTTACGAAAGCCTAGCAGCAGCTATACAGGCGGGTGCAAATTCCGTATATTTTGGTATTGGAAAGTTGAATATGCGTTCTCATTCCGCTAATAATTTCACAGTCGACGATCTTAAAAATATAGCAAGCATCTGTACTGATAATGGATTGAAGAGTTATCTTACTCTAAATACAGTTATGTATGATACAGACCTTGCCGACATGCGTACATATGTTGACGCAGCTAAGGAGAGTGGAGTATCAGCAATCATTGCTTCAGATATGTCAGTTATTCTTTACGCTGTTTCAATTGGAGTAGAAGTTCACTTGTCGACTCAGCTTAATATCTCGAATATTGAAGCATTGAAATTCTATGCTCAGTTTGCTGACGTAGTTGTTTTGGCTCGTGAGTTGAATATGGATCAGGTTGCAGCCATCCACAAACAAATCATCGATCAGAATGTATGTGGACCAAAAGGTCAGCAATTGAAAATTGAGATGTTCTGTCATGGAGCGTTGTGTATGGCAATATCAGGAAAGTGCTATATGAGTTTGCACGAGTTGAATAGTTCAGCTAATCGTGGAGCATGTTTCCAGGTTTGTCGTCATTCATACCGTTTGTTTGATGATGAGCGTGATATTGAAATCAAGGTCGACGATAAATATCTAATGTCGCCAAAGGACTTGAAGACAATCCACTTTTTGAATAAACTAGTTGATTCAGGAGTAAGAGTATTTAAAATTGAAGGTAGAGCTAGAAGTGCTGAATATGTAAAGACTGTTGTTTCATGCTATAATGAAGCATTGAATTCAATCATTGACGGATCATATTCAGAGTCTAAAATCTCAGTTTGGGATGAACAATTGAAGACTGTGTTCAATCGTGGATTCTGGAATGGATACTATCTAGGTCAAAGATTAGGAGAGTGGAGTAGCGTATATGGTTCTGAAGCAACTGAAAGAAAAGTGTACGTTGCTAAGACAATCCGTTATTATTCTAATATTGGAGTTGCTGAGTTCTTACAAGAAACTAACGCAGGAATCAATAAAGGAGATAAACTTTTGATTATTGGTCCAACTACAGGAGTAATTGAGATTACAGCAGATAAACTCATCGTAGATGATAAAGAAGTTGAATTTGTTCCACGTGGAACAAAATTTACTATTGAAGTTCCGGCAAAAGTTAGACCATCAGATAAGGTTTATAAAATGGAACAAGTTATAAAAGAGTAAATCCAACCAGTAACTATAAAGAGGTGTGATTTTAATCACACCTCTTTTTTTGTTCCACGTGGAACATATAGTTCAGCGTGTTCTCAGAAATTTAAAATTTTAATATTGTTCCACGTGGAACAATTTTGTTTCAGCGTGTTCTCAGTAACTTTTAACGAAGAATAAATCATCGATTGAAAGGGTAAAAATAAAAAAACGCCAGCAGATTTTCTGCTGGCGTTTTTTTTATTTCTGGTGAAGTGCGTCGTAAACAATCTTTGCTTTCGATTTTCCGACGACTTTTGAAAGTTCTTCTTCACTCTGCTCTTTGATTCGTTTGACGCTTTTGAATGTTTTTATCAGCGTTTCTTTCGTCTTTTCTCCGACTCCATTGATATCATCAAGTGCAGAATGAATCTGAGTTTTGCTTCGTTTGTTGCGATGAAAACTGATGGCGAATCTATGTACTTCATCTTGAATGCTCGCCAAAAATCTAAATAATGAATGGTTGGGTTGTATTTCAACGTGAAGTGGAGGAAAACCAAACAACAATTCTTTGGTCTGGTGTTTGTCATCTTTTGCCAAACCTGCGATGGGTATGTATAATTTTAACTCATCTTCGACCACTTCTCGCACACATTCCATCTGCCCGACACCTCCGTCGACGATAATTAAATTAGGTAATTTTTCTCCCTCATTCACCAATCTGCTGTAACGTCGACGCACAACTTCTTGCATTGATCCGTAGTCATCTGGTCCTTCTACAGTTTTGATATTGTAGGTTCGATAATCCTTCTTTGATGGTTTTGCGTCTTTGTAAACCACACATCCTGCCACTGCATCTGTTCCTGAAATGTTGGAGTTATCGAAACATTCAATTTGATGTGGTATCTCTTTTAATCCAAGTGTCTTCTGAAGTTCAGTCAAAAGCTTCATTGCTCGTTGCTCTGGATTGAACTTTTCTGTCTGTTTTACTCGGTCAAATCGATATTGTTTGACATTTTTGATGGATAAATCGAGTAGTTTTTTCTTATCTCCTCGTTGTGGTACAGTGACTGTCACATTCTCAAGTTCAAATGAAATAGGGTAGGGAACAATGATTTCTCTCGACATACTCTGAAATTTCTGTCGCATTTCGATGATTGCTGATGCCAAAATTTCACTCTCTTCCTCTTCAGTCTGTATTTTATACTCGAATGTGTAAGCTTGTGATATTGTACCTTCCATCACTTTCAAGAAATTGATGTAGGCGTTGTTGTCGTCAATCTCAATTGAAAATACATCAATATTGGTCAAAATTGGACTTACAATCGTGTTTTTGCTCTTGTATTGAGATAAAAGAAACATTTTTTCTTTCATTCTCTGAGCATCTTCAAATCTCATTTCCTCCGCAGCTTTTCCCATTTCATCGAGAATATAGCTTTCAAGAGTACTCATCTCACCCTTGAGAATGAGTTTGATTTCCTTGATATTCTCTCTGTACTCTTCCTCACTTTGATAGCCTTCACAACATCCTTTGCACTTCTTGATGTGATAGTCCAGACAAACTTTGTATTTGCCATTTTTGATGACATCATCACTCAGTTTATTGTTACAAGTGCGGATTCCATAGATGTTATGGACTAAATCCAACACTGTCTTCATGGCTGGAAGATAGGTGTATGGACCAAAGTACTGTGAACCGTCGTGAACTAGGCGTCGAGTGTAAAAAACACGAGGAAAAGGCTCATTTTTAATGCAAATCCACGGATATGTCTTGTCGTCCTTCAATAAAATGTTGTATCTGGGCTGATGCTTCTTGATTAGACTGTTTTCAAGAAGTAGAGCATCCTGTTCGCTGGGTACAACGATATATTTTATGTCGACAATCTGCTTTACAAGTGCACGAACCTTATTTGATGTCTGATATTTGTTGAAATATGAAGAAACTCGTCTTTTAAGATTCACAGCTTTGCCGACATATATGATCTCATTGTCTTTGTTGACATATTGGTAGATTCCTGGACTCTCGGGAAGCGAAAGAACTATCTGTTTTAACTGTGAAATCTCTTTTTCCATCGTAAATTCAACTTAAATGTTCATGCTTTCAAAGTAGTTGTCAAGAAGGTAATTATATGCTTCGACTATCTCCTGCATTTTACGAGTAGCCTCTTTTTTGCTGTTTTCATCGGACATTTCATATCTATCAGGATGATACTGCATTGAAAGTTTCCTCCATTGTCGTTTCAATTCTTTTAATGTACAGTTGTATTCTAATTCCATTGTTTTGAAGGCTTTTTTCGTCTTTTCATTCAACGATTCCTCCAAATTTTCCTCGTCATCTACTAAATATCCTCTGTAGATGGTCCATAAGTTGTCTCTATCGGGTTGACTGATTTTCATGTGTTGCATGATTCTTTCTATCAGTTCTCGCTCACTTTTACAGATACCTTTTCCACATGTGCTGATACACATCAACATATTCAGAAGTTGCACTCTGTTACCATACCTGAATGTACGATTTGCATTCAGACATAGCATATTCACCGATAAATTCTCGTTGTATAGATATGTTTTTAGATAATCCAACGTCTGCTTTGCATAGGTTGGATTCATCTTACGCTCTAGATAATTTTTGACTATATCGAGCTGTGATTTTGTTCTTACAGTGTTGGCTCGCATCATTACTGCACTCAAGCCAGCTACTGTTTTCATTATCTGCTCTCTACGTTTCTCTTTACGTTTAAGTTCATCACTTTCTTTTTTCACTCTCATTTTTTCCTTGTATTGCAATGCAACAACAAGGATAAGAAGTGCCGTCATCAGTGTTGCGATTATTGCCATTTCTTCGAAAACTGAGAATGAAACTTATAAAAATTGACGAATTAGAAAGTCAAAGTCACACCAAGTAAGAAATTGAATCCTTGTGATGGATAACCATACCATATCTCGCTTCGTTGGTTCAAAATATTGTTGAAACGGGCGAATACATCGAGAAAACTCATCAATTTATAGTTTGCACCAAGACTTAGGTCGCTGACATTTTTAAGGTCAGCAACTATAGCATTTTTGTCTTTGTCTTTACCCATATATGCTTTTCTTCCGGTTTCAAGATCATAGTTAATATTGAAACGTAGATAGTCGGTTGGAACGTAACTAATTCCTAAACCGATTTGTGCAGATGGCAACATCCATGCTTCAGCCTGTTTTTCAAGCGACCATTTATTGTAACCTATCTTCAATGAAAAATCTACTTTTTCACGGAAATTATAGTTTACAGCCGCTCCACAGTTGAATTGACCGACATTTTTATCGTATACTACGTCAAATCTGTTATTTGTAATTCCTGTAGTATCTGTTTTGTTAACGTAGAAATATTGGTTGTTGATGATCTTATAACCAACATGAATATCTGTGTTGACGCTTTTACCGATGTTCAGCTTTGTACCCAAATATATATCAAGTGGAATGTAAGTATCCTCAGGACGTGCGTCTGGAGAAAGATATATGTTCTCATTTGCAAGCGAACGTAGTGTGTTGACTTTGTAATCTCCAGTTACACCTGCGTAGACATACCAAATATTATCAATTACACGAACTTGACCAGTAATATCCGGTGAAAACGCTACTTTCTTTCCTTGATTTATACCAAATGACGCTTTAAGTCCAAGATTCAATTTTCCAACCTCAGATACAAAACTGTAGTATGGATTGAACTTCAAAACTGTGAAATTATTGAAGTTGTTTGCGTTGCTGAAATCAATAGCTCCATCTTCCGGAGTAGAGACAAAAACGTTATACATCTGCAATTTCAACGATAGAATCGACTCTTGCATTCTGTATGAAGCTGCCAAATCTGTAAATATTGTGTTTTCTGTAACGTCGAAATATGTTTTGAATAATCTCCAATTTGTCTGCAAATCATATTTCCAAGCCTCGATATAATCTTTTGATCTGAAACGGAAATTCAAAGCAGCTGTCAGATGAGAGTTCTTCTGATTGTCATTCTCATATTTTGGCTCTTCCTTGTCTTTATTAAGTTCGGAAAAAGCAATCATATCATTGTTTAATCCGTAATAGTTGAAACGATTATAACCGAATTCTCCAAAAGCACTGATCTCGCGTATTCTAAGACTACGTAAGAAAGACATTCTGGCTTTGTTATCGTTATAGAGTCCTTTGCTTAAAATATCGTTTGAAAGGGCACTATAATTGTCTTTTTGAAGTGTTATATCACCGAATGATGAATTATGCTTCAAATAGAAGTCAAAAAGGGCAAGATCACTGCGATAGATCGGTGTATAGAGCTCACCAAGGAACGATTTATAGTTTCCTCCACCTATTCTTAGGAATCCTTCACGACTATATTTGTTTTCTTCTTGCGATGCGAGTGCGAAATCTAGAGATGGAATTATATCAGTCTTTGGTTTGTATGTTGAAGTCCAAACCTTATAATCTATCTCTATCTTTTTGGTATTCACATCTTTAAGTTCTGGCATTGTATTAATTTTACCAGCTTCTTTGATGACGGGAGTATAATCTCTCACCACCTCAATATTACGTTTGATTGTAGTATCGGTGGCAGATGCAGTATTTGTGGAGTCGGCTGCGTTTTGAGCGACGACTGTCGAAAATGCTGAAAGTAGAGCAATATTAAAAACTAATCTTTTCATCGTGATTTTCTTTACTCCTTAATTTTATTTTTCTCTCTTGCTTCAATGTCGTCAAGACGTGATTTAATTTCAAGAGCGATATCATCTTTACCCTTATAGTTTTCTCTTACGCTTAACAGATACTGTTTAGCTTCGAATTCTCTGTCCATTGATACGTAGATATCAGAGAGTAGAACAAAACTTTTTGCCAACCAGTATTGGTGTGGAGTGTTTTGTTCGATGAATTCGAAGATAATTTTCTCGGCTGTCTCTTTGTTGCCATCGTGAAATGCGTATTCAGCTGTCTTGTATTTAGCTTCCGCACCAAATTCATCTATACAATTTGAGGATAGAGTTTTGTAGTCGGCTACAGCGTAATTGGTTTCACCCTTTTGCTCATAGCATTTTGCACGAGTGTAAAGAGCTTCACGATATAGATTTGGATCTAACTTATCTCCTTTCACCACGTTGTCGCAAGCTGTAATTGTTTCGTCGATTTTACCGAGTTTATTATAGCTTCGCATAATCTGCAATTTAGCTTTCTCCTTGTTTTCTACATTCTGAGAGATTTCCACCATTTTTTCTAGGTGTTCCACAACTGCTTCGTAGTTTTCTTTCTTGTATTCGATATCAGCAAGTGTGATAAGCGACTCTTCTGCATGTACGGATCCAAGCTGTTGCGATACGAGCGACAACTCTTTCTTAGCTAAATCGTATTCTTTAATATTATAGTAGCTATTTCCAAGGTTGAAATGAGCACTCTCGTTGAAGATACTGTTAGGAAATTTGTCGAGATACTTGTTGAAACTGTTGATTGCCTCCTGGTATTTTTCCTGAAGATACAATTTCTCAGCTGCTAAATAAGTAAGTGAATCTTGTTCAGATATTTCAAATTTGGCGATTCCACCGAGACCTTCAACATATTCTGCGTATCCTGATACGTTATTTTGGTCGAAGTAGATTCGTTTCAAACCTTCAAGAGATGTTTTAGCCTCTTCGCTCGACGGGAACATATCTACAATACTCTTGTAAATCTTAGTACTCTCGTCGAAATTGCCCATTTTATCGTAAAGCATCGCAGTCTGAAGTTTACCCTTTCGGCTCAATGGACTGTGGAAATATGATTTCGACAATTTCTCGTAAGTAGTGATAGCCGACTTATAGTCGTTCAACATCACATATGAACGTCCGATTTCATAATATGCGTCGGCAATATACTCAGAATTTGGAAATTTCGCGATCAAACGGTTCAAAGTGGCGATTTTACCGTTATAATTCTTTTGAAGTCCCTGTACAAAACCTTGCTGGAAACAAGCGTAGTCGGCTCCGGATCCTTTCAAAGCGTATACTTTCGAGTAGCTCTTTTCTGCGTTTTCAAAATCGTGGTTGATGAAATAGCAGTCACCGATACGGTTGTTGGCGTCGGCGATAAGAGTTTTATTGGAATCTTCAAGATTAGTAAACTTTCTGAACCATGTCAACGCTGATGTGTAGCTCTTGTTGTTGAAATAACAATAGCCGAGATTATAGTGAGCAAGATTGTAGACATCACTATGACGTGCACCTGTCGTATTAATGAACGACAAATAATCTTGTTGAGCCTCAGTCGGCTTGTTTAAGCGGAAGTTAGCTTCACCACGCCAGAAATAAGAAAGTGACTCAGTGTTATAGTTATACTGTTTGTCGACGAGTGACTTAGTCAGATAATCTTTAGCCTTTTCGTAATCTCCATCTGTAAAACTTTGAATACCAAGACAATAAAGAATTCTCTGACGAGCCTCAAGAATACTTGGATTATTCGTGTTGATTTTTTGGATTGACGCGTAGGCAGCTTCATAGTTCTTCGTCGTCATATAGACGTTGAGAAGGAAGTCGTAGATACGGTTTTTATAGTTTGATTTTGGAAATTTCTCCAAGAAAGTCTCAAACGTAGTGACCGACTCATCAAAAGGAGAGTAGCTCTGGTCGTAAATCACAAGAGCATAGTTGAACATTGCCTCTTCCTGAACTTCTTTGTCAAACTCCATTTTGGAAGCCTGGGAGAAACACATTCTTGCGTTGGTCTTGTCGCCAACCTTCAAATATGAATTTCCGAGGTTGAGATATGCATTTTGGCTCAATTCATCGTTATCAGTTGTGACTTTTTGCAGATTTTCAATTGCGTTTTTCCAATCCTGAGTCTTGCAATAAGAAGTACCCAGCATATAGATATTGTTTCGCATAATCTGATCCGTTGTTTTTGCATATTCGGATAGATACTTGATAGTCTGCTTATAGTCGTTTTTCTTGAAGTAACATTCGCCGATGATACGATAAATCTCTGAATTGCTCTTATTATTCGGATATTTTTCGATGATAGAGTGTCCGTATTCGAACACTTTCTCGTCCATATTTTTATGATAGTAAATTTGGGCGATATAGTATGGCACTATAGATTCATATTCACTGTCGTTCTGCAATTCAAGGAACGTTGGAAGGGCAGCGTCGTAATTTTTCTTTACATAGTCGATGTAGGCAAGGTAGTATTTGCCTGATTTCTCGTAGTTATCGTCGTTAAGATTGCAAAGAGTCGAGAAAGAAGAGTGGGCTTTGTCATAGTTCTGAAGTTGAAGATTACAGTAACCATGACGGAAGAAATAGTCAGCCTTCTCTTTTTTGCTTAGTTTGCGAGGATCCACTTTAGAGAAGTATTCTTCTAAAGCTTCTTTGTATTTGCCTTTTTGAAAAAATATAGAACCTTGCAAAAACTGTATTCTGCTGATGTGTGACGAGTGTGGATTATTGGCTACAAATCTTTCCAAACGGCCGCGAGTATCCTTTCTGTCCATTTCGTAGGCACAGCATGCAAGCAAATATTCCGCTTCAGCATAGTATTCCTCTCTGTCAACATCCTTATCCTGTAGATATTCGTCGAGGTAACGAAAGGCTGTGTTATACTGCTTAAGATCGTACATCTCTTTTCCTTCAAAGTACAGACGCTCAGCAGTAGTATAAGTTTTAGTTTTTTGAGCGCTGACACTGCCTATCGACAGAGCCATTGCCATCATAATAAGTTCTTTTTTCATCGACTAATTTACATATACTTCAATTGTGCAAACAAATATACTATTTTTTTTCAACAAACGTTCCAATTTTTTTAACTCTCTTATTTAAATTACGACATGTCACTAACTGAGTTTTTCAGAGTTTTTATGATTAATTATTAAATTATTCGATGAAAACGTGGTAAAATATGTAGAAATGCGAAATAATGTATTGCTATTTTATTTTAAAAATAAAAGCCGACATTCACTTTTCAGTAAATGTCGGCTTGTTTATTGTAGGATGGTTATACCTATCTTACTCCTTTGTCACTTTGCGAGTGATGATACTCGCATCTTTCAAACATAAGATATAATGTATCTTCGTATTTATGTTCATTATTTTTCCATTATTGTTAATTCTCTCTATCCTTGTTTGATACTTTTATCTATCACCCTTTATTTCAATTAAATATACTTTTGTCGGTGTGGGCGAGCACAAAGCATCGCACGAAAGGGCGAGCACAAGGCATCGCCCCAACAAAAGGAATATCATTATTACCTATTATACTATGAAGACTAGACTTTTAACTTCTTTGGCACTTGCGATGTCGACGATATCGTTTGCTGCTGACTTTAACTTGAAAGTTAATCTTGGCGACAGTATTCGCCCTGTGACTCATGTGGCTTCTGGTTCACTCTACGGACTTACGGAGTCGCTTCCTGCTGATATCGCAGCACACGTCGCACCTCTTAAACCAAATGCGTTTCTTAATCCTGCTGTCTCTGGTAGTGGACGTCAGCAGCCGATCGGTGATGCTTTCAAGGCTGCCGAGAGATTGAAGAACACTACGGCTAAAGTGCATATCCGTCTTGCGGATATTCTTCCGGGCTGGCCTTACGGTTGGAAGGGCTGGAGCCATTGGGAATCTGAGGTGACTGCTATCGTGAATAAAAGAAAGAGTTCGAACCTAAATTTCGATGGATACGAGATTTGGAATGAGCCATACGGTACTTGGAAGGATGCTAATGGCAGATATCACGAGGATTTGTGGAAGCCTACTTATCAGCTTTTGCGTCGACTTGATCCGGGTTGCAAGATCATCGGACCATCTTTCGCTTTCTATAGTTCGTCGAGAATGGAAGCATTTGTGAAATTCTGTTCGGAAAACAATTGTATGCCCGACGTTGTAAGTTGGCATCAGTGGGGATCGGGTGGTTTTGTGGATGCTCTCAACCACTACCGCAGCATGGAGAAGAAGTATAATGTCTCTCCACGCAAGATCAGTATCAATGAGTATTGTGCTGGATCTGATGCTGCTAACCAGAAATATGAGGGTTGTCCAGGCTATTCTGTCCCATTCATCGCAAAATTTGAGCGTCACGGTGTGGAAAGTGCGATGATTTCGTGGTGGTTCACTAATCTTCCTGGCCGCTTGGGTAGTTTGCTTACAGCCCAGAATGAGAAGGGTGGTGGATGGCATCTTTACAAATGGTATGGCGATATGGAGGGCTACATGGCTAACGTCACTCCACCAAACGATAAGAGCGATGGATTGGATGGTTTTGCAGCTGTCAACAAGAAAATGCGTGAGGCAAGCATCGTGTTGGGTGGTAATTGCAAAGGTTCTGTCGACGTGACTATCGATGGCATTCCTGATTGGATGGGTAGTGAGGTCGACGTGAAGGTTGAGGTTGTGACTTGGGAGAATAAGGATAAGGCGGTGGCTGGACCTCAGACTCTTGCCACAGATGCTTATAGTGTGAATAATGGAAGAATCGTGGTGCCGGTTAATATCACAAGTAATCTTTATGGCTACCGTATCTATATCACAGCTGGCGAGACAGTTCCAAAGTCGCCATTCTTCGATAAGGCTCTTTCTATTCCTGGTACTATCGAGGCTGAACATTTCGACAAGGGCAGTGAAGGTATTTCATATCATGATAAAGACAGACAGAATCGTGGAGAGGGTTATCGTATGGAGACAGGTGTCGACGTATATGCTTTGAAGGATAAACAGAACGAGTATGCAATCGGTTACGCTCAGAAAGAGGAGTGGGTCGATTATACTGTCAACATCGAAAAAGAGTCGTTCTATGATATCACTGCTATATTGTCGACAGGTGGCGAGAATTCTGGTGTGCAACTTCTTCTTGACGGAGAGGAAATCACTGAGATGTTGCAGACTGCACCTAATGACAACGACTACGAAAGCTATCTTGAAACAAAGGTACGTAGTCTGAATAAACTTCCTGAGGGAGAGCATACATTACGTATGATGGTTGTCGGCGACTGGATCAACATTGATAAATTCATCTTCACAGAGTTTGATCCGACATCAGTTGAACTTGTTGATGCAAATGAGAATCAAATTTTTGAAATCTTTGATGTAAACGGCAAAAAGTGCGGTGAAATCGAAAGTAACAAGAATCTTCTTTCAACAAAATTGAAGGAGAATGGATACTCAAAAGGAGTTTATTTGGCCAAAACAGAGAAGAAGGTAGTCAAGATTATTTTGGAATAATCCGTAGAGACGTGGTGCACCGCGTCTCTACATGTGTTTGAATAATTTTGAAAACGATTTTTGATTATCTTTTTAAAAACCTTTATATTTGTCAAAAATATTTAAGGCTAACAAAATTTTTTAGAAATGAGTTTAATTAGTGATTTTAAGGATTTCGCCATGAAGGGCAATGTTGTCGACATGGCAATTGGTGTGATCATCGGTGGTGCATTCGGTAAGATCGTAACTTCAATGGTTTCTGACATCATGATGCCGCTTATCGGTACAGTTGTTGGAGGTGTAAACTTCACAGACTTGAAGCTAACATTGAAGGATGCTGTTCCTGCTACTGACACAACAGCTGCAGTTGACGCAGTTACACTAAACTACGGTAACTTCCTACAGGTTACATTCGATTTCTTGATCGTTGCAATCTGTATCTTTGCTGCTATTCGTTTGATGGCTAAGCTTAACAAAAAGAAGGAGGAGGCTCCAGCTCCTGCTCCAGAGCCACCAGCACCAAGCAAGGAGGAGATTCTTCTTACAGAGATCAGAGATTTGTTGAAGAACAAATAATCTAACTAGAGTGACTAGTCCTAAATAACCGTTACAGTTTTTTACTTAGTTTTATTAGGACAAAGTTAGAACTTTTTAGAAGATCATTGCAGCCCTAGGGCTGCAATGATCTTCTTTTTTGTAAGTTTTCACCTTTACCTCTCTTTGATCAT
>JAZUIF010000020.1:0-13788 GCA_045642085.1 Paludibacteraceae bacterium | reverse complement strand
GGTTTTATTTGAAAAGAGTTTAGAGTATATAAATATTATGATAGTTTGATTAGAAAGCATCATTTGTCAATGTTTAACAAAATAGTTAATTTTGTAGAAAATAACAATTTGAAGCCATAAATGGGAAAACTAAAAAACTTGACACTTCTCCACTCCAACGATATGCATGGAGATTTTTTAGCAGAAGAGATAGACGAACAATTGATTGGAGGAGTATCAATGTTGTCGGGATATATCAGCAAGATCCGTGCACAAAAGAAGAATACTCTTTATTGTGTGGCTGGCGACATGTTCCGTGGTAGTGTTATCGATTCAGAATTTAAAGGAATCTCTACAATTGAAATTATGAATCTGCTCTCTCCTGATGTTGTGACATTGGGAAACCATGAGACAGATTACGGTATCGGACATCTTCTTTTTATTGAGAAGTGCGCAAAATTCCCAATCATCAATGCTAATTTCTATATCCGTCATAACCGTCGCAGACTCTTCAAACCTTGTGTAGTGAAAAAAATCGGTGGAATGAAGATTCTTTTCATCGGTATTCTTACAGAACAGGTGCTTAATGAAACCAAGAAAGATAATACAATTGGTACAATGGTTGATATTGCCGACGCTGTAAAGGAGGTTGAACGTATCTGTAACAGTTATCGTTCGGAAGATATTGATCTGACTATTCTGTTGACTCATATTGGTTTTGAGGAGGATAAGAAGCTTGCTACACAGTTGAATCCATCTTTAGGTGTGGATGTCATCATCGGTGGTCACTCACACACACTACTTGAGCAGCCTGTCGAAGTGAATAATATCATCATTGCTCAAGCTGGTGTCGGCACAAATCAAATTGGAAAATTTGAGTTTATTATCGACACCGATACAAATAGTGTATCTTCCTACACTTGGGAATGTGTGAATATTTGTCAGGAGAATTGTCCTGCCGACGAGAGTATGGATCGTTTGCTTAATAGCTATAAAGAGGTCACTGACGCTAAGTTCAACCGCATCATCAGCCGTTTGAAAAAAGAGTTGACACATCCGAGTCGTACTGAGGAAACTTCATTAGGCAATCTTTGTTCGGATATTCTAAAGGGAAGTCTGGGTGTCGACATTGTATTAAAAGGCTCTGGAGGTATCCGTTCTAACTCTTTAGGACCAACAGTGACATTTGGTGATTTATCATCTTGTTTCCCCTTTGACGACGCGATTTATCAGTTTACAGTCTCTGGCAAACAACTACGTAAGATGATGCTATTTATGCTCAGAGATGAGCAATGGGTTGAGCATTGTGAGTTTTACCAGGTTTCCAAAGGAGTTGAGATTGAATATATTAAGGATGAGAAGAGATTCTCGAAATTTAATTTCATGGGTAAGCCAATCACAGACGACCAGATTTTGACAGTCGCCATGGAGCAATATCATTTCATCAATATCGAAGATTTCATGTCAATCTCAATGGATGAAATTGAAAACAATGGCAAAGCAAGAGTCATCTCGACATCTTGCAATCAAATTATTGAAGAATATCTCTCTGAAAATCAACTTTTAGATGCTGATGTGGAGGGAAGAATAGTAGTATTATAATGGAAGGTTGTGGTTGTTTATTTGTAGCGATATTCCTAATTATAGCGATTCTATTTATATTTCCTGTTTTTGGATTAATAGTATTGCTATTGCTTTTTATCTTTGGCTATTTTATTGACAAAGAGAAGCGTTTATCATATCTTATCTCCTTTTTTGTCGGGGCTTCAATTTTCTTTGTGTTATTTACAATATTCACTGCGACAAGTTTGCTTATTGGCGGGGAGTCAAACTTATTTTTGGGTGATACAAGATACGTAAATATCAATGATAAATATACCTTACATCAAATCGATAGTGGCGAATTCACCATCGAAGGCAGTCTGAGCCTTTACGGTATAGATAGCTTAGCTGAGACAAATAATTATGTCTATGGCCATTTGAAAAATGATTATATCAATGGCAAAACAAGAGACACCTATTTCACTTTATCTCTAAAAGATGGTGACATTAAAAAAGACACGATATTTGAGTATCTTGAATTGCCTGCCCAATGCACAAGGGCCACAATGATGAGTGCCGAAAATTATCTTTATAAGAAAAGCCAAGAACAATTGCGTGATTGGAAAGAGGTTGTATTCTGGCCTTTTATCTTTGCATTAAGTTTAGCTTTCATAATCTCATTCTTTACTAAGAAGTTAGTAAAATGGTTAGAGACAAAATATAAGAATTGGAGAGCTAAAAAAGAGAAGGAAAATGAAGTCAAAATTGTCGAAAACAAAGACGATATTGATGATGATTTGAATGACAGAGGTCCCGACCCTATTCAAATAGGTGATTGATTTGATTTTTGTCATTTCCGATTTTTTGGTAATTTCTTCCGAATTTTAGGTATAAACTATTTATGCCAAAGTTCACAATTTTGCAATACTGAATTTTGAAAAAGTACATTTAAGAAGATAGAATTATGTATATAGAGAAAATACAGTCGCCAGCCGACTTGAAAAAACTGGATATTAAAGCTCTTAATATTGTAGCCGACGAGACTCGTGCCGCCGTCATCAACCGTGTGAGCAAGCATGGTGGACACGTCGGTCCAAATCTTGGTTTCGTGGAGGCTACCGTCGCCCTACATTATGTTTTTAATGCTCCAGTGGATAAGTTTGTCTTCGACGTTTCTCACCAGTGTTATCCTCATAAGGTGTTGACTGGCCGTGCGTCTGGTTTTCTTGGCGACGTGGATGACATGAATGCTATTTCAGGCTATTCATCTCCAGCAGAGAGCCCTGTCTATGATAATTTCGAGATAGGTCACACATCTACTTCCGTTTCTCTTGCCACTGGTCTGCAGAAGGCTCGTGACATCAAAGGTACAAAGGAGAATATCATCGCAATTATTGGCGACGGTTCACTCTCTGGAGGTGAGGCATTTGAGGGACTTGACGAAGCTTCTGAACTTGGTACTGGTATCATCATCGTAGTCAACGATAATGAGATGTCTATTGCAGAGAATCACGGAGGAATCTACAAGAATCTTCGTGCGTTGAGAGAATCAAACGGAAATTGCGAGCATAACTGGTTTAAGGCGTGGGGATTTGAATATAAGTATCTTGAAGATGGAAACAATATCGAGAAACTAATTGCCCTATTCCAATCAGTTAAGGACACAGATAAACCAACAGTTGTTCATATCCACACTGAGAAAGGTCACGGATTCCAGCCAGCTGTAGAGGATAAGGAATCATGGCACTGGGGAGCACCGTTTAATCCAGTCGACGGTTCACGTCCAGCTGGACCTGCTATGGAAGATTATCAGACTTTGTTTAGCGATTGGATGCTTGCAGAGATGAAGAAAGACCCTACACTTATCGCTGTGACTGCCGGAACTCCTACTGCTGCCGGATTCACACTACCCAAACGAATTGAAGCAGGCAAACAGCATATCGATATGGGTATCGCTGAGGAACAGGCTGTAGCGATGGCAAGTGGTATGGCAAAAGGTGGATTACGCCCAGTGTGGACAGTCTACTCTACTTTCATTCAGCGTACATACGACCAGATAGCACAGGATCTTTGCATCAACTCTAATCCAGCGGTAATCAATGTTATGTGGGGAGGATGTGGCACAATGAACGACATCACTCACATCTGCTTGTTTGATATTCCAATGTTGACAAGCATTCCTGGACTTGTTTATCTTGCTCCGACAAATTGCGAGGAATATTTCGCTATGCTTCGTTGGTCAATACTTCAGGATAAGATGCCGATTGCGATTCGTGTGCCAAGCAACGGAGTGTTCCATACAAGTGAGAAAGTCGAAACAGAATACAGTTACGAGTCTTCATATAAGATCGCTCATAAGGGAAGCAAAGTGGCAATCATAGCCGCTGGATCATTCTATCAGAAGGGTGAGAATGTATGTGCATTACTAAAGAATAAAGGTATCGACGCTACCCTAATCAATCCACGTTATTTGAATGCTGTCGACGCGAAAACACTTGACGCATTGAAGTCGGATCACCAACTTGTAGTCACACTTGAGGATGGATGCAAAGACGGTGGATTTGGAGAGCGTATCGCATCATACTACGGAACATCAGACATGAAGGTTCTTGTCGGCGGAATCAAGAAGGATCTTTACGACAGATTCGACGTCAACAAGTTACTATCCGACAACCGTTTGCTTGACGATCAGATTGTAGAGGATATTTTGAAGATTGTGAAGTGATAGTCTGAGACAATAAAAACGAGGATGAAAAGATGCCTATGGATGACATCATCTATAGGCATAATACAGAAACATAAAGGGTAATGCTGGAATCAGCACTACCCTTTCTTTTATAATCGTTGGAAATCCACACCGAGAAGAGATTATACCGACAATTATTAATTACAATTTATGCATTACGAATTATTTGGCATGCACCGCGCGCACAGGGAACCCAATGCGGCGGTCGCTGCCGTAGTCCCAGCCGACTACCTTCTCGTTGAAGCCAAACTCGCCGGCGGCGTACTCGTAGTCCTCGTAGAGCGAAGACGACCAGAAGCCGCCGCTGTCGCCATCGTAGGCGAGCTCGTCATCCCAACGGCCACCGGAAGCCGGAAGAAAAACATGGGCATCGGAAGAGACATTATATTCAATCTCTGATTGATAATTTCCACCAGGATATTCTACCCTACCTTTGTCGTCAAATCTTTTTGCCTTATAAACGATATGTCCCCTTACATCACTTCCATTGTAACCGTTGGACCACACCCAATAGCACTCTTCAACCAATTCTCTCTGCTCTTCGGTAGTCGGCATACGCCATTCCTTGCCCCAGTTGGCTGTAGCGGCGTCGTCCTCGGGAAGAAGAATTGTCAATCCATCCTCTGAATTGTACTTTAGAATAAATTTTCCCCATTTGTATGTGTTCCAATCATACACCTCCTTCGGCTCAGTCTCGCCCCATGCGAAGTAGTCGCCGTATTCCTCAGGCTTGGTCGCTCCTATATTATATGTCGCCCATAGTGTGCCGGATGGAAGACCAAGGTCAACGTAAGGATGGTTGGATGCTAGAGTGTCTGACGGGATTACTGGTGTAGTGTCGCTTGGAATGACCTCATCCTCTCCAAAATATACCTGATGCACATCTTCTACTCCATATTTCACCACTGTGCCGTCGTTCTTTTCCACATACATGAATGTTGCGGCATACGACGCCATGCTTAGGGCGGCCACGCCCATCGTTGTAAGTAAAACTCTTTTCATATTTTTATGTTTTTTCCCCGACAGTTGTTTGCTTGGCAAACAACTGTCGGTTAATGTAACCTTTGGTTATGTGTTTCCTTCGGGAACGGTGATAGTTGTAGGCTTTCCTCCAGATCCTTCGGAAGCGTTTATTTGTTTTGCTTTATCATTTGCAATGTAAAAGTAGTGAATTCTTATTATATTCAATTATTCGAATCTTCGCATTAACCTTCTTTAACATTCAATTTGGACTTTTGCTCATTATTTCTATTTCATTTCCCTGACTATTCCCTATTTGCCAAACCTAATTCCGAAATTCTGGTTATAAAATCAATAGTAATGGTAATATGTATTTATATCAAAAATAGTAATATTGCATTTGTAAAATGATTCTTATAGTTTTTATAAAAATGCAAGATATTTATATAGACTCCATACAGAAATTCAACGATATCAATGGATGCGAGACATTGCATCCGTTGGTTAGTGTAGTTCGAGTGGAAAATTTTGACCATCTAAAGGAATGTGTAATGCATTACTGCCTTTATGCTGTCTTTTTGAAAGAGAATAAAGGTTGTAAATTATCGTATGGTCGCACTCCCTACGATTTTGATGAGATGACAGTCACAAGTTTTGCTCCAGGACAGTCGATTCATGTCGAACCAAATCCTGAGGTGCCATTCGCCAAGTACACTGCGTTGGCTTTTCATCCTGATTTTCTCAACCGTACATCGCTTGGGAAAAATATCAGCCGATATGAGTTTTTCGACTACACATCCAACGAGGCATTACACTTGTCGACTCAGGAAATCGAAATCTTCCGTGGTGTGTTGACTTTGATTCAGCAGGAGTTGCAACACCCTATCGATAAGCATACACGAGAGTTGATAGTCAGCAACATAGAATTGCTTCTAAACTATCTTCTACGTTTCTACGATCGTCAGTTTATCACAAGAGAGGAGATCAACCATTCGGTAGTGAAGAAATTCATCACTTTACTTGACGAATATATCACTACAAAAGCCGAGACCGAAGGTTTGCCAACAGTAGCGTATTTCGCTGACAAATGCAGCCTATCAACTGGTTATTTCGGCACCCTCGTCAAAACAGAGACAGGAAGAACAGCCAAAGATCTAATCAACGACCGTTTGCTTGTCCGTGCCAAAGAGTTGTTGGAATCAGATCAGAATACAATAACAATGGTGAGCCAGCAACTTGGTTTTGAATATCCGCAACATTTCGTCCGCTTCTTCAAAGGTTTGACTGGAAAGACTCCCAACCAATGGAGAGCAGCGTAAATAAATTTAGGATTGTTAAGGGCGAAGCCCTAACCTCCCCACCAACGCGAGTCCATAGGACGAGCGTATAAATAATTAATATTTAAAACTATGAAAAAAATTCTTTCAATCATTTGTACTATGTTAATCGCATTTGGTGCATCAGCACAACAGAAATCAAAGACTCTTGTTGCTTATTTCTCAGCATCAGGAGTTACAGCAAAAGTGGCAAAACAGATTTCAGAGGCTACAAAAGCCGATCTTTACGAGATTACTCCAAAAGAGAAATATTCTTCTGCTGATCTTAATTGGAGAGACAAGCAGAGCCGTTCATCTGTTGAGATGAAAGACAAGAGTTCACGACCTGAAATGGCTGAGAATATCAGCAGTGTGGATCAGTACGAGACTATTTACATCGGATTCCCCGTTTGGTGGGACGTTGCTCCTCATATCATCAACACTTTCATCGAGGCTAACAAATTGGAGGGTAAGACAATCATTCCATTTGCAACATCAGGTGGTAGTTCAATTAGAAACTCAGTTAAAGATTTGAGAAGCACCTACCCTAACCTAACAATCAAGGACGGTCAGTTGTTGAATTACCCAAGCAAGTCTGAGATTGAGAGTTTTGTAAAATAATTTTGATAATCATGAAAGTTGTAGTGATTTCAACAAGTCTGCGTGCTCATTCTAACTCTGATGCCTTGGCAAATGAGTTTATCCGTGGAGCACAGGATGCAGGACACGACGTAGAGAAGATCTCCCTCGTCGACAAGAACATACAATTTTGCAAAGGATGTCTTGCCTGCCAAAAATTAGGGAAATGTGTCATCAAGGACGACGTGAATGATATCATGGCAAAGGTTCTCAATGCCGACGTCGTTGTTTGGGCTACTCCAATATATTACTACGAGATGAGTGGACAGATGAAGACACTTATTGACCGTATGAATGCCATGTATTCACAGGATTATAAGTTCCGTGACGTCTACATGCTAACTACAGCGGCAGAGGACGAGGAGTTTGTGCCTAAACGTGCGGAGGCTGGACTTACTGGTTGGATTGACTGTTATCCAGAGTCGAGACTTGCCGGCACACTGTTCTGCGGTGGTGTGAACGATCCACGTGATATCGAAGGCAACGCAAAATTGCAGGCAGCATACGAAATGGGCAAAAAAGCATGAACAAACAGATAACATTCTCTCCAACAGGAGGAACAAAGAAGGTAGCAGATGCTATATGCTCTAGTATCTCTTCCGAAATCAAAACATACGAGTTGTGCAATCCAGAAGCAATGCTCTCTGAAATAGTTCTCACAAAGGACGATTTAGCTATCATAGCAGCACCTGTCTATGGTGGTCGTATTCCTGCTCTTGCCATTGAGCGATTGAAATCAATGGTTAAGGCTAACGGTGCTAAATGCGCTGTCGTAGCAGTTTATGGCAACAGGGCATACGATGATGCTCTGCTTGAACTCTATAAGACATGCACAGAGATGGGCTTTAATGTCATTGCGGCTGTAGGAGCCATTGCTGAGCATAGTATCATCCGCAAATATGGAGCTAATCGCCCTGATGCTGACGATCTCAAAGAGTTGAAAGCATTCGGTGGAAAGATTAAGGATGCAGCAGATGCAGGAAAGACACTTGCAGAAACTGCTTTGAAGGGCAACTTTCCATACAAGAAGGCAGGAAGTGGACCTTATCCAACGGCAAGCAAGAAGTGTACTGGCTGTGGTTTATGTGCTAAACAATGTCCTGTTGGAGCTATCCCTTTGACTGACTTGAGAAAAGCAAACAAAGACCTTTGTGTCTCGTGTATGCGTTGCATCAGCATCTGCCCTAATAACGCACGTTCAATAGGAAAGATTATGCATACAATGATTTCCCTTGCCATCAAGAAAGGATGTGCAGAGCGCAAGCAAAATGAATTATTCATCTGATAAGAATGACGTATGGAAGAAAAACGGATAGATTGCAGTAAGCAAACTCCAGAGGAACTGGAACTTGCTAAAGAACAGGCACAAACGTTGTTCAAGCTAAACCACACTATGCCTTACACCGATGAATATGACGCACTTGTGAAGGCACTTTTCCCAACTATTGGAGAAGGCAGCCGAGTAAACACGCCATTGATGGGCGTTCGCTTCCATGAGGTGAAGATCGGCAAGAACTGCGTCATCATGAACGGTTGTCTGATGATGTCTGCCGGTGGCATAACTATCGAAGACGAAGCAATGATTGCCGCTAACTGCCAACTCATTTCAAACAACCATGACCTTGAAAACCGTTGGGTGATTACATGTAAACCTGTTCACATCGGCAAGAGAGCATGGATTGGAGCTGGTGCAACCATACTTCCAGGCGTTACAATCGGTGACAATGCCGTTGTAGGTGCTGGTTCTGTAGTGACAAAAGATGTTGAACCCAATACTATGGTAGCAGGAAATCCTGCGAAATTGATTAGAAGATTATGAAAAAGTATCTGACAATCATACTCACAGCTATTACCGCCTTAGTGCCAATGGTATGTTCGGGGACATCGAAAGCATATAAAGTAACAAAAAAAGAATCAAGCAATATGAAAGCAATTGTAATCTATTTCTCACACGCTGGCGAGAACTACTCAGTAGGCAACATCAAGGAAGGTAACACCAAACTTGTAGCAGACATGATCTGTGAAGCAACTGGTGCTGACCGCTTCGAGATTGTAGCTGAGAAGTCATATGACATGGCATACACTCCACTTTGCGACCTTGCGAAAGAGGAACAGCAGAAAGGCAAACTCCCTGCATTCAAGGGCGGCATAGATAACATAGATGATTACGATACGGTCTTCATCGGAGGTCCTATTTGGTGGGGAACCTATCCACAAGTGATGTTCACCTTCTTCAGTAAATACGACCTCAACGACAAGACAATCATTCCATTTACAACGCATGAAGGCAGTGGTTTGGGAAGTGTTGTCAGCGATTTAAAGAAAGCTTATCCCAAAGCAACATTCAAGGATGCACTCTCAATCTACGGTCACGATGTACGTACAAGTGGTAAGAAGAGTGTGGAAGCGTGGTTAAAGAAACTTGGAATGTAAGAAGACAATGACAGTAGAACAATTCAGAAAACACATGGCAGATGGTCTTCCTGTCGAAAACGGTTCGGAGGCACATCTGCTGATGCACGAAATGTCGCAAGAGGCACTTCGCATCACAGCATCTTGCAAGGTGTAACCATCGGCGAAGGAGCCATTGTCGCAGCTGGAGCCGTAGTGACCAAGGATGTAGCGCCAAGAACTGTTGTGGGTGGTGTGCCAGCGAAGTTCATCAAGAACGTATGATAATTTGGAATTATGATGGCTGAAGTAGGATGACTCTCCTTCTGGATGCTCACAAGAGAAAAATCCTAAAAAATGGTTATCTTTTCTAAATTTCAGGTATTTTCCATCACAAACAAGATGAATAATTTTGCAGTCGTATAATCAATTACAATTCAAGGAAGTCAGTCATGAAACAATTATTTATCCTTACGCTCTCGGCACTTTTACTTAGTGCTTGTGCTCAAAACAAGACAACAGAAGAGAACGGACCAAGCACCTCCACAACTCAGGAATGGGACAAGACCTTTCCATTGAGTGAAAAGATAAATCATGAAAAAATCACCTTCAAAACTCAATACGGATTTACCCTAGCGGCAGATCTCTACATACCCAAGACTGCCCATGGCAAAATGAAGGCTATTGCCGTTAGTGGTCCATTCGGAGCCATCAAAGAACAATGTTCTGGCCTATACGCCATGACCTTGGCCGAGCATGGTTTCGTCACCCTCGCATTTGACCCTTCGTTTACTGGTGAGTCATCCGGAGAACCTCGTCGTACAGCATCGCCAGACATCAACACCGAGGATTTTCTTGCCGCTATCGACTATCTCGTTATGCGCGAAGATGTAGATGCGGAAAAGATTGGAGTCATTGGCATTTGCGGCTGGGGAGGTATTGCCCTCAATGCAGCCGCTGTCGATCCGCGCATCAAGGCAACGGCCGCCATGACCATGTACGACATGAGTCGTGTGAATGGCAATGGTTATAACGATGAGTTCAACAACGAAGAGGCACGTTTTTCGACTCGAAAAGCATTGGCAGATGAACGCATCAAGGCGATTCAAAGCGGAAAGACAACTCCTGGTGGTGGCGTTGTAGACCCATTGCCAGAGGATGCTCCTCAGTTCGTAAAGGATTATTACGACTACTACAAGACTCCACGCGGTTACCACGCTCGTTCCGGCAACTCAAACGATGGATGGCACACCTTCGGTTGTCAGGCATACGCCAACACACGATTCCTTTACTACATCAATGAGATACGCAGTGCCGTACTCATCGTTCATGGAGAAAAGGCTCACTCACGCTACTTCGGCGAGAACGCATACGAGTACATGATGACTGGTAAAGCGGAAGGTTATGACGCTGTGCGTAAGCCTAATCCAGTACCAGAGAACAAGGAACTTCTCATCATCCCAGGAGCCAGCCATTGCGACCTTTATGACGGAGGAAAAGATAAGGTTATTCCTTGGGGAAAATTGGCATCTTTCTTTAACGAAAACATGAAGTAATCAACGGTTTGGCAGGAAAGAGACTGAACCAATGGAGAGTGGCTAAGTTCATTAAAAAATTGATATGCCAATGAAAGTGACAATAAAAATCGTAGGCATGCTAATAGCTATGTTATTCACGTTTGCGTGCCAGGCAAAGAAAAAAACACAAATCGACAGCACCATGATAGTGAGAATCAGTGAAATAGAGGTTTTTCCAGAATATCTTCAGGAGTATTTGGAATTCGCTCACAATGTTGGAGCGACGTCGGTAAAAGAAGAATCAGGTGTGATCTGCATCTACCCTATGCAGCAGCTTCGCAACGACTGTCAGATACGTATTCTGGAAATCTACGCGTCGCAGGAAGCTTATCAGAATCACATCAAGACAGATCATTTCCAGACGTATAAGCAAGGCACTCTCCACATGGTGAAGAGTCTTGATCTCGTAGATATGCGTCAAATGGCTCCTGAATGTCTTCCGCTGATATTCAACAAAGCCAAATAAATGTATTACTATGAATAGAATAATAACGTTTGTATTAACTGTCTTTATTATGGCAACATCGGCATTTTCACAAACTTTATCCTCACGTCAAAGACATTTGGCAACTATTGCAGCATTGGAGGCTCAAGGCGATCTAGTCAGACTTGAACCAGCTTTACGTGCTGCTCTTGATGGTGGCGTGACAATCAACGAAATCAAGGAGGCTTTCTCTCAGCTTTATGCTTATACTGGTTTTCCACGTTCTCTTAATGCCCTTGGCGTGTTAAGTAAGGTTCTTGAATCTAATAATGGCAAGTGGAATGAAGGAAAGGCTTGGAGTCGTCCTGCTGAGTGGGATGATGCTAAGAAGGCTTTGAAAAATGGAACAGCGATCCAGACTAAACTATCTGGCAAACCGTTTGATTATACATTCTGTCCTCAAGATGATTACTATCTAAAATCTCATTTGTTCGGTGATATTTTCGCTGGTGATCAGTTGAATGCAGCCGATCGCGAGATTGTTACCGTCGCTGCCTTATCTGCTCTAAAGGGTGTCGCTCCACAGCTTGCCGCTCATAAAGCAGGTGCAGTCAACATGGGTAATACTCAAGCCCAGGTGGATGAGCTATGCAAGTTCCTTAGCGAGAATGGTTTATCTCAGTGCGATGCTGCTTCTGACGCATGTGCTGGAAATTGGCCAAAGGGAAATCCTAATTACGCATACGCTAAGTATTTCACAGGAAACAGTCATCTTGCACCAATTCAGCCAAAGAATCTTGCTGCTGGAGAGAAGACGGTGCAAGGCTATTCCAACGTCACATTTGAACCAGGTTGTCGCAACAACTGGCATGTTCACCACGGAGCACACCAGATTCTAATCTGTGTTGGTGGAGAGGGAATCTATCAGGAATGGGGAAAGCCAGCCATCCGTCTAAAACCAGGTGATATCATCGATATTCCAGAAGGAGCAAAACACTGGCATGGAGCTACAGCCAACTCATGGTTCCAGCACCTTGCATCGCACGTCCACGTCGGAGATCCAGAAAGCAACGAATGGCTTGAGCCTGTGACTGACGAACAATACGCTGAAGCTAATAAATAAGGTAGGCTTATATAATTTGATATGTTAAGTTAGTAATGGGCAGGTTTGATTAGACCTGCCCATTATTGTTTTGTTTGTTATTTTTCTTTTCATATTCCATCATAAGTTCATCAGCAAGATTTTAATACTAATAAACGTTAAATATGTGGGAATGGGTAATGTGGTTCAGTCACTTTGTTATATTTTTGCAAAAAAATATTTAAAATATGAAACAAAAACATTTACTGCCTCTATCCCTGTTTATCGCAATTATTCCTTTTATCTCTTGTTCAGATGACGATGAAAACGAGCCAACAGTTCCCGGTAATGAGCAGAAAGATCCAAATAATGATAATGAAAGTGTTAATAAAATCCATCCGTATGTTGACCTTGAACTTCCAAGTGGCACACTATGGGCAACTTACAACGTTGGAGCTACCAAGCCAGAGGAATATGGCGACTATTTCGCATGGGGCGAAACAGAGCCGAAAGAAGTGTACGACTGGAGCACTTACAAGTATGCGACTACGCTTGGAGGAGATCTTGATTCCATCACAAAATACAATATGAGGGGAAAATATGGCAAAATAGACAGTTTATCGGTTCTTCTTCCCGAGGACGACGCCGCAACAGTCAACTGGGGCAATGAATGGAGGTTGCCGACTTACGAAGAACAGATGGAACTAATCCAAAACTGCGAATTCTGTTGGACGGAAATCAACGGAGTGTATGGAGCCAAATTCTCCGCAAAGAATGGCAAATATGTTTTTTTCCCTGCCGCAGGCGGATATTCGGATGTCAAATATTATGAAGGAGAATGGGGCGGATACAGGTCTTCGTACCTTAGTATAGGTATAGAAACCGATACCCACTGCCTTTACTTCAGCGAGTACGTAGCTTCCAGGGGCAACTTTGATCGGTATTATGGATTCTCTATTCGTGCGGTGCGTGCGAAATAAATTCATAATGCATAATTTGTTAACCGACAATTGGTTTGGTTATATAATTTGCAAAATAAAAATGTGCAGGTTTTATCAGACCTGCCCTTTTTTTGTGGTTTCACAATTAAAGTTTATCTTTTTATAGTTTCATTGTGTAAGTTGTTTTAATAT
>JAZUIF010000019.1:0-6363 GCA_045642085.1 Paludibacteraceae bacterium | reverse complement strand
TCATTAATAATAGATTTGTCACGTAAAGATTAAGAAATAATGATGTAACAACTCCTAAAATAGATATTTTGTTCAACCATGCTTTTTGGAGTGAATTTTCCAATTCGGTTCTTAGGACAGGAATGACAGATGAATCCAACTTCTTTACTGTCAAATAAACACTGTATGCCACCATTATCATTAATATAAGAAAACCTATCACATAAAACCATCCCGAATAAACGTAACTTAACAAATCTCCATCCCATGACATACAAAATAACAAAGTCAAAACTAATATTCCAAAAGAGATAAACAAAGTATTTATAAATGAAGGTAGGACAGACGTCTTTGGCATTTTTGTCTTAATTGAAGCTAATTCGTCAATATCGACGCGAAAAACATTAGCCAAAAGATCCGACGTCGGGTATTTACCATCTTTGTCTGCAAAATGTTCGTCATACCATTGTTGGTCTTTTTTTATTTTGAAACTATTTATCAATTCATCTAGTGTATATTTATCTATCTTTAACCCTTCCACACAAATTCTATCCAACATATCTAATTCAGAATCGTTATCATCGGTTGTGATAATTCCGTCGAGAATAGCAAGACGATAAAGAAGATACATGATATATAATCTATCTTGTTCAGATAGGTAAAGGGCTAACTCTTCTGCCATTTTTGTAGCATGAATATCATGTGAATAATGATATGAATCATCTACTTTTTTTATACAAGATTGATATTTTCTACTCTTAAAACGAGAGACATCAACAACAGACTCATATCTAGTATTTTTTCCTTCACTCTTTTCCCTGTCGGTAAGATATTTGAGAGCTTTAATCGCGTCTACCTGGTATTCAAGCGGTATAACTTCAACTATATAACGAACAATCATATGCAATTTGTCATATTGCACAGGATTATCTCCATTCGAATGAATCATATACGTCATAAGGTAGACGATGCTGATATGGAAACGTTTGGCATCTTTTGCCAACAAAGCTCTCATATCTCCGTTTTTTGAAAACAATCGGTACAAGTGCCACTCCCTCATTATTTGAAGAATTAAGAATACAGACGCACCGGCAACAATGGCTAATGACAAAAAGCAAAATATGTAAAAATGTTCTTCCATCTTTCTAAATTTTCTCAATAGTTATTCAAACTCATAGCCATCATAAAAGACTAATCCATAATATCCAACTTAGTTTTGTCTTTTCTTAATGTATTATAAACCAGTTTGATTTCTTTATAAAACAGATATGAAAAACAAAACACCAAACCTAAGATTATCGTATATACTATCAAATAGGGGATAAAAAACAGAGATTCCATAAAGTTTAATAAAAAGGAGTTTAATAAAAAAGGAGACGTGAATACTCGCGTCTCCTTATGATATCTTATGATTAATCAATTACTTGATTGCGTCAAGACACTCCTTGATTCTGCGGAAAGCTTCCTTGATATTATCCTCTGAAGTAGCGTATGACATACGGATGCAGTTCTTGTCGCCAAATGCGTCACCTGACACACAAGCAACGTGACCTTCCATTAGGATGTACATTGCCAAATCATTAGCGTTTGCGATTACATCACCCTTAGGAGTCTTCTTTCCGAAGAAACTCTTACACTGTGGGAATACGTAGAATGCACCGTCTGGAACTGATACCTCAAGCCCCTTGATCTCCTTAACCAAAGAGATAACCAAGTCACGACGTCTCTCGAATGCCTGACGCATTGTCTCAACACAAGTCTGATCACCTAGGTAAGCTGCCTCTGAAGCCTTCTGTGCGATTGAAGAAGGACCTGAAGTATACTGACCCTGAAGCTTAGAGCAAGCCTTAGCGATCCAAAGTGGAGCAGCGATCCAACCAAGACGCCATCCTGTCATTGCGTAACCCTTAGATACACCATTGATGATAACGACACGGTCGCGTATGCTCTCAAACTGAGCGATGCTCTCGTGCTTACCAACGTAGTTGATGTGCTCATAGATCTCGTCAGCGATAACGATGATATTTGGATGTTTCTCGATAACCTTAGCCAAAGCCTCAAGTTCTGCCTTAGAGTAAACAGCACCTGTAGGATTTGATGGAGAACAAAGGATAAGACCCTTTGTCTTAGGAGTGATTGCCTTCTCAAGCTGCTCTGCAGTAATCTTGAAGTTCTGATCAAGACCTGCCTCTACGATTACGTTTGTACCCTCAGCAAGCTTCACCATTTCGATGTAGCTAACCCAGTATGGAGCAGGAACGATAACCTCGTCACCCTTGCTGATGATAGAAAGGATAACATTACATACAGACTGCTTAGCACCGTTCGAACAAACGATCTGATCTGGAGTGAACTCAAGATTATTCTCATTCTTAAGCTTCTGGCAGATTGCGTTACGAAGTGAAGCATAACCAGTTACTGGAGAATAAAAAGAAAAATTGTCGTCGATTGCCTTCTTAGCAGCCTCCTTGATGTGGGTTGGGGTGGTGAAATCTGGCTCTCCAACACTAAGGTTGATGACATCTACACCCTGAGCTTTCAACTCACTGCTCTTCTGAGACATAGCCAAAGTCGCTGATGGCGACATAGCGGCCAAACGATCTGAAACTTGATTCATTTTTCTTTTTCTAAATTTGTATTAAACATACATTATCGACTGCAAAATTACACTCTTTTATGTTCTTGAGCAACAATTTTGACATTTTTTTTCGTTTTTTGTCAAAATTCTTGATTTTTATTACATAATGTGTCCATTTCTGTATTAATTATTGATTTTTGATAGCGAAATGGCTAAGGTCATTTACATTTATGGGGAATATTAAATCGAATCATTGATCATACGCACGTCCGTGCGTCTCTACGATCATTAATTTTGCATTTAGCATTTCGCAATCCGATTTTTTTATCTATTTTTGCGCTCAAATTATATATATAGTAAAAATGCTTACAGTAGAGAAAATTGGCGGTACGTCCATGAGTCAGTTTCAGGACGTTTTGGCGAACATAATCAAGGGAAAAAGAAGTGCTAGTGAGTTGTATAACAGAATCCTTGTAGTTTCTGCATACAATAATGTTACTAACTGGTTGCTTGAACATAAGAAGACAGGAGCTCCTGGTATCTATGTTAAGTTTGTAGAAGATGGAGATTACAGTGCAGCGCTTGATGAGTTGTGTGGTAAACTTATTGAGCTAAACCGTGGTTTCGCTGATATCAAACTAGACCAGGAGGTCGCTGACAAGTTTATCAAGGAGCGTATCGAGCAGGCAAAGAACTATTTGTACAGCATGCACAACGTTGCTGGTTCAGGTTACGTTAACAAGGCTAACATCTTCTTGGCAGCGCGTGAGATCCTTTCTTCAATCGGAGAGGCTCATTCAGCATTCAACTCTGTAAATATCTGCAAGAATAATGGTATAGACGCTACTTTCGTCGACCTATGTGGTTTCAACGATAGCGAGGCTCTTACAATCGACGAGCGTATCAAGAAGGAGTTCTCAGGAATCGACTTCAGCAAGACTCTTTGTATCGCTACTGGTTACACTAAGGGTATCGAGGGTATCATGCGTGCGTTCGACCGTGGTTATTCAGAGGTGACATTCTCTAAGATCGCAGTTGAGGTTAAGGCTGACGAGGCTATTATTCATAAGGAGTTCCACCTATCAAGCGCAGATCCAAAACTTGTTGGTACAGAGAACAGCATCGTAGTTGGTAACACTAACTTCATGGTTGCTGACCAGCTTGCTGATGTAGGTATGGAGGCTATCCACCCTAAGGCAGCTAAGCCACTTGAGCTTGCAGGTATCAATATCCGTATTAAGAACACATTCGAGCCTGAGCATCCTGGAACACTTATCTCTAAGAACTATATCAGCAAGGAGACTAAGGTTGAGATCGTTTCCGGAACAGACAAGGTGTTGGCTATTGAGGTTCACGACCCAATGATGGTAGGTGAGGTTGGCTACGACTTGAAGGTTATGCAGGTGTTTGCAAAGCATGGTGTAAGCTATATCTTGAAGACAACAAACGCCAACTGTATCACAATGGTAGTTTGGGACAAGCCAAAGAGCAAGGAGCTAATCAAGGAGCTTCAGGAGACATTCTACGAGGTTGTTGTTAAAGAGGCTGCAATCGTTTGCTGCATCGGTACAAACATCGCTCACCCTGGCATCCTTTGCAAGGCAGCTCAGGCATTGTCGGACAACGGCGTAAACATCGACTGTTTCGCACAGTCGCTACGTCAGGTGAACATGCAGTTCGTTATCGAAAGAAGTGACTATTCAAAGGCTGTTGTTGCTCTTAACAACGCACTTTGTGTAAAGAAATAAGATGAATCGTAGAGACGGGGCATGTCCCCGTCTTTTTGATAATATAATGTTAAGACGGGGTTTTCCCGTCTCTGCATCTTAACTATTAATTATTAATTCATAATTATTAATTAAACAAATGGGTCTACTAGACGGTTTGAAAAAGAAGGGCGAAGATAAGCAGGCTGAAATTCAGAAGAATGAGGAAGACTACATCTCTTTGATCCGTGTATATATCCAGGCATTCGTGGCTGAAACATTTGGCATTTCCAATATCAATCAGATGCCAGACTTGAGAAACTTCAAAGTCGCTTGCAAAGTGCCTACTATGAATGGAAAGCTTGGTCTTGGCGAAAGAATCGAGGCAAGAAAGATGCTTATGGCTAATTATGGTTTGAACGAGGAATTCTTCAAGACAATCAACCGCTCAATCACAAAGAACTGTAAGAACCTTCAGCAAGTCAACAGCTTTTTCGTTGTATTCCAGGGATTTGTACAGGATTTCGTACAGCTTCTAACAACACATCTTGGATGGAAGCTTCAGATGCCTAAATATTTCGACGGAATGATCAAGAAGGTCGTTGTCGACGGAGTTAGAGATTTGATGGAGAAGAACGACTGGGATAAGCTAGACGCAGCACAGGCAGCCGGACGTCTTCGTGAGAATGTCAACAGACTTGGCTACAACCAGGAGTGGATGGTGCAGTTTATCTACCCATTCATCATGATTGCCAAAGGTGCGACAACTGTAAAGCAGTAAGACTATGAATTTTTTATACGTTGCGATTGGAGGTGCGCTCGGTGCGATGATGAGATATTCGTTGAATTATCTTCCCGTGTCGACAGCATTTCCTTTCAAAACGATGATCGCCAACGTCGTAGGCTCATTCATTATCGGAGTGATCGCAGGCATGGCAGATATTAAAGGAGTGGATGAGAGATTGTCGCTGCTGCTGAAAGTTGGTTTTTGCGGCGGCTTCACAACCTTCTCCACATTTTCATTAGAAACAGTAACATTTATTGACAAAGGAGATTTCGGAATGGCTGCAATCTATGCAGTTTCGAGTGTTATAGTTTGTGTCTTATCTTGTATAGCAGGAATCGCAGTTGCGAAATATATCGCGTAATCAATTGATATTTATATTTATAAGTAATGGTAAAAAAGGATGGCATTAAAGTATTTGAGGAAAATCAAAACCAATACAATACTTTTGATTTCGATGCATACCAGGAGAAATGTCTTTTTAATCGAGAGAAGATAGAAAAATACTCTAATATCATAACAGTTACACTAACTGTAGCATTAGTAGCGTTTTTTATAATTCATACAAAAGAAACATTAAGTTTTGGGAAGATATTTGCTTCCTTATCGCTTTTGTCTATTGGGGGCTCAATTGAAAATAATAGAATATATAGCAAATGTCCATCTAAGATTGTAATTATCACACTAATTGCATTAGCTATATTTACTATCGACAATGAATTCTCTATTATCAATCAAGTCCTTTGCAATGTCAAATTTTTGATTTCGACGGTCATAACGTTGTTGTTTATATTATCAGGAATCTATGCTATTCAGTATATAAGTGTGAGTTTGTTATCAAAATACGTATTTAAGAATCGTGAAATCTCATACACTGCCAGAATCACTAAATTAGGAAAAAGTTATTCAAAGAGAACCATATATTATGTACACTTCTACGATTACACCAACTTAGATAATCGATTTGAAATAAAAAAAGAAGAATTTAACACCTGGAAAATAGGGGACCCAATAATAGCAGTTTTACAGCCTAAGATGGATATGATAGTTACCAAAAATGTAACTCGTCTTAAATATTTTAATGGTAAAACCGATATGGAGATTGACCAAAAAAAACATGAACGAGATGTAAATCTGTTTGGCAAATCACAAAAAGAAATAGATGATGGCAAATTTGAATTTTCCATTTTAAAGTATTTTTGCATTATACTATCATTGTATACAATCCCAAATGCCTCAATCGTGTATGGGATCGCATATACATCCTCACCATTTCTTATCGCCAGACTTTTATCACAAGTCGGATCGTAGCCATG
>JAZUIF010000018.1:0-7434 GCA_045642085.1 Paludibacteraceae bacterium | reverse complement strand
TCACATATGAGGGTATTGTATATCACGATTCAGCTGAGGTCGTAAGAAAGACGAAGACTATTGATGGTTGTGATACTATCAAACATTATATGTTGAATGTCAACAAATGTTTCCCTTATCCAATCTTGGTAAATAAATATAATTGGATCTTGGTTTGCAATGATAACATCTTGGATGAAGATAAATTCAAGAACAAGTCAAACGTTAAATATAATTGGTATAAAAATGAGCGTTTGGTTTCAACTACTAGTGATTCTTATTTCACAGAGGATAAAGAGTTGAATGGTTGTTATCAGGTCGGAATTATTGTAAATGGCGGTATAGAATATGTTTCTGATGTCGTTTGTATCGACGAGAATCATGGATATTCTATTTCTCCTCAACCAAATCCAGTTGAGAAGTTGCAGCCTATTACAATCATTTGTGATTTCCCTGTAGAGGGTGTAGCAGGAACACTTGTTGAGGTATTCAATATGACAGCTGATAAAGTATATGTTTCTACTGCTTCGTCAAATGAAATTGTAATTCCAGGTATGTCTGTTACAGGATATTATTTGGTTAGATTGACTACTGTTACTGGCAAGGTATTGACTGCTAAATTCATGGTTAAATAATGATGTTATTTGTTGAGTTATGATTAGACGTTTGTATTACATAAAAGGCATATTTATAGTTGTTGCGACATTATTAATGTTAATGTCGACAACGACTGTGTCTGCACGTAATCCTCGTCGACAGCCAACTCAGACATCATTGTTAGTAAATCCAAAGATGTATGTGGGTAAAAGATCGTGGATCTATACCTATCAGTTTTTCCCTGATTTGGATGGCCGACTTGTAGATTCAACCAAAATCCATAAGCCAGTTCCTTACAACCATCATCGTTTCTCATTTTTTGGACAAGGTGGAATGTCTGGATTCAGAGTTAATTCAAGAACTATCGATTTTGAACAGAAAGGCGGTTTTGGATTTGGTGCTAACTACACCTATTTTTTCAATCCATACTTTGGACTAAAGACTGGTTTTGATTTAGTTCATTCAACATCTATTGCCAAGGTTGGTGCTTTCAGTGACAAATATACTATTGTAGATTCAGAGCAAGATGAAACAATCTATTCTTTCTCAATTGGAGAATTGATTGAAAATATGAAGCATATGCAATTGGAGTTTCCTGTAATGCTTGACTTCAAAGAAAAGAATTTTGATTGTGGAGTTGGTGTTAAAGTCGGTTTGCCGTTGAAGGTAAATTATGATCAGACAGCTGAAGATTTAATTCAGACTGCCTATTATCCTCAATATGATATTAATGTTGATGACTCTTGGGTATTAGGATGTGGACGTTTTGAGACAGTTTCTGAGGTGAGCCATTTTAAGCAAACTCCTGTGTTTATTATGTTTACAGGAGATTTGCAATATACATTCCCTCTAGGAGAAAAATATTCAATTAGTGTGGGTGGATATTTTGATTATGCATTTCTAGGAATTTCAGCTAAAAAGTCTCAGGATAAACATTATAAGCAGATTGATACTTACGATACTAATACATTAGTTACTGTATCAAAGTCAGTTCCCGTTGAAATTGTGTCTGAGAGTGTCTTGGCAAGTCGTAAAGGTGATCAAAAGATTGTTAGCAATGTGCTATTTATGAATTTCGGTTTACGAGTTTCATTCAATCTGAATTTTGGTCCAGATAAATGGTAGCCTATGGAAGAGAATCGTTACGAGCGTCATTTTCTCTTAGAGGGTTTTGGATATGAAGAGCAATCAAAATTAGCTCAAGCGAAAGTTTTGATTGTTGGGGTAGGAGGTTTAGGTTCTCCTGTGGCTATGTATCTTGCATCTTCGGGAATTGGTAAATTAGGTTTGATTGATGCAGATGTTGTTGATGTGACTAATCTTCAAAGACAGATTATCCATTCTGAATCTTCTGTGGGTGTAGATAAGGTTATTTCGGCAAAGAATAGGCTTTTTGAACTAAATTCAGAGACTGAAATTGTGACATATAATTTCTTTTTCGAGGAAGATAATGCGGAAGCTCTTGTAGAAGATTATGATTTTATAGTCGACTGTGCCGACAATAATAAAACTAAATTTTTGATCAACGACGTTTGTGTTAAACTGAAGAAACCATTCTGTCATGGTTCAATCACAGAGTTTAGTGGCCGAGTCTTTACGCATTTGCCGTCGACAGCATGCTACAGATGTATATTTGAGCAGAATGATGAACCATCAGTGAAACGTGGCGTTATTGGATCATCTGTCGGAATAATCGGTTCTATTCAAGCTACAGAAGTGATTAAATATTTTACAGGTATTGGTAAATTATTAACTAATTCATTGTTAACACTTGACGTGAAATCGATGTCCTTTATGAAATTAAACATTAAGGTTTCCGGTAAATGTCATTGTAGAGATATTTAACATTTCGATTATAAAAAGTACTTTATTAATACACATTATTGCACTATTTTTTGTAAATTGCGTCTTAAACTGAATATGATAATGAAACGTATATTATTAAACATATTTTTCTCGATTTCATCGCTTGCAGCAATGGCGCAAGAATATCAATATCCGATGAATAAAATGGCTAGAGTAAATGAAACAGATGTGATGTTTTCATCTACTCCAATCGCTAGTCCCAATGAGGTGCCATTGTCTTCTCTTGGATTTTTCCAGAAAGCTTTTATGCAGAAAGAGATATGTGTGCCTCCATATAAATCACATCCTACAAGTTTCTTGTCTGTGACAGATGTAGATAGATTGGATAGTGTTTTGATTACAACAGGAGACAAAGTCGAGAGAATATTGTTTATAAGCGATTCAATGAGTGTGCTTACTGGTCAACAGATTTATGATGCATCTGGTAAGCTAGTCTCAGAGATTGAATTGAAATATACAAAAGGTGAAGAGACTGAACGTATAATCACTTTTAATGAAGTTGGTAAAGTAGTATATAAAATCGGACCTTACGGACCTTTATCGCAAGTCGCTACTACTCGTTTCGGAAATGAGACATTAACATGGTCTTATAAGAACGGATTAGTAAGTGTCGCAACTCAAACTGGATCTAGAGGTAAAGAGACAGCTACGTTTACTTGGACTCCTCAGAAAAAACTTAACTCAATTAAGTGGAAAACTGGAAGAGGCACAACAGAGTCTTTATATGAATGTTCTGATTATGAGGCATCTGTAGTAAATCCAATATTCTTGGTCAAAGATGAAAAACTCTCTGAAAAGTTATGGGATATTTACTCTGTTGATAGTAAAAAAGGCCAAACACTTATTCGTGTAAATAAACTTCAGGAGAAGAAGATTTATGAGATAAACGGTGGTAACCGAGAATTGATATCGTCTTATTTGCTGACTTTCAAACCATTCGCTAATATGAAAGGTGGTTCTAAAAATATGTTGAGCCATATCTCATATGAAGGTCTGAATGAAAGTTTCCAGGAGACTTACGACTATACTGGTGATCTTAAAATCGCTAAGGTAGTTAAGCAAGATAAGTTGATTGAATATGAATACAACGGTATCGGAAATATTGCTAAGGTCACAATTACTCTTTCTTCAGGGGAGAAGACTGAAATCAATTTCTTCTATACAAATATAGAGGAGGAACGTCAGCGTATTGCTGAAGAAAAAGCTAAGGCTGAAGCAGAAAGAATAGCTAGAGAGGAAGAAGAAAAGGCTAAAGCTGAAGCCGAAAGAATTGAAAAAGAATTTGAGGAACAACGATTGAAAGAAGAAGCAGAAGCAGCTTCTAAAGCTACTCCATCGGAGTCGAATGCTGATGATTCTCAAAATTCAAATGATTCTAAGTCGGATACAAACTCTTCTTCTGATGAGAATAAGTAACAGATAGAGCCTATTTTGAACTGCTTTTGTATCGGAAATCCGATATTATAAGTATATAGTTCGATGCTTAAAAATTGAAAGACAATGTTTGAAGAGTGGAAAAAGAAATATATCGACTGGGAAATTGGTAAGTTGTGGAAGGACAAAAAACGCAATAAGCAGTTTTTGAACTGGCACGATGTTAAAAGTGTTGTCATTCTTTACGACAGAACAACATTGAAGCCGGAACAACTTAAACAAATTTTCTCGATGCTTGATGGAAAGCAGGTGATGGCATGGACTGTTGTCGAGAAAGATGAGTTTAAGAAGGAGACTATCAACGTTGCTATGATGTCGCCAAATGAATGGAATCTTTTGATGAAACCAAAGGATCATGTGGTTTCTCGATTCAAGAGTTTTGAAGCTGATATTTTGATTGATCTGACATTCCAGGAAATCTTACCATTGAAATATCTATTAGCTGTATCAGACGTCAAATGTCGTTGTGGCTTGACTCGATTCGGTGATATTACTGATTTCTCTATCGATCGTACTCCTAATATGAAAGAGATGGAGTTGTTAAATCAGATAATTCATTATATGACAATAATCAACCAGAAGACAAAAAAGCTTGAAAGAGAGATGGTTGAGTAGTTGTTGTAGTATACAATGATTTGTTTGAAATTAATATTATTTAACTATATTTCTTTGTGTTTTGTTTGTGTTATCTCTAATTTTGTAACTCAAACAAACATTAAAGAATATGGGATTGCTAAATTTATTCAACTCGCTATTTGGAAAAGGAGATATTATTGCAAAGGCATTAAAACTTCTTGACGGAAATGTGAATGAAAAGAATCTAACTTCTGTTTTTTCTACCTATTTGTTAGCTAGTAAATTAGCAGCAAATTACACAGATGCAAATAGTCAGGCTGATTCATTTGCTAAACAGGTTAATACTGTAGTGAATCTATTGGATTGCTCTGATTACAATGATGTGGTATCTAAACTTAAAGCATCAGGTCAAGAGTCATCTTCTGATTTGGCATATCAACTTAACAAAGCAATTAATCTTATTAGATCAATTGGTTAAGTATCTTTTTTGTTTATTCATTATCCCTTATTATTATCCAGTTTAATTTTGATAATTGTCCTAAAAGTATTTACTTTGTTATAGACTATAAAAAAATGCTAACATGGGACTTTTTGATTTATTAAAAACAGCGGTCAGCAATAAAGATAATATTGCAGCTGCAGTAAAGCTTCTTAACGGCAAAGTAGACGCTAAGAGCATCGCTACAATTTTTGCTACTTACTTGTTGAAGAGCAAGTTAGCTTCATCTTCTAAGGGTGCTAACACAGAAGCTAGCTCTTTTGCTTCTCAGATTGCTTCGGCTATCAATCTTAGCCAGTGTTCTTGTATTGGAGATGTTATCTCGAAGCTTACTTCTTCTGAAAAGGCAGGTACAACTGATATGGCTAATAAACTTACTCAGGCTGTCAACCTTATCAAGACTTTGAGTAGCAATAAGGCTTAAGATTTAATTCTTTAGAATTTATTGGAGACGTTGCATGCGACGTCTCTTTTTTTTGTAATTTAGCATCAGCAAATAAATTAGCATTTAGTTTAATGATTTCAATTCTAATTCCTACTCATAATTGCGAGTGTGTCAATCTATGCTCATCTCTTTCCCGACAGATTTGTGAGAATGCGATTGACGCTGAGGTTATTGTGATGGATGATGCCTCTTCTGATTCTGAAATTATTGAGAAGAATAGAATTATTAATGACATCGCTTATTGTAGGGTGGTGGAATTGGAAAAGAATATCGGAATCGCTAAAAATAGAAATCATCTTGCCGACGTGGCAAAGGGCGACTACCTGCTTTTCCTTGATGCCGACGTTTATCCTGTCGACATAGATTTCCTAAAGAAATATATTGATAATAAAGTCGACGACGGTGTGCTTTGCGGAGGTATGACATTCCGTTTGGGAGGGCCAGTCAAAATGTCTCCACTCCGTTATCGTTATGGAATGAGGTATGAGTCGAAACAAACTCAATTTATTTCACTAAATTTCTTTTTGCCTGCTTCCGTTTTCAAAAAAGTCCGTTTCAACGAGTCTTTCTCCAAATACGGTCATGAAGACACACAATTTGGAGCCGACTTGCAATCAGCAGGTTATAAGATTCTGAAGATTGATAATCCCGTTTATCACGATAATGGCGACACGAGCGAACAGTTTTTGAATAAAACACGTGTGGCGATAGATAATCTTGTGGAGCATCGCAACTTGCTTCTACCCACATCACGATTGCTACAGTTGTATGAGAATCTTCGTTCGTTACCTATAGGTTGGCTTATGCGTTTCCCATTCCGCCATTGCAGACGGTTGATGGAGAAGAATCTTTTGAGCGACGAACCATCGTTGACAATTTATAATATATACAGATTATCATACCTGTTTTGCAAAGCAGATATTGGATAAATTCTGAACATGTTCCGACAATTTGTGATTATTAAAGTTAGATATATTTTATGTAATTTTAACATAAAATATTTTGGTGATTTATAATTCTATTATATCTTTGCGTTTGAAATCAATGAAACAAGATAATGATTAAGAATTAAAACAGAAAACAGCGATTAATATGAAAATTCAATCGCTTGGAAAACACCACAACATGTTGTGTTTGGAAAACACCCTAACGGTGGAAAACATTAACATAGAAAACCGTTTGGATTTCCACAACTGATTGGTTTTGCCATTACGAATTACATTAAATAACTTATTATTAATAGATAAAACAAACAACTATGGAAGACATTATAAAAGATGATGTTTTAGGCGAATTAAAATACATCAAAAGTAATATGTGGGGAAGACGTTTAGATGTTCCATTTCTTAATTCAGACGGTAATTTAATTCTTACAGTCCAAGACGATAATAAAGAAGGAATTCTTGATGTCCAAAGAGAGTCCTTTAAGTTTTATCTTCAGAACGAAGAGAAGTATAAAAGTTGTGTGACAGATCTGCTTTTGTCCTATTACAAATGGAATTATGAGTATATAGCTCGAACTATTTCTGATTTACAAGAGAATGACCATAAAGATGTTGTTACTGAGAAAGAAGTATTGGAAATGGCTCCATTATGGTATCTTTTCATTTGTAGAGACGGTAGTTTTGGATACGCATTCGGATGCTGCTGGGATGTGGATAACGGCATAGCTGTACTATTGTCTGAATCTGAGCCTCGTGTGATTTCGAGAACACAACTAAAGAATCTCCACAAACTTAATGATCCGACTGTCGGTCTGCTTGTCCACGACGGAAAGAACGCTTGGAAGGGCCTTGAAGTAAACAAATTCTTTGGCAAACCAGAGAATCTTGAGATTGAACTTGAAGGTGGTGTGGATGATGAAATCACGCCTGCTCAGCAGAAAGCATACTCACAGTATTTGGAGAGGAAACAATCTTATTTTGATGAACTCACAAAAATGATGTTGGGAGTCTATGTCGGTAGTGATGAGCAGGCAGAAGCTATGCTTAAGACAGGTCAGAAGATCTTTATGATGGATGTCTTGCCTAAGACTCTT
>JAZUIF010000017.1:0-3105 GCA_045642085.1 Paludibacteraceae bacterium | reverse complement strand
CAAAGGGTAATTATATTCCATACATCACTGTTTCTAAGTCGAATTTGTATCTACAAAATATGACTTTGAATGGGTTCCATGAGATCGATGCAGACAATATAACTACAGGATCTAATGTGAATAAAGATCAAAAAGAAGGATCATTTACTATTGAAAGTGGAGAAACAAAGTTGATTGCATCAAAGACATTATCTTTGAAATCAGGAACTTCAATTAAATCAGGAGCTTCTCTTAAAGCAAGAGTCGGAAAAGAAGATTCTTATAACTACAAAGGTAACGGACAACCACGTACCACAAATTACCCTCTATGCTTTAATAGTCTTACTGATAGAATCACTTTGGATGACAACAACATATATGATGGAGAAAACTATGGCAATGGTCTAACATCAATTGCTAATAATTCTTCAGAGTCAAATGTTGTAATCTATCCAAATCCAACTTCTGGATATATCAACGTTGTTGCAAACGACATCAATGAAGTTGCTGTGATGGATATCGCTGGCAATACTTTGATCGAACAGTCTGTAAACTCTAACAATGTTTCTCTTGATCTTTCTTCTCTTGCAAAGGGAATGTATCTAGTAAAAGTTGTTACAGCTGAAGATTCTTATATCAAGAAGGTTGTTCTAAAGTAAAATCACAAACTACTTTTTAATAAAAGGCGTCATCTCGAAAGAGATGGCGTCTTTTTAATTTTCAATACTTTATACCTAACCTTATCATTCCAACAGTATTAAACAAATGATCTTTGTCTATATCTATTATAAAATGATTAGTAGGTTGAAAATAAATATTCTCTGTAATATTGAATTTGAATGTGAGTTCAGTCGCAAATTCTTCTGCATCAGAGAAATGGACAAAATCAGTAAACAATCCTAACTCACATCTCTTCCAATCTTTTTTAACTCCGATTCCTACAAAATCCTTGCAATCAATTGATTTTCCAAATGCATGGGAATAGGACGCGATCAAAGAAAATCTTTCCGTTATTTGCTGTTCTGTATAAGTCCAGACTGTAGATCTTAACTTTGTTTCATCTCCATAATGTCCACAAACTCCCCAAAAATATCTATCATCATTATAGTTGAATTCAAGTTGAGAAAGTACAAACAAGCCATCGTCTTTTGGACAAAAACGGAATACATTTTCTCTACCACTAAAGTGATTATAACCTGTACCGTTATAAATAGTAGATTGAAATACAAGCTTTTCCGTTGTCAACATATAATGTACACCAACCGACGCTAAGGGATAATTCGCAATATCATAATTGCAACTGATTGTTGGAAACACTCCGCATGAACTATTAGTATAGAAAGATGTAAGTGGACTTGCAAAATAATCCTCATTCATATTACGAATTCCCAAATACAACTGATGTTTATCTTTGATTTGTAAATTGAATCCTAAGATTGCTAAGGCAAACGGAAGATTCTCTTCTTCAATATTAGAGAATGTCTGCATATCTTCAAGAAGTCTATCTTGACGAGTTTTAGCAATACTAATAGATGCGACATCAAACGATAGTTTATCATTCAGTGGTATATCTCCACTAAGATAAAGCAAGTTAATAAAATTACAATCTTTGTAATCTGTCTGTAATTCTGATGTATATTCAACACTGAATTGTTGTGCTGAAAGGTGGAGGCCGCCCACCATTAGAGCGACCACCACTAAAAATTTTATTAATCTCATATTCGGATTTACGAATAATGAATTATGAATCAATTATAACCACTTTCCAAATCTACGTATATACCACATCTTCACAATCTGTGTCAATACGCAGTAACTCAACAAGATTCCTACCAACCATGGGAAATAACTCATTGGCAGAGGTATTAGTCCAATGTAGCTTCCTACTGATGTAAACGGAATAGCTATACCAATCGCCATGATTGCAGACGCTGTCATCTTTACATACTTGATGATATTACCAAATGTTTCACGACCTGCAATTACGCCCTGCTCTAAAACCATCAAGTCTTTCTCCAAAAGAATAATATCAGCACTTTCTTTTGCAATGTCGACAGCTGAATCCACCGATATTCCTATATCCGACTGACGTAATGCCGCTGCATCATTAATTCCATCTCCTAGGAATCCTACAGTGTTACCTTGCTCCTGAAGCAAGCTGATGATCTCAGTCTTCTGATGAGGTGTGAGTTTAGCGAAAATTCTGTTTTCTTTTACTGCATTTCTTTTCTCATTATCCGACATCTTCTCGAATCTAGCACCAGTCACGCAATTCTCATCTTTGATACCAACTTGCTTTGAGATTGTGCTTACAACAGCATCATTATCACCACTTAACACCTTAACCTCTACCCCAGCCTCATGCAATAATCTGATTGCCTCTGAAGCCGATTCTTTTGGTGGATCAAGGAATGAGAGGTAACCAATAAGCACCATATCTTTTTCATCTTCAACAGCAAACTCACCAGCCTTGTCAAGATATGATTTATGTGCCACAGCCAACACTCTCATTCCGTTATTATTCATCTCATGAACAATCTCCATAGCATCCTTACGAAGTGTTTCCGTCATCGGAATGACAGTTCCTTCAAGTTCACAATGCGAACAGATACTGATCATCTCCTCCACTGCTCCCTTTGTGATAATCTGTCGTTTCTTAGATTTATCCTCCACAACGACAGACATTCGTCTACGGCTGAAATCAAAAGGGATCTCATCAATTTTCTTATAATTATCGACAATGACATCCAATGGCCACTCATTCTCATTAACATGCTCAACGATAGCCTTATCCATCAGATTCTTTAATCCAGTAGAGAAATAACTATTGAAAAATGCATGGCGAAGTATACGGTGCGACTTATCCTCACTACCGTCAGCATTTATGTATTTAACCAAAACAACCTTGTCGCGTGTCAATGTACCGGTCTTGTCGGTACAAAGAATATTCATTAAACCAAAATGCACCTTGGAAAGTGCAGATTCTAGGCGTATAGGTCAAATTGCGTGGTATTTTTATAAGCTATGCTTCTATAGGTCAAATTGCGTGGTAAAAATGTCGGATAGAATTTGCATAAATCGACAGAAGAATAATACATTTGCATTGCAGTTTGAAGCATAGTGGAG
>JAZUIF010000016.1:0-55687 GCA_045642085.1 Paludibacteraceae bacterium | reverse complement strand
CGTGTCGCCGGCTATTTCATCCGATTTGACAATAGCGTGGAGCAGACCGCCTTCTACAACGATTCGCAGAGTCACTTCACCTACCTCACCATGAATGTGAGTTCAAGGCTTCAGTTTATATCTTGAAGAAAGAGGAAGGTGGACGTCACACTCCATTCCACAACAAGTACCGTCCTCAGTTCTACATCCGTACATTGGACGTAACTGGTGAGATCTCTCTACCAGAAGGAACTGAAATGGTTATGCCAGGTGATAACTTGGAGATCACAGTTAAGTTGATCAACCCAGTTGCATGTTCAGAGGGTCTTCGTTTCGCTATCCGTGAGGGTGGTAGAACAGTAGGTTCAGGACAGATCACTGCAATCCTTGACTAATCTATTTAGTTAAATAAATAAGTTCTCTTGTTTCGGCAAGAGAACTTTAATACGGAATTAGCTCAGTTGGTAGAGCACTGGTCTCCAAAACCAGGTGTCGGGAGTTCGAGCCTCTCATTCCGTGCAAAAAGAGATTAAGATGAAATTAGTAAATTATCTTGAAGAATCTAAAGACGAGCTTGTTAATAAAGTTTCGTGGCCTACCTTGTCCGAGGTGACCTCTAGCGCAGTAGTTGTTTTAGTTGCTTCCCTATTGATTGCAGCGGTCGTTTGGGTAATGGATTTTTGCTTCGACAAAGCGATGAATTTTATCTACAATCTTCTGTAATCATTATCTTTTATAAGTTTTACCATGGCTGAAGTTGAAAAAAAGTGGTATGTTCTACGTGCCATTAGTGGAAAAGAAAAGTCTGTACGCGATTATCTTGAGAAAGAGATCAAGAACACTAATCTTGGAAAGTACGTTTCGCAGGTTGTGGTTCCAACTGAGAAGGTAATGGGAGCGAAGAAGAAGATAATCGAGAGAATGTATCTTCCAGGATATGTTCTAGTAGAAGCTGCTTTGGTCGGTGAGGTACCTCATACACTAAGCAACACTCCTAATGTTATCGGTTTCTTGACTGATAATCCTAAGAAAAGAGATGAGTATGTTTCTCTTCGTCAGAGTGAGGTTAACAGAATTCTATCTAAGATGGAAGAAGTTCCTGACTTTGGAAATGAGGCATCTTACGACTTTATCGTAGGAGAGAGTGTTAAGGTGAATGATGGACCTTTTACTGGTTTTAGCGGTACCATCGAGGATGTTAATGCAGAAAGGCAGAAACTGAAAGTAATGGTTAAGATCTTCGGACGAAAGACTCCGTTGGAGCTTGACTTTTCACAAGTGGAGAAAGAATAATCTCGTGATTGTTCTTAATTTAAAATAAATAAAAACAATGGCTAAAGAAGTTGCTGGACTTATCAAATTGCAGATTAAGGGTGGCGCAGCTAATCCATCACCACCAGTAGGACCTGCTCTAGGTTCTAAGGGTATTAACATTATGGATTTCTGTAAGCAGTTTAATGCTAGAACTCAGGATAAAGCTGGAAAGGTTTTACCTGTTGTCATCACTTACTATGCTGATAAGTCATTTGATTTTGTAATCAAGACTCCTCCAGTAGCAATACAGTTGAAGGAGTTGACTAAGCAAAAGAGTGGATCTGCTGAGCCAAACAGAAAGAAGATAGCTGAGATCACTTGGGATCAGGTGAAGGTTATCGCAGAAGACAAGATGAAAGATTTGAATTGTTTTACTGTGGAGTCGGCTATGTCTATGGTTGCTGGTACAGCTAGAAGTATGGGTATTTCAGTAAAGGGAGATTTTCCCGGTAATAATTAATCTTCTATCAAATGAGTAAACTTACAAAAAATCAAAAGTTAGCTGCAGAGAAGATTGAAGAAGGAAAATCTTACTCTCTAAAGGAGGCTTCTGCTCTAGTAAAGGAGATCACAACAACTAAGTTTGACGCTTCTGTTGATATTGATGTTCGTCTAGGTGTTGACCCTCGTAAGGCTAACCAGATGGTTAGAGGCGTAGTATCATTGCCAAACGGAACAGGAAAGCAGACAAGAGTACTTGTATTGTGTACATCAGATGTTGAAGCTGCAGCTAAAGAGGCTGGTGCTGATTACGTTGGTCTTGATGAGTACATCGAGAAGATCAAGGGTGGTTGGACAGATTTCGACGTTATGATTACAATGCCTTCAATCATGGGTAAAATTGGTGCTCTAGGACGTGTGCTAGGACCTCGCGGTTTGATGCCAAATCCAAAGAGCGGTACAGTTACAAATGAGGTAGCTAAGGCAGTTAAGGAAGTAAAGCAGGGAAAGATCGATTTCAAGGTTGACAAGTTTGGTATCGTCCATACTTCAATCGGTAAGGTTTCTTTCACTCCAGATCAGATCTTCGGAAATGCTAAGGAGTTCATGGCAACAATCATGAAGTTGAAGCCATCTTCAGCAAAGGGAACTTACGTAAAGAGTATCTATCTTTCAAGCACAATGAGTCAGGGTATCAAGATTGATCCTAGAACAATTGATGAAATTTAATATTAAGATCAGACATGAAGAAGGAAGATAAAGTAGCTGTAATTGAGCAGTTGTCTAATACTCTATCTGAGTATAGTCACTTTTATGTTGCTGATGCGTCGGATCTTAATGCAGAGCAGACAAGCGCACTTCGTCGTGCATGTTTTGACCAGCAGATCAAGTTGATCGTTGTTAAGAACACATTGATGAAGAAGGCTCTTGATCAGAAGGACACTGATTTTTCTCAGTTGTATTCATCTCTTAAGGGATCATCTGCTATTATGTTTACTAACACTGGTAATGCACCAGCAAAGTTGATCAAGGATTTCTCTTCTAAGAATCCTTTGAAGAAACCTGTATTGAAGGGTGCATACGTAGAGGAGAGCTTCTACGGAGCAGATCAGCTTGAGGCATTGGTAAGCATCAAGAGCAAGAACGAACTTATTGGCGACGTTATCGCTTTGTTGCAATCTCCTGCGAAGAATGTTATTTCTTCTTTGCAGTCAGGCGCAAACACATTGCATGGTGTTCTTAAGACACTTGCAGAGAAATAATTTTTTAATTCAAACAATCTTAAAAAAAGAAATAAAATGGCAGATTTGAAAGCATTTGCAGAACAGTTGGTTAACTTGACAGTTAAGGAAGTAAACGAGTTGGCTGAGATCTTGAAGAACGAGTACGGTATCGAGCCAGCTGCAGCAGCAGTAGCAGTAGCAGCAGGTCCTGCAGCAGGTGCAGCAGCAGCTGAGGAGAAGTCTTCATTCGACGTAGTTTTGAAGTCAGCTGGAGCTAACAAGCTTCAGGTTGTTAAGGCTGTTAAGGAGGCTTGCGGTCTTGGTCTAAAGGAGGCTAAGGATATCGTAGATGGTGCTCCTGCTACAGTTAAGGAAGGCGTTGCTAAGGACGAGGCTGAGTCATTGAAGAAGACTCTAGAAGAGGCTGGTGCTGAAGTTGAGCTTAAGTAATATCGCCTGATTTCAGGTTTATAGTTTAGAACCACGGTGGTGTGGTTCTAAACTTTTTTGTGTCTTAACTAAAATACTTCACACTAAAACATCAGTAAAATGTCTCAACAGTTAAATAATAAGAGGGTAAGCTTCGCATCTGTTAAAAACCAGATGGAATATCCTGATTTCCTTGAGGTCCAGTTGAAGTCCTTCAAGGAGTTTTTCCAGATTGATACTCCACCTGAGCAGAGAAAGAATGAGGGAATGTATAAGGTTTTCTCTGAGAACTTCCCTATTGCAGACACTCGAAATAACTTCGTATTAGAGTTTTTGGATTATTATATCGATCCATGCAAATATAGTATTGACGAATGTATTGAGCGTGGTCTTACATACAATGTGCCATTGAAGGCTAAATTGAAGTTGTATTGTACAGATCCTGAGCACGAAGATTTTGAGACTATTATTCAAGATGTTTATCTTGGAAATATTCCGTACATGACGGAGAAAGGCACTTTCGTTATCAATGGAGCTGAGCGTGTAGTTGTGTCTCAGTTGCACAGATCACCAGGTGTATTCTTCGGTCAGAGCATGCATGCTAATGGTACAAAGTTGTATTCTGCTCGTATCATTCCTTTCAAGGGTTCTTGGATTGAGTTTGCTACAGATATCAACAATGTGATGTATGCTTACATCGACCGTAAGAAGAAGTTGCCTGTGACTACTTTGTTGCGTGCAATTGGTTTCGAGAGTGATAAGGATATTCTTGAAATTTTCGGTCTTGCTGAAGAAGTTGAAGTAAAAGCTAAGAATATTAACAAAGTCGTAGGTAGAAAGCTCGCTGCACGTGTCTTGAAGGCATGGACAGAGGATTTCGTAGATGAGGATACTGGTGAGGTTATCTCTGTTGAGAGAAACAAGGTCCTTATCGAGCGTGAGACTATCCTTGAGGAGGATCATATCGATGCTATCCTTGAGTCTGGCGCTTCTACTATTCTATTGCATAAGGATGACGTTTCTACATCTGACTACAGCATCATCTTCAATACTTTGCAGAAGGATGATACTAACTCAGAGAAGGAAGCTGTTAATTATATATATCGTCAGTTGCGTAACGCTGAGCCTGCTGATGACGCTGCAGCTCGCGAAATCATCCAGAACTTGTTCTTCTCTGAAAAGAGATACGATTTGGGTGATGTAGGTCGTTACAGAATCAATAAGAAGCTTAACCTTACAATCGACCCTACTATCCAGGTGTTGACTAAGGAGGATATCATTGAGATCATCAAGTATCTAATTGAGCTTATCAACTCTAAGGCTGAGGTTGATGATATCGACCACTTGAGCAACAGACGTGTACGTACTGTAGGTGAGCAGCTTTACAACCAGTTCGGTGTTGGTCTTGCTCGTATGGCTCGTACAATCCGTGAGCGTATGAACGTTCGTGATAATGAGGTGTTCACTCCAATTGATTTGATCAACGCTAAGACAATTACTTCGGTAATCAATAGCTTCTTTGGAACTAACGCCCTTTCTCAGTTCATGGATCAAACTAACCCATTGGCTGAGATCACTCACAAGCGTCGTCTATCTGCCCTAGGTCCTGGTGGTTTGTCTCGTGATAGAGCCGGATTTGAGGTGCGTGACGTACACTATACTCACTATGGTCGTCTATGTCCAATTGAGACTCCAGAAGGTCCAAACATCGGTTTGATTTCTTCATTGTGTGTACACGCTAAGATCAATGACCTTGGATTTATTGCTACTCCTTACCGTAAGATCAACAACGGTATCGCAGATATGTCTGAGACTGGTATCGAGTACATGACAGCTGAGGAAGAAGAAGGAAAGATCATTGGTCAGGGTAACGCTCAGATCGACGAGAAAGGAAACTTCTTGACAGACAAGGTTAAGGCTCGTCGTCAGGGTGACTTCCCAGTTGTGGATCCAACTGAGCTTGAGTTGATGGATATCGCTCCAAACCAGATCGCGTCTATCGCTGCATCTTTGATTCCATTTATCGAGCATGATGACGCCAACCGTGCGTTGATGGGATCTAACATGATGCGCCAGGCTGTTCCATTGCTAACTACTGAGTCTCCAATCGTCGGAACTGGTATCGAGGCACAGCTTGCAAGAGATTCACGTACTCAGATCTCTGCAGAGGGTGATGGTGTCGTTGAATACGTTGACGCTTCTGTTATTAAGATTAAGTATGACCGTACAGAGGACGAGGAGTTCACAAGCTTCGTTTCTGCGGTTAAGGAATATAAATTGCCTAAGTTCAGAAGAACTAACCAGAATACTACAATTGACTTGCGTCCGCTTGTTAACCGTGGTGATCGTGTGACTAAGGGACAGATCCTTACACAGGGTTACTCAACTGATAAGGGTGAGCTTGCAATCGGTAAGAACTTGCTAGTTGCGTTCATGCCTTGGAAGGGTTACAACTATGAGGATGCTATCGTAATCAACGAGAAGGTTGTAAAATGGGATATGTTTACATCAGTTCACGTTGAGGAGGATACTCTTGAGGTTCGTGAGACTAAGCGTGGTATGGAGGAGTTGACTGCTGATATTCCAAATGTCAGCGAGGAGGCAACTCGTAACCTTGATGAGAACGGTGTTATCCGTATCGGTGCTCCTGTAGAGCCAGGTGATATCATCATCGGTAAGATCACTCCTAAGGGTGAGTCGGATCCTTCACCAGAAGAGAAGTTGCTTCGTGCAATCTTCGGTGATAAGGCAGGTGATGTTAAGGATGCGTCTTTGAAGGCTACTCCATCTCTACACGGTGTTGTTATCGGTAAGAGAACATTCGCTCGCGCTATCAAGAACCGTAAGTCAAGACAGTCTGACAAGGAATTGTTGGAGGCAGTAGATGCTAAATTCGACCAGGCAGCAGCTGAGTTGAAGAAGGTTTTGGTTGACAAGCTACTTGTCCTTACAAAGGGTAAGACATCTAAGGGTGTTAAGGATTGTATGGATATCGAGGTAATCGGTAAGGGCGACGTCTTCACAAACAAACTATTCAACAGCATCGACTACAATTCAATCCACTGGAATGATTGGACTGAGGATGAGAAGACAAACAAGATGATCAGTGCACTTATCTCTAACTATTTGGCTCAGCACAAGGAGCTTGAGGCAGGTGTTAAGAGAGATAAGTTCGCAATCAATATCGGTGATGAGCTACCAAACGGCATCATGCAGTTGGTTAAGGTTTACATCGCTAAGAAGCGTAAGATCCGCGTAGGTGACAAGATGGCCGGACGTCACGGTAACAAGGGTATCGTGTCAAGAATCGTTCGTCAGGAGGATATGCCATTCTTGGCTGACGGTACTCCAGTTGACATCTGTCTAAACCCACTAGGTGTGCCTTCTCGTATGAACATCGGTCAGATTTTCGAGACAGTTCTTGGATGGGCAGGATTGAAGCTAGGTGTTAAGTTTGCTACTCCAATCTTCGATGGTGCTTCTCTTGATGATTTGAATGAGTGGACAGACAAGGCAGGTCTTCCAAGATATGGAAAGACATACTTGTATGATGGTGGTACAGGAGAGCGTTTCGACCAGCCAGCAACAGTAGGTGTTATCTACATGCTTAAGCTTGGACACATGGTCGACGATAAGATGCATGCTCGTTCTATCGGACCTTACTCTTTGATTACTCAGCAGCCTCTAGGAGGTAAGGCACAGTTTGGTGGTCAGCGTTTGGGAGAGATGGAGGTCTGGGCAATCGAGGCATACGGTGCTTCTCATGTATTGCAGGAGATCCTAACTATCAAGTCTGATGACGTTAAGGGCCGTGCTCGTGCTTACGAGGCAATCGTTAAGGGTGAGCCAATGCCTACACCAGGTATCCCTGAGTCTCTAAACGTGTTGCTACACGAGTTGAGAGGTTTGGGCTTGAGTATTACTTTGGATTAATTTGAAGAGTTATGGCATTTAGAAAAGAAAATAAAGTAAAAAATTCGTTCTCGAAGATTTCTATCGCACTTGCTTCTCCAGAAGAGATTTTGGAGCAGTCAAGCGGTGAGGTACTAAAGCCTGAGACTATCAACTATCGTACATACAAGCCTGAAAGAGATGGTTTGTTCTGCGAGAAGATTTTTGGTCCAGTTAAGGATTTTGAGTGCCACTGTGGAAAGTATAAGAGAATCAGATATAAAGGTATTGTCTGCGACCGTTGTGGTGTTGAGGTAACTGAGAAGAAGGTACGTCGCGAGAGAATGGGTCACATCCACTTGGTTGTGCCTGTTGCTCACAACTGGTATTTCAGATCTACACCTAACAAGATCGGTTATCTTCTAGGTCTTCCTTCAAAGACTCTTGACGCAATCATCTACTACGAGAAGTACGTTGTGTTGCAGCCAGGTATCTTGGCTAACGAGGGTATCACAACTCGTCAGCTATTGACTGAAGAGGAGTACCTTGATTTGATGGATAAGCTTCCAATCGAGAATCTTCACCTTGAGGATTCAGATCCTAACAAGTTTATCGCAAAGATGGGAGCCGAGGCTGTTTACGAGATGCTTAAGGAGGTTGACTTGGATTCTCTATCATACGAGTTGAGAAACAAGGCAAGCCAGGAGACATCTCAGCAGAGAAAGAACGAGGCTTTGAAGCGTCTTCAGGTGGTAGAGGCATTCCGTGCATCTCACGGTAAGAGTCGCCCTGAGTGGATGATCGTTAAGGTCGTTCCAGTTATCCCACCTGAATTGCGTCCTTTGGTTCCATTGGATGGTGGACGTTTCGCAACTTCAGATTTGAATGATCTATACAGACGTGTTATTATCCGTAACAACCGTCTTAAGAGACTAATAGAGATCCACGCTCCAGAGGTTATCCTTCGTAACGAGAAGCGTATGTTGCAGGAGGCAGTCGATTCATTGTTCGACAACTCAAAGAAGGCAACAGCTGTTAAGTCGGAGGCTAACAGAGCATTGAAGTCATTGTCAGACAGCTTGAAGGGTAAGCAGGGACGCTTCCGTCAGAACTTGCTTGGTAAGCGTGTTGACTATTCAGCTCGTTCCGTAATCGTCGTTGGTCCAGAGTTGAAGATGCACGAGTGTGGTATTCCTAAATATATGGCAGCTGAGCTTTACAAGCCATTCGTTATCCGTAAGCTTATCGAGCGTGGTATCGTAAAGACAGTTAAGTCAGCAAAGAAGATTGTCGACCGCAAGGATCCAATCGTTTGGGATATCCTTGAGTACGTTATGAAGGGTCACCCAGTACTATTGAACCGTGCCCCTACATTGCACCGTCTTGGTATCCAGGCATTCCAGCCTAAGATGATCGAGGGTAAGGCAATCCAGTTGCACCCACTTGCATGTACAGCGTTCAACGCCGACTTCGATGGTGACCAGATGGCCGTTCACTTGCCACTAGGTAATGAGGCTGTTCTTGAGGCACAGATGTTGATGCTTGGATCACACAATATCCTTAACCCTGCTAACGGTGCACCTATCACAGTGCCAGCACAGGACATGGTTCTTGGACTTTACTATATCACTAAGGAGCGTCCAGGCACTAAGGGTGAGGGCTTGAAGTTCTACGGAATGGAAGAGGCTCAGGTGGCTTACAACGAGCAGAAGGTTGACCTTCACGCTCCAATCTCAGTAGTTGTTGATGATGTTGATGAGAATGGTGCTCCAATCCGTCATATGATTCAGACTACAGTTGGTAAGCTAATCTTCAACCAGAATGTTCCAAAGGCAGTAGGTTTCATCAATGAGCTTATCTCTAAGAAGTCATTGAAGAGCATTATCAGCAAGGTTATCAAGACTTGTGGTGTAGCTCGTACAGCTCAGTTCTTGGATGATATCAAGAATCTTGGTTACTATATGGCCTTCAAGGGATGTTTGTCATTTAACCTTGAGAACGTTATCATTCCAAAGGAGAAGGAAGCATTTGTAAATGAAGGATACGCTAAGGTGGAAGAGGTCATGGCTAACTATAACATGGGTCTTATCACACCAAACGAGCGTTACAATAATATCATTAGTATCTGGACAGAGACAAACAAGAAGTTGACTGATGTCTTGATGGATACTATTAAGAAGGACGAGCAGGGATTCAACTCAGTATATATGATGCTTGATTCAGGAGCCCGTGGATCTAGAGAGCAGATTCGTCAGCTTTCAGGTATGCGTGGTTTGATGGCTAAGCCTCAGAAGTCTGGTGCCGTTGGTGGTCAGATCATTGAGAACCCTATCCTTTCTAACTTTAAGGAAGGTTTGTCAGTCCTTGAGTACTTTATCTCTACTCACGGTGCTCGTAAGGGTCTTGCCGATACAGCCTTGAAGACAGCCGATGCAGGTTACTTGACTCGTCGTCTTGTTGACGTTTCTCACGATGTGATCATCAACGAGGAAGATTGTGGTACATTGCGTGGTCTTGTCTGCTCAGATATTAAGAAGAACGATGAGGTAGTTGCTCCATTGGGCGACAGAATCCTTGGCCGTGTATCTGTTCACGATGTTGTTAACCCTGCTACTGGTGAGGTTATCGTAATGGCTGGACAGGAGATCAGAGAGGATCAGGTAGCTGCAATCTCTGCTGCTAAGATCGAGAAGGTTGAGATCCGCTCAGTTCTTACTTGTGAGTCGAAGAGAGGAGTTTGTGCTAAGTGTTACGGACGTAACTTGGCTACTGGCCGTATGGTACAGGAAGGTGAGGCAGTCGGAGTTATCGCAGCACAGGCTATCGGTGAGCCAGGTACTCAGTTGACACTTCGTACATTCCACGCCGGAGGTACAGCGGGTAACGTTGCTACAAGTAACGTATTCGCATCTAAATATGATGGTATCATCGAGTTCGAGGAGTTGAAGTCAGTCGACACTGTAGATGAGAACGATCAGCCAGTTCAGGTTGTTGTTGGTCGTCTAGGTGAGGCAAGAATCATCAACCCATCAACTAAGATTGAGTTGACTCGTGTTGAGATCCCTTACGGTTCTAAACTATTCTACAAGTCAGGTAATGAGGTTCACGTTGGTGATGTGATCTTCGAATGGGATCCATACAACGCCGTTATCGTAACCGAGGTTGCTGGTAAGGTAGAGTTTGAGAGCTTGATAGAGGGTGTTACTTGTCGTTCGGATATCGACTCGACTACAGGACACGAGGAGAAGATTATTATCGAATCTAAGGATAAGACTAAGTCTCCTGCATGTAATATCGTTAATGAGGACGGTAGCATTGAGAAGACATACAACTTGCCAGTGGGTGCTACAGTCGTTGTTTCTGAGGGTGAGAAGTTGAAGAAAGGTCAGCTTTTGGTTAAGATCCCAAGATCTTCAAGCAAGGCAGGCGATATCACAGGAGGTCTTCCACGAGTACAGGAGTTGTTCGAGGCTCGTAACCCATCTAACCCAGCTATCGTAGCTGAGATCGATGGTGAGGTATCATTCGGAAAGATCAAGAGAGGTAACCGTGAGATCTCTATCACATCTAAGTTCGGTGAGGTTAAGAAATATCTAGTTTCTTTGTCTAAGCAGATCTTGGTACAGGAGGGTGACTATGTTCGTGCAGGAAACGCAATCTCTGACGGTGCAATCTGTCCTTCAGATATCCTTGCAATCCTAGGTCCTACAGCTGTACAGGAGTACATTGTGAACGAGGTTCAGGATGTGTACCGTCTACAGGGTGTAGGTATTAACGACAAGCACTTTGAGGTTATCGTACGTCAGATGATGCGTAAGGTTCAGATTTCTGATCCAGGTGATACATTGTTCTTGGAGAACGACCTAGTTGACAAACTAGAGTTTATGGAGGAGAACGATAAGTTGTTCGACAAGAAGATCGTTGTCGACGCTGGTGGTTCTACAAACTTCAAGCCGGGTCAGGTTGTTACAGTTCGTAATCTACGTGCTGAGAACAGTATGCTTAAGCGTCGTGACTTGAAGATCGTCACTGTACGTGATGCAATCCCTGCAACTGCAACACAGATTCTTCAGGGTATCACAGGTGCAGCTCTTCAGACTCGTAGCTTCATGTCGTCTGCATCATTCCAGCAGACAACTAAGGTGCTTAACGATGCAGCTCTACGTGGTAAGACTGATTACCTTGAGGGTATGAAGGAGAATGTAATCTGCGGTAAGTTGATTCCAGCAGGTACAGGTCTTGCTAAGTGGCAGCAGGTAATCGTTGGTCCAAAGGATGAGATGGAGAGAGCATACGCTAAATCATCTTACGACTATGAGGATGGCGACTTCGCTGTAGAGTTCCCTTCTGAGAACGAGTAATAAGCAATAGACGCACGGAAGTGCGACCTAATAATTCAATTAAAGCAGATCACAAGAAATTGTGGTCTGCTTTTTTTATTAAAAATATTGTAGTAGCTTGATAAAAAGTTTCACGAAATCGTTTTTTCTTCATCCTTACGAAAGTTGTATTATGATTTGTGAAATGGAAATCGTATTTTTGCTAAAAATCAAATAAATTAATAATTATGGATAACGATAACAACGATAAAGACCAGCGTCGTGGTTTCCCAGTGGAAATCACAGAGGATATCGCGGAAGGCACATACGCCAATTTTGCACTAGTAGGTCATTCTCAGACTGAATTCTTGCTCGACTTTGCCAAGACTATTCCAGGACAGCAGAAGGCCAAAATAAAGAGTCGTGTGATTATGTCTCCGATTCAGGCTAAACGTCTCCTTCGTGCTTTGGCTGACAATGTGGCTAAATATGAGCAGACATTCGGCGAAATCAACGACCGCCCTGTCGTCAGAGGTAATGGCAACGGTAGCGACAATGGCTCGGTGCCTCCATCATTCATGGGCTTCAACGGTACTGGAGAGGCTTGATGAAATGCTGAATTAGGAATGCGGAATGCAAAAAAATGTCGTGGCGATATACCTTCCGCTCCGACAGTCTAGCTGCGAGCAGCCAGACAATCGGTTACGATTGACAAAGTCAATGCGTTCCCCTCGGGAACTGATATTTGTCTCTTAATGCCATCAATGTTCCCGAGGGGAACACATAACCGCAGGTTACCGTAACCGATTGTTTTTTGCGAAGCAAAAAACTGTCGGTATACCAGCGAAGCAAAATACTGTCGGTATACCATAAAAGCCGTGGCGAAGAAATCGCCACGGCTTTTTTATGTCCGTTATAGTATTGATTGCAATTCAAATTTCTGCTATCTTTGTCTGAAAAGATTTAGTATAATTTAGGATATGAAGAAATACTCGCATGCGTGGTTGGCTTTTATGGCCATTAAGAGACTTGGTGTTATTGCTACTACTACTGATGAATCAGTGGTGAAGGGAGTGTCGGACGAGGTGCGTCAACATGCTAAGACATTATGCAAATGGTTTAGAAACTACCGTGATTTTGTGATCGAAGGGGCTTGGTATCCCGATGAGGTGTTCAAGGATATGAGCACGAGCCATATTGTAAAGTATGAGCCAAATGGTAATTATTCGGAATTTCGTGGAATGCCGACGACTCACTCCATAAGTGCGATGATGAAGAAGGTGTCGCCTCTATACAAACAGCCATATTCTATTGTCAAGGGAAATTGTGCCGACCGTTGTGAGTCGATCGCTCATAGTATTGTCGACAATTTCAAAATGCTCCAGAAGGAGGATAGAGGCTGTCCGATCACAACTACGAACAACCATATCGCTATGCGTTTCTTTATTCTTAGCCATTATGTCGCCGACTGTCACATGCCTTTCCATTGCGACAATCGTCCGTTTAGCGACGAGAAGGGAATGCATGGCATCATAGAGAAGAAATGGGAGGATCAGATTAAGAAATCGTTTAAGATCGATGTCGACAATAATCGTTTCTTTTATGATCCCGACGGTTACCCGTTGCCACTTGAGGTCACTCCGTTGCTGACGGAGGTGGAGAATGAGATTCAAACTCGTCCGTATGTCCACGGGTGGGGATCTAACAACTCCAGCACGTGGGATTACATGAGCGGTGTGTCGCAATACTCATACCTATTCTCTCGCTTCTTGGTGCCAGAGAGTTTCTCCACTAACCGGAATTTCGCTGAGTTTACAGAACTAACTGAATGGGGCAAAAATTTTGATGCCTACAACAAAATGATTTTTGCTGATGCGATTGATTCCATCACCCGTATCTGGCTACATGTTTGGATCAAATATAGAAATTGGTTGAAAGAATAAATGAAACCGTGGTGATTTTTCACCACGTTTTTTTTATGTTTATTAATCGCAATTTCAGGGGGATAATTATAATCATACGTGCGTGTAACGATAAAATAAACCCCGTGCGTGTAACCATGATTGATGTGGTGCGTGTAACGATAATAATATCATTATTTCATCAAAATTGTTTTTGATGTGATAGCGATTCAAGTTTTTGTTATATTTGTGTTAATTGATTTTGTAAATAGAAAATATGATTAAAAAACAATTCATCCGTCTTTTGGGATTGCTTGTGGCTTGTCTGTCGACGCAAACCGTATTTGCCGCAGATACGCTTACTTTCAATTCCACTATTGAGAAGGTGATCGTCTACAAGAAGGGAGCTTTGGTGAGCCGTAAAGCTCATGTGAAGATTCCGGCTGGTGTGACAGTCGTGAAGATTCCGATGCTTAGCCCTGTATTCGACCAGAAATCCATCCAGGTGGGGGTGTCGAATGCCGATATCTCTTTGGGTAAAGTCAAGGTGGAGATGGAGATGCCCAACCGCACTTCTGTCGCGCTTGCTAATGATTCGTTGGTTAAGCGTCTTGCACTTATCAGTGATTCCATTGGTTTGATAAGCTCTTACAAAACAGTGTTGGACCGTGAACGTTCTATTGTACTTGGGAACAATAATATCGGAGGGACAAAAGGTTTCGACGCGACACAGTTAAGCGACATCGCTTCATTCCTCCGCAAGGATTTGGATGAGATTGTCGACTTGCAGCTTGGCTACAACAAGAGCCAGAAAAAATTAGAGTCGGAGAAGAAAATCATAGGCCAGGAAATCAAACTTTTGGATGAGAGATCTATGGTGCCTAAAGCAGCTCTTTATGTATCACTAGTGTCAAAAAACTCTGCTGAGACAAATATTGATTTTAGTTATGTGGTGCAAGATGCAGAGTGGACTCCATTCTTTGAGTTGAGAATCTCAGAGAATAACCCATCCATGGAGGTGACTAAAAAGGTGATGGTCAATCAAAATACTAAGGAGGATTGGAATGATGTGAAGATGACTGTCACTCGAACTAATCCTTCCGACAATAATGCTCGTCCGGAGTTGAAACGCTATACGTTGCCTAAATCTTATAGTAGCTCATCTTCTTCATCATCGGAGAAAAAGATGGTGAAGGTAATGGGAAATGTGCGTGACAGTCGTGGAAGTATTCAAGATGTTCTGATTGAATGTCCGTCGACTAACGTCACTGCTCAGACTGACGCATCTGGTTATTATGAGATCTTGGTTCCAGAAAACAGTCAATTGAAGTTTTTTCACAATAGTCATAAGACTGTAGATAAGAGAATCCAAAGCGATAATGTCATAGTTCTCAATGTGACAATGGAAGAGGATGCACAGAAAATTTATGGAAATAAAATTAGAATCAAAGGTGTCGTAAAAGATTCAAGGGATCCTCTTCCTTTTGCAAATATTCTTGTCAAAGGAACAAAGGAAGGCACTAATAGTGACATAGATGGAAACTATGAAATCGATGTCCCTATAGGAGCTGTCTTGGAATTCTCTTACTCTGGATATGAAACGCAAACAAGAAAAATCACCAGTGCCACATCTTCTGTTTTGAATGTGACATTGTCTGAAGAAGAATTGGAAGAATTGGTAGTTACAGGTTACGGAGTTCAGAGAAAAAGTTCTGTTACTGGATCTGTTTCTTCTATAGGTTATGCTCCAGGTTATCGAAGACTACGTGAACGAAAAAAATCACCCAAACAAAGTGCGGAGCAAAGTATTGATCGAGCATTGGCAGGAAGGATAGCTGGAGTGCAAGTCTCACCAGGATCAGCTTCAAGTGTGAGAGTTCGAGGTGTCTCCTCTTTGTCTGGAACTGATGAACCATTGTATGTCGTAGATGGAATTCCATTGGTAAAAGGTAAAGATGGTGCCAATACAAATCCAATGGCATCAATTGATCCTTCTGATATCCTTACAATGGAAGTCTTGAACGATGCTTCTGCGACAGGTATATATGGATCGCGTGCCTCTAATGGAGTGGTTATTATTACCACAAAGAAAGGTGCTAAGATGGGTTCTGACTTATACTTGTCTACATTCTCCAAACTACAGGATTATACAGCAGAGTCGAATACGTTGAACTCAATTCCGTCTGATGGTTCTGAACATGAGGCTACTCTTGGCTCACAAAGCATACCGGCTAAGTTCAGCTACTATGCAGCTCCAAAGATCACGCCGAATGTCTACATGCTTGCAGAAGTGCCGAATTGGCGTAACTATGAGTTGCTAAAGGGAAAATTGCGAATCTTCTTGGATAATACATACGTCGGCGATTCTTATTGGACTCCATTTGAAATTCAAGATACTTTACACTTCTCTGTAGGTAAAGAAAAAAATATCGGAGTGGAGCGAACATTAAAGGCAACTAAAGAGCGTAAGTCGGTTTTGAGAACCGCAAAGAAGGTGACACGAAACTGGGTGATTACGGTCAAGAATAATAAAGATACGGCTGTGGATATCGTAGTGGAGGATCAGATTCCTGTCGCCACTAATGATGAAACTAAAGTCACACTCCTTGAGTCGAGCAATGCACAAGTCGACGAGAAGGAAGGTCGTTTGAAATGGAATCTTCATCTTGCTCCTGGTGAGAAGAAAGAACTTAACATCGATTATGAGGTTAAGGTGAAGAACGAGTATCTTTTCGACCGATTGATTGACAACAAAGATCTTTAATAATTCGTAATTCGTAGAGACGGGGCATGCCCCGTCTTACACAGATATAAATAAAAGCGTATGAAAATACAAAATATAATAGCAGGATGCCTCTCTTTGGGCATCACTACAGCAACTGCGACTCCAGTGGAGACACAATCAAAAATCAAAGAGGTGGTGGTTTATGCCACTGGTGCGATGGTAAAGCGTACTGCTAGTGTCAATACTAAGAGTGGAGTGACTGAGGTGAAAATCCCGTTGCTTACTCCAATGTTGGAGCAGAACTCTGTGCAGGTGGGTGTGAAGGGAGGAAATGCCACACTTTCCTCTATTGTGTATGACGTGGAGGTGCCAGGTCAGAAACAGATTGGTAAGGAGGTGGAGACTTTGTCGAAGAGATCCTCTGTATTGCGTGATTCTATCGATATGTTGCAGAGTAAGCAAGAGGTGCTCGACAGGGAACGTGATTTGGTTTTGAAAAGCAATAACATCGGTGGCGATAACGGTTTTACTGCCTCTACACTGCAAGGTGTCGCTTCATACGTGCGTAATGATTTGAATGAAATCATTAAGATGCAGTACGACTATCAAAAACGTATGAAGAAGTACCAGGATGAACTCACTCTTAATGAGCAGAAGGTGAATCTTCTTTATGGCAAACAGATGGAGCCGATGAGTTACCTTGTGGTTAAACTTGAGTCTCCGTCAGCCTCAACTTGTGAGTTGGAAATTAACTACTTTGTGGAGAATGCCTCTTGGATGCCATTCTACGAGGCTCGTATCGCAAAGAACGACACTAAATTGCATTTGGTGCAGAAGGCTTACGTCAGCCAGGCGACAAAGGAGAAATGGGATAATGTGCAGATGTCGCTTTCTCAGAATGATCCGAGTGTGAGCAATGAAAAACCAGAGTTAGGACGCTATATTGTGCCATCTGGCTCATATATCGGTAGAACAGTTCACACCGTTGATTATAACAATCCATACGTCAAGGTTATGGGTGTGGTCAGAGACTGGAAAGGTCCGTTGAAGGGAGCTTTGGTCTCTTGTGAAGGCGACCGTAAGACTCAATCTGATGAGAATGGCTATTATGAGTTGTTGGTGCCAGTTAATTCAGATGTCACTTACTCTTATTCTGGCTACAGCAATACATCTTGTAAAGCGAAAGGACAGAATGTAGTGGTGAAAAATGTACGTATGGAGAGCAATAAATCACAGGTCTCTGAATCTGAAGTGCATCAGCAATTCTCCAACTATATTGCGCAGAATAGAATAAAGAGTGTGAAACAAACGGTGGCTGGTAGTGATTTGGAGTCGAATATTCCGCAGATGGCAATTCGCAACACTATCTCAAAGATTGGAGGAAAGAACACTGTTCCTGCCGACGGAGCTGATCATGAAGTAGTGGTGAAGGATTTCTCTGTCGACGCAGAGTATAACTATTACGCTGTGCCAAAACTATCTAAGGATGTCTACTTGGTGGCATCTATTCCTAATTGGAAAAAGTTGGATTTGCTTGATGGAAACGTCAAATTATTCTTGAACAATATGTATATGGGAGAGAGTTTCATCAACGCACGTCAGACAGAAGACACGTTGAATCTTTCAATCGGAAAAGATAAAGAGTTGGCTGTCGACAGAAAAGACATGCGCACCTACTCATCTAAGAATCTTATTAAGACTTCCGACAAAGTGGAGCGTGAATGGATGATTACAGTTAAGAATAACAAATCAGAATCCGTTAAGGTAACTGTGGAGGACCAGTTCCCAGTATCCACTGTCGACGATATCAAGGTGGTATTGACTAATAATGGTGGAGCTGAAGTCGACGAGACAGAGGGTAAACTTACTTGGAAACTTACATTGAAACCCGGTGAGAAGAAAGAGTTGAAGTTCTCTTACTCTGTGAAAACTAAACGTACGGGAATCACAGTGGAATGATATTCCCACTTGAAACTTGAAACTATAATGCCGTGGCTTACATCTTCGCCACGGCATTTTTTGCACGCATGCTCGTGTATAAGAGTGTGCTTTCTTAATTAAAGTTAAATGCAATTGTTTTTTTTGATTTGCCATGATTGCTTGCAGTAATAATGATTAATTTTGTGCCGCAAATACTAAAATTATATGAAAAAACTATTTACGTTTGTCGGAGCTTTTATGCTAAGCTCAACAATTTTTGCTCAAAATCTTTATGTTCATCAGAACGATGGCACAGCAGAAAGTTATGATGTCGCTAACATCGATTCTATCGGTTTTGAATTAGGTAATTCAAAGTTGGCAGAACCACCTGTTTATCCTGATTGCGAAAAGAAACTTAATGACCCAGATTACCTTTTGAATGCAATCGACCGTATTATTCAAGACAAAAGCAATGAGAATTCGGTGTTGAAGGATTCTATCGAAAAGATTAACAAATCAATGTCTATTCTTAATTCAGAAATAGCTTCGTTGAAAAAACAATTGGCTGATTGCCAGTCTGGCGGCTCTAATTGTGTTCCGGATACCAGTGCTGCAGACCTTGGTTTGTCTGTTAGATGGTCTACTATGAATTTGGGAGCAACAACTGAATCTGAACTAGGATATCATTATTCATGGGGCGAGGTCACACCTTTTGACGATACATACGACTATCAAGATTGGTCGGCATCTGAATTGATAGAGAAAGGTATTATGTCAGCCGACAGTACTCTTACTCCTGAACATGATGCTGCTACTGTTAATTGGGGTGAGTGTTGGAGAATGCCAACTGCAAAAGAGGTACAGGAACTTTATGATAAATGTACATGGAGATACGAACCGACATTATTTGGTGTTGAAGGTTATGTTGTGACTGGACCTAGCGGAAGTTCGATTTTCATACCTGCAGTAGGAGTTAAGAAAGAAGCCAGTGATGTTGCAAGTATTGGCAATGGCTATTGTTGGACTTCTAATTTCAGCCCTATAAGTGACAGTTATGCTGAAAGCTTCGTTTTGTTCAGAGACGGAACTTTGACAATCCATTGGAAACACACTCGTCATGATGGTGTCGTGATTCGCCCTGTTTGGAACGGAAAATAATCATCTCAAATATCTTAAAAAGCCGTGGCGAACATCTTCACCACGGCTTTTTTTTTATCGTCAACATCTGTGCACCTTTCTTTATATTTAGCTAATATCCCAATACTTGGGCAGGAGTCAAGTGTAGTATATCGCATAATCCACGAGCTACTTTTAATGATGGTTCAGATGTCCCATGAATATATGCACTAATACGGGGTGCACTGACTCCAAGTCTATTGGCGAGTTCTTTCGCTGTCATGTCCATATTGTCAAGTGCATCCACTATAAGTTCACCTAATGTTGGTTTTGCAATAGGATAATGGATTTTTTCATAGCGACAAACAATATCTGAAACAATGTCCATTTCAATCATGTGTTTGTCGTTTGAAGGTACATTATTCCCAATGTATGGAAGTAATTCTTCAATACGTTCTAAAGCATATTCATATTGTTCTTTTGTTACTTCTGCCATAGTGATAAGTTTATATTGTTGTACAATCTAATTTGTCATAATCTTTATGCCTGCCTATCCAACGTACTAACACCCATTGTGGGTTGATAACAACTACAACTACAACTACAAGACGATAATTGTTGCCTTTGATGTTGAAAACATATCTGTCATTACCCACGTAATCTGCAGATGGAAAATCTCTTTTCAAATCAGCATGCGTAGTCCATTGTGCATGTTCTACCTTGTCGTTCCATGTACGTAAGGCAATTTCACAATCTTCGTTGCCAGGTGTTTCAAAGAATTCTTTTAGTTTTCTAAATGAAATAATTCTCATTTGGAGATATCAATTATTTAGGTTGTAAATTAAGCTGATAAATTTCATTTGACGAAATAATCTGACAATTTATTTCGTAAATCGAAATTTTGTGGCCGATTTGGCATCCATATAATAGAATATTGCTTAGAAAGTCTTAGCACATTGAACCACAAAAAAGCCGTGGAGCCTTTTCTCCACGGCTTTTTTATCGTCAACATTATTGTCAACGGTCTCGAAAGGGTATTATGTTATTTGAGTGTGATTTTCTTGCAAACCACTGCGTTTTCTGTTGTGATTCTGACTGTGTAGACACCAGATGCAATTCCTGATGTTGGAATCTCTGTGAAGACGCGAGATCTCGCGTCTCTACTTATAATGATCTTCCCTTCTGTATTGATGATTTCAGCCTTAAATGGCTTGTCAATTCCGATAATCTTTATTGCCGACGGTGTCGCTACCACAACCACCTTGTTTGCTTCTGCATTATCTACATTTGATGGATCCCATTTTGCGAATGTCAGACGGTCGATGTTAACCCATGATTTCTTGATTGTCAATTCTAGTGTGGATTCGCCAGCTGGTAGCTTGATCCTGTTTGCCTGAGGGAATTCACCATACACGTCCCAATTACCTGTGCTGCCGATTTCAATGTCAATTGAACTGCCACTTGCATTATCTGTAAGAGATGCGTAGATTGTGCCTGGCTCTACCTCTCCTTCTTCACTTGCTCTGACAGTCACTACGTATTCTCCCTCTTCTGCCACGTTGACAGTGTAGTTCAACCACTCGTCTGCCTCACAATAGCCGATAGCAAAACCGTTAGCCTCATCCGACGCATAGATATCCACACCGTCTTTTCTATATTCACCACCTCGGTTACTTCTGTCGACATCATAATACGAGATGTTGTTGCCTCCAGTGTTATAGTTTTCTGCCTCCACTACGCCAGGAATCTGCGCTGCCACTTCGTTGTATGGGCCTACCACCTCTGGCTCTTTGAAAGCGTCAAGATAGATTTCGTCGTTCACATCCTCTCCGACCTTAAACCAGTCAAAGTCGGCATAACCACCTGCTTGTGAAGTCGCATAATTGAACAATCCGAATTTATAGCCGGCAAACATGCCAAGAGTGTAGGGTAGAGGAATATCCTTTCCGATGGAATTCCACTTCTGATTGTCTGTGCTGTAGAAGAAATAGGCTCTGTCTTTTGTGAAGTCGAAATCGATTCGTAGATATACGACGTCGCCATTCAAAGGCACTGACGCATTTCTTACGACAGTCTTATTCTGTACGATGTTGTATTTGCCCCACTGCTTCTCTACTCCCACAAATCCGAATGAATCCTGAAGAGCGACAAGGCCGGCAACATCACCGTCTTTCATTCCTCTTACGTCGAGAGCCACACGACCTGAACATTTAGGTCCGAATGTCTTCTGAGTCAAAGTGTTCTTCGCCCAGTATAGAGATTTGTCTGTGCGTCCTGTTGTGATACGCAAGAATCCCGGACGTGCCGACAACGACCATTTAGAGTTGTCAGGATTATGGTTCCACTGCCATTCAAGAGGTAGTGTAGTCGACTCGAAATCGTCGGAAGTAGCCATGCTGTATGCTGGCTCCACCGCATTTGGCAAGTTAAGAGTACGTGCTGCCTGCTTTCCCATATTAGGCCAACCGTTTTCCCAAGTGACAGGGATAAGCCAAGGGATACGTCCTACGCCTCCAGAGTCGCGGAATAGCATCGCATACCATTTGCCGTCGGGTGTGTCGAAGATTCCACCCTGAGCCACACCATTCTCCTGCAATGCAATACGGCCTTCGTAGTTGCCAGTCAAACTGCTTGAACGGAACACCAACTCAGTGCGACATTTGCCGTTTGGCCAAGAGATAGCGAATAGATAATACTTGCCGTCGACTTTCTCCATGTGAGCACCCTCACACTTCACGATATAGCCTGTAGTGCCGGTAGTCTGGTCGATCGGAATGTTTAGTTTAGTCGATCCGTTCTTCACTCCTTTAAGATCACTGTTAAGCTCCACCAAATTAAATCCTCCACTTCCGTAGATGATGTATGCGCGATCATCGTCGTCGAAGAATAGGGAAGGGTCGTGATAGAAAGGCAAACGGACCTCATCCCAAGTGCCGTTCTCAATATCGTCAGTAGAGAAAAGATGAGTCTTGCCAGTTGTGTACGACGGAGTAAGGATATAATATTTGTTTTTGTGTTTGCGAAGAGAAGAAGCCCATGAACCCTTGCCGTAAGCATGCTTGCCAGCGTTTAGATTCTGGTTGTCGCCATTATCAAGAGTTTGATATGCATAGTTGACGGTACGCCAGTTGGAAAGATCCTCCGACATCATGATTGGCACACCAGGAGCACAGTGCATTGTGGTGCTCACCATATAATATTTGTTACCGTCACGGATGACAGATGGGTCCGGCACATCCGAATAGATAAGCGGGTTGGAAACCGTCACTCCAAACGATTGGAGAGAGGCTCCGAACAAAGTCGCCACAGATGCAACGATAAGTAGTGTTTTCTTCATGTCTAAATTATGTAATGGTAATAGATAAATTTTTCGGACGCTAAAATAGGAAAATGGAAAAATCTAGATGTTTGTATTAAAAGTTAAATGCTTGATAAATATTCTTGTGTATGTGGTTTGGTACGTTTGACTACGTTTTCATCTCATTATTTTCAAAGACTTGTATAGCACCTACACAATCATGGATGTTCGCCTCGTGTACAACGACGGTAATGAATATTTTCGCTTCATTGTTTGCACATCTATAAGTTTTTCTATAATTTTCACTGATTATTGGTGAGATTTGTTGGATAATTGTTCATTTTTGTTGTTTTTTTGACACTATAAAGATGCGAAAATCAGTTACTTTTCATACTGACGATCATTTTTTATTAAATAATCTGACTCGATTTTTGAGTCTTATATAAAAGATTTAAGTTAATTCTGATAAGTTAAAGATGAAAACATTAAAAAGATTATTGTTTCTGTTGCTTTGTGTAGTTTCTTTTTGTGCTTGTAAAGACGATAAGAAAGATGAGGAAAATGACACACCGTTTTCAATAGTTCGTAAGTGGTATTTTGAAGATAACACTTCCCATATTTCAGCTATTTGGGATTTTTCAGAAAGCACATTTTCATTTTATGTCTATGACGATAACACAAAAGAAGTGACGGTAGAGACAGGTAGCTACACATTTGATGGTAGTAATTTGAAAACATCTAATATTGTCTCAAGAAAAATAGAAAATGGTGTTTTCATAACTTCTGACACTATAGGATATAATTCTAATCACGTTTCTATTGTAAGTGCTGACACTCATGCAATTCCAGATCTGATTATTGGAGCAAACTTATATAAGGATTTTAATCTATGTACTGGAGCACCATCCATTGAGAAGAAAATTCAAACTATTGTCGAAAACGCAAAGACTGATGAATCTTATGTGCGTACAAAGTCAGTTGTCGCTGGTGATGAATTTGTAGTCAGATTAACTAAGAAGTTAGATAATGGATTTAGCCAATATTCTTACACAATCTTAGTAAACTCTACATCTATAGAAAATGCAAGTAAGATTGTCAAATTGACTGTTGCGAACAAGCAGGTCACATTGACCGACAGCAAACCATGTTTGGTTTACAAAAACAGGACAACATTTGAAGCATTATCATTAATGGATGCTGCATATTTATATGAAGATAAATCTGTATCAAACTATTGTGTTATATTATACTTAAAAGTTGATGCTAATAATCATTTGATATTCACATCTCCAGAATTGTGTTATCCTTATTTTAAGAATGAGAATACTATTGTTGAGTTTGTGAAATGATAATGGTGATTATATGATAGTTGCCTAGGATGAGGATAGCAAAGGGCGGAAGCCCTTGCCCATCCCCAAACGTGTTGATGTAATCTATACTTCAGTCAATAAAAATGCCATATAGAGAGGCAGTGTGAGTATTTCCCCCTCACGACCAACGTTGTATCTGCCTAATTTTATGGCATCATAGACGTGGTAAACGTCGTGATTTTTTAGAATTGTCTTGCAACTTTTGACGTTTCCTGAATTGGCTTTCACCTCAACTAATGTGCATCTGCCTTTGTGCCTCATTACAAAGTCGATCTCTAATCCGCTGTCTTTGTGGAAATAGTAAAGTTTGCGTTCCATTTTATGCAATATGTCGGCAATCAAATTCTCAAATATCGCACCTTTATATCCTAGCAGGTTTCCTTGTAGTATGTCTGCCTGTGTTCCATTTTCCAACATTGATACAAATAATCCTGTATCTGCCATATACACCTTGAATATGTCATCAATTGAGTTACCGTCTAAAGGAAGTTCTGTGATAGACAGATTGTGACAACGGCATATTATCCCCGCGTCTTCAATCCATTGCAGACTTCCTTCAAATTTCGACGCAGTGCCTCCCTTTTTTACCACTGAATATTGGAATTTCTTATTTTCCTTGGCTAATTGTTTTGGAATAGAGTCAAAACACTCTGTGATGCACGCTTTGTCTTTTTTGTCGGCATACTTGATCATGTCTTCTTTGTAGGATTGGATAATATTCTTTTGCTTCGTCACTACTTGTGCGATATTATGATTTTCAACAAATGTGTTGACAACGCTTGGCATTCCTCCAACCACTGTGTACTGCAACATTAGATCCATCATTCTTTGGTGAATCGCTTCTCCGACTGGTTGTTCGTTCTCAAAACATTTCCTAGTGTAGTCTATTATATCTTCGCCTATACCATTTGCCCATAAGAATTCTTCGAAATCCAATGGAAACATCTCAAGATGCGTCTCATATCCTACTGGGACGGATTTAGGCTCGTCCCCATAACCTTTCACTCCAAGCAGTGATCCTGTGCAGATTATGTCATATCTTCCGTCTATTTTGAAAAATTTCAAAGATGTTCTCGCTTCTCCACATTCCTGTATTTCGTCAAAGATTATACATGTCTCATGTGGAATGAATTTTGTGCTTGCTGGTAATAAGGAAGACAAACTCATCAGTATATAATCTACTTCTAATGATCCTTCGAATGCTGTAGCATAACGCTTGTTCTCTAAAAAGTTCAAATAGATCACATTTTTGTAGTATTTTTCAGCGAAATGACATACGGAAAATGTTTTCCCACACTGTCGACAACCTTTCACAATTATTGGTGTTTTGTCTACTGAATTTTTCCATTCAAGTAGCTTGTTCTCGATTTTTCTATTTAACATGCTATTATATAATGTTTAATGGTGTTTTTCTTTCTGCAAATATAAACTTTTTCAAGGGACTTTTGTGCTAAAGTGTCAATTTTTTCAAGGGACTTTTTAAAATTCCAAAGGAATTATATATGTCCTGATGGGCGAATTACTCAATGCGCTGAGTAAAATTACTCAATGCGTTGAGTAAATCCTCTGACCTTTTGTTATCTTTGCGGAAAATACATTTGTTATGTACGAAAGAAATGGTATAAAAAAAATAATAGATCGTCTTTGTGAACCAAGAAAGTTCATACAGGTTGTTATGGGCCCACGTCAGGTTGGAAAGACTACAGGCGTGAAACAAGCATTAAAGAAATGTGGTAAACCATATTTGTTTTTCACTGCTGATGCAGTGCCTGCTTCTAATTATTCATGGATAAGTGAATGTTGGACGGTGGCTCGTCAACGATTGAAATCGGAAAATCTATCGGAAATAATTCTTGTGATAGATGAAATACAGAAAATTTCCAATTGGAGTGAAATCGTGAAGAAAGAATGGGATATGGATTCATTTAATGAAATTCCAGTCAAGGTCGTTCTTTTGGGGTCATCTCGTGTTATGATAGCAAAGGGCTTGTCTGAGAGTTTGGCAGGAAGATTTGAGACTATAAAAATGTCCCATTGGAATTTACAGGAGATGCAGGATGCGTTTGGATTCACAATGGAAGAGTATATTTATTATGGTGGATATCCTGGAGCTGCCGACCTTATACATGATGCAGAAAGATGGGAGGAATATATTTATTCTTCAATAATTGAGTCTACTATAAATAAGGATATTCTTATGAATACTCCGATAAATAAACCGGCATTATTAAGACAAACGTTTGAATTGTCTTCTTCATATTCTGGAGAAATATTGTCGTTGACAAAAATGTTAGGATCATTGCAAGACGCTGGTAATACGACAACGTTGTCATCTTATCTCAGCCTTTTGAATGATAGTGGCTTGGTGACGGGGTTGCAGAAATATGCTGTCGATATGGCAAGAAAAAGAGCGTCAGTGCCCAAATTCCAGGTTTATAATAACTCATTGAAAAATGTCTATTCCAATAAGCGTATTGATTATGCTTTGTCTGATCCAAAGTTATGGGGACGTATTTACGAATCGGCTATAGGCGCTCATATTGTAACAAATGCCTTGATTGGCAATTACGAGGTATACTATTGGAGAGAAGGCAATATGGAGGTCGACTATCTAATAAAAAAGAAGAATGAATTGGTTGCCATTGAAGTGAAAAGTAATGATGAAATGACTAATAAAGGGTTGGAATATGTAAAAGAACATTTCAATTGCTCTAACACTTTGGTAGTTGGACCAAATGGATTCGCAACAGAGACTTTCTTGAAGATGAATCCGGCGGAGCTGTTTTAAGTGCATTTGAAAGGTGATTATATGATAGTTGCCTAGGATGAGGATGGCAAAGGGCGGAAGCCCTTGCAATCCCCAAAACGCGAGATGGTAGGACGAGCGTTAAAATTTATCGTGTGTTACACGCACGTCCGTCAAATGCGGTTACACGCACGTCCGTGCGTCTCTACGAGTTTAGACCTGTGCGATATAGAATCTGATTGGTGTTATCATGAAAAAAATATTTGATATTCGCTATACACAAATTGCATATTTCAATAACGATTTTTAATTTTGTAAAAATTAGTAACATGTAAAAATGGAAGATTTATTCAAATACAAGTATCGTATTTCTTCTAATAGAATGCGTGAATGGGATTATGCAGGCAATGGTCATTATTTCATTACATCAGTGACAGCGTACAGACAAGAATTCTTCGGGGAAATCATAAACGACGAAATGGTATTGAACGATTTTGGCAAAATTGTTTATGATGAATTTTTCAAATCATTTGAATTGAGAAAAGAATTATATTTGGGAGATTTTATTCTTATGCCTAACCATTGGCATGCGATAATTATATTAGACAAGTCCATATGTACAGATTTGTATCAGAAAAATCATTCATCTGAAAAACAAAAAGAATATTTTCCATTAATAAGGAAACCGAAATCAATATCATCATTTATTGGAGGTCTAAAATCTTCTACGATTTCCCAAATTGACAATTTTATTGATAGGAATAATCTTAAAATCCCAAAATTCAACAAATTGAATCCTTTGTGGCAATCCAATTATTACGATCATATAATCCGTGATAGCGACGAATACAGAAAAATTTCTGATTATATAGTTACCAATCCGAAAAATTGGAATAACGATATGTTTTCAAAACATTAATCAGATTCATTTTCGCACGAACCAGAACTCGTAGAGACGCACGGACGTGCGTGTAACTGCGTTTAATGGGTGATATAATCGTATCTTTTCAAAATTAATCCTATCTTTGTAGAAAAGGAGAAAGGGCATGTATATAGTTAGGATATTATTGTGTGTTTTGATGTTGACTGAGATGTCAACGATATTGGCTCAGACTGATTTTATCTCTGTGTCTGAACTCAACAGGGCTCGTAAGAAAAAGAGTTTTGCTGATGTTGATGTTGTGCTCAACCGCAAAGGTTGGCTGTCGTCGTCACCGGAAAAACTGAATGATAAAAACGAAACTTCGTTGGAGTGGTCGTATGGTATCGACTATAAAATGACGGTAGAGCGTTCATGGAAACGTTTGGCTGATGTCGTTATGACTACAACAAAATTTAATGCTGACAGATTCATCAGTAAGAACCTGTCGAAATATCGTTTGGTGCTCCAGACTCGCACTAAGTCTTTCTACCGTAGTGGAAATGAGTGTGTGATGCTGAAGACGAATGAGAAATCAAATCTTGTGACGCTGACTTTCGCCACTAAAGATGATGACTACTGGCGTATGATGGTGGCTACAAAGTCGGATCCGGATGTGCGTCGACTTGACACGTATCAGATTGGCGACTATATCGAGGAGGAGGGTGGTATCCTTTTCTATGTGTCGGAAGATTATGAATATGGCTATATCCTTGCCATGACTGATGTCGGCTATGGTAAGACATATACTTGGGGTGCGGATAAGGTTGACCTTAAGGGAGAATTCCCATACACCACTCGTGAGTGGCATTTGGCAAACTATGATATGAGCGGCCCAGAGAACACCGCTGCCATCTGCAAATATCTCGACGACACAATGGATAATACGGAACGTGCGGCTTTGGCTGCCAAATCATACACTGCTGCTGGCAAGACCGACTGGTATCTTCCAAGTATAGGTCAGCTTCGTACGCTAAAGGATGATATCCATAGAATCAACCGTAAGTTGAAGTCGGAGGGTGGTGTGAGCATGGCTAACGCGTGGTATTGGAGCAGCACTGAATACGATTATGTGTTCTCGTGGGCTATCAACTTCAAGAATAACACTATCGGTCGTAGCTCAAAAAGTAGCGCGGAACGTGTTCGTGCAGTCCGCACCGTTCGTATCGAGGATTAAAAACGTTGACGTTAACTAACGAATAGACTCATACAAATAGTTGAGGATTGCAAAGGGCGAAGCCCTTGCCCCTCCTTTACCGCGAGCCCGTAGGGTGAGCGGCAAAAATAAAAAGAACCTTTTTAGTTTTTGTAAAAATATATATACGATAAATGGAAAATAAATTCGTTCACCTTCATGTCCATTCTCATTATTCTATCCTGGATGGAATGAGTAAGGTGCCCGACTTGATTGATAAATGTCTTAAAACTGGTATGAATGCTATGGCTCTTACGGACCATGGCAACATGTTTGGTATCAAGGAACTTACCGACTATTCTATCAAGGTCAATAAGAAGACTAAGGGTGCTATTGGTGAACAGCAGGCAATCTTGGATAATCCTGAGTCGACTGATGAGGCTAGGGCTGCCGCTGAGGCGGAGATTGTCAAACTGAAGAATAAGATCTTCAAACCGATCATTGGCTGTGAGTGTTATTGCGCACGTCGTAAGCATACCGACCACGATAATACATTCCGTATTGATGAGGCTGGCAAGAATATTATCGCCGACTCGAGCGGTTGGCACTTGATCCTGCTTGCCAAAAACAAGCATGGTTATCAGAATCTTTGTAAAATCGTATCTAAGGCTTGGGTCGACGGTTACTACAACCGTCCACGTATAGATAAGGATCTCCTTGTGCAGTACCACGAGGATATCATCGTCTGCTCTGCTTGTTTGGGAGGTGAACTTCCAAAGAAGATTCAGTCTGGCGACATGGCTGCTGCTGAGGAGACTGCGTTGTGGTTCAAGAATCTGTTTGGCGATGATTATTATATCGAGATCCAACGTCATAAGACTGACAAACCGAATGGTAATACGTCGGTGTATGAGGTCGAGCAACAGGTGAATCCAAAGCTTATAGAGCTTGCCAGAAAACTTGATATCAAGATTGTCTGCACCAACGATGTCCATTTCGTGGAGGAGGAACACTCGGAAGCCCACGAAAGATTGGTCTGCTTGTCGACAGGAAAACTGTTGAGTGATCCTCAACGTATGACTTATACGAAGCAGGAGTGGCTTAAAACGCCCGATGAAATGGCTGAGATCTTCAGCGATATTCCCGAATCTCTTACTAATACACTTGAAATTGCTGATAAGGTTGAGGTCTACAGTATCGAATCCGATCCTATCATGCCTAAGTTCCCGATCCCAGAGGATTTCGGTACTGAGGAGGAATACCGTCAGAGAATCACAGAGAAAGAGTTGTTTGACGAGTTCACTCAGGATGAGAACCATAATGTGGTGTTGAGCCAGGAGGACGCTGAGAAGAAAATCAAAAAACTCGGTGGATACGAGAAACTTTATCGTATTAAGCTCGAAGCTGACTATTTGAATAAGCTTGCTTGGGAGGGTGCTCACATGCGTTACGGTGAAAACCTTACAGAAGAACAAACTGAACGTATCGTCTTCGAGCTTCATATCATGAAGACGATGGGATTCCCAGGCTACTTCTTGATTGTGATGGACTATATCCGCGCGGCTCGTGAGGAACTTGGAGTGAGTGTCGGACCAGGTCGTGGATCAGCCGCTGGTTCGGTGGTGGCATACTGCTTGAAGATTACCGACGTCGACCCTCTTAAATACGACCTACTGTTCGAGCGTTTCTTGAATCCAGACCGTATCTCATTGCCCGATATCGACGTCGACTTCGATGATGATGGACGTGGTAAGGTGCTTGATTGGGTTACGGAGAAATATGGAAAAGAGAAGGTGGCTCATATCATCACATACGGTACAATGGCGACGAAGAGTTCCATCGCCGACGTCGCTCGTGTGCAGGATGTGCCGTTGAGTTTGTCAAGCCAGATGAAAAAATGGGTGCCAGACGCATTCGACGAGAGTCTTGCTGATCCAAAGACTGGTAAGGTGCCAAAGGTGAATTTGAAAAACTGTTTCAAGTATGTGCCTGAGATGCAAGCCGCTGTGGAGGGTACAGACGAACAGATCAAATCAACACTTGTTTACGCGTCGCAACTTGAAAATACTATCCGCCAGACAGGTATCCATGCCTGTGGTGTAATCATCGGAGCTGGCGACTTGACCAACTGGGCTCCCATCTCCACTGTGGAAGATAAGGAAACCAAATCAAAGGTGATGGTAACTCAGTACGATGGACACGTTATTGAGACCGTTGGACTGATCAAAATGGACTTCTTGGGATTGAAGACACTTTCAATCATCAAAGAGGCTTTGAAAAATATTAAGAAATCTCACGGAATCGACCTCGACATCGATAAGATTCCAATCGACGATAAAGAGACTTACGAACTTTATTCTCGTGGCGACACAGTCGGAACATTCCAGTTTGAGTCGGCGGGAATGCAGAAATATCTTCGAGAACTTCAGCCTACTGTGTTTGAGGACTTGATTGCCATGAATGCCCTTTATCGTCCGGGTCCATTGCAGTATATTCCTAAGTTTATCAATCGTAAACTTGGAAAAGAGCCTATCGAGTACGATATCCCATGTATGGAGAAGTACTTGAAGGATACCTACGGAGTAACCGTATATCAGGAGCAGGTTATGCTTCTTTCTCGTCAGCTTGCCAACTTCACTCGTGGAGAGAGTGATGCCCTTCGTAAAGCGATGGGTAAGAAGATGATCGAGAAGATGAACGAGCTAAAGGCGAAATTCATGAAGCAGGGTGTGGAGAACGGACACAATGCCGACACGTTGGATAAAATCTGGCGCGACTGGGAGGAGTTCGCTAAATACGCCTTCAATAAATCCCACGCCACATGCTATTCGTGGGTTGCCTACCAGACAGCCTATCTTAAAGCACATTATCCTGCCGACTATATGGCAGCCAACCTTACTCGCTCAATGGATAAGATTGAGGATGTGCGTAAGTTTATGGATGAGTGCAAGCACATGGGTATCGAGGTGTTGAGCCCAGATGTGAACGAATCCGATAGCTTCTTCAGTACCAATGCCGCTGGCAATATCCGTTTCGGACTACAGGGAATCAAGGGAATGTCGCGTGCAGTCGTCGACGAACTTATCGCCGAAAGAGAGAAGAACGGCAAATACACAGATATCTATGATTTCGTGAGCCGTGTCAACTGTGGAGCTAAGGATTTGGAGTGTCTTGCAATGGCAGGAGCTTTTGATTCATTAAAGGGAATCGAGCGTGAGCATTTCTTCGCACTCAACCAGAAAGAGATGCAGTTTAGTGCTGTGCTAGCCGAGTTTGGAAAGAAAGTGAAGTTTGCTAGCAATTCGGCACAGAATTCATTGTTCGGTGAGATGGAGATGACACAGTCCATCGCATTGCCACCGTTGCCAAAGTTTGAGAAATGGACAGCGTTGGAGCGTCTGCAGAAAGAGAAAGAGTTGGTGGGAATCTATTTGTCTGCCCATCCGCTCGACGACTACTATATTCTATTGAAGTATATCTGCAACACCCGCGTTACCGAACTTGAAGATATAGAAAAGATACAGGGACGCAATAAGATTACTGCTGGTGGAATTATCACCGCCATCACTCATAAGACCTCGCAGAAAGGAACTCCCGGCGTCATTCTAAAGATTGAGGATTACTCAGGAGCGAAAGAGATCGCATTGTGGGGTAGGGATGTCGGTATGGTCAACTATCTGCAGGTCAACAACTGTATCGTCTTCTCTGCGACTATTGCACCAGATAGATTCCGCCCTGATCAGTACCGAATCTCTTATAATGATTTCAAACTGATGAGTGAGGCAAAAGAAGGATTGAAGATGCATCTTAGCCTGATGTTGGAAGATAAAGCGTTGACTGAGGACTTTATCAAGGGAGTGAGCCAGTTCTTGCTTCCAGACGACGCAGGAGCCACATTCAATATCGATTTGATTCAGGTCAACGAAGGCACACATTCCCGTCTTGACTTCAAGACAATGCATAGAATCCTTATCAATCGTCAGCTTATGGATTTCTTGGAGGAATACCGTAAGAAGGCTGCCTCGTCAGTTTCATCTGTGGCTTCGGATTCAGAAGAGGCAGAGACTGTCGACGACGATGTGCCAGCTCCAGAAGTAGTTATGGATGAAAACGGAGAGATTGTTGAGGAAGAGGAGGATGACACACCAGTTCATTCAGGTTTGGATTTCAAACTGGTGGGAGACATGTTCGCGAAAGCAGTGTAATGAATTTAGAAATTTAAATAATTGTTGAAATATGAAAATCTATCCAAAGGTTGGTTTAATGTCGACACTTTTGGCATTTGGCTTGACTGCCAATGCAGAAGATGTAAAAGTGCATATTAATTCAGGAAATCCAGCGTATCCATTTCCACAGTTTGCTGAATATGTATGTGGAGGAAACTTGGGTACACAATTGTCAGAGGGCCTTTCTCATGCAGAGATTGAGCAACAGATACGTCAAGCGTATCAACAATTTGCTTATTCTTTTAAGTATACAGGAGATGAATTTGCGGGTATCAGATATATAAAAGGGAATGATGGTTGCCCATACGACTGTACAGAGGGCGATGGTTATGCACTTTTGGCTGCTGCGTATATGGCGGACAAGGTGACATTTGATGGATTGTGGATGCGTACGCATGATTTACGTAGGGTTAAGTCAAAAACGTATATGGAATGCGAAGATATAAATCCAGATTGTAAATACGGAGATAATATCTTGAATGAAGACCCAGACTATGAATATTCAGTAACTGATGGTAGTGAGGATGTTGCTTTGGCATTATATATTGCATATAAGCAATGGGGTGAATTTATGCTTGATGAAAACGGAGAAAAGGTAGTTGATGCATGTGGTAACCCTATCAGCTACAAACAAGAACTTGTTGATGTTGTTAACGGATTGGTTGAGTTCACATCTCACATTGATAAGAATGAGAATCCTCTTCGTGTTCTCTCTGGTATTATTGGATTGGATGGCTATGTTAAAGGAGGAAACAAATGGTCCGAATTGACAGATTGGGCAAGTCAAGAGGAAAATTATTTGGAATCTAATGATGGAAAAAAAATCATACCGGAATATGCAGGTGGATATACTACTAGCTATATAGATTTTTTAGCCCCTGCCTATTATCGAGAGTTTCATGATTTATTAAAGTCGTTAGACAATGACTCTGATTCTCAAAAAACATGGGAGAGAGAACAGTTCCGACGTGCAGAAACTTCATCAGATTGGCTTATGGGTCAGTTCTTATTGAAATCGGATAAAGCAGTTCCTGTTGTAGGCCAATATACAGTGAATGCAGATGGTACAAAGACAACTTTTGAAAGTACTTATGCATCAGAGGATTTTCGTACTGTTTGGAGAACTGTTAGCCACTATGTATGGCATGGTAATCCAGAATACTCGTGGAATCCAGTTACTCATAAGGTGGTAGACGGTGCCAACAAATATGAATATGATGTGGCAACAAGAATGAGTGAATTCTTAAATGATCCAGCCCATTGGAATGAGGAAACCGAAAATCAATGTCTTGGATTTTATGATTTAAGAGGTGTTGAGATTTCTTCTCCTTGGTCAGTTGGCTTGGAATTTGATCCTATGACTGGTGCCAATAAATCAGAAATTTTTAATAATTGGCTTTCTGGAACATCGTCCTTTTCTGCTATTGCTACACAGGATTATGAGTTGATGAGGAAGTTGTATAGTATCTGCCGTCTTCGTTGGGACTCATTTGAAGAAACAGAAGAAGGGAATTTAGTGCCTCGTTATTTTGATGGATGGTTTCGTCAATTGGGTATGATGGCGTTGACAGGAAACTATGTGGCTCCATCGGAGATGAATGCAAAACCAAACATGAAAATCTATCGTGTCGCTAAAGATAGTGTTAGTAGTTGTCGTGTTGGTGACACAATCACTTATAAATTGTCTTATCGAAACTTTGGATCTAAAGATGCTGAAAATGTAGTTGTAGTAGAAAATGTCCCAGTTGATTTCTCTGTGACGTCGATTGACAATGGGGGCTCTTACGACGCCTCAAGCCATACGATTACATGGAAAATTGGTAAGGTAAGTGGATTTAAGAGTGATGATGTCGTAGGTCCAGATCTAGATCTTTCATCTCCAAATTTGGCTAAAACAATGGGAGAGGTCAGCTATTCATGTGTGGCAAAAAGTGACGCATCTGGAAAGTATGCTCCTGTTGCGACAATTCAAGCAAAAGATTGTAAGATTCAAGAAACAGATAAATATTCTAATGACATTACTGCTACACTTGTCCGCAATACTATTGACATTATTCCAAGCTCTTTGAATATTGAAAAACGTATAGATAGAGATAGTGCTTCAAAAGGAGATTCGGTTAACATTTCAGTCGCTTTTGTTAATTCGGATAGTATGCCTGTTTTGACAGGAGGCCATTCTAAAGTGAATTTCTCAATTGCCCAAGACGAAAGTGATGGTTTGCAGAAATTAAAAATTAGAGCATTTAATAATACTGACGAACCTATTAATTTAGGAAACTATAGAATCTCATACTTTATTAAGTATTTTGATAAAATTACAGAGCTGTTTTATGATATTGAACAAGGAGCTCAAGTTATTGAGAGAAAAGAACCGATTACATTTAACTTCATGTTAGATTATGCAGAAGGTGCAAAAAAAGAAGACGTAATGGTTGAAAGCATATTGCAAAAAGATTCTAGTCAGGTGGTACAGATTAATTTTGCTGACAACTTAATGATGGATAATGTCAATGGTTTGTTAGACAACCAAGCTGTAAAACATAATGTAGGTATTGAAATACCACTCAATTTGGGATTTATCTTATATCCAATGAATTATGGCGATATTGTTAATGATGGAGGTTGGAGTAAATTGTTGACTGCTAAAGATAGAGGATTATATTATCCTATTTCACCATCTTACGCGACTGATAATGTTGTAAAGGATGTAAATAGATTGATTGACGGCTCATGTGATGTTATAGATGACGTGGTTGAGACAGTAATGGTTGAAGAGTTTGACGGACACACATGGAGAAAAGTTTTGGGTGAATCTCCTAATAATGGAGTCATTGTTAAGAATGTAATAGTTACAGATTCTATACCTGCTGGTTTGGAGTTCATTGGTTTCTCAGAGAATGATTCTGACGCTGTCTTCACTCCATTAGCTGCAGAGACAGGATTCAGTGGTGTAGTGTCGTATAAATTAGATTCTATGAAAGTTGGTGAGCGACGTTCATTCAACTATAAGTGTAGAGTTGTTGGTAATTCTGATCTGATCAGTCTGGATGGAGCTAGAATTACTGCAAATCCTGATAAAAATCATGTCGACAAAGCATCTTCAAATGCAATTTCATTGACAATTAAAGAACCTACAGATGTTAAGAATAACGCTGTTGTTGAAGTTTCGTCAAATGTAGATGTTTATAATGTACAGGGACAGAAATTAAAGTCAAATGTAAATGAAAGAGAGGCTACTAATGGACTTTCTAACGGAGTATATCTTGTTGGAGACAAAAAGGTAGTCGTAAATAAATAATCATTAGAGGGGGAATATTCAGGTTTGGATTTCAAACTGGTGGGAGACATGTTCGCATGATATTTAATTTTTTTTTATGGAAGATAATTCATATTCTGAATGGATATATAAAATGTTTATTGCCGTTTATTTTGTGGCAGGATTCATTTTGTCTATGCTTTTCTATGAAGTCCCTTTGATGGAAAAAATTGTTTGTGTTCTATCTCCATTGGTAGGTTGTCTATTATTTTATTCGAAATCTGACTCGAGCGAAAAAGTGAAAAGAACGTTGAATCTGCTAATCGCATTTTGTGTTGGCGTTTTGCTTACTATTCTACTTTGGGGAAGTGTCGATAAAATATTTGGCAATTATAGAGGATGATATAATCTACATGGAGATATGGAAGAGACGTCGCATAAGTGGCGTCTTTTCCTTATTTCGTTGACTTTCTTAATGATTTTTAACAATATCAGAATTTTATATTTTTCAAAAAAAGAAATATAATTGTTGGGTTGTGTATATTTGCGCAATAATAAGTCATTAATCTTATGAAAATGAAAAATTTTATCAAGAGGTTAACTGTTTCTGCTGTTACAGCGATTATGCTCTCTTCTGTTAATGCGGAAAATACAAACATTGGTTTTAAGGAAGGGAATTTTAGTGGATGGAAAATGGAGACAGGTGATTATTATCGCTCGACTGATGGTACTGTCGCTTATGAATGGAAAGGAATTGTAACAGAACCTAATGATCGTTTTACGCTTATCAATTCTGCTTTTAGTATAGATGATCCTATTATAGCATGTGATGATTTTATGGAGAATCCATTTTCAGATGGTTCCATAACATTGAAAATAGGTGCTTCAGGATACAATGTGGGAGCAGAAGGAAATAAAACTGATTTTGCTGCGGCTGAAAGAGCAGCCTATACATTTACAGTAACTGAAGAGTCATCACTATTGACTCTAAACTATGCTTGCGTGATTAATGATGGATCTGCAGATTCTCCATCTAAACATCAAAAAGATCAGCAACCATATTTCGGATGGAACATTACTTATAAAAGCCCAGATGGTGTTGTGTCTACAGATTCTGATTTGCTGTTTAATAGTAATGATGAAAATACATTTGTTCTAATGCAAACGCCAACTAAGCAGTGCCCATTTTCTAATGCGTATAAATCATTAGAAGATTATCGTTATTTGCCATGGACTACTAAGGTTTGTGATTTTACTGATAAAGTAGGCTATGAGGTGACAATCACATTCTTGACTCACGACTGTTTGCTTAGCTCGTCTACATCTAATGAAAAAGCTGGTGGACATGAGGCATACGGATACTTTCATGTTAAGACAGCGGAATCTTCATCTAGTGTAGAAAAACAAGAACCTGCCAAATTAGAATTTCATATAGATTTGGCAAGTGAAATTTGTAAAGGCGACTCTGCACGTCTTATTATTGATACGGTAGGCACAGAAGTGTCGAATAAAGCAGACTTGTCGCTTAAGGTGTTTGCAAAAGAAGCCGATGGAACTGAGTATGAAATTGGAAGATTATATGAGGTGAATGGACTTCTGGAAAAGAAGGTTAGCCCAAGTACAACAACATCATACAGAATTGAATATAAGTATCAGGATCAATTAATCGATACGACCCTTATACTAAATGTGATCGACTTCCATGTTGAATTGAAAGATACAGCAATATGTGAAGGACAAAGTGTCGAACTGTCGGCTAACGTTTTGCCTGAATATTCGTATATCGAATGGTATGATGCAGACATGAAAAATCTAGGATCGGGAGATGTGTTAGTTTTCCCAGAATATGAAGGAACAAGCCAACCGATGAGTGTCGTTAAGTATTACGCAGAAGTGCGCAGCTTTATGTATATGTGTAAAGGGGCTCTAAGTACTTTAAATGTGACGGTTTATCGTCCATTGTCTGGAAATATAGAGTACAAAAAATATTTATGTGAGGGAGAGACAGTTACATTAGATGCTTCTGATTACGAAGCAACGACTTACTCGTGGATAATCGACGGAGATACTGTGTCAGACTCAAATCGCTTAATCGACACACCAAAACTTGGATACTCACAGTATATGGTACACATGACTCGTGGTGTTTGTGAAGAAGATAGCTATGTGGGAGTTTCTGTCAATTCTGCTCCAAAAATTAAGTCAATAGATTCGCTTTCTTTTAGAGAAGTTGACGTGGTTATGGATCCTGATTTCGGAACTGAGCCATTTATGTTCCGTGTTGATGACAGAGAGTGGAGCAACAATAGTCATATCGAATCTTTGACTTATTCCACTCATACTATAATGGTAATGGATGCAATTGGATGTGTCGTAGAAGACACTTTCGTAGTCAATGCTCCTGATCTACCATTTCATGGCGACGGAGTAGAGTCTATACTTGCTGATAAGGCAAACAAAATTGTTAATGTCTACACTGCATCCGGAGTTTTGATCAAATCAAATGTGAAGAGATCAGAGGCATTGGAAGGTCTTGAGAATGGAGTCTATTTGGTTAGTGATGAGAAAGTAGTGGTAAAGAAATAGAATTGCATGAAAAAATATTAATCAATAATAAATATAAGAAATATGAAAAATAACATTGATTTTTGGCGTTGTGCTTTAGTTGCACTTCTGACTTGTGGCTCTTTGGGTGGAGCGAATGCTGAGAGGCCCAAAGAAAGCATACTTGTCGGAGGTACTGATTTTGAACCAGTCAATTCAGATGGTAAGTTTTTATTCGGGCCTAATGAAATAAAAATGACTGGTGCGTTGGGAGGTTCTATAAAATTTTATGTTAACGCTCCGGAAGATTTAGGTTATGATTATAATGCAAACAATGAAGCTGTGTCTTCTCATTTTCATGATGGAGAATATATGGCTATCGTTGACAATCCTGTTCGACTAGATTCTCTACATTATTTGGATGATAATACAAATGACTGGGGAGTGGTTTGGGGACGAATTGACGGATCTGAGAATAAAACCATTTTGACTTATAGTCTTGAGGGATTGAAACAAGGAACTCCTGTTGAAGCGAAAATAAAATTTCGTTCTGTAATAGATCCAGAATCTAAAGGATATAGTTCCTTGCGCAATTGTTATATGTATTATTCTGAGATTAGGGCTGCGTTAAATCATGATTATCATAACATGACGTATGGCTTCAGTTTAGGTGAGGTAGGACATGGAATGTCAAAAGAGTCTATTGTAGTCGACAACAACGAAAGAGACAATTTTGGATTTGTAACGCTTAATGTGAACATGCCAGTGACATGTATGAATAGTGCTTGTACTGCTTTGGAAATTACATCTATAGAGGTCTATGGACAAATTGACCCTAAGATTTCTTGTGAGACATATGAGACAATATGTGTTGGAGAGAGAGCTTATTTCAAATCGGACTATTCATTCAATAATGTCAAATACCAGTGGTATGTAAATGGAACTGCGGTTGCAGGTGCCACTTCCAGTGATTTCTATTATGAACCAGCGGAGACAGGCTCTTATATAGTAAGCCTTACTGTTGATTATGAAGGTACTAAATTTAAATCGAACAACTTAGAACTGAATGTAATAAAATGTTGTGAGATGCTTAATTCGGACGGAGAAAGTGTTAGTACTTCTAGAAAAGTTATATTCAAAGAAGACTTCGGTGAGATTGACTTGTCTGATACAACAGGAACAACTTACAAGGTTTGGGATTATTCAGATATAAGTAATCCTGTTCAAGTCACAAAGAAATCTACAACTCCGTTCAGATATGAGTTAGATTACAATCCTCTAGGTTGTACATTCAATAACAAGGGACCAATTTCGGATGGAGAATATACTGTGGCCGGCGTTTTGACAGGTTATAACTCTTATGGCAAATATGAGGGTGCAAAATTGGAATGGGCTAATAGAATAGGTGGCGTTTATAATAATGGTCCAATTGATCTAAGTTATGATCATTCTGGCAAACTAGAAGGATGTTGTTTGTTTGTAAATTGTAAAGACAAAACAGCTGGAAAAAATATTTATGAACGAGTTATCGAAAATCTTTGCCAGAATCGTTTGTTGAGTCTAGAGACTTATATTTCAGTTTTCACAGATGCTGCTGCTGGAACTTATCAGCCAGTAGATGTGACAATAAAATTGACAGAAATTGGCAACGAAAGCAATACTGTAAGTGTGAGAGGAACAACAACAAGAGAAAAAGATGGAGGCAAAATGTGGGAAAGACTCTCTTGTAATTTGTTCTTGGAAAAGGGTGATGCTGTGAGAATTGAGATTGTGAACAACAATGACTATGCTGAGAATGGAAATGATTTGGTAATTGATGATATTACACTTTATATGTGTTCGGCACCTTCATTGCAGACACATTTGGATAAATCTAAGTTGATTGTCGACCCTACAGAGTTGTTGGTGGATTATTATGGTGGTGATCGTGTCCGTTATTTGTATCAGTGGAGCAAAACGCCAAATGACAAAAAATCATGGAAGAGTGTAGGAAATCCAACAAAAAATATGATGTTGTCGTTAGACTCTGCTTTGTATAAAGACCTTACTTTGGGAGACACTGTTTACACTCGTGTGATTGTAGGTTCTGAGTATGCATTGTCGCTAAACGATTATTATAATGCGGACGAACCTTGTGCAGCATACTCGATATCAGATCCTGTTAAATGGATTTATGATGAGGAATTTAAGGTCTGTGAAAATCCTGTTGCTAATATCTCTATCAAAGTAAATCAGACTACTACAGAATCCATTAGCATGACTGCTGAATTAGATACAAAATTGGATTCTCCTACTTTCATTTGGTACGTTAATGGAATTCCTTTCTTACGTGCTAGTTCAGGACCTGTGGACCTAGGAATTAATGTTGCGAATAATGGTATCGTCTCTGTGTATGCACAAGATATAAATGGCTGCACTACAGATACTGCTGTTTATGAGTTTGACTTTTCTTCTTATTGTCAAGATGCGAATGGAAATAAGTTAGAAAAGGTGCTTGTATGGAAAGAAGACTTCGGTGAGATTGACTTGTCTGATACAACAGGAACAACTTACAAGGTTTGGGATTATTCAGATATAAGTAATCCTGTTCAAGTCACAAAGAAAACCCCAACTCCATTCAGATATAAGTTAGATTACAATCCTCTAGGTTGTACATTCAATAACAAGGGCCCAATTTTAGAAGGAGAATATACAGTGGCCGGAGTTTTGACAGGTTATGCTCCTTATGACAAATATGAAGGAGCAAAATTGGAATGGGCTAATAGAATCGGTGGAGTTAATAATCCAACCGATCTAAGTTACGATCATTCTGGTAAACTTGAAGGATGTTGTTTGTTCGTGAACTCTCCAAATAGAACTAAAGATGATGTGATTTATTCAATAAGAATTATCGGTCTTGGCTCTAATGTCAGTGTGTCATTTGAATGTTTTATTTCTGTATTCACAAATTCAGCAAGTGGACCATATAATCCAGTGGATGTGGTTGTGAAATTGACAGATATTGGCAATGGCAATACTGTAAGTGTGAGAGGAACAACTACAAGAGAAAAAGATGGAGGCAAAATGTGGGAAAGACTCTCTTGTGGTTTGTTCTTGGAAGGTGGTGAAGTAGAGATAGAAATCATTAGCAATACTGATGTGTCCGAAAATGGAAATGATTTGGTTATAGATGACCTTAAACTTTTCGCTTGTGGAATGGGTGATACTACTGGTGTAAAATCAGAATCTTCTGTTTCTGCTGATCCTATTGTCAATGTCTACACTGTTTCTGGAGCTTTGATTAAATCTAATGTGAAGAGATCTGAGGCATTGAATGGTCTTGAGAATGGAGTCTATTTGGTTGGTGGTGAGAAAGTAGTGGTGAAGAAATAATATAATTGAATATTATATTAAAGAAAGACGCTTGCAGAGGAAATCTACAAGCGTCTTTTTTTATTTTTTTGTTTAAGAGTTTCATTTATTTCAACAAAATTTTCTCGACATATGAATCTTCTTCAGTGATAACATGCAACAAGTAGAATCCTTGTGCATTTGAAGACAAATCAATTGTCTCTTCATTTGATCCACCATTAATATCCACCATCACTTTGCCTGTCAAATCTGTTACAATCAGCTTATTGATTGAGTTGTTTGCACGGATGTAAAGCAATCCATCTGTTGGATTAGGATAGATTTCAATTCCCTTGTTTTCAGAAATAGCTTCGTCGATACTAGTAAGGACTTCATCATCTTCGAATTCTACGTAAGAGTCTGGATAGACATTAAGGGAACGTAATGAATTAGCGCTTGTGTTCGAAGAATTACAAGCAAGAATTGTCCCTTTGAACTTAGCTCCACCAGAAACCTTGAACCCTTTCTTTAAGAGAATGTTGCCATAAGACTGATAGTCGACTTTGGCTTTTGAGATAGATGTTGTAGATGTGATTGTACTAATAGCTTTTTTAAGTGTGTTAGTAGTCAATGTGCAACATAAAGATTGAATATCTGCTAATGGACCATCTAAATAAAGACGTTCTCCATCACATCCATTTGACCAATATTGAGGATGTTCATACTTTAAAACTTGAACACCATTTTCTGTAGTCCAACATCCTCCGACAGCGGCTTTATCATGACTTACAGCATATTTATAAGATTCTAGCATAGAAATAGCATTGTCTCCATCTGTGTCTGCATTGATTGTAGAACCGTTAGAAACGTTGTAGCCAGACATCGCTTCAACCCAACATTTGCTGAAGTAACCGTATCCTCTGATTCCGCTAGTTGACCAAGCCGATTCAGAGCTGTTTGCAGCAGTGATGATTGTTCTTTTGGCTTTTGTTAAGGCTGGAATGTGAGCTCCACTATAACACTGAACCATCACGATGTTGATGTTTTTTACAAAGTCAACTTTATCGACTTCTGCTGCAAATTCAGTAGGGAGCATTCTTTCATTCCACAAACAAATTGAACCATTTGATGAACCATGATCTGTTGTGTAAATGAAAAGTTCATCAGATGAAGTCATCTTGTTTCTCAATGTGTTGAAAACAGTTGCGATATCCGACTTTGTAGCTGCATAGTTAATGTCATCATTTCCATCACCATCCAAATCCAAGGGAGAGGACAAAGAGACGTCAGGATAATCGTATGATCCTAGATTTATATCTGGAGCGCTATCTGTTCCGTCTGCTATTAATGTATAAATGTTTTCTCTCTTGTATCCGTAGATGTTTCTTAACATTTGATATACCATTGAACAATTGTTCCAATATCTTGGATAATTGTTGTATTTGTCAGCACCTCCACTGATGATTACGGCATAACAATTGTTTGCTGTCTTGTTTTTGTTGGGAAACAACTCACTGTTTATCAATCCGCTTGGATTGACTGCGTCAGAAGAATTTGTTTTCACAGCTTTCTTAAGCGTGCTTTGTGGATTAACAGCGTCCCATTCTGCTCGATTCTTTGGTGGCAATGTGGAATTTTTTACACTGATTGCTCCATTACTCTTCGAAACGAATACATATGCACATGGATGTGCCCAATCTTGTCCAGGATTTTTATCAACAAAAAATGCCCAATTGTTTGATGGCGCGGAAATCTCCTCTATGTCTGACATTAGAGCAATTTTTGTGCTTGCGTTTTTTGCATAAAGCAATCCATAAGATTGAAGCTTCAGCGTGTTCTCCACGTAATCTTTAACCTTTGCTTTTGCTTCTTCCAGACTTACTGCAGCCATAGCCGACAAGTAAGAGAAGAGAGCTAAAAGCAAGGTGAGTAAATATTTTTTAATCATACTCTTACTTGCTTAAAGATTCAACTTTTGCCTTCAATGCTGCGTTCTCCTTCTCTAGCTGGATCATGTGAAGAGTCAACTCCTCAACCTTCTCCAATAGCAAATTGCTCATCTTTGATACACTTACTCCGTTAGCATCCATCTCAGCTGCAGATGGCATACCTGGTAGGTGCTTGTGCTCGTTAACGTAGCTCTCTACCTCAGAAAGAGATTTCAAGTTGTAATTCTCATCAAATACGTAGTCGGCAGCACCGTGCATATCCATCTGAATGTCTTTAGCGTTCAATGAGTTAACGTTGATTGTATTTGTGTTCAAATCAGCAACTTCGATCTCTCCCGAACAAAGGATCTTTCCGTCAACGTGCAACTTGGCTGCTGGACTCTCTACTCCGATACCTACATTTCCGTTTAAGAAAATGTAATCTTTAGCATCGAAATACAAATCTTTTGGACATGCTGGTTGGTATCCGCAAAATTCACGTGCTATAATTGTGGCTTTATTTGTTCCTCCTATACTAATGTAGCCTGGATAACCATTGTTGTCAGTCAATGCTGCACTAAATCCGCCTTTTACTCTCATTCCTCCATCAAAAGTAGAATAATCGCTTACGTCAAAAGTTCCTCTTACTTGTGCTGAGCTTTTGAATATGGCTTTGTCTGATGTTATAAGTGTATATAGTGTGGTTTTGCCTGTGACATTCAATGTCTTGCTTAATGACACAGCATCAGTAACACTTAATGAACCAGCCAACTGAGTCGCTCCTAAAACTGTCATTCCATTGTTGAATGTGGCTGTTCCAGAGGCTACCATTGATCCGTTCATTGAAACAGGACCATCAAACTTCGCCAATCCTGTTGTGACGTTCACACTGTTTAATGTTGTTGCTCCAGCAGATAATGAACCCTTCAACTGAGTCGATCCAGATACTAAAAGTCCGTTAGTAGGTGCTGAACCTGATGTTCCTACTGACAAACCACCTTTTTCGTTAAGCCACAATTTTGTTGAACCTTCAGAGTTGATGATCTTAAGACCACTTTTGCCTGACTCAGACTTGATTGTTAGACGTGTGTCTGAAAATGAAGATGTTGGAGTGAATCCCATGCTGACGTTACCAGCTGTTCCTTTTGTTGGGTTAACGTACAAGCCGTAGCTTGAATTTGAAATCCATGACTGTGCATTCGCACCTGCACATGTTAATACTAGGGATGCTGTAGCTCCCGCTTTCAATAACTTAGAAAATGACATAAATAAATTTTTTCCCGGAAAGTTCTAGATGACTAAAACACACTCAGGAAGAAAGAACTTCCCTTAGCCCTCCCTGATATGCTCGCAACACTCGGTGATTATTAAACAAAACATTCAATTGGACGTCTCCAAATTGTCAAGTCAATAACATGTAAACTATATACTTGTAATAGTAGTTAATTCGCATTCATTATTTAATATTCATCTCGTTTGCACTTGCAAAATTATTATCAATTTCTTTGTTTGACAAAGTAATTTTTAATTTTGTTTGTAATGAAATCATAACGCACGTGATTATTCGTATTTTATGGATAGCTTAGGTGTCCAGTAATGAAAATCTTTATTTTGCATTGATATCGTTCTTCTTATTGTTAAATTAGTTCTATTATCTGTTCTATTCTGCTTAAGTTTGGAATTCGTGCCCTTTATATTTAATTTTTTGACTTTTATTTGCTTACATTTGCACCACTAATGCGAATAATTAATAAAACCTTTTTTTATGAGTACAGTTTTCGTTATGCAGAAGTTGCGTTATTGTGAAGACGCGTTGGCTCCAGTAATTAGTCCTGAGACCATCAAATTTCACTATGGTAAGCATTTGCAAGCTTACGTGAATAATCTTAACAATTTGATTGTTGGCACTGAGTTTGCCGATTCTTCGTTGGTGGAGATCGCCGCTAAAGCTCAAGGTGCGATCGGCAATAATGCCGGTCAGGTGTTGAACCACAACCTTTTCTTTGAACAGTTTACCCCGCATCCTAAATGTTCTGAGCCTAAAGGAGATTTGGCTGAGGCTATCAAAAAGAGTTTTGGATCGTTTGCTGAGATGAAGCAGAAGATGAATGCAGCTGCGACGTCGCTCTTTGGAAGCGGATGGGTTTGGCTTTGTGCCGACGCGGAGGATAAACTTAGCATTATGCAGATGTCCAACGCAGATAATCCGTTGCGACATGGGTTGCGTCCAATCCTGACGTTTGATGTGTGGGAGCATGCCTACTACCTTGACTATCAGAACCGTCGTGCTGATTATCTTTCTGCTTTGTGGAATATTATCGATTGGGAAGTTGTGGAGGGTAGATTAGTTTGTCACAATGTGTTCCAGGACTTTTGATGATTGATGGTTGATGATTGATGGTTGATAAACCCATTTGTTGAATATAAAAAACGCTTGCAGGATCAGTCCGCAAGCGTTTTCTATTCTTCTTTACGTTTCATTCAAATAAACATTCCGACGTCACTTCCGACTGCACCATGCCGTTATGCTCTGAGTTTTTCTTTAATCCGTATGTCGTGATCATAGTGAGGTGGAGAGCGGATTTTGTCTTTGTCTCTTCCTTGAACGACGTCAACTTATTCCTTAGTTTTTTTGCATAATCAGCAGTGATTGTATAATTCCCACTTGCATATTTGATCTCACAGATATTCATCACTTTGTCGGCCCTTTCTATTACCATGTCGACCTGTGCTCCGTTTTCTTTTTCATTGCTTTTCCAACTCGACACTTTGGATGAGATTCCTCCTATGCCTAATGCTTTTTTGATTTGTTTTATATGAGAAAAGCATACTTGCTCAAAGGCATAACCTTGCCATGTGTTGACGACGGGTGTGTTTAGATTTTGTGTCCAGAAATGTTCTTCTCCTTTGTTGTCTTTCACAAAGCGTAGATAGAATAGGGTGAAGAAATCTACAAGCTGGTACATCTTCCCCTTAGTCTTTTTCCCCACTTGGCTATATTCATTCAGAATGCCGCAATCCACAAGCTCTTGCAAGATGGTAGTGGATGTCCCGGATTCGGGCATCCCCGTCTTCTCACAGATCTCTTTCTTAGTCATTCCCATGCTTTTAGTGGCTAATGCTTCCACCACTTTGATATGGGATGTGTAGCCTTTGAACATTGAGCGATACAGATTGTCGTATTCCTTTGCTAGGATTCCTCGTTTAGCAAAACACATAAGGTCTACATTCTGTGCTACGCTGAGTTCTTTGCGTAGATATTGTAGGTAGTATGGGACACCCCCGAATATCATATAAGCTTGTAGCTGCTCCTCTCTGCTCATTGATATATGTTTTAAGTCGTAGAATTGGGAGCATTCATTTAATGAAAATGGCTCAAGATAGATTTGATTTGTCAATCTTCCATAGAGTCCTCCTCTGTTGCGTAGAATATTGCTTGTGATCCATGTCGTGGCAGATCCGCATACGATCAAGAAAATATCTGTTCTTGCCGACGCGTATGCATTCCAAAACCATTCTATCGCCATCAGAAAATCAGATTTAGGAGTATCCATCCATGGCATTTCGTCGATGAATATGACTTTTTTTCTTGATTTATAGTTGATGTCGTTGGTTATTGTGTCTGCTAAATAACGCATGACTTCCATCCAGTTGTCGCATTCTCTATAGTCGACATTGAACCCTTGTACGATTGCCATGCAGAAATTGTTGATTTGCTCACGATATGATCCTCCTGGTAGTCCTGTCGCGAAGAATGAAAAATGTTTTTCTAGTACGTAACGGATTAGGAATGTTTTGCCTACTCTACGTCTGCCATATACTGCTACGAATTCTGATTGATCTGAATATAGACACTCTTCCAATGTCTCTATTTCTTTTTGTCTGCCAACAAATCGCGATCCGTATGTGAATTGATCTTCTCTCAATAGCATCATATCTCTCTGATTTTTCCACAAAGGTATTGTTTTTGCTGATATTTAGCAAAATTTCAATGTTGGTTTTATGCTAAATCTGCTGAATTTTATCGCTTTTAGCAAATTCTATGTATTATTTCTTTGCTAAATCTATTGAATTTGTCGACTTTTAGCAAAATTCTTAATGTATTGTGTTGCTAAATGTGATATGACAATATTTTAAAATAGTAAAGACGGGGTCATGCCCCGTCTCTACGTTATTCCAATTTAGCATTTATTCCATGTTCTGCATCTTCACTTGTCTTGCCATGAAGTGTAGTCGGTTCAATACGTTGACTTCACTCACTCCTCCATCGAAATCAAGGAATAGAAGGTTCATATCTGGATATAGTTTCTTTACCTTTCTCTCCACTCCCTTGCTTATCACATGGTTGGCAATCTATTTAATTGCTTTCCATCTGCCTCCGTACGTTGCGGAACCCTCACGTTCAATTCTTTTTTGTTCCTTTAATACATCAATACAACTTTGAACAACACTAGACGACTTCCCGATAAGTTTTTTCAACTCATCTCTTGTGATTTTAGAATTAGCTTTGATAGCCTGATAAACTAATTCTATAGTTTCTGCACTTGCTTTAATTTTAGTTTGACCACCTGTTTGACCACCTGTTTGGGTACCCGTTCCTTTTCCCCTGTATATATTTATCACAAGACCGCCATCTCTTTCTGCTATTGTTGGAGTCGGTAATCCTGCTTTCTTAAAACCGTCAATCACCTTACCTATACCTCTTCCCCATGCCTCAATAAAACCTGCTTTATTGAAGACGTTGGCAATGTTCATATTCCTTGGCTTGGAGGAATGTTTCGTTAATAGAGTCTCTACGGTATATCCAACAGGTAATTGACCTTCGTTCCATAGCTCAATATGGTCTTCGTAAACATGCATCAAAATTGGATAGCCAGGATACTGCTTGTGTATTATGGCATTATAAAGCAACTCGCGAAGGGCATCTTCAGGAATCTCAAGTGCCTCGATACGCTGCATGCCTTCATAATGAATCAGCGACTTCAAGTACATTGATTTCAGAGTGTTAACTACTTTATCTGCCATCTGCAAGATGTTTCCCTCTATTTCATCTTGAAACATCAAATCCGTTTCATCTACTCCAAACCTACCTATTTTGAACTGGATTCCAGTAAAGTGACGCAAAGGATCTTTTGCAAAGAGCAATATGGCAGCATTCTTTAATTTTCCATCTTCGGTTAGCAGATGAAGATTTTCAAGCACATGTTCTGGAGATTCATTTTCAATCTCCTTCGGCAAACGACCTGATGCAATGCCCTTTTTTACAAAATAGACTATTGCCTTATTGTCAATGCAGTCCAATGTTGCAGTTTCGTGTGCGACATCATCCCACTGTTTGCCCATTTTCTTCAATATGAACTGCTGGAGTGCTACGCCTTTAAGTTCTTGCTTAGTGCTGCCAGTACGATAGTGGTATTGCCCTTTATATGAGATCGGCACATTGCTCGGCTCAGTCACGATCTCAAGATATTCTTTGCCGTCAGATTCATGCAGATTCACATCGACAATGATACCCAAAATATCACGGACCTTGTTTGGGATATCCTCAAGCATTTTCTTTGCATCGGGAATACCACAGACAATCTTCTCATCGGTCACACCTATATAGATGATGCCTCCTTGAGCGTTAGCAAAACCGCATATCCATTTGATATACTCGTCTCTCCAACTCTCTTTGTATTCTATATTTTGAGATTCATTCTTCATTGCTCGACTGTTTAGCCTATTCTCGCAAATATAATTATTATTTGCGGATGAAGGATTGTTGATTAATGGATAATCAAAAAAGACGGGGTCATGCCCCGTCTCTACGTTATTCCAATTTAGCATTTAGCATTTATTCCATGTTCTGCATCTTCACTTGTCTTGCCATGAAGTGTAGTCGGTTCAATACGTTGACTTCACTCACTCCGCCATCGAAATCAAGGAATAGAAGGTTCATATCTGGATATAGCTTCTTTACCTTTCTCTCCACTCCCTTGCTTATCACATGGTTGGCGATGCAACCGAATGGCTGTAGGCTGACTGCCGCGTTGATGCCTCTCTGTGCGAACGAAACAAACTCAGCTGGAATCAACCATCCCTCACCAAATTGAGCAGCTGGACTGACTATTTTGGCTGCGTTTTCCATCTCGTGGTTGATATCTCCGCTCTTCTCGTAGAATCTGAATGCAGACGCTGCTTTGTCGAACTCATTCATCATGCTGACGAGTTTCTTCTCCAAAAGGTTGTTGAGCATGCGTCGCCAGATGGATACTCGTTCAAGATTGTTCTTTCTATTGAACTTCGCGTTAGGGAAATATTGGCTGAAGAATTCGATTAGGCTAGGGATAACGGGTTCGATTCCTTCTTTTACCAACCAATCCACTACATGCTGGTGTCCAAAACTGTTGTATTTGATGTATATCTCTCCTACAACTCCGATGCGTGGCACCTTTTTGTCTGACGCTGCATCGTTGAATTCGATAGCAGCTTCTCTCAATAGTTTCAACAATGCTTTCTTGTCGCCTTTCTTACAGATGGCAACAAGCTTTTGTATGTATTTCTCTTTTAATGCTTTTGCACTTCCTGCGATTTTCTCTCTTACAGCTGTTCCGTAGTACATCTTCGCTAGTGCCTCAACAAACAAGATAGAGTAGATGATTGGGAATGCTCCTTTCTTGACGTCTGGCGTGAATCCGCTCTGATCGTTGATCGTATCCATTACGGAGATTGAGACCACAGGAATGTTGTCGTAGCCTGCCGACAATAAAGCTTTTTTGATTAAAGCGATGTAGTTTGTGGCACGACACTGACCTCCTGTTTGAGTGATTGCGAATGCTATTTTTGTAGGGTCGTATTTGCCACTTCGCAAGGCTGTTATTACGTCTCCGACAACAAGTGTGGCTGGATAACAAACTTCGTTATTTGCGTATTGCAAACCAGCTTTTGCACTCTCTGGTGTGCCAGGAGGCAGACACTCTACGTCATATCCCATCAATTCAAACATCGGTTGGATGATTGGTGTGTGGAATTCAGAGAAGTATGGAATCAACACCTTCTTGTTCCTGTCGAGAATTGTGAACTCAGGTGTTGTTTTGAAATCTTTCTTTTGAGCTTCAGTGTGGCGCTTGAACTTGATACTCTCCACCAAACTACGGATTCTCAAACGTAGGCTTCCGGCGTTGTTCACGTCGTCGACCTTCAAAATTGTATGGTTCTTTCCATATCGACGCAATACATCTCCGACTTCATCTAGAATGAACGCATCTGGTCCACAACCGAAATTTGTAAGCTGTACGAAATGTATGTTGTCTTTGCTTTCAGCCACCATCTTAGCTGCACGCATGATACGGTTCATATAACTCCACTGAGGAATGATATGTGTATCTTTACATGCATCGTCGACACCTCTTGCCACATCCTCTGTCACAACGTCGATTCCGAATGATGTCATGATCTCCGACACCTTATGCTGGATAAGAGGATCGTTGTGGTATGGACGGCCGGCAAGAAGAATCACCATACGATCGTTTTTCTTGGCTTTTTCGAGCGTTTCTATCGCCTTTTCTGCCAATGTGTTCTCGAATGCGTTCTCTGCCTTGATTGCGGCTGTAAATGCCTCCTTGAATGTCTTTTCTGAGAAGTCTGAGCCTAAAATCTCTTTCAAATATGATTTCAAAGCCTTCTTCAAAAGCTTTTCATCCTTGAATGAGATGACTGGGCTGTCCACTGGAATATTGCTCTTCTCAGCTGGGTCGATAGCTGACTTGATGACGTCGCTATAACCGGCTACGATAGGGCAGTTGAATGTGTTGTTCTCATGCTCGCCATCTTTCTTCTCGTAGATCACGTATGGGTAGAAAATTCTGTCGACTTTCTTCTCCATAAGGTCGAAGATGTGACCATGCACAAGTTTTGCTGGGAAGCAGATGTTGTCTGCCATGATTGTGTTCAATCCCTTCTCGTACATCTTGAATGATGAACGTGGGCTTGTCACAACTTTGATTCCCATTAGCGTGAATAGAGTATACCAAAATTGGTAGTCCTCAAACATTCCTAGTACACGTGGAATACCTATTGTCAAAGGTTTTTCTGAGTCGCGTCCGTGTGAGTCTGCGAGACGGATATTCTTCTTGAATGCCAACTCACTCTTGTAAAGGCTCATGTTGAAGCCAGTAACTCTCTCGTCCTCACCTTTATTGGTGTAGACTTTCTCACACTTGTTGCCGGAATAGAACACTTTTCCGTTGGCAAATATATTCTTTAAGACGTGGCAGTTGTTTTCACAACCTACACATCTGAATGGCTCGACTGTGTATTCGCCAGGGTTGGCGATAGATGATAGCTCACGACGATTGTCGGCTCCCATGCGTTTTGCATATAGAGCTGCTCCGTAGGCTCCCATCAACTCAGGATAGTTAGAGACAGCTACTGTCTTCTTGATGCTGTTCTCGAACGCACGCACAACGGCTTTGTTGCGCATCGTTCCTCCCTGAAGGACAATATGTTCTCCTAGTTCGCTTACGTCCTTAAGCTTCAATACTTTATAAAGACAGTTGCCGACTACGGAATAAGCCAAGCCAGCTGAGATATCCTCTATAGTGGCTCCCTCACGTACGCACTGGCGAACTTTGGAGTTCATGAAGACAGTGCATCGTGTACCCAAATCCTGTGGATTAGTACTCTGTAATGCCTTCTCTACGAATTGCTCGATTGGATGACCAAGTGATGCTGCGAAACTGTCGATGAATGATCCGCAACCGCTTGAACAAGCCTCGTTGATCTCAAGTTTATTGATCGTTCCGTTCTCCACGAAGATAGCCTTCATATCCTGGCCGCCGATGTCGAGGATAAACGAAACTTTTGGCTTCAATTTGTGGGCTGCAGTGTAGTGGGCGATAGTCTCCACCATACCGTAGTCTAGACCATAAGCGGTTTTGATTAAGTCTTCTCCATAACCAGTAGAACAAGCTGCCTTGACAATAAGTTTTTTGCCAGCCGCAGCCGCCTCATCCACCAATTGCTGTAGACCTTCACTCACCGTCTCCAATGGACGGCCAGAACTCTTTTTATAGAAAGTGAAGAAGATTTTCTCGTCTTCATCCATACCAACGACCTTAGTCGTTGTACTTCCGGAATCGATACCAATGTAACAAACCTCGCTCTTTAAGTCGGCGATAGCTACATTCTCGATTTTGTTGTTGCTCTTCTCTTTCTCCCAATCCTCACGCTCTTTTTGCGACGTGAACAAAGGCTGCAAACCAGATTTCTTAATCTTGATTGCAGATTTGTCGGAATTATTAAGAAGAGTGATATAATCGTTAAGACTCTTGAATGGAACGTCTTCTTTGATAGCAAGACTAGCTCCAAGAGCTGGAATCACATTTGAATAGTCAGAGTAGATGACATCCTCGTCGGACATGTTCATCTTTTTCTGGAATATTTTTCTTAATGCTGGGATATATGCGAATGGACCACCACACAAGAACACCTTAGGCAAAATATCCATACCTCTTGATAGGGTAGAGAGTACTTGTGTCGCCACGGCATTGAAGATACTTGCTGCAATCTCCTCACGGCAAACATTAAGCGCGATAAGGTTCTGAATATCAGTCTTAGAGAATACTCCACAACGGCTTGCGATTGGATGCACCACCTTTGCACGTAGAGCCATGTCGCTCAACTCTGCAACGGAAACTCCAAGAATCATGGCCATCTGATCGATGAACGCACCTGTGCCGCCGGCACAGTTTCCATTCATACGTATGTCAGCCTGCATATTTTTGTTGAAGAAGATCATTTTTGTATCCTCTCCACCGATATCAACAAGCGTTTTTGTCTCTGGATATTTCTTTAATACAACTTCTGTTGCTGCTACAACCTCTTGGATAAAAGGTAAGCCTAGTCTTTCACACAATCCCATTCCTGCACTACCTGTAGCCTGGAAACGAACCATTGCGTCAGCTCCGATTTTAGCTTTCAGACGTTCAAGTGAATCTGCAAGTGCTTTTGGTATGTCTGCATTGTGTCGGTTGTAATCTGTGAATAATACTTCACATGCTTCATTGGTAGCTACAATCTTCAGTGTTGTACTACCTGCATCTAGTCCGACATTAATTTTCTCAATCTGCATATCAAAATAATTTCGTATGCAAAGTTACGACAAATTTGCTAGTTCTTAAGATTTTTTCTAATCAAAATCTATTTTTTTGTACATTCTTGTGAATATATGTTACAAATTATCTAATCTAAAATAGGATTTTAATCTTATTTTCTTACCCAACCTTTTGCTGTTGTGCTACCTAATCTTTCCGCTTTTTTGAAATTTTCTTGAGCTAGCTCTTTATTTTCAAGACGATGATAGCAAAGTCCTATTTGGTAATAAGCTTCATGGTCGGTCTTGTCGATTTGGATTGCTTTAGAGAAGAAGTTGATGGCATCCTCATAATGCTTTAGATTTTTATGTGTCGACGCTAGTTTGCATAGGAGCCATTCGTCGTCTTTGTCTAATGCGTATGCTTTCTCATAAAGAGATAAAGCCTTGTCGTATTTGCCTTGCTCATAGAAGATGTTGCCTAGGTTCTTGTAGGGCGACGCATATCTTGGTGCGGCTTCAATAGCCAGATTTAGATATTTGATACTTGAGTCAGGTTGCCCGAGTTCATAGTGGGTGCAAGCCATACCGTTGTAAGTGCGGGCAGGATTCTTGCTGTATTGTAATGATTTACGATATTCAGTTAATGCATTGTCGTATTCTCCAGCTAAAGTAAGGGTAAGCCCTATGTTGTTGTATATCCAAGCTTTGTTGGGCTGGTGAAAACGAAAATTTTTGGCTGAGACGAAGTTCTTGTCTGCCATGAATTTTTTCAAACTGCTTTGATAAAGCTTGATAGCTTCGTCGTATTTCTTCGACGAACGTTCGGCGTTTGCAAGGTTGAACTTGATCGCGTTATATTTTTTCTTTTTGATCTTCAGAGCATGGTTGAAATGGTATACTGCTTTTGAGTTCTCTCCTTTTTCCTGTGCTATAATGCCAAGAATATTATAGGCATCTGCAAGTTTTGGATCACGACTTAAAGCTATCTGACATATTTTCTCGAGGTCGTCGTACTGATGGTTGTGAAGGAGAATTGCTCCAGCCATGTTGATTAGATCAGTGTTTGTAGGGTTGGCACGCATAGCTTGCTTGATTGCGTCGACAGCCTCATCATGTCGCTCTTCTTTTTTCAGTTTATAGCAAAGCTGCATATAGGCGGAAGCGTTGCCTGGCATACGGTTGGTGATATCTATAAGTTCGTCAATTGACGCATTTGTCGCTTGAAAATAGTCGTCGTTCAGTTCTGGCAAATGAAGAAGCTGAGTTTCATCCTGTATGCGGAATATCGTTTCTGCCGACTGTGCAGAAGCGAATATAAATAGGAGTATATATAAAATAAATTGTCTCATAGTCATTGCTGTAATGATAATGGGAACAAATTTAATCTATTTTGTATAAAATAAGGTCTGTTATTTAGATGTTGTTGGACACTTTGCGATACTCCGATTAAAATAAAATGAGGGTGTATCAAAACTAAGAAAGTTGCGATATCCCCTCTTTTTAACTCTCTGAGACTTGAATGGATTTTTGAAAAGCGGAGAAATCAAAATTTGACTTAAATATTCGATTCTCACGAGTTGAAATTTTCATAAAAGAAAA
>JAZUIF010000015.1:0-9207 GCA_045642085.1 Paludibacteraceae bacterium | reverse complement strand
ATTAAATGTTTTATGTAAATCAACTATGCAAATATAGTAAATTATAATCGATTTTTATTTATTATCTAAATATATATAGCAATGAAACTCCTAAAATCACACCACCAAGAAGTATTGATTTAGTCTTGATGTTCTTTTCTTTCAAAGCCACAGCACCATATACAAATGGAACAATTGCACCAGAACGTCTGATAGTAGAGACAATTGAAATATAGGAGTTTTCATCAGACAATGCCCAGTAATAAAGGAAGTCGGCAGACATAAGAAATACTGATATTCCTAAAATAGTCCAACGCCATTCAAAAGGAGTCGACTTATGACGGTGAGGGAACCACAAAATAAACATGACGGCCATCATCAGCAATGATTGATACATACATGCGTAGACTTGAACTGTCATACGTGGGCATGAGTTAACCATCAAATATTTATCATAAAGTCCACTTGCTGAGCCAAACATAGTGGCAGCAATCACAAGCCATATCCATTTGTTGGATTTCCAAGACACACCCTCTTTTTTACCAACAACAGAAAATGCGTAGAAGCAAATCAATGTAAGAGCGATGGCTACAATCTGGATGCCAGAAAGCTGTTCATTGAAAAGTACAACAGCAACCAGAACAACCCAAATCGGTTGAGTCGCCCTGATTGGAGAAAAAATAGTGATCGGAATATTCTTCATTCCAAAATAGGCACATATCCAAGCACAAAGTACAATAGCCGCCTTAAGAAATATTTGAAAATGCATGGCAGCGTCGACTTGAGGGACGTAGAATTCACCAAGCAACTCTTTACCTCCGTCTAAGAAAGAGATTAACAATAAGGGAGAATAAAGGAGAAAAGAGAAAAAAATCGAAATTGACAATACCGGTATAACGGCATTATTATGAAGCGACTTCTTTTTGAATATATCATAGATGCCTAGCAAAAGTGCAGACATCATAGTTAACAAGATCCACATATCAGTATTCCAAAATGCCTTTACCCTGACGCACAATAACCGGCTCATCACCAGTACAATCAACAACCGTAGAAGGCTCTAAGCTTCCATATCCAGCATTAATAACGCAATCCACAAAATGAGAGAGTTTTTCATCCATCAATTCTGGATCAGTGTAGTATTCCAACACATCATCATCCTCATCACGTACAGAAGTTGAGAGAACAGGATTTCCTAATGTCTTTACAATCTCACGAATAACATTATTATCTGGAACACGGATTCCAACCGTTTTCTTATTTCTGAATAATTTAGGAAGATTGCTAGTCGCATTTAGAATGAAAGTGAATGGACCAGGAAGGTTCTTCTTCATCAATTTGAATGTTTCATTGTCAACCTTAGCATATTCAGCAATGTGACTTAGATCATAACAAATAAAAGAAAGATTAGCCTTTTTAGGATCTATCTTCTTAAACTGACAAACTTTTTCCACTGCTCTCGCATTGAAAATGTCACAACCCATACCATAGATAGTATCAGTAGGATAGACTATTATTCCGCCATCCTGTAAAAATTGGACAACCTTATCAATTTCTTTTTGATTCGGATTCTCCGGATAAATTCTGTAAATCATATATGATAATTTCAAACAAAAGGGAGGAAGAGAAATCAACCTCTTCCACCCTTATAAATATTCAAATTAAAACGATGTTACTTAAAGTAAACCACCTCAATTGAGCCTTTGACTCTTTGATTATTATTAATAACAACCTCATAGAAGTAAACACCTGGATCGACTAGTTCACCTCTGCAAGTACCATCCCATCCATTATCACTTTCTTCCATCTTCTGACCATAACGGTTGAAAATAACAACCTTATGACCTTCCATGAATATATCATTCATACCAATTGAATTATGAGGCGTGAATGCTGTTGGAAGTTTAGTAACAACATCAATAGCAACAATGTTAGATGGAACAGCTGGACAAACTTCATCCACTAACAATACATAGTATTTAGCAGAGTCTCCTAGATCTTCCAAATCCATCGATTTACTTCTAATATCGCCATTCTTAGAAATAGCAAGAAGTGAATCTTGTTCGAAATTAGAATCCTTGTAATCATCACGAACATTTCCGAAACGATCAAACATTTCATCTGAATTTCCATCAACTACGCCCTTAACTCTATACCACATATAAGTAGTTGGAGAGTATTTAGTGATAAGATTCAATTTTGCAGACTCTCCCAAGTAAACTCTTGACGGATTATTAGGTGCTGTAGTCAACATCAAATTATCTGGATTCATTCTTTCTTTTATACTTAGAGGAATCCAATCAGAAGAAATACCCTGTCCGCAAGCATTTTCTGCATAATACTGCATCTTAATCAAACCATCAACATAATCAAGTTTTGTTTCTGGCTCATATTTATTACCATTTAGCATCCAACCATGAGCAGTATCCTCAACTATCTCTCCATTATCAGCAATAAAGACATTGAACTTATCAAATAGAGTTTCTTCATCAGAAATCAAATGAATAGAATCTTTCTCACATACAGTGTAAGGAGAAGCATCCAAAGTAATTGATGGTTTAGAATGCACAGTGATATAAGCAGTTGTTGTATCAGTACAATGCATTGACGTATCCATACCGACAATTGTATACAAGCCATCGTCAGACAAGGAATCCAAACCAATAAATAACTTAGAACTCAATGTCAAATCATACTTATTTGGATGCGTGAAGATATTATTTGAGTAAATCAAATAATTAGCATCTAGATCTGATTTTGACATTGTTTTAGACAAAGATTCCAACTGGTCTTTATTAATTCCCTTATAATAATCATAATAGAATACGGAATTATCCTTTTTTTGATATGTTCCAGGCTTAAACCAGTTTTGTTCGTATAAGAATCCTTTATTATCAACGAAATCATTAACGCTAAATTCCTTTTCAGCACACACAGTAACAGTAGCTAAATCAATTGATATGATTTCAGATCTGTCCTGAACATAAATATCCTTTGTAACAGTAGTTTGAAGACCACAAGGGTGTTCAATATACACAGTTACAACATTATTCTGTTTAGTTATAACATCTCCAGCAGCTGGGCTCTGCCATATCTTAAGATATTTAACAGACTCATTATCACAACCATCATTTATCACGTCAGTTGGGAAATCCGAAACAATATCAGGGCATAAGAACTCACAATTTTTAGTTCTAGACACTGCTGGAAGGAATTTATCCGTCCATGGTTTTAGTGCAGGAAGATTAACGGTAGGAGTAGGAGCTGATACATTAGCTACATAACTCAACACCTCAGATTTATTACTACATCTATCAACTGCTACATATTTACGAGTCTCATTATAACTGTAATATTTACAATCAGCTGGATTAGAGCTTCTATCACTTGTCACGGTATAGAACAAACCATCCTTAACATCATCAAAAGAAGACACTAAACGATACTGATCAATTTTGTTGTCCTGACACATATCAGTAGCAAACAAATCATCAGGGAAAGTAACATCTTTAGAACAATTATAATTTGAATTGAACTGTAATTCACCATTAGGTTGTCTAACTCCAGCAGTTAAACTAACACCCCACACTGGAGCTTCTGTATCCTTAATAGGAATTCTCTGTTCACACGTTGCCACCTGACCTCTTAGATTAGTAATCGAGAACTTTCTAATGAAAGTATAATCGCACTTATCTCCTAATGACATAGTATCACATTTGAATGAATTAGGATCAACAAAAGGAGATACATCCACATTATTAGAAATCAAAGAACCTCCTGCAGCAAGGAATTCGTCAAAAGTAGCATAATTACTATTCGGATCTGCAAGTAATTCCTCAAGACATACAAAAGATTTGCTAATAGTTGGACATCCCAAAGGAGGATTATCACCATCAACTATCTCAATTCTCGTATGGCACTCCTTTTCACGCTCGGCATTTGGAGATTTATCCCAGAACTTCCAAGTAATATCATATACTCCAAGTGAATAATTGTCATAAATTGAAGGTCCTACTCCATCTTTATCAAGATCATCGCTTCTATAGAATAGAGTATCAATCACATTACAAGGATCTTCGAATGTAGGCTTTATCAAACCCGCATCCACAAGTTCCTGATATGTAGCGTCACCTTGCTTCATTAAAGTAAGATGAACTGTGCTTGCCAAATCATTACAATCAATCTTTTCAAATATTCCACTATTGATCTTGATTGTCTGATAACAAATCTTCTCCTTTGTCGAGAATGGGCTATTGAATACCCATTTAATCTTATGACCACCTAATGGTAGAGAATCGATGACATAAACGATCTTGTTTTTCTCTCTATCAAAGTAGCACAACTCCTGATATTCTCCAGTCTCAAATAGTTGAATGTAACCATGTCCATAAACTATATAATCAATCACACATGGATCATAAGCTTCTGGTATAGGAAGATTATTTTCATTCAATGCAACAGCACAAGAATCGCCATCAGTAAACAACTGAATATTCTTCAACTTATTACAATCAAATACTGGCTCCATATTATGCTGCAAATTCAAAGTCTTGATACAAGTAGTCTCTTCTGTAGTCAAGCTATCATTTGCAAATACCCAAATGACTTTATAGATACCGACACTGACTTCTTTAGGGAATTCTGATCTAACCTTTGTTTCTGGGTCATATAGATATGGAACTCCTGGTATCTTATCACCAGTACATGCCTCTATTGCATCATAATAACCCAAAGAATCTCTCAAATCTTTGAAAGGAATAGAACATTTTCCGTTTAGAGTCACATACATTGAGTCATTCTTTTCAATTTTATCACAATTGAAAATAGGAGGTTTATTATCTTTCAAATGTATTGACTGAACACATGTATCAGAAATATTATGTGTATAATCCCAGAACACCCAAGAAACAAACCACTCTCCTACCTGAGGGAAATGGTATGGATTCTCAGTCTCCAAATCAATAGGAGTAAAGATAGTATCCATCTTTGTTGGGTCAGCAGAATTAACAACATACTGAGTCAAATAAGGCTCAGACGGTGCATCATATCCAACTACACATGGATCCTGAATTTTTCTTGGCTCCAAAGGAACATCTGTTTGGTCACAATCAGGGACAACGATATTCTTGTTAGGGAACCAGACATCACACGCCTTATCGAAATGTTTGTTACCTTTTACAAAGACATGAGTCACACATGTGTCAGGGAAAGAATTCTCACCCTTAAACACCCAAGTAATATATGTATCACCTGTTGGATATGGATCAACCAACTCTTTATTGTCGCTACGAGTACCGACACCAGGCACTATTATACCAGTACATGGTTCAACTGCAGTAGGTGAAGGAATATCAATTTTTGATGCATCAACCTCGCAAGTTCCTTCCTCAGCTAGGCCTTCACGATAAGCGATAGCATCACAATCAGGAGCAATAGTATCACCTGCAAAAGCATTAATTTCCTGTGGACAATACTTCACATTATCACCATAGTCGTGACGAACTCTAAACTGCCAATAGATAGTGTCTTTAATACCTACAGAGAAGACTCTATCATCTAAGACTTTCTCATCTTTTAAAGAGTCATTATGCAACTCTCCAAGAACACTATAACCTGGTTCAGGACAATATACATGAGCATAGTAGTTTTTACTCATAAGCTCATCTTTGAAGTCCTTAAACTCAATAGTACACTCACCCTTCTTTGTGACAGGACGGAATGGTTTGATTTGATCACAATCAAAATCAGGTAAATCCTTATCCTCTACCAAAACCTCCTGAACACAATATGTAGTCTTTCCAGCTGCATTTGTGAACGACCACAAGATATATGTGTAATTAATATCGTAATCAGCTTCAAGAGGAATTGTTTTATCAAACTTAGAGCGATCACTATTCAAGCCATTCTTATCCTGCTTAGAATCAAAATGTTGACGGCCCTCATAGTTACCAGTTAGAGGAGTTTCAAATTTGTCGTTCAAGTCAGGCAATACAGGAACTGTCAAATTTAGATCATCAAATTTAACACTACATTTATTGCTAGTCAATTCATTATAATTACCCTTCTCAGTATCTATATCAAGGATTTGATCACAAGGAACACTTGGCTTACCCTTCTCAATGAAAATAGAAGCATGACAATCCTTCTGTCTTCCACAACCATCTTCTACAGTATAATGGAAATCATACTCACCCCATAAAAGAGTAATGTTAAGCAATGGAGATGTAGCGATCTCAGATTTATAAACCTCAATATGGCTAACCTCAGGAGACAAAGTCACGCCTTCACGTATAGGTGTGATATCGATAATAATCTTTGGATCAGTATCACATCCCGACTTAAAGTCAGGTATTGGGAAATTTGCATTTGTAAGGTCAGCATCATCTCTTTTAGGTGCGACATCAAATGTGTCTTTTTTTCCAATCAAAGAATTACAGTCGATACTGATTTCACCAAGAGCATCAAGATTATACTTATTCTTATCATCATCAGAACATCCGTCTAAATAAGCCTGGACCGTGAATTCAACATAATCAAAAGCACCATCACAAATTCCAGGGATAGCACCTAAGTTGACAATAGCCTTGCTTGGATCAGTAGAAACAGGAGTAAAGACGCCATCAGATCCAGGAATTGAATTCCATACATATTCATAATTTGACAAATATGGAGAATCAAAAGCATTCTCAGCTGACGCAATAATTTCTCTTCTTCGATCAGATGGACAAATTGTCTTATCCGACTCCGAAGATGCTCCTTCAAACTTATCTCCTAATAATTTTAATGTAATATTAGGATTACGATAAATATGAATAGTCTTTTTTAATTCAGCCTTTTCGGAATTATTATTTAATACTTTCAAGACCAATTCATAATCACCTTCTTCTATAGAAGTTGCATCATTGGAATCCATTGTAATTACCAATGAGTCGTTCTTAGCAACTGTAGAACTATAATATGGGCTAGTTTCATCTCTAAACTTAAAAGATGAATAAACATTGAAGTGAGGATCAGGTTTTGTCTTTGAGTTAAACCAAAGTTCTGGTTCTTCACCATTTGTTGCAGGCTTATATACAGACCATTCGTATGAAACACTAGCAGTTAAATCAACTGTATTAGGTTCATATGTATTTGAATATGTACCTGAATTAGGCATACAGAAAGTACCACCATTAATTTCAGTAGGAGGAACGATTCCACAGTCATTTCCTGTAACAACGAAATCATGAATTCTCTTTCCGACACCAGGAATATTAACCTGTAACTGATATGTAACTTTTCCTACTTCAGCTTTAATATAAGCATCTTCTGGTTTTCCATTTGGATGCTTCACATCACCTGTAACATCAATTAGATTATCACCATCTTTTCTATACCATCTAAAATCAGATTTTTCAGGGAAACCTGCCGCATGTGCAGTAGTATAATCTCCTGCACACAAGATATCAGGTGACAAACACACATTCTCAATTTCAGCTGAGATATAGTCTAGAGCTACTTTCCAACATTTCATCTGAGCGAACTCAGGCATGAAAGAAAATGCAGTCAAACCATTCCATTGGTTTCTCACTGGATCAAACTTTTCATCTAAAGGGAACTGACCATCAAATACAATCTCTACTTTGATCATATCATAGTCTTTGATATCCTCCTGATTAATTAGCTGTGCGAAGGCCAAAGTCATATCACCTTCTTCAAATCCCTCTGCTTCACGTATAAGAGAGCCGTCAGAATTTCTATATGCAGCTCCATACAAATGGTCAACAGTTACCTTTCCTTGTCCAGTACGAGCCTTAAACTTAGCGTTTTGATCAATGTCGCAATCTCTCTCCTTCTGTAGATACAGACGCATCTTGTACTTATAAAACTGACCTACAAACTCAGAAACAGGAGAAAATTTCAACTCACAAATTCTCTGATTTGGATTCTGACAGAACAAGTAGTTGTTCTTTCCGCCTACTCCAGCGACCATATCATTGTATGGGACCTGACCAAAGAATCCTTCTACATCAGTTCCAAGCCAATAATCACCGGCTTTCAAATCACCCTCTAACAAATCAATATTGTAATCACCAAAATGGCTGACAATATCATTAGGAATCACATGAGGATCACTATTACTAGGGTCAAAATCTGTACCTACATAGTAATCTCCAGTTGATGTTGTTAAACATTTAGACTTACAATCTGTACGAATCTTAATATCTACTTCATTAGTTACTGAAGATTTATCATTATTATGATCATAATAGTCACCATAAGTAAACACAGCTCTGAAAGAGAAATCTTTATCACCAAGTGCATATATCTCTCCTTGTTTATCATTTTTAGAATCTATAGAAAACTGTTTAACCAATGTCCAACGAGATCCTTCTTTTCTTTCAAAATATCCTGTTTTGGCAAATTGACCTCCAAAAGCCTCAAATTTTATCGAAGTGCCTGGACATACTAAAGTTTCATCTGCTGTTAATGAGACACAAGAAATTAAAATACGGTCTGTTCTCTTACCTCCTAAGAGATAATTATAAGTTGCCTGAAACTCTATATCTCTATCAACAGTAACTGTAATAGAGTTACTATTTTCACCGACAAGAGTCTCCTTATTATCACCAACAGCTGGTTTAGGTGCAGTTCTAAATTTCCAATCTACTGTAGGTGGCATTCCAACAGTTCCAGAAATAGACAATGTGATTGTCGTACCTTTCTCGACACTGATTATACCCGCTTTAATTGGAGTTCCTTCTGAATATTTCAAAAAAGTATAATCTCCATTATCAGTGCCAGGGGCTGGTGGTTGAGCAAAAGAAATTGCATGCATGCTAATAAGCATACATAATGCAACTAGATATTTTTCAAATCCGAATAATTTCTTCGGAACGAACTCATAAAGCATTTGTAAAAAATTTTTCATATAATACAATGTGTCTACGTTCAAATATATTTTAAAATTTTAGGCATTATTGTAGTAGTCCTTATCCTTCTACACTATACACCACACAATGCAAAAGTAAGAAAATAAAGTTTCATTATAAAAAATAATCGCTTTTTTTTGCTCAAAAGAATATTACATACGTAAAAATATACGTTTAACTACTATTTATAACAGAAAAAGACGTGGAAAATCTTCCACGTCTTTCATATTGAGAACTTGTTAAAATCAATCTTGTCTATGAATATCACCTTTTCTTATTGACTATCGGCAATAAAACATAAGCCACAATACCGCAA
>JAZUIF010000014.1:0-16047 GCA_045642085.1 Paludibacteraceae bacterium | reverse complement strand
TCCATGGAGTAAGATAGAACATGCCTATGTACAAAGTCCTCGTTTTCATATTTATTATAAAGGCTTATCTGATAAAACAATTCGCCATGAAATTGATTTGTCTGAATATTCTGTAAACGAGAAAGAAATTGCAGATGAGATAGAATTGTGGAGCGGACAAGATATTGGCAATTACGAGGATTTTATAAGAGACAAATATATCAAACAACAAGCCAAGGACCGTAATATGTCCGATGAGGAGGCTGAGTCTTTAAATGATAAATTGACTATCTATACTCCTTATTTCGTTAAGTTGAAGAAACAATACATAACGTATATGTTATGTTTAATCCCTGTTGGTATCATTGGTTATGTGATTTCTTTTCTCCTGAGCGACGTGTCAACGCCTTTGGATGAGCATACTTGTTTTGTTTATTTTAAGAGAATATGCTATTCTATTAGTGGTCTTTTCCTTTGGGTTTCTTGTGCAGTTGTCCTATGTGTATATAAAATCAAAAAGTTAAGACAGAATCCAGACATGAAGAATTTAAGTGAAAGTGAGTTTGAACAATTTCTTTCTATGATAGATATGAGGACAATACTTACAAAAAAGGAGAAGCTTTTCTGTCTGATTCCTTTGCTTATGCTTTTAATGTGGATTCTATTAGTCATTTATTTGTCTTTATATAAATTTGATATTCTATCATGAAGATGTTCTTTTTTATTCTACAGTTAATATTGTTATGTGCTATAGCAGTCGGTCTTGTATTTGTTATTAGATAAAAAATGTAATAACTATGTTGACTTTAGGCGAACAATATATAATACATCGTAAGGATATTAAGATGTCGAGCAGAATTGGCAAAAATATTCTTGGTAGTCTTGTTATATTGACAACACTTTTATTTTTTTCGTTAACAATATATGATGTCTGTATAGGTAGAGGAATTAAAGATACTTCCGACTTTATATGTGTTTCAGTCTTTCTGACTTTTTTTAGCATCTTTTCCATTTATCTTATATATAGATCTTATTTCCCAAATCAAGAAACCATTCGTATAGGAAGTGAAGGTATTATAGATGCTGACGGGAAGGTGTATCCATGGAATAAGGTAGAATATGCATTTCTCAAGCGGGAAAGTAAATCGCATTATTTGCATATCTATTATAAGGATGACAGCAATCAAAGTGCTCATGATTCTATTTACGTATCTGAGTTTGATGTTCATGAGAATGAAGTTGCCGACGCAATAGAGGGTTGGTGTGGCCGTGATATCGGACATTATGAAGATTATGAAAAAGACAATTATATCAAAAGTCAGCTCGAAGAGGGCAAGATGACGGAGGCACAAAGCAAGGTGTTAGATGAGAAATTATCTCTTTATACTCCTTATTTTCAAAAACTTCGAAAGGAGTATTTGATGTATTTCCTTTGGTTAGCTCCTGTTTTTGTTATAAGTTACTTATTATCTTCATTATTATATGATGTGGAGACTCCAATGGATAAGAATGACTTTTTGAGTGCCATGAAGTTTATATCGTTAAAAGTGGGAGGCTTTTTTCTCTATATGCTTTGTTTGGCTCTGGTGTATAACTATAAAACGAAAAAATTGCGACAAAATCCTGATTTGAAAGACTTAAGTGATAAAGAGTTGAATCATCTATTGACTACATATGATATAGAGGAATCATCGTTAACTGTAAAAGTTCTTTTGATTCCGGTTGTGATTTGGCTCTTGTTCGTCATTTATACATTATCGGTTGCTCTTAGGGTTTTGTAGCACCAGTAGAAAAGCACGTACGTCTGAAAAATATTGAGTTGGGGACAAATACTATAAAAAATGTCTAAGAATTATGTGGAAAGAAGGAGAAGAATTAGTGGTGCCAAGTAAAGACACGACAAAGTCAGGCAGACTATGGGTGAATTTTTGCGGTAGTGTCTCTTATATGGCTGTGACACTATTCGCATTTTTCATTATATCCAAGATAACGAACTCAAATATTGGTCCTATGATTGGATTGATAATTTTGTTTGCGATGGTGTATGTTTGTTATTATTGTGTCGCGGCTATCTATCGTTCTTATTTTCCCGAAGAAGATAAAATTGTGTTTGGAAAGGATGGCATTTTTGTTATGAATGACAAATCATTCAAGTGGGAGAATATCGAATATGTATATTGTGGAGAAGAAGAAAAATTTGGTTCTTCAAATAACCAAACTCCTGGTTTGATTTTACAATCGCAAGCATCAAAGTTGCCTAAACGAAAAAAACAGATTAATTATCAGGCTTTGAGAAAAGACAAGAAAAAAATCACATGTTTGCATATCCTATATAAAAATCCAGACGACAATTATGATCAATATCATTACCAGAAACCAATTGATTCCTATAGTTATTCATCTGGAGAAATAACGGCTGCGGTAGAGTATTGGAGTGGTCGTGATATAGGAAATAAATCTGATTTGACAAGAGATCAGTATGTGGATAGACTGGTTAAGAAAGGTATGCTTACTGAAGAAGAGGGAGAATCAAAAAAAGAAAAATTTTCACTTTTAGTCCCATTGTTCGAAGTATACGAAAAACAGAAGGTCTATTTATATGTGGGGTTAGGAGTCATTGTGGTGTTGGCAATGGTATTTGAGTTTCTTCTGCATTCTGACGTTGCATTAGATAGAACCCCATATATCGGCAAATACGCAGGATTGCTATACTTGCTCGGTCCTTTTTCTTTATACATGGTGGTCTTGATGTTTGCCGAAATAATTCATAAAAAACGGTTTGTTGGACAAAAAGGAATTGGAGATTTGACAGACGATGAATTTGATGAATGTTCAATGATAGCATCAAGTGAATTAAAGTCTAAATCAGCAAGGATCACCGAGAAGACTATGACGTATATATTGGTCGGTATATATGCTATAATCTGTCTCGTTTGGGTGGCTTTGTTGGTTTATTTGTATATGTATAAAAATGGAAATTTGTCATGAAAAAAATAAAGATTATATTATTCGCACTTCAGATTATATTAATTTCTCTTCCTGCGATTATTTTTCTAATATCGTAAGAATAGTCGGATATAATGACTCAGATAGGAAAACTTTTGTAGAGACGGGGCATGACCCCGTCTTTTTTGTTGTTTGCCCATTACATCCCCCTTTAGGGGGCTTGGGGGCTCCGAAAATCTAATCATACTTATGGAAAATCTTATCCTTGCGAAAATCACGCAAATTGTGTCATAGTGGCAAAATAATAAAAGAGGTAAAATTGCCTACGAAAACTTAAGACGCGAGATTTCGCGTCTCTACATGAAAACTTAATTTAACTCAGTAGCGATTCTGACACAGATAGTTACTATTACAATTTGTACTATGAGAAAAACACTTATTGGGGTGTCCTCTCTGTTGAGCTTATGTTTTGCCAGTGCTGAAACTATCCTTACTGTTGAATATCTCGACGGTAGTGAGAAGAAAGAGCAGCTTGAGAAACTATCTAAGATAGTTTTCCAGAATGGCAATATCGCATTTGATTACAACAGTGGAGAAACCAAGGATTTCGGAAGCCTCTCAAACACACAGAAGATTGTCTTCTCCGACGGTGTGCTTACCAAGGTAGATGATCAGTCATCCGACGTAATGGTTCAGGTTTATCCTAACCCAACTGCTGAATCTATCAGCATTGTAGGCAAAAAAGACGGTGAATTCGTCAAAATCTACAATATGTTGGGAACACTTGTGCTTTATAGCCAAGAATCTGAAATTAGTGTAAGTTCACTTGCCGACGGATCGTATATCGTCGTCGTAGGAAATTCAATCATCAAACTTATTAAGAAATAATTATGAAGAAAAGTATACTTTCTACAGCATTGTTGGCTTGCAGCCTATTTGCCAATGCACAACTATATATCTACAAGAATGGTGAGCTTCGTTACTCTATGGACGAGACGCCAGATAGTATTGTATTCCACGCTCCAGCAGTAAACGAGGGGCAGGGTAGTATCGATCCACCAGTTGAGGAGAAAATCCCATACAACTACAATGCTAACTTGCAGTATCATGCCGCACCAAACAATTATTTGAACAATTGCCAGCAGGCTGGTAAGGTGACTACTGAGTATTACAACGGTATCCGTGGAAATAAGACTTTGAAGGTCTATACTCCGTATGGTTACGATGAGAATAAGAAGTACAATATCCTATACTTGATGCACGGTGGTGGTGAGAATGAGAACACAATCTTCGGTAGTGATGTGATGCTTCAGAATATCATCGACCACATGATTATGAACGGAGAATTGGAGCCAATGATTGTGGTGACTCCTACTTTCAACGGAAACGGTAGTGAGGCTCAGAATTTCTGGGAGGAGCTTCGTAAGAGTGTGATCCCATTCGTTGAGGGCAAGTATTCTACATACGCAGCGTCGACTTCAGATGCTGATATCAAGGCATCGCGTCGACACAGAGCATACGGAGGATTCTCAATGGGATGTGTGTCGACATGGAACGTATTCTTGTATTGCTTAGACTATGTGGCTTACTTCATGCCATTGAGTGGAGATCTTTGGTGTAACGGATGTAATTCAGGTCAGGATAAGGCGCGCAACGTCGACGCTGCAATCGCTCAATCAGGTTTGACACAGCGCGATTATTTCATCTTCGCTGCAACTGGTTCGGATGATATTGCATATCCAAACGAGAACCCACAGATTGAGGCTATGAAGCAGAGCAGCAACTTCGTCTACACATCTGATTTTTCAAAGGGAAATCTTTACTTCATGGTTGCTCCTGGTTTGACTCACTGGTGGGGCTACGTAAGACACTATGTGTATGACGGACTTCCATACTTCTTCCACGAATAAATTAATACCCTATCATAATTTCATGGAATCCGCGTCGTCCGAAATGGAGACGTGGATTTTTTGTTTTGAAGGATTCCCGTTTCGGATATCATGCTATGGCGTATCCTAAAATTCCAATACTTTTCGGATTAAATTTCACATTTTTCCATATGGTTTTGATGTTGATTTTCACATTCTTCCCAAAAAAAGGGATGCATTAGCACCCCCCCCTTTTTATTTTGCATTCAGCATTTATAATTCAGCATTTTTTACTCGTATCTCAATGCTGTGATTGGATCCAATTTAGCGGCCTTCTTAGCTGGCAACCAACCGAAGAAGATTCCGATGAATGCACTGACAAAAAATGCCATAAACACTGCTCCTACACTCACCACAAATGGCGAATTCATCACCTGGGCTATGACGTAAGATGCTATGATTCCGACAAGGATTCCGATTATTCCTCCAACGATACTCAACATACCGCTCTCAATAAGGAATTGCCAAAGTACGTCTTTTGCCTTTGCTCCGATAGCCATACGCAATCCGATCTCTTTTGTACGCTCTGTGACAGTAACATACATGATATTCATGATTCCGATACCGCCGACAATAAGCGAGATGATGGCTGTGGCTGTAAGTAGGGATGTGATTGTGCCGACTACATTCGACATCATTTCAAGCATCTCTGCCTGTGTGCGCACCTCAAAGTCGTTGTTAGCGCTTGGAGCAAGGTTGTGGGTTGCACGAAGAATCTTCTCAATCTCCTCTGTCGCAAGTTGACAGACATCTTCGTTCTTCGCTGATGCGTAGATCATGTTCAAATGGTTCTGTGCCAAGATTCGTTTCTGCACAGTCGTATATGGAGCGATAAGGATATCATCCTGATCCTGTCCCATACTGTTCTGTCCTTTCTCCTCAAGCACACCGATCACTTTCATCGGAGTTTTGCCAAATCGTATCTCTTTGCCGATAGGATTCTCTCCCTCATCAAACAGATTGTCGACGATGGTCTTTCCGATCAAGCAGACTTTTGCGTAACTTGCGATATCCTGGCTTGTAAAATTCGATCCGTAGGCGATTTCATATTTCTTGATGGCAAGATACTCCACGCTGCCTCCTTGCATCTGTCCTGGCCAGTTTTTTGAGCCATTTACAAGCTGTCCGGAAGCATTCACAGATGGTGATACCGCGTCGACATAGATCGCCTGTGCTTTAATCGCCTCCACATCCTCTATTTTCAACGATTGTGAGTTGGAATTTCCAAGGTTCACACCGCCTCCACGCTGATGCGCGCGCATCACCATGATAAGGTTTGTACCCATCGATGAGATATTCTCCTCGATCTGTGCCTGTGAACTCTGACCCATGTTGACCATGGCGATCACGGATGCGATACCGATGATGATACCGAGCATTGTCAGCAACGCTCTTGTGGTGTTGCGAAGCAAAGCCTGATATGCTATTTTTATTAGATTCGAGAAATTCATTGTGTCGTCTATAAGTATTAATAGTCGTCGCTTGCTGGAAGTGCGTCAAGAGCTGCCTGAGCACTTTGTGTGTCCACTGGCTCGTCCTTAGTCACTCGTCCGTCACGAAGCATCACCACTCTTGATGTGAATGCTGCGATGTCTGGCTCGTGTGTTACGAAGGCGATAGTCTTTCCTGCTTCGTTAAGTCGCTGGAAGAGACTCATGATCTCGTAGGATGTACGGGTATCAAGGTTACCAGTCGCCTCGTCGGCAAGAATGATCACGGGATCGTTGACGATAGCGCGTGCGATTGCCACACGTTGCTGCTGACCTCCTGACATCTGGCTTGGCAGGTGATACATTCTCTCTTCCAAACCTACAAGGCGAAGTGCTTCTTCGGCTCTCTCCCTACGTTCTTTGGCGTTGACATCGGGATTATAAAGCAATGGTAGCTCCACCTGCTCGATAGCCGCAGTACGTGGAAGAAGATTGTAGCTCTGGAATACAAAACCGATCTTCTTGTTGCGAATCTCCGACAATTTATCGTTGGAGAATTTCGACACTTCGATCTCATCGATGTAATATTCTCCCGACGTAGGTTTGTCCAAGCAACCAAGGATATTCAGCATCGTACTCTTTCCGCTACCGCTGGTACCCATGATCGCCACGAATTCGCCTGCTTGTATTTCGAACGACACTCCACGCAAAGCTCGCACCGTCTCACTTCCAACGATGAAGTTACGCTTGAGATCGTTGATTCTTATTATGGAATCTGCCATACTTTTTTTATTTCATCATTTTTCTACTTCCGCGTGGAGGCTGAGGAGTCAATGGATTGTTTGATGGACCACCTTTTGCCTTCTTTACTTTCTCGCCTACCTGAGCAGCGATAATTACTGTGTCGCCGACTGAAAGTCCGTCTTTGACGATTGCGTTCACACCGTCATTTACTCCTGTCTCAATGAAACGAGGTCTGATTGACTTGCCGTTCTTGATCCATACTTTCTGACCGTTCTGTCTCATAGCCTCTCTCTTCTCACGATTTGGACGCTCGCCTTTCTCTCCGTCGACACCTTCTGGATGTCTTCCTTCTCTCATGCCATCCTTTGAAGGTCTCTCTGGCTTACCGATAGCCTCAAATACCTCTTCTGATGGGCTGAAAGTCATTGCAGATACAGGGACAAGCATGCCGCTCTGTGATGCAGTGAAGATAGTGACGCTTGCAGTCATACCAGGGAATAGTTTCTCCTCTGGGTTCTCTGCTTTTACGATTACTGTATAAGTAACGACGTTGCTAGTCACCTTTGGCTCAAGACGGATCTCCTGAACCTCTCCGTTGAATGTCTCGCCCATGTATGAGTCGACAGTAAACTCAACCTTCTGTCCAACCTTCACCTGGCCTATGTCAGCCTCGTCGATATTGGCCTCTACTGTCATGCTCTTAAGATCTTTTGCAATGATGAACAATGTAGGAGTAGAGAATGAAGATGCCACTGTCTGTCCCTGCTCAACCTGTTTAGCAAGAATCACACCGTCGATTGGCGACGTGATGACTGCGTATCCAAGGTTCACCTGAGCCTCACGCACATTAGTGTTGGCGTTGTTAAGTGTGTTCTGAGCCTGGATGTAAGTGTTAGTTGCCTCGTCATACGACTGCTGAGTGGCTGCACCTGCCTCGAACAATGCCTTTGTACGGTTGTAGTTCTGTGTGGCAAGGTTCAATGTGCTCTCTGCGCTCGACTTTTGTGATTTAGCCTGCTGCAAACGCTCAAGCAATGTCGACTTGTCCAACTCAGCCAACACCTGACCTTTTTTCACCTTTGAATTGTAAGTCACGTAAAGTTTCTCCACTTTACCTGACACCTGTGTTCCGACCTCGACCTTGTCCGCTGGTTGAAGATAACCAGTGGCAGATACCGATTTAGAAATCGTTCCTTCCTCGATCACTTGAGTCTTGAAAGAGACCTCTTTCTTTGACGGCCACAAGAAGTATAGCAACAGTCCTATGACCAATGCTATCGCAATGCCTATGCCTATTTTCTTTGCCATTGTATTTTGTTTTATTTTTTACTTATTGATACGTACAGCCTCATACTTGATTGGATAATCCATGTAGACGTCCAAAATCTTACGCTCGAGGATGAATGAATATTTAGATCTTACATAATCAGTAAGATAGTTGATGTAGTTGTTTTGCTGCTGCAATAGATCCACACTTGTGATTGTTCCGTACTTGAACTTCATGTTGTATGCGTCGTATACGGCCTTGTATGCTTTGGTTCTCTTCTCGTTTGTCTTATACTGACGATAAGCAAGCTCTACATTAGCACACTCGACAGCCACAGTCTGACGAAGCTTCAATTCCATCTCTTGCAAGTCGACTTCAGCCATCTTAGTCTGAATCTCATTCATCTTTAGAGATGTCTTTGTCTTTCCTTTATCGTAGATTGGAACGGACATTGATACTCCTAGATTCTGGCTGAAACGGTCGGCAAGCTGATTGCCGAAGTCATTGAAGTTTCTGTGACCAGTGCTTAATCCTGCGCTTGCAGAGATTGTTGGGCGTCGGCCTGCACGGGTGATCTCTTCATTGATCTTTTGAATATCGATGTTAGCTTTTGCCAAAATCATATCTGGATGAGTGTCGAGAGTACGTTGGATCGCTGTCTCCACACTTGGCAACACAGCCAAAGCCTCCATGTCTGTTGTGTCTGGGTAGACAAGAGTAAGCTCGGCGTTAGGGTCCATCGAAAGTGCAAGTTTTAGATTCAACAAAGCATTGTCGCGGTTGATCTGGCTGTTGAGCAGATTGCACTCGTCGTTGGAATGTTGAGCCTGAAGAATTAGATAATCACTCTCCAAGATTGTTCCGACTTTGTATTTCTCCTCACCCTGGCGAAGCTGCTCTTCACTTGTCTCAAGAATCACCTTTTGGAAACGAAGCATCTCCTCTGAAGAAAGTGCGTTTAGAAAATATTGAAGGATCTTGATAATAAGGTTGTGATCGTATTGCTCTGTACGCACTACTGTATTTTCCGCCTCAATACGGCTCTTCTCAATGTTATTCTTGATTGCTCTTCCTTGATAAAGAGTGATTCCGGCATTGACTCCGATATTTCCTCCAAGACTGACGTCGCTCTCGCGTCCTGAGTGGGAAAGAGACTCAGATATTGATCCGCTCACTTGTGGCTTGCGATTGTTCTTTGCCTGCTCGTAAGAATATTCGCTGACCTTTTCAGATAGCTTCATATTCTGACGCTCAAGACTATTGCCAAACGCATATTCAATACACTGCTCAAGAGTAAGGTTGTATCGTTCGTCTTGTGATGCCATACTGCCCTCTAGTTGCGAGAATCCCTGACAACAGAATAAGGATGCAGTTATCAACGAAAGTATTTTTTTCTTCATATAAATGCTATTATGATAATGCAAATATATTTAATTTGTTGGATTCTCAAACAAAAATAACAATAACTTGTGTGAATTTAATAGTTTCTTGTTTGTGAACGTCGTTTTAATATTCTTCTCTTTTTATGTGGCCTATGGTGCTTGTAAGCTCTGAAACCATAGCACGTACCTGCTCTTATGACTGTGTCGCTGAGTTTAATAGGAGAATTGATAATGTTGTTGTAGTTTATAGATCCGAAAAGACTTATCAGGTGATGCTCACGTTGCCAGATCCAGCTAGCTCTTGCTACAGCTCCCCAATGAAAATATGGGTCATAACCATTGTAAATGGAAGCCTTAGGAGTTACCTCCGACTCTTTATATAATGTGATATATGGTAGGGCAGAGACGTGCAAGAGGGTCTTTTTCTTTGTCACGAAATTGTGGGCATAGCCTGCGTTTAGATTAATACTGATATAGGTGATTTCTGTTGGAAATGTCAACTTCTCGCCAGATACTATGTGAGACCATTCTGTTTTTGGGGAATGAAGGTAATATGTTAATGCAGATAACCCAAATAGTGGGCTGCCTGCACTTTTCTCCTGCCTCATACTATGTGAAAATGCTGCATTGTAGGAGAATTTACGATACAACGGTGCGTAGTAACTGTTTATATAAATGCGGAAGTTACTTATGCTTGAACTGGAGATGTCTGTGTGGCTGTTGTTGAAATTTAGGTTGTTTCCACGTGTTTGGTTTGCACCTAATTCAATGCCCCAAGCGTCTCCGTAATAGCTGAAACTTAAATCAATATTCTGTTGTGTACTCTTTCCAAAGGATTTAAGGTCCAGACTTCCTCCCAATCCAAAATTACGATAGCCAAGCCATAATCCAATTTTAGATATTTGTTCGGATGAGATTGTACAATGGTTTGGCAATGTATCTGCTATTGGATTCCATCTGAAATTAGACTGACTGTTGAACGTGTTGAAGTCGATTTTGACCTGCAGACCATAGTCGTTGGTTGTAATATAGTTAGTGTCAACCGACGTCTTTAATAATCGGGTGATTATTCTATCCCAGATGTGCTTTTCTTCTTCGTATTCTGTGACATAGATATACTCTTCTCCTGGATGCAGACTGTCTATATAGATATAATTGCCTAAGTCTTTCTCAAAATCAGCATTGAATAGACGAGGAAAAGAATCTACGTATATAATAGTATCCACGTAAATATCTTCAATTTCCGTCTGTGCCACTCCGATAAATGGGATGGCTGATAATGCGATAGCAGCAGACAGACGGCGAAGATTCATTAGTGGCTTGTATTATTTTGATTGATCTGAGATGATGTGAATGTCGCGCTGAGGGAATGGGATCTGAATGCCTTTCTCATTCAATGTGTTGTAAATTATCTCCTTAGCTCTTGAGACAATGACCAGTTTGTTTTCTACCAATACCCACATCACAACGTAAACATTAACTGAGCTATCACCGAAGTCGTTGAAAAGAATGCTGATCTTTTTCTCAGGATCAACGTTTGCTTTTATACCGGTCTTCTCATAGTGCATACAGTCTAGCTTTTCAATTAGTGACCTCCTGACATCCTCGATATTTGTGCCGTAAGCCACACCTACTGGCAATTTCACTAGCTCATAACCGTGGTTGCGAGTAAGGTTTTTGAAGGTCTTTGTGAAAAGTGTTGAATTTAGGAACGCAATGACACATCCGTCCAAAGTGATAAGCTGTGTGCTCTGATATGTGATTGATTCTACTTTTCCTCGCACACCGTCACACTCGATGAAATCACCCACTCTCACACGTCTTCCTGTCATAAGTGTGATGCCATAGAAGAAGTTGTTGAGCATATCACGCATGGCGAATCCGAGACCGGTAGCAAGACCAGCAGTCACGATTGAAATTCCACTCTTTGGCACCTGTAGCAAGAATAGTATGAAAATGAAGTAGATACCCCAGACTACGATGGATATAAGATTGTTGGCAAGAGAGATGTTGGCTCTCTCGATCTCATGTACCTCTCTGTTTTTCAGCTTCAAATGTTTGTAGACAGAGCGTAGAATGTATGAAATGAATTTGAAAATGAAATAGAACTCCAACACGACAACCAGTTTGAACAACGACAACTGACACAAATCCTCAATGTCGAGGAAGTTAGTGAAGAAGATGTCTTTGCACATGGCTGTAAGGTCGAAAATGTCTGTGGCAATATAGATACAAAGAAGGAATGATAGCACAGCAGCCACTGGAATCAAACACATTGTGACAAGATCCAAGAACCATGTATGGGTGATATTGTCGCCCTGGTTGGTCTGCAACTCTATGATTTTCTTATTGAGTGCTTTCTCATATTCTTTGTTTGGTGTCTCATTCTCAACTATTCCATGTTTTTTAAGGATATGTTTGGCAACCTTGTTTTTCTCAAACTCCTTCATGTACTCCGAGACGAATGTCAAAGCCTGTACACAAGTAAGCTGAACCAGCCACCATATGAATACTTCTACGGCCAATAGAGCGTATCCGAGCCAAGCCATTTCACATGCCACTGTCATGATAGATAGTGAAATCCAAGCGTATATCTCATCGTATTTAGGGATGTTGGCATGATGCTTCTTCACAGAATGGAATCCCCATATTGTGAAAAGAATAAGCATTGGAGGGAATAGAATCACCACAAGGTTGTTTGGAACAAACAAAATACGGAAGATGATGATCACCAAACCCATCATCAGGATAGGGAAGTAGCATGAAAATGCACTCTTTATCTGATTCTTGTTTGTACGGTAAACCAACGAAAGTGTGATAGCTGCTATCAAAAGCATATATTCTATCAATCGTGAACATGCCATAGCCAAGAAATTCTGGCTTGTGAAGATTTGCGGTATAGTACACAATAGAGTGAATAGTAGGCAAGTGAGAGTGATAGCATAATAAGGAATAAACTCCTCTTTAAACTTCTTCTTGCCAAATTTCTTAAGGCAGAACCACGCTATTGTAGCTGCCAATAGCAAGACTACGAAAATCGACAAGATGAGGGCAATGATTGTGGTGCCTCCCCAATCGGAGTGGACATTATGATCATCGCTTATATATTTGTCTTTGATGTCGTTGCGTGCACTGTCGTAATGAGACGAGAAATTCTTAAGTACAGCGACGTAGTTGTTGCCACCATTAGTGAAGATGCTTTGCTGTATAGACTCATATTTGCCTAGAGCATAGTCGTTGACTGATTTCAAACGAGACTCGACTCGCTCATACAATTGCTTGTCTTTAATGATGTGGTCGCGTATTGAGATGTAGTCGGCAAGGATCTTTTTAGACAAAGCCACACATGAGTCTCTCTCAATCTGGCTCGACTCTGAAAGCATAAAATCTTTAAGGTTTGCCATAAAGAGTTTTGCTGTAGCTTTTGGTATCGAAGGTATTTTGATTGAATCGTTGACATTCTCATGCTCTTTCATCTCTTTTGTGATTTCTCTAGCCTTAGCCAACATGAAACTATCTTGCTTGGCTTCCATGACCTTCATTGTCTCCTCGGCCGACGTCGTAGCGGTATCACCGCCAAGATGTTTGCCAAAGATGTTGATGCCTGTGCCTTTATAAGTAGAGTCGGCAGCTTGTTTACCATATTTCTCAGCCTCGTATGCGGCAGTGGCTTTCGCTACAGCTCTGTTTATAGAGTCTTCCTTCATTTTGACAATTCTCAAACTGTCAAAGTTGATTCTTTTTTTTCTTGGAGGAATGTTTTCCAACGTTTCAATCAAAAGAGTATAGCGTTTGATCTCATTGTCTAGCTTCTTGATACTTATGTCAAACGGCATTCTTTTGCTTTTGAAATCACGATATTGGGTTGTCGCCTCATGACAAGCGTATGCCATGTCGAAAATATAGTCTTGCTTTTGACTGTATAGCATCAAGGCGATTTTCTCACTCTCCTGGATAGTCTTCAACGCCGCTTTGTGCTGCTTCACATTGAAACTATCGTATATCGCCATCATTTTGGTCTCCTCCTTGTGAGTTTTCTCCAGTTCGGATCTTAACACACTCACTGTCATGTCGAGAGTCTGCTCGTTAAGTACTGCAAAAACTTGTGTGTAGGATATAAACAACAGAGCAAGGATGCCCAAGAATTTCTTTCTCATATGATATATATGGCTTTAATTACTTTGCAAAAGTAGTGAATTTCGTTTACCTTTAAATATGATTTTAAAATGTTTGTGTCAAAACAGAGAATTTAAGCCAGTAGAACGGTCTTAAAGATCAAAAAAAGATGGCTGTTTCAAAAAAAAGTTGGAAATTGATAGATAATCGAGGAAAATGATTGGATTAAATGATTTTTTTCTTCTTTTTGTTTTGATAATTGTTACAGATGATTTTATTTTGTAGACGCATGAATTTGTTAATAGGTTCGTCGAATTTATGTGTATGTGTGAATGAACCTTGTTAAAAGAACCATAAAGGATTAATATATGGGATTTAAGAAAAGTGTTATTTTAGCTTCATTGGCTTTGCCTATGAATATGATGGCAGCCGACATTGCATTGCAAGCAAATCAAATTGGTTATCCTGCACAGTCAGTTAAGCAGGCTATGATTTGTAATTCAAAAGTATCTGAATACTCTATTGTTGATGCGAAGACAGGTACAGTTGTATATAAAGATTCACTTCCAAAGGCTAAATCATGGAGAGCTTCAGGCGACAATGTCACTTGGGCAGACTTTACTAAGTTCTCTATTCCTGGAGAGTATAAGTTGAAAATTGGTGCTAATGAGTCAGCTCCATTCAAGGTATATAAGGATGGACACGTTTATGATGATGTGTTGACTCAGTCAATCAAAGGTTTCTACTACTGGCGATGCAGTACTCCAATTGAGAGCAAGTTCGCTAAGTTTAATGGAACAGACTATTCACGTAAGGCAGGACACCCAGATGATAAGGTGACTGTTTACTCAAATGGTAAGGGTGCAAAAGTACATCGTGACGCACGCGGTGGATGGTACGATGCCGGTGATTATGGTAAGTATACTGTAAATGCAGCAATCACACTTCACTCTTTGCTTACTGCATATCAGTTGAATCCACAGTATTTCGATAAGTTGGATTTGAATATCCCAGAAAGCGGCAACCACACAGCAGATATCCTAGATGAGTGTATGTATGAGTTGAAGTGGATGCTTACAATGCAGGATGAGGCAGATGGAGGTGTATACAATAAGGTAACTACACTTCAGTTCCCTGATATGATTATGCCAGCTGACGATAAGAAAGAGCGTTTCTTGATCGGTAAGACTGCAGATTGTGCATGCGATTTCGCTGCAACTATGGCTTTGGCATCACGTATTTACAAAGGCAATACAGATTATCCTGATTTCTCAGATAAGGCATTGGCTGCTGCAAAGAGAGCTTATGATTGGGCTACTTCTCAGCGTTATGTGATGTTCCAGAACCCATCTGATTGTAACACAGGTTCGTACGCTTCTAGTGAAATGAAGGACGAGCAGTTCTGGGCAGCATCTGAGCTTTTGATCTGCACAGGTGATTCAAAATATGTTGCTCCGCTTAAGTTCAACCAGTATTTCACAGTTCCTTTCTGGGGTGATGTTAATACTCTAGGATTGATCTCAATGATGCTTAACGAGAACGCATTGCAGGGTAAGGTTGATGTCAATACAGTAGAGAAGAAGTTTAAGGAACTTGCTGATGACCTTCTTTCAATCTACAACGAGAGCGTAGGACGTGTTCCATTGAGAGAGTACTTCTGGGGTTCTAACGGACAGGTAGTAAACTCAGGTATGGTACTTGCTATGGCATCTAAGAGATTGAATTCAGAGAAGTATTTGTCAGCAGCTCAGTATTGTCTTGACTATATCCTAGGAGCTAACGCAACTGGTTATTGCTTCGTAACTGGATTTGGAACTAAGTCGCCAAGCAACATCCACGACCGTAGAAGTATGGCAGACGGTATTAGCGCACCAATCCCAGGTTACTTGGTAGGTGGTCCATCACTAGATCAGACTTCTGACTGTGGTAACAGTGCATACCCAACTGTTAAGTATCCAGCTAAGACATATCTAGATATGACTTGTAGCTACTCTACAAATGAGATCGCTATCAACTGGAATGCTCCACTTGTATCGTTGATCTCTCAGATTGTAAACGCTTACAAATAATTTGGATAGACGCACTGATGTGCGTGCCAATCATGAATATCAGAAGAGGGTGTATCAAAACTAAGAAAGTTGCGATATCCCCTCTTTTTAACTCTCTGAGACTTGAATGGATTTTTGAAAAGCGGAGAAATCAAAATTTGACTTAAATATTCGATTCTCACGAGTTGAAATTTTCATAAAAGAAAA
>JAZUIF010000013.1:0-111101 GCA_045642085.1 Paludibacteraceae bacterium | reverse complement strand
TGATCAAAGAGAGGTAAAGGTGAAAACTTACAAAAAAGAAGATCATTGCAGCCCTAGGGCTGCAATGATCTTCTAAAAAGTTCTAACTTTGTCCTAATAAAACTAAGTAAAAAACTGTAACGGTTATTTAGGACTAGTCATAAATTTGATTATTTATGCCTCATTATTTATTCTGAAGTTCATACCACTGGTTGTATTCCATGGCGATTCTCTTTACGAAATCGTTTCCTGTTTCTCCCTTTGGAGGCAAACTCTTGAAGGAATTGACATAGTTTACAAGTTCCTCATGCTCCTTGATATGCGCCTTGATAATCTTTGGATTCAGTTTGGAGCCAGAATAGGCTATGGTAGAGACAGCAATGTTGTTGAAGTCTTCTCGGTAAAGGTATGATATTGAAGGCTTACCGTTGGCTTCAACGTAAACACCTCCAGTCATGCTGGCCAAATAAAGCACAGAGATTTTTCCGACTACGTCGCTGATTACAAACCATCGCATTCCTTCGCTTTTCGACAAGTCAAGATCCTTCTTTTCTTTAATGGAGGTGATATGGTCAAGACAAATATAGATACAGAAAGTAGAATCTGTTATCTGTTTAGTGACTGATTTCACTTTGTCATGCTGGATCTTGGTCCAGCTTTTTGATGTTTGATGAGTGTTGTTTGAAACATTCAATGCACCGTCGGCATTATTATTGAATTGGCAGTGAAGATATTCCTCCGTCTTTCCGTCTTGATAATGAACAAAAAACGGATAAGCCTTTTTCTGCTCCTGATTTTTTTCTTTTGCGAATGTGGCGGTAACACCAATTAGCATTAGTAAAGCGATAAACAATTTTTTCATATTCTTGACTTATTAGAAGTTATAGCCAATGTTGATCATGAAACTCTTGAACTTGTTCAGATTAGGATCGTCTGGACTCATTGCGATATCCTGAACAATAAAATGCTCTGTGTCATTAGAAGTCTTTCTGTATCTGTATTCTCCTGAGATAAAGACGTAGTTGTCGCTTGGCATCTTGTATCCGAATTTCAAACCTCCATATAAACCTCTGAAGACATTTGGATCAACCTCCAAATCAGTATAGATATTGAAGCCGACAGCAGCCTTGACGTATGGCATGATGCGGAACTTCTGGTTGACAACGATAGGGCAAGTCAAGCCGACAGGGATTTCAAAACCTGCTGCTGACAATGGTTTTAGGAAGGTGTTGACGTACTCATCGTTGTATGTAGTATAGTCGTTGTAGTAATCCATGATATCCTCATAGTAGGTATACTGGTCTCTGGATGCCTGCATACCAATTCCCCAGAACACGAATGGCACCCGGATGTTGTGGTTCCACTCAAACTTGATTCTGAAGATGGCGTTGTCTGTAAGTCCGAATCCTAAACCAAACTCTAAGCTGTTGTCAAGGTCGGAATTGATATCAACGTAAACCTTCTTAAATGAGTTGTCTGCCTTTGGTGCAGCTGTTGAACCCTTTTTAGTGCTCTTCTCTGAAAGGCTTACACCGTTTGTGTCGGCAAGTTTCCACTCCCCGTTGTACTGCTTCCAGATTAGATTTGTGATTTTTCCGCTCTTATCTTTGATAGAAACCGTGCCGACGCCGTTATTTACATCCACGTCGTTTAGTGTGCAAGTCGACGGATTCTTGAATGTCTTTACGATGGAACGGATACACATTGAGCGAAGTCCGTCCATCGGATCTCCTGAACGAAGTTGAGAGACCTCGTAAGTTGTCAACTGCTTTGCTGCGTTTTCAAAGAACCCCTGGTTCATAGAAAGTGCGATGGAATCGGCAAGGTAGGGCTGCATATCGCTGTAGGAAGCTTTCTTAAATGCGTCGAAAATTTTTCTACCTCCTTTTCAAGTGATGCTTGTGACGCGTCAATAGTATTGGCTTTTTGTGTCATGTCTGTCTTGTCGGCAAAATCCTTCAAGTCGTTCACAAAAAGTGAAAGGTTAGTTGTCTGTCGACGACGAGCACTCCATGTATTCATTCCGACAACTTCATAGTTGTCACCTATCTTCATCAAAAGAGGGCCTCCCGAACTACCTCCATCGATGGCAGCAGTGTGCTGGATTGCCATCACAGTGTCGGAATATCCAAGGTCTTCCATTCTGATTTTTGAGTTGGAAACAATACCTTTTGCAAATTGCCAAACGGGTTTGTCTCCGATGGCTGGGTAGCCAGCTGAAAATACCTCGTCGCCATCTTTTGCATTGCTTTTATGCATAGGAAGAGCCAGACTACAGTCGAAATCTTTTGGAAGACGAACAATTGCGATGTCGTTGGCTTTTGCTGTATCCACTACGGCACAACCCTTATATTCTTTCTTTTTCCCGTCTGCGTTTTCGAATACGATGTCCACCAGCTTCGTCTTGTTCACAACATGCTTGTTGGTCATGACAACACATTCACCCTTTGAATTCATAAATACAAATCCTGAACCAGAAAAGCTTGAGCCACCATACTCCTTAATTCTGCGAGATGCTGTAAGATAACCGTTTTCCTTTAAGAACGAGGATACAGTATTTAGTTTTGTAGTGTCCTTTCCATTGCTTGACTCTCTGATGAAGCATATAGATTCTCTCAGGTCACCAGCAAAGGAAACAGATATCATCGTTGCTGACATAATTGCAACGCTTGCCAATTTCTGGTAAAATTGTTTCATGTAGTTATTTGTCGGATATTTTATACAAAAATATTGTTTTTTTTTGTTTGACATAGATTTACTTGCTAAAAAATAGAACTAAACATTCCTCACTTGTTGCCTTTTCTCCATTCAGTTGCACAACTCGCAAAAAAATCGTTAATTTGCATAAAATTATCGAAATTTAGAAAACATGAAGTTTGATCTTCAATATACTGATCCGAATAGCAAAGCACGTGCTGGTGTGATCACTACTGACCACGGCACTATCGAGACTCCAATCTTTATGCCAGTTGGTACGCTTGGCTCCGTTAAGGGAGTGCATCAGCGTGAACTACGTGATGATATCAAGGCACAAATCATTTTGGGAAATACTTACCATCTCTATCTTCGTCCGGGGCTTGATGTCCTTCGTAAAGCTGGTGGTCTGCATAAGTTTAATGGTTGGGAACGTCCGATTCTAACTGATAGTGGCGGATTTCAGGTGTTTTCTCTTTCCGGACAAAGAAAGTTGACTGAGGAGGGTTGTATTTTCCGTTCTCATATCGACGGCTCAAAACATATTTTCACTCCTGAGAATGTTGTCGACACTCAGCGCGTGATCGGTGCTGATATCATTATGGCTCTTGATGAGTGTACTCCAGGTACTGCTGACTACAACTATGCTAAGAAGAGTCTGGATATGACACTTCGTTGGCTCGACCGTGGACTTAAGCATTTCGATGAGACAGAACCTTTGTATGGCTATAATCAGACCTTCTTCCCAATCGTTCAGGGTTGTACCTATAAGGATTTGCGTGAGAGAGCCGCTGAGGCTGTAGCTTCAAAAAATCGTGAGGGTTATGCTATCGGTGGACTAGCTGTGGGAGAGCCTGCAGAGGTGATGTACGAGATGATTGAAGTCGTCAATAAGATCCTTCCTACTGATAAACCACGTTATTTGATGGGTGTTGGTACACCTACCAACCTTCTTGAGGCTATCGAGCGTGGTGTCGATATGTTCGACTGTGTGATGCCGACAAGAAACGGCCGTAACGGATGGCTGTTTACTGCTAATGGTACTATGAATATGAAAAACCAGAAGTGGAAGGATGATTTCACTCCACTTGACCCAGAAAGTGATTGCTACGTTGATCAGGTCTACACAAAGGCTTATCTTCGTCACCTTTTCGTAAGTGATGAACTTTTGGCTATGCAGATTGCGTCGATTCATAATCTTGCTTTCTATTTGCGACTAGTGAAGATGGCACGTCAGCATATCATCGCAGGTGATTTCTCAACTTGGAAAGCAGAGATGGTAAAGAAATTGAGTGTCAGACTCTAAAATAGAAGTTGACTATGAGTAATTTGCCTTTTGTATCGTCGCCTTGGCTTAAGAAGCTCGACCTCTATATTATCAAGAAGGTGCTTGGAGCATACTTTTTGATGATTATTTTGCTTGTCTGTGTCGCTATTGTGTTCGATATTTCAGAAAAGATAGATAATCTTGCTGATGCACCATTAAAGGAAATAGTTTTTGATTACTATGTTAACTTCGCATGGTATTTCTCAAACCTGCTTTCTCCATTGATGACGTTTATTGCTGTCATCTTTATCACGTCTCAACTTGCTAATAATTCGGAGATTATCGCCACATTCGCCTCTGGAATCAGTTTCCATAGATTGATGGTCCCGTATTGGATATCAGCTGCTGTGATTGCTGTTATGACTTTTATTTTGTCGAGCGTGGTCATACCTCCTGCTAATGAGGTGCGACTTGATTTTTTGGCTAAATATAAAAACGCTTATAAAAAGGAGACGAATGTTACCAATATCCAATTTGAGGTTGAGAAGGGTAAGATTTTATATATTGGCACGTATGAGAAACGTTTGAAACGTGCTTATAGAATGACTCTGGAAAAGTTCGATGGCAAGACACTTGTATCCCGTACTACTGCTCAATATGCCGACTATGATACCCTTGGACATTTTGAGCTTCGCAAATGGGTGACTCGTGATTTCGTCGGAATGCAGGAAACGATGACTTCTGGCGAGAGAAAAGATACTACACTTAATGTCGACACGGAAGATTTCTTTGTCTACCGAGAAATGCAACAACAGATGACCAATTCTCAACTTAAGCACTATATTGATAAACAGCGTAGTCGTGGAGTTGGTAGTATTCAGGAATTTGAAATTGAATATGAGAAACGACATTCACAGCCTTTTGCGGCATTCATCCTTACTACGATTGGATTTGCTTTGGCTAGTAAGAAGGTGAAGGGAGGAATGGGTATGAATCTTGGTATTGGATTGGCATTAAGTTTCTCGTATATCCTATTTGATACGATTTCGGCAACCTTTGCAGTCAGTGGTGGATTAAGTCCACGAATTGCTGTTTGGATTCCTAATTTATTGTTCCTATTGATTGCGATATTCCTTTATAGACGAGCACCAAAATAATATACTGTCAAGGTTATCGTTAACGTAAACGTTATGAAAGAGAAGATTACTGAGCTTGAAAGTCGACGTGAGAAAGCGTTGTTGTGTGGTGGTGAGGCAGCTATCGAGAAGCGTCACGCCAAAGGATTGCTTACGGCTCGTGAAAGAATAGAATTATTAGTCGACGCTGCCTCGTTCCGTGAGACTGATATGTTTGTCCATAAGGATGGCGACGATGCACCCGGAGATGGAGTCGTTTGTGGAACAGCAAAAATCAATGGTAAAAACGTTTGTGTCTTCGCTCAAGATTTCACAGTGCTTGGAGGAAGTCTTGGTTTGCGTCACGCAAGAAAAATCACTAAGATTCAGGATTTGGCAGCTAAGATGCGTTGCCCTATAATCGGTATTAACGATTCAGGTGGCGCACGTATTCAGGATGGTGTTGATTCATTATGTGGTTATGGAGAGATATTCTATCGCAATACTCTTCTTTCGGGATTGGTGCCACAGATTTCAGTGGTGATGGGCCCATGTGCTGGTGGCGCTGCTTATTCTCCAGCTTTGACTGATTTCGTCTTTATGGTCGACGGAATATCAAAGATGTTTCTAACTGGCCCAACTGTTGTTGAGACGGTGATGGGCGAAACAATATCACAGGAGGATTTGGGTGGAGCTAGGGTCCATGCTGAAAAGGCAGGAACAGCCCATTTCTTCGCAGAAAATGAGAAAGATTGTCTTGCTCAGGTGAGACGATTGCTTGAATATCTACCGCAATCTGCAGATGATAATAATCTTGAGAAAGACGCGAGATCTCGCGTCTCTACGGACGATTCTTTATGCAATATCGAATCAATCCTTCCTTCAGATGGAAAAGAACCATATGATGTACGTGAGGTGGTGAAATGTGTGGCTGACAAGGATTCCTTTCTTGAGGTGCATGAGATGTTTGCACCTAATATTGTGTGTGGATTTATCAGAATGGATGGTGCGACAGTGGGTGTCGTGGCAAATCAACCTAATTATCTTGCTGGTGCACTTGATGCCGACGCAGCAGACAAAGCGTCACGATTCATCCGTTTCTGCGATGCATTCAATATTCCGTTGTTGACTTTGATGGACGTGCCTGGTTGTTTGCCAGGTGTGGAGGGAGAGCATTCAGGTGCAGTGCGTCATGGGGCAAAACTTTTCTATGCCTACGCTGAAGCTACAATTCCAATGATTACTGTGGTGCTTAGAAAAGCCTACGGTGGAGGATATGTGGCGTTGGGAAGCCGACATATAGGAGCCGACTACGTATTCTGTCTACCAACTGCAGAGATAGCGGTCATGGGACCAGAGAGCGCAGTGTCGGTACTTTATCATAAAGAAATCAAATCTCTTGTTGAGGCTGGTGGTGATCTTGACGCATTCAAAAAGGAGAAAGCCGAGCAGTATCGACGTGAATATGCTAATCCTTATGAGGCCGGTGCAAAAGGTTATATCGATGATGTGGTTATGCCTCAAGATGTACGTAGCCGAGTGATTGATGCTTTTGCCTCTTTGAAAGGTAAAAAGGTAGATCGACCTAATAAAAAACATGGTTTGACACCAGCTTAATTCGAATCAAATCTTATGAAGCAGGTTGAGATAGAGATCAACGGAATAAAATATAAGACGTTCGTAAGGGAGGATGTAGGGGCTGGCCTTGTGCCTGCCCATAATAAAGAAGAGGGCAACCACAAGGGATTGTCCCTACATAAGGTCTTCCCTCCAATCGCGGGCAAGGTTATAGATATTGTTCCTGTCGACAAAAAGATAAAGAAGGGAGATGTGGTTGCGACAATCGAAGCAATGAAGATGTACAACCGAATCTTTTCGCCAGTCGACGGTATAGTTAAAGAGGTTAATTATTCTGTCGGCGACAATGCGGTGAGATCGAAATCACTCGTTGTAATTGAAATTAATTATTAAAAGGTAGTAAAGACTCGAGATCTCGCGTCTCTACAATTGGGTTAATTAATCTACATGAAGAATCTATTAAGCATTATATTATTATTTAATTGGTTTGTTATGACAGCACAAGTTAATGAAAATGAATTGATCAAGAAGTGGACGGTGTTCGACACTCCACATAATACGTTAAGATTTTCTCAGTATCCGGCATCTGAATATCTTCAGGCTATGCGTCTTGCAATGAAGGAGCATAACAAGGAGATTGAGAAGATTAAGAATAATCCTGAGGCTCCGACTTTCGAGAATACGATTGTGGCTTTGGAGGCGTCGGGTGATATGCTTTCAAATATCCAATATTGCTTCTATAATCTGTTGAGTGCCGAAACCAACGATGAATTGGACAATATTGCTGGTGAAATCTCTCCTGAGGAGACAGAACATAATAATGTAATCTATCAGGATGCTGCCCTTTTCGCACGTGTGAAGGCAGTTTACGAGAAGAAAGATGCTCTTAATCTTTCTATTGAGGAGAAGAAACTTCTTGAAGATACATATGAGTCTTTCGAGAATATGGGAGCGACTCTTCCTGCCGACAAGCAGAAGGAGTTTTCAGAACTAAGCAAGCAGCTTTCATCACTTACTTTGCAATTCCAGCAGAATGTGTTGAAGTCGACTAATGAATATAAACTAAAGGTTGCGGACGCATCTCAGTTGAGTGGTCTTCCTCAGGCGAATCTTGACGCTGCCAAAGAGGAGGCAAAGAAGGAAAACTTCGACGGATACGTATTCACATTGAAAGCACCGTCGTATGTGCCATTCATGAAATATGCTGACAACCGTGAGTTGAGAAAGACAATTTATTTGGCTTATAATTCTCGTTCTACATCTGGAGAAAGCAGTAATGTTGAAGTGCTTAGAAAAATTGCTGAAACTCGCCTTAAAATAGCAAATTTGCTTGGCTATAAGACTCATGCCGACAAGATCTTGCGTCATCGTATGGCAGAGAAGAAGGAGAATGTATATAATCTGTTGGATCAGCTACTTGACGCATATAAACCAACTGCATTGAAAGAGGTTGAGGCTGTGAAGGATTTCGCTGCTTCATATTCTACTCCTGTGTCGAAAGCAGATTTCCAGCCATGGGATTGGAGCTATTATTCGGAGAAATTGCGTGAGAAGGAATACTCAATCAACGATGAGCAGATCAAGCCATACCTTGAGCTTGAGAATGTGAAGAAGGGAGTATTTGGATTGGCGACAAGACTCTACGGATTACAGTTTGTCAAGAACGACAAGATAGAGGTTTACCACCCAGAAGTTGAGGCATTCGACGTTATCGACAAGGATGGCAAATACCTTGCTGTGCTTTACACAGATTTCCATCCACGTGAAGGAAAGAGTGGTGGAGCCTGGATGACAGAGTTTAAGCCACAGTGGATTGAGAAAGATGGTACTGATTCTCGACCACATATATCTATCGTGATGAATTTTTCACCTCCGACAGAGAATGAGCCATCTCTACTAACTTTCGACGAACTTACAACATTCCTTCATGAGTTTGGACACTCAATCCATGGAATGGTAGCTAAATCACGTTTCGCGTCGTTGTCAGGAACAAATGTATATAGAGATTTCGTGGAGTTGCCATCACAGTTGATGGAAAACTGGGCTCTTGAGAAAGAATATCTCGACTCATTTGCAAAGCATTATAAGACAGGAGAGAAGATCCCTGCAGAGTTGATAGAGAAGATACGTAAGGCTGCTAATTTCAACACAGGCTACTTCACATTGCGTCAGCTATCATTTGGTTATCTTGATATGGCATGGCATACACTTGAGGCTCCATACACAGGAGATGTCAAGCAGTTTGAGGAGCAGGCATGGGCAAAGACACAATTGTTGAATTCAGTTCCGTCGTCGCTAATGAGTGCCAATTTCACACATATCTTCTCAGGAGGTTATTCAGCCGGCTACTACGGTTACAAGTGGGCAGAGGTGCTTGATGCAGATGCGTTTGCCGCATTCAAGGCAGAAGGAATCTTCAATCAGCAGACAGCGGAGAGATTCCGTCGTGAAGTGTTGGAAAAAGGAGGAAGCGAGCATCCAATGACGCTTTACAAGAGATTCCGTGGTCAGGAGCCAACTATTGATGCTCTATTGAAGAGAAACGGCGTAAAATAAAAGCTAAATTATAAATGCTGAATGTATAATTGTAGAGACGTCACATTGTGGCGTCTCTACTTTTTTGTTGAGTATAGTCAATAAAAATAGCTCTTTTCTATCTGTTGACCGATATCTATCTCTTTTTCTCAAAAAAAGACACAGTCTTTCTCTGAGAGCTCTGAGCCTCTGTGGTTGATTATATCCGCTCGCCCTCCGGGCTCGCGTTTATTGGTGGGTTAGGGCGTTCCGCCCTTAACAATCCTCATTGGGGTCAAATGCGATATTAATACCAGGGTTATTAGATAGTATCAAAAAATAGAAGGGGTTCATGAGCAATCATGAACCCCTTCTGTTTAATTCGTTATATACAAACTCTTATAAGTCCTCTCCTGCTGGAGCTGTCTTTCCGTTAGAAACCTCACCCTTGATAGTAAGTTTAGTCTCACCAGCGTTTGACTTTACAGTGATAGTCTTGTTGAATGCACCTGGACGACCTGTAGCGTTGTACGTAGCCTTAACAACACCTGTCTTGCCTGGAGCAACTGGTGTCTTTGTCCACTCTGGAGTTGTGCAACCACAACTTGCCTTAACTTCCTGTAGTACCAATGGCGAATCACCTGTGTTAGTGAACTTGAATTCGCAAGTCACCTTACCTTTTGACTCATCAAATGTGCCAAAATTGTGTACTATTTCGTCGAACTTTATTCCAGCAGCAGCGAATGAAACAGCTGCCATTAATGCTGTGCATAAAGTAATTATTAATCTTTTCATGTTACTATTACATTAAAATGTTAATACCCTTTTTTAGTTCTTTTCTGCAAATATAATAGTCTTTTTGTCTTGTAGCAAACAAACCACTTAGAAAATGCCGTTTTTATAACATTTTTTAATGTTTGAATTGGTGCTTATCTCTTTTTGTGTCTGCGTAATTATGTTTTGAGGCAGATACTAGTAAAATTTGGATTTTTAAATCATTTTTATAGAAAAAACTATCATATTTTATCAATTTATTGCTTTAATTATTAGCAAGATTTGTGATAAAATGGATGCATCTCTAATGGCCTTAACAAAAAATAGAGACACACATTTGTGCATCTCTATCTGTTTGATTCGTGGGTGGGCCCAACTGGGCTTGAACCAGTGACCCACGGGTTATGAGTCCGTTGCTCTAACCAACTGAGCTATAGGCCCGAAACCAACCAGTTAAAGTCGGTTTTTGAAATCGTCTGCAAAAGTAGAAATAATTTGTTTCAAAACAAAATTTTTTCTGCCCTTTTGTGAATTTTATTTTGCTAGTATGATGCGGCACATATATAATAATGAGACGCGGCACGCCACGTCTCTACTTGATTACACGTTGAATCTGAAGTGCATCAAATCACCGTCCTGGCAAACGTATTCCTTTCCTTCGATTGAAATCTTACCTGCTTCACGACATGCTGCCTCACTTCCTAGTGCTACGAAATCATCGTACTTGATTACCTCAGCACGGATGAATCCCTTCTCGAAATCTGAGTGGATGATTCCAGCACACTGTGGAGCTTTCGATCCACGGATGAATGTCCATGCTCTTACCTCCTGTACTCCGGCTGTGAAGTATGTCTGTAGATCCAAAAGCTTGTATGCTGACTTGATCAAACGAACAACTCCCGACTCTTTCAATCCAGCTGCCTCAAGGAACTCCTGACGCTCCTCGAATGTCTCTAGCTCGTTGATGTCGGCCTCTGTAGCCGCTGCTACGATTAGCATCTCTGCGTTCTCGTCTTTGATTGCCTCTTTTACAGCCTCAGTATACTTGTTTCCTGTCACTGCGCTTGCCTCGTCGACGTTGCAAACGTACATTACTGGCTTTGTAGTCAAAAGATAAAGGTCTTTTACCAATTCCTTCTCCTCTTTTGTAAGCTCTGTTGCTCTTGCTGATTTTCCCTCAAGCAATATAGCTCTATATTTCTCAAGCACGTCGCATGTCGCCTTAGCTGCCTTGTCTCCACCTGTCTGAGCCTGCTTCTTAAGCTTTGTCAAACGGCTCTCTACTGTCTCAAGATCCTTAAGCTGTAGCTCTGTGTCGATGATTTCTTTGTCACGAACTGGATTCACGCTTCCGTCGACATGAGTCACGTTCTCATTGTCGAAGCAACGCAATACGTGTAGGATGGCGTCTGTCTCACGGATGTTGGCCAAAAACTTGTTTCCAAGTCCTTCTCCCTTACTTGCTCCCTTCACCAAACCGGCGATATCCACGATCTCAACTGTTGTTGGTACAACACGCTGTGGGTGAACAAGGTTCTCCAAAGTCACCAAACGATCATCTGGTACAGTTATGACGCCGACGTTAGGTTCGATAGTACAGAATGGAAAGTTTGCTGCCTGTGCCTTTGCGTTCGACAAGCAGTTGAAAAGTGTCGATTTACCTACGTTTGGCAAGCCGACAATACCGCATTGAAGTGCCATTTTTATATAATCTTTTTAGTTTTTTACGAAATTTTTCACAAAAGTAATCAAAATTGTCGATTTGCGAAAATGTGGAGTTAATTATAAATTTGCGAGGTGTTTGAAAATGAGTTTGAACTGTAACGTAAAATTACCGAAAAATGATTCGTAAAATTTACGTTTAAAAATAAATCTATGAATATATCTGATCATAAGGTCTTTGTTTTCGACCTTGGCATGGTACTGGTTAGCCTTTATCGTAGGGAGTGTGTGGAGAATTTCCGTCAGCTTGGAATTGATAATGCTGCGGCAATGATTGGCAACTGTTCACAGAATGGACCTTTTGGTGCATTAGAATATGGATTGATATCTGTAGAAAAATTCTGCGATGAATTGGTTGGTTTGTCGAGTAAGAATATATCTGGAAAAGATATTGTCGACGCTTGGAACTCGATGATAGGAGAGACGCCTGTCGACTTGCTAAATATGATTTACAGCCTTCGACATGAGCATGGAAAGACGGTGTGTATGCTAAGCAACGTCAACCAGCCTCATATTGATAATGTGATGCAGAATCATTTTCGACAGGTAGCCGGACGTGATATCCACGATTATTTCGATGCTCTTTATCTTTCACATGAACTTCATATGAAAAAACCTGAAGCAAGAATATTTGAGACAGTGGAGGAGAGTATCAAAGAAAAATTCGGCTGCAGTGGTAAGGATATTATCTTTTTTGATGATAGCCAATACAATGTGAAAATGGCAGTCAATTGTGGATGGGATAGCATCGTCATTGCCAATACTAATGAGACGATGGAGATGCTAGATGAAATGCTAAAATCTAAATAATGTGAAGACGGGGACATGCCCCGTCTCTACTGATTATTTTTCTTCTTGAAATTTCTTCCACGCAATCTTGATTTTTTCACGAGAGTAGGATAGAGGCACAGATTCTGTCATGCGGACAAACTGGTTTTCTTCTGGAAGTTTCTCGAATATCTTCTTCAGTTTTTTGTATTCACTCTCTTTTAACACATTCTCTTCCTTAATCATCTCCTTCTCCACGAATCCTGCGATGTCATCGGCAATAACAGCAGGCGGTTCTTTCAAGCGGACTGCAATATCTGTGAGCGGCATATTGTCGGAATAGAGAGTCTTTGCTGTGTTCTTACGCTCGTTTGCGGACATTCTGTTGCCGAAACTCTTATTTTTCTCTTTGCTCTTCCAGTAGTAGTATATGTCGACGATAGGCATCGAGACTCTTACATCTATCTCTTTACGCAACTCCTCAATAGAGATGTCTGTTTTTTTCTGCAACACTTTGTCAATCATGTTAAGATGGGATTTAGGGAGAGCCTCCTCTGCTTTTAATTCTCCATTGTAGACCAGCTTGGCGAGATGATTTTCGATAGTGTTGAGAGTCAAAGATCTCTCATCTGCGATCTCTTGAAGTGTTTTGCCTTCTTTGAAAAGGAGCAAGGTTTTGTGGTAGGTATCTGGCTCAGAAGATTTCGATGAACTTGACGATTTAGATTTCTTTGTTGAGGCTTTACTCAACAATTCTTTTTCCTCGTCAGTCAGCTTGTCATCTCTTTTGTCAGCAATGAATTTACGGACGATTTCGACGATTTCATCGCCATATTTGCTGATTCTCTTTGTTCCGAGTCCAGGGATTGTTTTCATGTCATCGGTACTCTTTGGCAGACGAGCTGCTATCTCTTGAAGAGTCTTCATATTCATGACGTAAGCAAGTGGACCACCTTCGGCTTTAACTGATCTCCATTCAATCAGACGGTATTGAAGTACAGGGTCGACACCCGCAACGGTCATGTCTGCCTTAGTACGCTCAAGTTTGCCCATCTCAATATCGAGAGTAGCTTTAGCACGTGCCTCAAGGAAAGAGGTCGTAGTGAAAGTTTGCTCTTTGAAAGTCGACAATAATGCTGTCTTGATGCGTACTAGTTTGACGAATTCAGCTGTATGGGTATTATAGCCATCTTGCACAGATTGGTTGTCAAGCTCAATATCTTCGTTATAGATGTCGATATCGATATCCGCAAGTTTGCCGAGGAAATAACCCACAGCTGCTTTGATACGTTGTTGTAGATATTCATCTGTGAAAATATCAGTTGCTGCGTCGACTAAACTGGTGTATTGGTTCTTGAATTTGTTGGCGACGTCCACTAAGTCTGAAGTCATAGAGTAAAACTCAGCGCTTATCAGTTCACACAGTTTTGGCATCAGCTTATTCAACGGATTGCCAGTTTGAGCCATACTGAATAATCTCTCGAATACCTTGTAGATCTCGGTGAAGTCGAACATCTCATTAAGAAGCACAATCATGTAACGCTTTTGAAGCTGAGGCATGACTTCTTCGATATTGGCAGCACGTTCTCCTTCGTATTGCATATAGCGTGTGACATTCAGGTCGGTGATGATCGATTCCAACTTTATTGGTGATTTTAGCACCATTCCATCGAGACTTTTGCATCGGCTCAACGCCACATAAACCTGTCCGTGTGAGAAGGAAGACATCGCATCAATAATGGCTCTGTCGAAAGTAAGTCCCTGGCTTTTGTGGATTGTGATAGCCCAAGCAAGGCGAAGTGGAAACTGTGAGAATGTACCTACCACATCCTCATGCTGTTCTTTTGTCTCCTTGTCGATTCGGATCTCTGTGTTTTCCCACGTCTCACGTTCAGCCACAATCGGATTAGAGTCTTCTTTGCATTTTACTGTGATTTTATGCTCGGAAAGGTCGATGATAGTGCCTATTTTGCCGTTATAGTAGTTTGCTTCCCTGTTGTTGCGGGTAAACATCACCTGAGCTCCAATCTTCAGCTCAAGCGAAGGTTCCACCGGATACATTGACTCTGGGAATCTATCTTTGATTATCGCATCATAAATATTGGAAGTTTCTTCCAATTCATTCAACTTTTTCTCGTTGAAAGCGTCTGCTATACGGTTGTGGGTAGTCAGGAAAATCTCACCCTCTTTAGGCTCGTACTCAGACAAGTAATGCTTGTTCAACTCGTTGAGCGACTCCATTGAGAGATGGTTGTTTCGGACCTCATTCAATATGCCGATGAATTTCTCGTCGGCTTGGCGATAGATCTTCTTAAGTTCAATAGTGACGTAGGAAGATTGTTGCAATGCCTTGCTGCTGAAGAAGAAAGGTGTGGCATAGTGCTTTTGCATGATAGCCCATTCTTCGTCTCTTACCACCGGTGGCAACTGTTGCAAATCTCCGATGAAAAGGCATTGTACTCCGCCAAACGGTAGATGTCTCTGTCTGCGGTATTCCCTTAGACGATCATCGATGGCATCAAGTAGATCGGCACGCACCATACTGATCTCATCGATGACAAGTAGATCGATAGTGCGGAATATGTTGATCTTCTCTTTTTTAATCTGTCCCTCCTCTTTCTTGTATTCTGGCAAAAACGGAGTGAATGGAAGTTGGAAAAACGAATGGATTGTCTGTCCTTTGGCGTTGATTGCTGCCACACCTGTAGGGGCAAGCACCACCATGCGTTTGGCTGTCTGCGTTCTCAGCAGATTAAGAAAGGTAGTTTTACCAGTGCCGGCATTACCTGTAAGGAAAACATTCTCATTGGTCGTCTCAATCAGCTTTTTAGCCAATTGCATCTCTTTGTTAATCTCTATTGCCATAATTTTATTTTTTGACCGTTACTAAGTCATTTTGTTTATATTAATATGTATTTAGCATTTAGTATTATCTCTCTTGTGTTTCCACCTGCGGTGAGTCCATAACCAATCGGATGGATATTCCTGGATGCTCTTCTCAAGCAGACGTGCGTATCTTTCAGTCGCAGCGTATTCTTCCTCCTCTGCAACGTTGACAGAAAGGACTGTAAGACGATATTTATAGTATCCACGCTTAATACGTACTACGTCGGCATAAACATAGGCTGATTTGAACATTTTAGCCATTCTTTCAGGTCCGGAAAGGAATGGAGTATCCTGATGAAGGAATTCAGTCCAATAATCGATGTTTTTCACACTTGGTGTCTGGTCGGCTAGCAATCCTAAGCCGAATGTTTTATCTCCTTTTCTATATTTAAGAAGGGGACGTATAATGTCGTTCTTGTCGACTAATTCCATACCCAATCGGTTGCGGATGCTCTTTAGGAACGCATTGATGTAAGGATTCTTTGCAGGACGATTGACCTCTACACCCACAAGGTTCGGACAATCAAGCTGCCAGTAAAGGGCAGGCATCCACTCCCAGTTGCCTTTGTGTGATGAGGCAAACATCATGTTTCTGCCTTCCTTAATTAGATTAGCCATAGCGTCACGATTCTCAAACTCCACATGCTTGAGGATATCGTCGTAGCTCATTCTGTAGGTTTTAACCCACTCCATAAGCATATCGCAGAAGTGGTGGTAGAATTGTTTTTCGATGACTTTTCTCTCCTCGTCGCTCTTCTCAGGGAATGAATTTGCAAGATTTTCTGCTACTACCTTTCTGCGGTATCTTGCCACATATCTTACTATATAATAAAGAATGTCGGAAATGAAATACAACACACCGAATGGGAGCAGACTAAACGATGCTATTGCTCCACGCACAAAATAGTAGGCCAGTTTGTTTTTCAAATCCTGAATTTTCTCTTTCATTTTTTTTAAAATGAGTGTCAGAAGACGTCGCCTTCTGACACAAATTTATATATGTGATATTATTGCTCCTCGTAGATTGAGAAAGTGACGCGACGGTTTTTAGCCTTGCCTTCGTCAGTACCACTCACGTCGACTGGCTCCTTATCCTTCATGTCCTTAACGTCAAGCTGGTCGGCTGCAGTTCCCTTATCCTTTAGGATGTCTCGGATAAAGAATGCACGCTCGATACCGATTGCATCGTTATGATCCATCTCCATCTTGTCTGCATGTCCCTTAATCAAAAGACCCTTATTAGGTTGTAGACGAAGAAGAACCTTCATGTCTTCGAATGCGACTTCCATATCTTCTGTAGATGTGAAACCACTCTCGTTGAATGGGAATGAGAACATTGTGCTCATTTCTTCGCTCAACATCTTGATTGCCTCTTCAGCATTAAGCGCATATTCAGCAAACTTAAGGTGACGACGCTCATTCCAAGTGATATCAAGTTTCTCGAATGAAGTCAAAGTATCGTAAGCTGTGATAGTATTTCTATACTTAGTCTTCTTCTCTTCTGTGACATCTTCGATTACACCAAGCTCAGAGATCAATCGTTTAACCTTAGCAACCTCTTCCTTAGAGTAGCGGATATAGATCAAAGAGTCTGGCAAGTGGTGGATAGTGTCGCGAGCCATCAAAGCTGCCTTAACCTCAGGAGCGACCATTGGCTCTTCTGAAGGAATCTCATTGTTCTCAGGCATCTCATGTTTCTTCTTCACACGGTCGGTAGGAAGTGTGACTGCCATTTTGAATCCTGCGGCGATAGTTCCGACTTTAGTTACTTGGTCACACTCTAATATATTAGTGTAAACTCCATTTTCTGAGAATATCTTCTGGTCTGACTTAGAGTCGACGATATCAGTGAAGCCATAGTTCACATAAAGACCACCGTAAAGACCAAGTTTTGAAGAGAACCATTTAGTCAAACCGAAGTCAAGGAAGAATGAACATGTTGTCTTTTTGTTGTTGAAATCTCCCTCGAAATCTAACAATGATTTCTTAATTTCCTCTTGCTGTGTAATGTCAGATTCGAATGAATAAGTTGAGCGAGACAGGCTGCCCTCAGTAACTTCATAAGTATGGCGTACTGGTATTCCGACTTTAACGCCGAATCCAGCCAAGAAGTCTACACTATATGTAATGTTATTGCGGTAGTATGCACCGATAGGGATTTCAAGTTGTGCATATTTCTGTTTTTCCTCCCAACTTAGGAAATGAGTGGCAAGAATATCACCGTTGTCCTTTGTGATTTTTTCGTTGTATGAACCGATTTTTCCATAACTATTGAAGAAGGATACTCCGAAGCCAGTGCCCAAACCAATAAAGTCATTAAAGAAATGACGATAGTTAAAGGATGTTCCACCTCCAAGACTAGCCTGACTTGATAATGTAGACGAGTATGCGTCGTACATCAAAGAGTGTACGCCACCGTTAACTTGTAGCTCAATTTGGTTACGAGCATATTGTGCGTTGGCACCTGCTGCAACACAAAGTCCTAATAAAATCCCTGTCGCTTTTTTATTCATACAAAAAACTTACATAAATGTGTCTTCACCATTCAAATGCTCAAAGATATAATTATTTTTAGGAATTATTAACTTTATCGTTAAAAAATTTGTATGTTTGCAAAAGAGATTTAAAAATAACGTAAAAAAACAACAATAAATTTAAGGAGGTCTTATGGTCTTAATAATGATTTGTCTGTTTGTTCTTGGCTATACTGCAATTGCTACTGAGCATCAGATTCATGTCAACAAAGCAGCTACTGCTTTGATTTTGTGTTCATTGCTTTGGACAATATACATTTTTTATGCGCCAGCGCTTAATACACCGCTTGGAGTCCAAAAGACAACTGAATATGTGACAAAAGTTGAGTTGATTGAAGGAGTTGGTGAAGTCGCAGAGATTTTGTTCTTCTTGATGGGAGCAATGACAATTGTCGAGCTTATCGATGTACACGGAGGATTCAATATCATTACAAGACGAATCACAACAAGAAATAAGAAGACTCTTCTATTCATTCTTTCTGGAATCACATTCTTTATGTCAGCTGTGCTTGACAACCTAACTACTACTATTGTGATTGTGATGTTGCTAAGAAAGTTGGTGCAGGATCAGAAGGAGCGTTGGTATTTCGCAGCTGTCGTTATTCTTGCAGCCAATGCAGGTGGCGCATTCTCTCCAATTGGTGATGTTACAACAATTATGCTATGGGTTAAGGGTAATGTGACAACAGCACATTTGATTCCTGAATTGATACTACCTTCAATTGTAGCAGCTGTTTTGCCTATGCTTATTATGTCTAGAAAGCTTAGTGGCAATTTGGAAGAAAATAACAATATGGCAGAAGCGGAGTCCCATGAGCCAACTGCTGCTGAGATGGTGACAAACAGAGAGCGTAATATTATCTTCTATTTGGGTATTGGAGCTTTGGTTTTTGTCCCAGTATTTAAGTCGATTACCCATTTGCCTCCATATATTGGTGTTGCTCTTGGTCTTGGTATTTTGTGGGTATACACAGAATTGATGTACCATGAGAAGGGAGATTCAATAAAGGAAGAGAAGAAGGCACGTATCCAGAAGGTTGTTAAGAGAATCGATATGACAACTATTCTATTCTTCTTGGGTATATTGATGGCAGTAAATGCTCTATCATGCGCAGGTATTCTTCACGAGTTGAGCGAGTGGCTAGATACTAACATCGGTAATATTTATGCTATCAACGTTATTATCGGTATTCTTTCTTCAATTGTAGATAATGTGCCTCTAGTTGCAGGTGCAATGGGAATGTATGATATTGATCCTGCAAGTGCATATTATGCTGTTGACGGACCATTCTGGTTGTTCCTAGCTTACTGTGCAGGTGTCGGTGGAAGTATCCTTATCGTAGGTTCTGCTGCAGGTGTTGTGGTTATGGGTCTAGAGAAAGTAAGCTTCGGCTGGTATTTGAAGGAGGTTTCATTGATAGCATTGCTTGGCTATTTGGCTGGAGCTATGATGTTTATCCTTCAGGATATGGTTATCCAACAAATGTTGAACTAATTTATTTGCTTTAGCGATGAATTGGAGGTCAGGAATTACTTATATTGCTTTATGTGCTGTCTCATTGACAGCATGTAAGGACGATGAGAAACGAGGTGGTAAAGATGTTTTGCCACCATTTAGTGATGACACTTATGCTATCTATATGGCATTTACATATGACAGCATTCCTTCTGCATCGGCTAAAGCTATATTGTGCTCTGGAATTTGGAGTAATCCAACTAATAAACAAGATAAACCGTCTGTACGAAAATTGTCGCCAGGAAGAGATGAGGGCGTAGAGGTCATGGATCTTTTCGTTACTGATGATCAGACAGTATATGCGGCAGGTTGTTTCGGAAATGCAGCTGCTTATTGGGAAGATGATAATGAGGTTGAGTTGCCAGAGGGTAGAGCAGCCACAGGAATAACAGTGGGGCCGGATAACGTTGTTTACACTTGTGGATTCCAGAAAGAAAGATATGAGGAATCTGCAAAAATGTGGGTCGACACAAAGCCTACAGTTCTTAAAAATGGATCTAGAGCAAATAAGTTGAGTTTGTGTAATGGCAAAGTATTTATTGCCGGATATGGCAATAATTCAAGTAAGGATGATGTTGAGGAGGCAAGATATTGGATAGATGGACAATCATACAATAGATTGACTCAGGATAATGATGACAAAAACTCAAATGGCGACTATCCTGCTATTGCTAATGACATTGTGTCTGATGGAAGCAATTGGTGGTGTGTAGGCCAGGAGCGTAATTCAATAGTTGGTTATTTGCCAAAGGTTTGGATCAATCGTTCTAACAATAATTTGAAAGGTGAAGGACCTGCGTCGTCTCTTAGTTGTATAGCCTATGAGAATGGGATGTTTTATATTGGAGGAAATGATGGATTCCATGCGAAATATTGGACAGCCCGACAGAAAAGTAGCAAGGAAAACCGAATTAGTGATTATAATGAATTTGATCTGACCTCCGGTAACACGCAAGCAATGGTTGCAGACATTGAGGTTTTAAACGGTATAGTTGTATGCTGTGGATACGAAAGATCTAAATCAGGATCTAATGTTCCAAAATTGTGGATTAATGGTGAGGAATATCCTGTAGGACAGCAAATTAACAATTATAGCAATGTTTCTCCTTGTGCAGTTGCAATTGTAAGAAGATAAAAAGATAGTGCCATAGATGGATTTAAGCGTTTCTATACCATATTTCTGCTTTATGGCCATACTTGTGATGTTGGTCTTTGTAGAGTTTAATCTACAAAACCATAATCACAGAACAAAATACAATTTCATATTTGCACTTTTCATATTCACTCTGTTTGTCGGATTGAAAGGATGGACAGGAATGGATGTGATGATGTATTATGAGAATTTTAAGGATGCTCCTACATTAGAAGAGTTTCTTGCGGGACGTTATTCTAAAGAATGGTATTCAGATTTTGAGATTGGATTTAACCTTTTTGTAATCATTGCTAAGACTCTTGGAATGAGCTATTGGCAGTTCCAGTTTGTCTACGTTTTGATTGATGCGATTGTCCTTTATTATTTTTTCAGACGTGAGACTAACTATTGTGTATTAGCTTTGCTGATATACTTCATTTGGTGGGGTTGGGTGTTCCATGCAGAACAATTACGTAATGCCAACTCTGTGTTATTGTTTATGATGTCGTTGAAGTATGTCAGAGAAAAACAGATATTTTCCTATGTCTTGTTGAACCTACTAGGAATGACATTCCATACCACTTCGTTGTTCTATATTTTAGCTTATCCATTGCTACGAATTACATTGACAAAAAACCAGTTGCTTTGGATTTTCACGGTGGTAATGCTGATTTTCATATTCAGAGTCAAGTTTATCAATATCGTCTTGACTGGATTGTATACTTATGGAGGACAGCATATCGCGTCGAAAATTCAGAAATACTATATCAATATTGTTTATGCTGATTCGTATTATAATATTGGAATGAGAAAAATCATTGTAGGTTTTGCGTACATAATGTTCTTTTTCCTTCCGAATTATTTTAAGGTCGGCAAGAATATAGACAATGTTACCAAGAATGTTTTTGTGATCTATTTTATACTCGTATTTTCGCTATGTGAGATTAGAGTGTTGCAGGACCGAGCTTCATCCCTCTTCTGTATAGGTTTGATAATGTTGTATGTTCAGTATTTTGCAGAACTTAAAATACGACTCCATAAGCAACTATATATCTTGTGTGTCATAGGAATTATGTTTATCACTGGAATCAAATATTTCAGTGTGGAAGCTTATCGATACAGAACATCTTTTACAGCGGATGCCGATTATAACCGTTTTGATGATGAATTGGAGAAACGTAAACTTGAGGAGTATCTAGATGCGGTCAAACGTAATAAGGATGTTAAGAAGGAAAAGAACGATCAATTGAAGGATTTTGATAGAGTTCGTGCCGAGCAAGGTGTAGAGAAGGTAAAAGATAAGAGATTGCATCGACAAAAAGTGGATAAGCCAGATTCAAAGACAGAGAAGATTGACGAACTTGAGGTTGTAAAAAGTCGATTAAATCGTAAAAACGATAAAGACAAGGCACAAAATAGAACGAAAAAAAATAGTGATAAAGAGACTGAATCTTCTAAGTTGAAGAAGGATGATGACAACTCTAAAAAAGATCAAAAAGTATCAAAAGAAAAGGAAGAGAGTGATAAACCAAAAAAATCTTCCGTATCTGATGAGGAGTGATCTTTAATAATGCGATGAAATGGAAGAAAATCAGATTGAAATCAGACAAAAAGAGATAGTCAAAGTAACGCTGATAGGAACAATAGTCAACGCTATTCTTATTTTTTTGAAGTTCACTGCTGGTATAATCGGCAATTCAGCGGCGATGGTAGCTGATGGAGTCCATTCGTTAAGTGATTTTTTGACTGACTTTGTTGTTATTGTAATGCTCAAGATCAGCAGTAAACCATCTGATGAAGATCATGATTTCGGACATGGTAAATATGAGACTCTTGCCACTACCATCATTGGATTGTTGTTGATCCTTGTAGGTGGAGGAATATTGTTTAGTGGTGCGACAAAAATCTATTCTTTTTTCATCAATAACGAGCCTCTTGTTTCTCCAGGTTGGTTCGCTTTTGGAGCAGCAATTGCCAGTATACTTTTGAAAGAGGGTATTTTTCAGTACACTATGGTAAAAAGTAAGAATCTTAATAGTGAGGCTCTTGTGGCAAATGCATGGCATCATCGTAGCGATGCTCTGTCTTCTATAGGTACAGCTGTCGGTATTGGTGCTGCATGTCTCTTAGGAGATTCGTGGGCTATACTCGACCCATTGGCGGCTGTTATAGTCAGCTTATTCATTTTCAAAGTGGCTATTCAACTTATAAAGAGCAGCGTCAGTCAATTGCTTGAAAGTAGTCTGCCTAAAGAGGTAGAAGATCAGATTGAGCAGATTGTCAACTCATATCCTGGAGTTACTGAGATGCACGACTTGCGTACTCGTCAGGTGGGTGTCAACTATGCCATCACAATGCATGTGAGAATGGATGGCAATATCACGCTTTATGAGTCGCACGAGAAGGTTGATTTGATTGAGAAAGATTTGAAAGAGAAGTTTGGCCATCAAACAATCATTAGTATTCATGTCGAACCTTGGAAATGATAATGACATAAATCAAAAATGATAAATGACAATTTAAATTAGAAATTTCATAAAAAATACATTATTTTTGATTTTGAAATTATAAAACCTAATTGAAAGAACTATGGGACTATTTGGAGATATTCTATCTACAGTTGGTAAAGTTGCTGTAGATGCAGTAAAGAATGGTAAGGCAGAGGAAATTATCAAGTCAATGGCCGGTGGAGCTAATGGTGCTGGTGGATTTGATGTTGGTTCTGGTCTGAAAGCAGCTCTAAAAGTAGGTATCGAGACTGCCGCAAAGAATCTAGGAGAGGAAGATGGTTATCTTGCCGACGCTGCTGTTCGTATTGGTTTGCCAAAGGAGGCTATTACGACTTTCAATGCAGTGCAGCAGGTGTCAAGCAACCCGACATTCAATTCAATGCTTAACGCATCAGGTTTGTCTATCCCAAGTTCGGATACTATCATAACATTGTTCAACCGTGCGGCTGAGAACGCAGCTCCAAAGTCGATCGACATCTTCACTGACGCAATCACAAAAATTTCGTTTGCTGATGCTGAGAAGTTGCTTTTTGGTGCCGACAATGCAGCAACACAATATCTTCACAATAATACATTCAATCAGTTGACTGATGCATTCGTGCCATCTATCACTGATTCTTTGAACACAATCAAAGTGGCAAATGTGACTCCAACAGCAGCTTGGAACACATATGCAACTTACAATAATAAGTTGGGAGAGATTCTTGACAACAACACTGCTAAGATGGCTCTTGAGATGGTTCGTAAACTTGGTGTTGTGCCTGATGAGATCTTTGAGAAGTTGAGAAACATCGATTATGTAAACCCTGATCTTTCTGGTTACATCACAGGTGAGGCATTGAACGGATTGTTCACAAAAGTTGGCGAGAAGGAGTATGATATCCGTCACAATGCAAGTGCTCGTGTTTCTGATGTGCTTCAGAGTGTGTTTGGAAAACTTGACAACAGAGGTTAATTTTACCTATTGTAATTATATTGGAGACGCGAGCAATCGCGTCTTTTTTTGTTTTTATCAGACACATAATAAAAGTCTTTGTGTTAAAAATGTTAAAAAAACATGTTGTATAATATAATTTTGTAATTTTGCGAGTGAGTTATTGATATTGTCCTTGTAAACTAGACAAGCACGAGAATGAACAACCATACGACCGAAAATAAAAGAATTGCTAAAAATACATTAGCATTGTATGCTCGCACCATCATTGTAATGTTGGTGTCGCTTTATGTTTCCCGTGTCCTGCTTGATAAATTAGGTGTTGACGATTACGGTATCTATAATGTCGTTGGCAGTATAGTGGTGCTTTTTTCTTTCTTGAACAATGCTCTTACTGCCTCTTCCCAACGTTTCCTATCAGTAGCTCTTGGAGAAAACGACGGAGAAAAGATGGTCAAGGTTTTCAATACATCGGTTTCCATACAAGTGATATTAGTCGCTGCATCTGTTTTGATTCTTGAAATTGGAGGTACGTGGTTCTTGAACCATCGTCTTTCTATACCAGTGGAGAGAATGGAAGCTGCCAATTATGCTTTCCAATTTTCCATTCTTACTTTTGCTTTGAATTTTCTTCGTGTGCCATATTCAGCAAGTGTTGTTGCTTACGAAAGATTGGATTTCTTTGCATATGCAAGTATTGTCGACGCTGTTCTAAAGCTTGCTGTCGCGTATATGATTGGAGTCTCCGGTCACGATAACCTTATTACTTACGCTTATATGCTCACATTAGAAAGCTTTATAATGCTGCTGGTGTATAAAGCATTCTGTACTCGTACATTCGGTGATACATGTCATTATAAGAGGATATTGGATAAGGATATATTTCGTGAGATGTTCAAGTTCTCTGGCTGGACATTGTTTGGTGGATTTTCCAATGTCGCCACTCAGAATGGATTCTTGTTCATGTTGAATATGTTTTATGGCGTAGTGGCAAATGCCGCTATGGGAATAGCCAATCAGGTTTTGACTGCGTTGGTCACTTTTGTGTCTAGTTTTCAGACGTCGTTCCAACCTCAGATAGTGAAGACATATGCGCAGGGGGAGATGGATCGTTTGCATAGTCTGATCAACAGTACATCAAAATTCTCTTTCGCTTTGATGTTTCTTCCAGCGAGCCTTTTGATTATCAATATTGATCTGGTCTTAAGCATATGGCTCGGTAATGTTCCGGAAAATGCTGGACATTTTTGCCAGATATTGATAGTGTGCTCAATGATTGATGCCGTTACAGGGCCATTCTATTGTGCAATAATGGCGACAGGAAAGATTGCCAAGTATCAGATATTTATCAGTGTAAGCTTCATTCTTGATCTTTTGTTTTCATTTATCCTCTTCAAAATGGATATACCTCCATATTTTATTCTGGTATCCAGAATCATGACTCGAGGATTTTTGAATGCATTTATTGGAATCTATTTTCTGAAGACGTTAGTGCAGCATGATGTGATGGAGTATTTCAAGAAGTCGGTTATGCCGATAATTAAGTTTTTGCTTGTCATGATGCCAATCTGTTATCTGCTGTTTGTCAGGTTTGATGGATTTCAACTTTTGTTTATGTCTATAGCGGTTGTCGGCGTGACATTCTTATTTTTTGGTTATTATCTTCTTTTCGCACCGTCGGAGAGAGAATATATAAAGTCGTTCGTTAATAAATTTAGAGGACGTGGAAAGATATAATTTTGTCTTCTTTTTAGAAGCGTTTTGGGAATTTAACAAGGTTATATACACAGAGGTCAGCAAACGTGATAATGTTAAGTCTGTAATTGGGTTCTATCCTAAGAACAGACTTATGCAGATATTGTTCCAACTCCAACATTCTAGGACAACTAATAAGCTATTCAGTTTGCCGTTCAAATCGTTGTGGTTCGACTCATATTTCACGAATGACTTCCCGGATAAAAGCAAGCCAATCGTCTTCATTTTTGACGCGAAGTGGATGGAGTATGATTACATGCGAGATTATGCGGTATGGCTAAGGAAGGAGTATCCTGGATGTAAATTGGTGGCAAATTATATTGATATAGTAGCCACATGGAAAGATTGCGCAAAGCCTGATGCTATCAGAGATATGTTTGATATTCTGGTGACGTACGACAAGGATGATGCAGAGAAATACAATATGCATTATCATCCTACTGTTTATGCAGAAGCTGCAATCCCAGATTCGATCAAAGTGCCTGATGTAGATGTTTTTTTTGTCGGTGCTGCTAAGAATCGTATGAAAAACATTCTCGACACTTACGACAGCTTGGAAAAGGCAGGATTAAACTGCTATTTCTATGTGTTGGGAGCAAAGCCGCCATATAATCAGGAACGAAGAGGTATTCATTATGCCGACAATGGAGCTTGGTTGTCGTATGCAGAGTGTATTCAGCATGTGAAGCATTCGAAATGCGTGTTGGAGATCATGCAGCAGGGAGCTAAGGGTGAGACATTGCGCACTTGGGAGGCAATCACGTATGGAAAGATGCTGTTGACAAATAATCAGTCGTTCAAGGAGTCTAAATTCTATAGCCCTGATTATGTTTCTCTCATTTCTGAAAACGGAGAGATAGATACAGAGAAAATCAAAGAGTTCAAGTGTGGACCAAATCCGTTAAAGGATTTGATTGCACCAGAGAATCTCTTAAAATATATAGCAGATAATTTATGAATTTCATACCAGCAATATATTTTACAATATTGACGGTCTTTCTTATAAAAGACCGTGGAATCGACGCCAGTTCATATGTATCTCTAATATTTATGGTGACGTCGATATTGGCTGTTGTCATAGACATCATGGGATTGGATCCTAATCTGGTGTCGAATGCATCGTTGCTTCCTACTATCATATATTGTTTTTTGCTGACGGCATTCATTTTGCCGGCTACTATGGTCAATATCAATTCATGTGATGGATTGTTGTTTCAGAGCCATAAGTTTATAAGAGGACTCAATTATCTGTTTTTTGTCACTTTCGTAGGTTACATCGTTGCATATTTCGGTGATTTGAAATTCGTTATAACTTATGGCGACTTTAACGAGCTAAAACGTTATGTTTATGAAGGAGACGCGTATAAGCTTACTGAATATCCAAAACCAATAGAGCTTTTCTTGTATCCAATTCGAATATTGGCAAACGCAAGTGTAATCAGTTTATTTATCTTCTTCTTCAACATCACTTTTTTGAAGGAGAAATGGTGGCTAAACGCAATGGCAATCATAGGTTCGACTACCGTTATCATCACTGGTATTTTGGCAATCGACCGTTCAAAGACATTCTTCTGGGTCCTTTTGCTAGGTTTGGCTGTGGCAATGTTCTGGAATCAGATGTCAGCTAAGATTAAGAGTGTTGCGATGGGATTCAGCACCGTGTTGCTTGTGTCGGCTGCTGCATATGCTTTTGCTGTGACCAAAGACCGATTCGAGGATAGAGATGGAGGTTCTGAAGGTGGTATTATCGTCTATCTGGGGCAACCGTATTACCATTTCTGTAGAATCTGGGATTATTATCCGGCACCTGATGGTATAACGACAAAGACTCTTTTGCCATCAGTCCATAAGTTTATCCTCCACGACTTCGACAGTCCGGTGGCATACCAGGAGGAGATGGGATTGAAAAGTAACATGGATTTGGGTGTGTTCTATACTCATTTGGGATCATTCATGCTTTCTGCTGGTAAGGTCGGGCCATTCATGATCTCTATTGTCTTCTTGTTGATCTTTTATTATGTCTTTAATGAAAGTGAGGTGAAACATACCGTCGGAAATAAGAAACTGCGGTGTTTCCCTTTTGAGAAACTATTGATAATGTATTTTTTGCTATCTATTCCTACGGTGGGGTGTATCAGCTACTATTACGAAAACTATTACGTTGAGATAGTGACTTATTTGCTGATAGTGGTTCTCTATACTGTAAAGGATAAAGAGATGCAGGTCATAACTATACAAAAATGAAAATTGTACATGTAATTCCACAGTTGGCCTCGGGAGGAGGAGAACGTTTTACAATTGATTTGTGCAACACGCTTGCTGCACAAGGACATGACGTGACTCTTATCGTGCTTCTACCGTTAAAGGACTATGGGTTCTACATTAGTGAGGTGTCGGATAAAGTGAATCTGATCAGTCTGGACAAGAAACCCGGACTTGATATCACTCTTGGCTGTCGAGTAAAAAAGACAATATCTAAGATTGGTCCAGACATTGTTCATTCGCATCTGAGAGCTATGCTTTATATGCCGTTGTCGGTGTTTTCAATAAAAGCCAAATTTTTCCATACTGTTCATAACACAGCGGATGTTGAGGCTGGTGGATTTGTTGGCGGAACGATACGAAAATTCTTATTCAAGAGTGGTAAGGTGACTCCGGTGACCATCTCTCTTGAGAGCCTCGACTCTTTTGAGAAGTTTTATGGCCAGACAGCTCCTATGATTTTCAATGGAAGGGATATCCCTGAGAATCTAACGGTAAGCGATGCCGTTGAGGAAGAGATTAAAAGTTATAAAAAGACAGCTGACACAAAGGTTCTTGTTCACTTAGCTCGTTATACGGATGTAAAGCGTCAGGATTTGATGGCAAGAGTAGCAAGACGATTGTATGATGAAGGTTTTGATTTCACTGTATTGCTTATAGGTCGTACAGCTGAAGATATTCTCAACGGAGTGAAAGCTGCCAATTGCCCGGTTTGCCACGTTCTTGGCGAGAAGAAAAATCCTTTGGAATACCTGAAAGCAGCCGACGCATTCTGTTTATGCTCCACTTTTGAGGGAATGCCAATATCATTGATAGAGGCAATGGGAGTAGGAGCAATACCTGTTTGTACTCCAGTCGGTGGTATCGTCAATGTGGTGAAGACAGGTGAGACTGGTTTTTTATCGACGGATATTTCTGAGGAATCATACTATGATGCATTGAAGACGTTCTTGATGCAAAGTGATGAAGAAATGTCAGCGATGAAGCCTAAAGTTGAAAAAGCATACGAACCTTTTACGATGCGTGAGTGCGCAAACAAGTATTTAGGTTTATACAACAAATAATTCGAAGAGATACACGGAATAGCAATTGTAATGAGATATAAAGTTTCTATAATAGGGTATTTAGCCACTCAAAAACCTCTTTTCGACGGGCAGACTGTTAAGACAAAACAGTTGGATAGTGTGCTACATAGCTATCTTCCTTCTGAAGAGATTGGAGGTCTGGATATGCAGGTGATGCGTAAGTCGCCTGTCTCTTTCTTCTGGAATTTTATGAAGATTTGCCGTAACAGCGAGAATGTGATAATCCTTCCTGCTTATGGAGCTTTGCTGTTGTTCCCTTTATTGTGCCTTTTGTACCGTGGCACTAACACCAAGCTTTTCTATGATGTGATTGGGGGATGGCTTCCTGGTTATGTGGAGAAACATAAATACCTAAAGGTTTTGTTGAAGAAATTCGATGGAATTTGGGTTGAGACTACAGTGATGAAGAAGGCATTGGAGGAAAAAGGGTTCACTAATCTTACCATTGTGCCAAACTTCAAGAATATCACTATTCTGAAGAAGGAAGAGCTGGATATGAATCCCTCAAATCCTATTCGATTCTGTATCTTTTCACGAATAATGGAGAAGAAGGGTATTGACGACGCTGTAAACTCAGTGATGGAAGTCGACCCTGAAGGAAATACATTCGCTCTGGATATTTACGGACAGATTGACCCATCGTATGCGGAGCATTTTGCGGAGCTTCAGAAGAAGTTGCCTGCCAACATACACTATTGCGGTTGTGTTGATGCGACGAAGAGCACGGAGACACTTCGTGAGTACAATGCTTTGTTATTCCCTACAAAATTCCCGACAGAAGGTTTGCCTGGCACTTTGATAGATGCCTATTCAGCTGGTATACCGGTGGTGTCGGCAAGATGGAACAGCTATTCTGATTTTGTAGATGAAGGCAAGACTGGTATTGGTTACACTCAGTTTGATTATAATGAGTTGGTGGAGACACTACGAAATATAAAGAAAGATCCTTCTATGTTGACAAAGATGAAGGTCAATTGTCTGGAGAAGGCAAAAGAGTATTCCGCTGACACTGTCGGCAAACAAATTCTATCATTAATCGGTTTGTAATATGGAAAACTACGGTAAGGTATCAATTATAACTCCTACTTACAATTGTGCAAGTTATATAGGGGAGACGATAGAGGGTATTTTGGCTCAAACCTATCAGGATTGGGAATTGCTGATTACTGATGATTTGTCGACAGACGACACAGTGAAGATTGTCCAGTCGTATGCGGAGAAGGATGAGAGAATCAAGCTTCTTGCGATGGATGTCAACAAAGGAGCAGGATTTGCCCGTAATAAATCGATTGAACGTGCGACTGGCAGATTCATAGCTTTTTGTGATGGTGATGATGTGTGGATGCCACATAAGCTTGAAAAGCAGCTGGAGTATATGAAGGAGAATGACGCTCCGTTGTGCCATGCCTCGTATTTGAAGTTTGACGAGAACAGTAAGGTGTTTGCAATCGTTGTCTGCCATAAGAAGGAGACCTTCAAAACTATGAAATACGACGACGGAATGGGATTCCTTACCGTTATCTACGATACACAGAAATTGCCGAAGCAGCTTATGCCATTGATGCGCAAGCGTCAGGATTGGGCATACAAGTTGATCTTGATGCGTGATGGGGCAGTGTCGTACGGAATGGTAGAGCCGCTTGCATACTATAGAGTAGGGCAGGCGTCATTGTCGAAGAATAAGCTAGGGCTTGTCAAATATAACGTCAATGTCTACAAAGAGACATTGGGTTATAGCACGTTGCGAGCCTACCTTACATTTGCATTCGGCTTTATGCCAAAACATATTTTGAAATTAATAAGATTAAAAATAACAAACGCTTAATTATTATTTGGTTATGTTGACTAATATTATTGTTTGTCTGATCTGTACATTTGCAGCATATTTGTTTGCAACGTACCTTAATCCAAAACTTGTGCGTATTGCTTATGCTAAGAATCTTCTTGACAGCCCTGGCACAAGAAAACTTCAGAAGAAGCCTGTTCCAGTGATTGGCGGAATCAGTGTGTATTTGGCTGCTATTGCTGCTGCGGCAGGGTGTAATCTGTTCATCCCTACCAACTCTCTTTATATGGCGGTGGCGGCAATCTCAATCATCTTCTTTGTCGGCTTGTTTGACGATATGACAGATTTAAGTCCGAAGAAGAAATTCATTTGTCAGATAGCATTGGTGCTTCTACTTTTCTTTACAGATACTTACAAGATTGACAATTTGAATGGAGTCTTTGGAATTTATGATCTGCCAATGTGGTTGAGCCTTGTATTGAGTCTGCTTACAGGAGTAGGTCTGATGAATGCCATCAATATGATCGACGGAGTTGATGGATTGAGTAGCGGTTATGGAATTAGTTTCTGCGCTTTCTGTGGAGCATATTTCATACATCATAACGATATTGTTAATGGTATTTTTGCATTTACTTTTGTAGGATCATTGATACCTTTCTTTATCTGTAACGTATTTTCTGAAAAGAATAAGATGTTTATTGGCGACAGTGGCTCGTTGGTGATGGGAATGTTGGCATATATCTTCTGCTGCACTCTTTTGAAGGAGTCTGGATCTGCTGTCGACAGTAAAAACGTAAGCTTGGCATTGTCGGTTTTTGCTGTACCTATTTTCGACACATTGAGAGTGATGACGATGCGAATGGTGCATGGTGGTTCTCCGTTTAAGGCAGACCGAACTCATTTGCATCATATCTTTGTCTCTTTGAATATGCCGCATATCTTTATCACATTCTTCATTCTTTTGATTGAGTTTGCGATTGCTGTTGTATGGATAGTATTGTTCAGCTTCAATTTGAATGTAACTGTCCATACCATTTTGATTATTGTATTATGCGCTACTATTGTATGGGGTGTTTATGTTCATCTTGATCATGTACGTGTGCATGAGCCAAACAGATTCAATCGTTATGCCGATAGAATTCAGCAGATAAGAAGAAGACCTGATAATTTTATGGCAAGCATTACTAATTGGCTTGACAATCCAAATAAGTTACGCAGAATAATCGACAAAATCTAATAAATTTGTAGATTTGTAGATATTTGGTCGGTTTATATGAAAAAGAGATTAGCAATACAATTCCTATTATCTGCAGTATGCTTTTCTAATGCGTATTCTGAAATCCGCATTAGTGAGATCATGCCCAACAACGTGTCTACAATCGTCAACGAGAATTATAACTACGATGGTTATATTGAGCTTTATAATGATGGTGGTGATCTTGACATTAAAGGTTGGAGTATTTCAAGTGTGAAAGATGGAAAGGAGGATTGGAATGTGGTGCTTAATAGAACCCATGTCATCCCTAGTGGCTATTCTCTTCTATTTTTTGGTGATAAGGAGACGAGCAGCAGTGATGCTCGTAAGATAGACAGTAGATTTGCTGGAAGCGTCGGACATAAATTGTCTTCAGATGAGAGTGTGATCACTTTCTCTAAAAATGGGAAAAGAATGGAGTTGGCTTATCCAAAACAATATCCGCATCTTTCGTATTGTGAACAGGGATTTATGATTCCGACTCCTGGATCTCAGAATAATAGTCTAGCGACGTCGATTTCCAACAGGGCAAAAATGCCTGTTTTCAAAGGCTCACAGCCTGGTTTCTATGAGAGTAAACTGAGCGTTGAAATAGGTTGTGAAACTAATGGAGCAGAGATTTATTACACTTTGAATGGAGATGAGCCGACTCCTAACAGAGGAATGAGATACAACGGAGCCGTTTCGATTGATACGCCTACTGTCGTAAGGGCAAGAGCTTACAAAGACGGAATGTTGTTCAGTGAGACTCTTACAGGTAGCTTTATCCTTCCTGATAAATATTACCTTAACAGTGAGTGCAAAGGTTTGGGAAAACGACTTCCGATAGTTTCAATTTCTGCCAATAACGAGGATATGTTCGGCGACATGCTTGGAATGTATGTCGAGGGAAAAAACGGAATAGTCGAAGGATGTTATGATAAACCGTATAATTTCAACCGTGATTGGATGCGTTCTGCCAATTTTGAATATATTTTGGATGGAAAGGTTGTCGACAACCAGGAGGTTGAGATAGGTGTATATGGTGGTTGTACGAGAATTCAAGTTGCTAAAAGCTTGAAAATAAAGGCGAACAAACGATCTGGAAAAAATAAGATGCAATACGACAATTTTTTCCAAAATCGTGACTATACAAAATACAAAAGTCTTGCGTTGCGTAATGGAGGAAACGGGTATTCATATCTTCCCCCGCGTTGGAGAGACATGTATATACAGAGTCTTGCCGATGGTATGAATCTTGATGTCCAGGCTGCCCAACCTGTATCGTTCTATCTCAATGGATATTTTTATGGTATGATGATTCTTACAGAAAGAGCCAACAAGGATTATGTCTACCATAATTATGGTTTAGATGAAGACGAAATTGATTTCATTACTCTTGACGGTGATTATATCTGTGAGGAGGGTACTAAGGATGCTTACGATGCCATGATCAACTATGTGAGCAAGAATTATTCAAAAGAAGAGTTTTACGACAAGTTGGATGAGATGATGGATATTGATGAGTACATGAATTATCAGATTCTCGAACAATTCGTAGCTAATACAGATTGGGTAAAAAATAACACGAGGTTGTGGAGAAAACACGATGGGGGTAAATTTCGTTGGATAGTTTTTGATACTGATTTTGGATTGTCGATAGCGTCGTCGGTCGATAAAGACATGATTCATTTTGTAACTACAGAAAGTGGATACGACAGCTGGATCCTAATCAAGTCTTGCTTGATGAACGAAGATTTTCGTTGGAGATTCCTCGATCAGTATCTTGATTGTCTTGAAAATCAGTTTTCAGACGAAAAAATTGACACCAAACTTGATTCTATATGGGATATGACAAATATCGATAATTGTGCGACATTCAAACACTCTGGTTTCTTGGGTGGCCCTGGTAATGTCAAAACTTTCGGCGAGACGGTAGAGTCGATACGTACTTTTGCAAAGCAGAGAAAAGGTTATGTAATCAATCAGTTGAAGAAAGAATTTGGTTTGGGAAATGATAAGGTGACAATTAAGATTAGGCCTGTGTTCCCTAATTCAGAAACGCCTAATTTCTCTTTCTTACTTAATAAGAGAGAAATCAATTCGAATAAATATGATACGTGGAGATATTCTGGAGAAAGAATAAAAGTTGAGCCTATTATCCCTACTGGTTATAAAATCAGGGAGTGGGAGATTAATAATGTTCGAGTCACACTGGAAAATAGTTATACAAGCTATTCAGGTGGTGTCTTGACGACAAAAGCAGAGGGTGGTGAGGTAAAGGTGAGTATTTATTTTGAATACGACGACAATTACATCAAGCCATCAGATTTGTATTTGAATGAGGTCTGCGCATCCAACGTGACAGTTGTTGATGAGGCTGGTGCCGCATCAGATTGGATAGAGATTTATAATGGAAATGACAGAGATGTCGACCTTGCGGGAATGGTAGTTGAAAATGAGACTAAATCAGTAAGTTGCACTATCCCAAGTGGATCAAAAGAGACTGTCGTTCCAGCTCATGGATATAAAATCTTATGGGCAGACAAAAAACCTGAGAACGGACCTTTGCATCTCAATTTTAAGATGAGCGCAACAAGTGCAGAGACTATCGTTTTGAAGGCATTTTACAGAAATGAGGTAATCGAGTTAAGTAAAATGACTTACGCACCACATTCTAATGATGAGTCGTTTGGATTGGAGGAAGATGGAGGTCTCGCAACAACTTTATTTGGAAAGTGTGTTGACGACAAAGGAGGTGAGTTTGTGACGTCGACTCCGCTTGCTGCAAATGGTAGTGTGATATGTGAGAATACATTTGTTGAAGAGGCGAAGGACAATTCTGACATTAAGATTTCTGTCTCTGAGAAATCGGTAGTGCTACAGAATGTAGGGAAAGATAATCTGGTTGAGGTGATTTCTCCGTTGGGAGTCACTATTGTTAAGAAAATTGCAGATTCTGACAATATGGAATTGACCATACCAACCTCTGGCATATATATTGTCAGAGTAGGTGCAGAGTGTGTGAAAGTAGTAGTAGAATAACAATCTTAAAGAAATTTACAAGTAATAACTAAGATGTCAACATCGAAAAACAAAATGAGTAAACTAGTGAATTTTGTTTCACTATGTCTGAAAAAATGGCCGTGGTTTATTGCTTCTGTTGTATTGAGTATGGTTCTGGCGATTGCATATTTGTATATGGCTCAACCCCAATACACTAGAGAAGCTCAGCTCTTGATTAAGGAGGAATCGAAGAATCGTACGACTTCTGTGTCGGATTTGAATGCGATCACCGATCTTGGAATTTTTTCAAGCGCTACCAATGTCAACAATGAGCTTTCCAGAATCCAGAGCCAGACATTGCTTTCTAATGTAGTTAAACGTCTACATCTTGATGTCGATTACATGCAAATATCTTCATTTAGAAAGAGAACTATTTATGGTCAGAATAATCCTATTGTTGTAGAAATTTTGGGTCTGGAGGAGAATGAGACATGTGAGTTTGAGTTGACTCTAGATTCTGCTTCTGTCCTAAAGTACGCTAAGGATCAGGTTCAGGCTGAATTGGCTAAAAAAACTGAGGAAGAGGCTGCAAAAAAATCTGAAGAGTCGGCAAAGGATTCTTCGGAAAGCGTCGCTTCAGCTCCAATAGTTCGTACTGCCTCTACTGCTGAATTGGACAAACCAAAATTCACAATCAAGTCGTTGAAGATTGGAAAATCATCTATTGAGGGAGAGTACGATGGAAGATTTGAGACATCTATCTCTATCTATAAGAAAGTGCGTATACTTGTCTCTCATAATATCGACTATGCTGGTTTCTCTGTTGATAAAGCATCTCCAGAGTTTCCTGAACATATCTTGGTTGTTAGACGTGGATTGGTGAAAAGTGTTGAGTTTTGTAAGCAAAAACTTAAGGTCAGCTTGATAGATAAGAAGTCGACAGTTATCAATTTGAGCTATCAGGATGCTGTGGCAGAAAGAGCAGAGGATTTCTTGGTAGAGCTTGTTGAGGCTTACAACAAAAATCTGCTAGAGGGTAAGAATAAGATTGCCGAGAGCACTAGCCGATTCATTAGTGATCGTCTGTCTCTTATCGAGCGAGAACTTGGAAACGTTGATGAGAATATCAGTGCTTTCAAAAGTAGAAATCTAACTCCTGATGTAGGTGAGGTTGCAAAACTTCATTTGGATAAGGCTAGTATGGCTAGTGATAAGGTGACTGAGCTTGACAACCAGCTTACAATGTTGGAGTATATCCGTGATGTCATTGCCACTAACACAAGTAAAGACTTTTTGCCAGCCGTTACAAATGTAACCAACTCTGTGATCGAAAGAAGTATCGAAGAGTATAATGAGATTCTTGTGAAGAGAAATGCTCTTGTGGCAAACAGTAGTGTGAAGAACCCAATGGTTGTGACTCTCGATCAGAATTTGGCGAACCTTACAAAGAGTATCCTTGTGAATATTGATAGCCAGATTGACGCGATCAATGGTCAGATGATCAACTTCAGACGTACTGAGGCTAAAAGTAAGGCACGTATCGCAAGTAGCCCAAGCCAGACTAAGTATCTTCTTGGTGTTGAGCGTCAGCAGAAGGTTAAGGAGGCACTTTATCTATTCTTGCTTCAGAAACGAGAGGAGAATGAGTTGAGCCAGGCATTTAGTGCTTATAATAATCAGATGATCACTCTTCCTACTGGTAAACTTGAAGCTACGAGTCCAATTAAGAAGAATATAATCATTGTGGCATTCCTTCTTGGACTATTGTTCCCAGCTGTAATAATCTGGTTGATTGAGTCGTCAAAGGGAAGAATCTACAAGTTGGACGATCTTGATGGCTTAGACGCAAATATCATGGGAGAAGTTCCGTTCGACAGCAATGTAGCTGGAAAGATGGTTGTCTCTGCCGACAAAAACGATGATGTCAATACAGCGTTCAGAAAAATCAGAACAAATATTGAGGTTTCGACTGGTGAGGAGAGTACAAATTCAATGATGATAAGTGCTTTGCATGACGGTAGTGGAAAGGATTTCGTTGCTACCAACCTTGCCAAGGCGTTCTCGTTGAAGCAGAAACGCACTGTATTGGTCAATTTCGATGTCAATGGTAAGATTGCTGGAATGAGTGCTAAGAATTCTGAAGAGGTTGGTATCTATGATTATCTAGCAGATCCAAACCCATCTTTGCAGAATTATATCAAGCAGAATCCGAACGATAATAATCTATTTGTTATTCCTACGGGACATTATCCTAGCAATCCGTCGGATTTGCTTAATGAGAATAAGTTGCAGACTTTGGTTAGTTTCCTAAAGGCTAGCTATGACGTTGTGATTCTCAACTGCCCATCATCAGCAGATGAGACAGCAGCAGAGTTGATCGGTAAACTTGTCGACCGTACAGTCTTTGTTTTGAATACTGAGTCGACAAGAGCAAATTCCACAAATCTTCTACGTAGCTATATCGAAGATGAAAAGTATAAGGGAATCTCGTTGATTCTAAATAGAAAAGTAGGTAAGTAAAGACATCATAAAAAATAATAAATATGTTAATGCTAAAGAAAAATTTTTTTGCGTTGCTTTGTTTAGTGGCAACGATATTCCCTAAAGCTTATGCTATAGGGGATGACTATTACGGTAAATTTACCATTGAGATTAATCATAAAGATCTTTCCTTTTCTTCTCTTTATGAATATTTCGATGGTAAAGGTCCAAATCTGGGGCATGACGACGATCCTCAAACTTGGATCCCTAAGACCGACAAAAAGATAATCAACACATGTGAGTTTAAGTTTGATTCTAAATATTGTCAAATGAAAACTTACAATCATTCGATTCACAGTTTTGTAATGAAAACAGAATCGAATATTACGGATACTCTTGAATTTGTCGCAAAATACAACTATGTCCCTACTAATGAGAACTTGACACTGGTTGCTGTAGAAGACGAAACAGGAGATACTATTATTGTTAAAAGTGTAAAGTCGACAACAGATGAAGTAAAGATTAAGTTTTTTGTTGACAACAAGTATGTCAATAAAATAATCACTATTGATTTAAAATGCTTCGGTGATTTACCTAACTATATTCCAGGTTCAACTGTAGAGTATTTTACAATTAACCCTATAGTAGAAGGGTTAGGTGATAGTCATAAGGTCGCATTTTATATTAGTACATGGACTGATCCTTGGCCCCTTTTTAAAGTCCCTAATAAAATCAAAAGTTTCTACGAGAAAATTAGTAATGGGACAGGTGTATATTTTGGGTTTGACCAAGACGCTTGCCTTTATACATATAGTATCAGCGATTTGTTTGGAGGATTAGTTCCCCAATCAGATTCAAAATATGTTAAAGATAATTGCTATTCTGTTTTTTATTCTCGTTTTGGGGATGAATATTACAGTGAACCTTATAATCTCCATTTAAAACCTGCTTCAAATTTCTTAGGCAAAAATTATCACATAAAAACCACTGCGTACGTGTCTAAATTTGACGAGGTGAAAAAAAATCTTACTTCTACATTGGTAGGTTTGACAGATTTCGGTGATGGTCATCAATACACAAGAGATTTGATTGATGGAGAAACTTTCTTTGATTTATGGATTATAGATGACGCCACAAATGACACTCTTCAATTTATGAAATCGGAAAATGGGGAAATTAATTTTAAGCTTGATGATTTCTGTGAGATGGGAAAACTCATACGTCTAGAATATGAATGTTATGGCAAATTTCCATCCTCGTCAACAGCAGAAAATTTATATTTCACTCCGTTGATAGTTAACATGCCGACTAATTACAAAATCGCATATGATCTTATGCCAATATACCTTTACAAAGATTACGGATCTTACAATTCTAACAAAGTTATTTCAAGATTTGAAGACGACGGTTTTGTAAACGTTTACAGCATAAATGGACACTTGCTCAAAGCTAATATTAAAAAAGAATTTAGTCTTGACGGTTTGAAAAACGGTATTTACATCATTAACGGAAAGAAATTTATTGTCAACAAATAAAATATAAAGGCAATTATTTACGAGTAGTCCAAACAAGCTTATTATTTGCTCGCCTCACGAGCTCTTTCGGATTTACTTCAATATTTTGTCTTATACTAGTTCCAACAAAAAAAGCAGATGCCTAAAAACATCTGCTTTTTTTGCGTCGTATGGCGACGATATGTCTTTCGCCTAGGGGATAACCACAAAGGTTATAACAGTGCCTAATTTGGCCTTTATTTTACATTTGGAACAACAGGCGAGTTAGCTTGTCTGTCGCCATTTTTCTTTTTTCCTGATCAGCTTCGCTTGTGCAGATGACATTTATTCTTTCTACACATTCAGAGATCATTACGTCATCTTGAGTGCTAGATGTTATAGGGCTGATACCGCGTTTCCCAGAAACTTGTCCGCCAGCGTAACTTCTTAGAATGCCACCGAACTCACACATTCCTACAATTCCGCCAGCTAAATATTCAGATGCTGATACGTTGCCTACAAAATGACAATCTGATATTCCTCCGTAGCTTGCACTACCTGCAATTCCTCCGCAACAACTCATGGCCTTTACATTTCCGCTAGTTTTGCAGTCGGCAATGCACGTACGATATGCATATCCACAAATGATTCCAACATTACGTTGCCCGATCACATTTTCTGCAATTACAGTAACACTTTTGATCTTTGAGTCTTTTGCATATCCAATCAGACCGACGTTGTTTGCAGCTTCTGATTTGCCAATCTGGCAGCATGTGATTGTATGACCATTACCTTCGAATGTTCCAATAAAAGGATACTCTTCAGAACCGACTGGGGATATGCTCTCTTTATTGATTGTAATATCATTTTCCAATGATACAACCAATGGTGAAATCAATGAGTCGTTTAGATGAAATTTTCCGCTATTGTAATCATTTATAAACGCAACGAATTCTTCCGAATCTGAGATCTTCAAAACAGTCTCCGGATTATCTCCTTTCTTATTGCTACAACCTTGCAAAAGAAATGCTATCGATATTATTATTGTAGATATAAATCCCCTATTATTCTTAATCATTGTTTAGATTTTAGTGTCAATTGCCAAATGTTATACTACTCTATGCATCATTGCTATGATGCCATAGCCATAAAAGCCCATTACAAAGCCGAATGCGTATGCTGAAATGTAACTTAAGAATGAAACTTTTCTGTAATATACTAGGATATAACCTAATATACCTAGCAAAAATAATAAAAATGCGACAACATACAAGAGATTTTCAAAGAAAAATACCAAAGCAGTCCATTCTGTCATCAAATGAATAGTGTTTCCTACTAAAAATGCCATGCCGACTGTCGACGCACTTATGCAGAAGTAGTTCTTAAACAAGGTTTTGTTTATCAACATGAGGGCTGCCAGGGCCATATAGGTCATGGCTGTCATCAGCACTCCGATTTGATAGAATCTTGGTACGGATATGATATTCAATAGGTAACCGAATGCTAGGATAGAACAACTATAGAATAGTGTCAGAATAACGTTGTTGTCTTTTGCCACAATCTTGGATATTCCCCAGTCCATCAGTGTCACAACAATAGCCCAAATGATTAGTATGGAGTAGACGGCTACCTGTAGGAATTGGGGGTAGTATGTCTCGGCGATTGTAAGACAAATTTGTGACCATGCACCGATATAGCCGATGTGGCGAGCGACGTGATTACGCCAGGATAGTGCGATTACAATAAACCAAAATAAGTAAATCAGGATGGGAGTTATTGCTTCCATTATTTTTTATAGTTCTTTTCTAAATTGTGCTTTTGGAATTCCTAATTGGTCGCGATATTTGGCGACAGTACGACGTGCAAGTGTGAAACCTTTCTCTTTCATATATTCCACAATCTGCTGGTCGGAAAGTGGCTTCCTCTTGTCCTCTTCTTCTATGCATTTCATGAATAGATTCTTCAGTTTAGCCATACTGTGGACCTCTCCCTGATCTGTCTCTACAGATTCAGTGAAGAAATGCTTCAAAGGGAAGACTCCAAAATCGGTCTGGACATACTTGTTGTTGCAGACACGAGAGACGGTACTGATGTCGTAGCCTGTATCGTCGGCTATCAATTTCATGATCATTGGCTTTAGATCCTCGTCGTCTCCTGTCTCAAAGAATAGCTTTTGACGTCTGATGATGGCTTCCATCACTTTTGTCATTGTCTCAGTACGTTGCTGTACTGCAGAGATAAACCATTTAGCGGCGTCGACTTTCTGCTTGATGAAGAGAGCCGCATCTTTTTGAGCACGGCTTTGATTCTTTCTGTTGTTGGCGTACTCCTCAAGCACTGTCGCGTAATGGCTGTTGAGCTGAAGGGTAGGGGTGTTGCCTTGATTAAGTGTCATCACCAACTCTCCATCTTCATCATGGACGTTGAAATCAGGGACAATCAGAACGGAATTATCCAGAAGTATGTCGCTGGTGCTGCATGGCTGTGGATTGAGTTTTTTCAATTCTGCGACAGCATCCTGCACCTCCTCTTCTGTCACTCCTAGCGATTTCTGTATCTTGTCGAAACGCTTGTCTTCCATTGATGAATAGCACTCTTCCAATATTCTAATTGCAAGAAGCACCGAATCAGATGGATTATCTATTCTTTTAAGCTGCAGAATCAGACATTCCTTGATGTTTCTCGCTCCGACTCCTGCGGGTTCAAGCGATTGTACCACTTGGATAGCCTCTTCCACTTGCTCTTCTGTGATCTCTTTTGAGGCAATGAAAATAAAATCGTCGACAATGGTCTCAGTGTCTCTTTCCAGATATCCTCTTGGATTCAGACATCCGATTACATATAATGCAATGTTTTTGATCTCTTCTGTGACGTGAGGCATAAGATTCAACTGTTCGCGGAGATCCTCAAGGATGGTGTCATCTGCCTGATAGCTCATCTCTGGTCGACGCTCCTGCTCAGTCATGTCGTTGTATTGGTACGACGGGATGTCGTCAGCACTTACATAATCACCAAGTGTGAAGTCATCATTGTTGCCATCGTCGTAATCCAATCCATTGTCTTCATCCCTATTGCCGTAATCATCATCGTCGTGGACATCGTAATCATTGTCATCATCACGACTGTCGTTAACGTCATCGTTAAGGTTATCGTTATCGTTAAGGTTATCGTTATCATTAACTTCAAGAGCAGGATTCTCCTCAATCTCTTGCTCCACACGTTCGTTGAACTCAAGCGTGGATTGCGTGAGAAGCTTCATCACCTGTATTTGCTGAGGTGACAGTTTGAGCTGCTGCTGTTGAGTTATGATTAACGACTGCCCTGACATATTTTTGTCAAATGATTTCTGTCAAATATTTTTGTGTGTTGTTCCAAAGTTGCGACCATTCCTCTCTTGTGTACATGTCGGCTGGGAATTGTTTGATCTTACAGTCGTAATATGCCATACCTGTGGTCTGAGGATGGTTTGACAACAAGTAGAGTGCCGTTTCTGCACCTTTCTCAGGAGTGCGGACGAACGGGCTTAGAAACGCATCTGCGATGCCTTCGAACCATCTGCCTCTAGTGATCATAACAGTGTTGACGATACCTGGATCTGCCGCATATACGGAAATTTTTGAATTGTCGTACTTGCGTGCCAAGTGTTGGGTGTAGGCGTAGAGCGCGAGTTTTGAACTAGCGAATCTGCGGAATCTGTTGAATTTTCCGTCCGGATGAAACGGGTCACCGGAAATAGTCCCCCAACGTATTGACGACACCATATTCACGATTTTAGCATCGTGAGCCAATGATCGCTCTAACTTTTCAATCAAACGGACATTGCCAAGATAGTTGACAGCCATGGACATGTCGACGTCTTCTTTGTTTTGACTTTCATACTGACACAATGTGCCGGCATTGCATACAAGCTCATCAACGATGTAACAGTTTTGTTCGATTGCCTCTGCAAATTTATTGATGGATCGTCTGTCTGCCAAATCAAGCATTATAAATTCAATTGTGCTGTTGGGATAAGCAGATTGTAGTTCACCAAGCAGGATTTTGGATTTTGCCAAACTTCTGCACGCGATGATTAAATGTTTGCCTTGTCGTGCTACTTCTTCGGCCACAACCCTGCCGATTTTTCCAGTTGCACCAGTAACTATACTTACCCTACTACTCATCTATAACGCTGACTGATAATCGTTTATTGATATCGATCGTTGATTTAGTTATCAATGTCGTTTTTCATGATTGTTAATCGTGCGAATTTAACTAACTTTTCTTCAAAAATGACAATGCAAATAAATGTTTTTAAGCATAATAATGTAATAAATGTTAAAAAGAAAAGGGATGGACTTTCGCCCATCCCGATTTGGAAATTATTTAATGTAGACGCGAACCAACGTCTACACAATTCTCTTATTTAAGCCATATGACTGATTTGCAATAGCTTATGGCATACTTTCCAACCTCAACATTGGCTTCGGAAGTGTTGATTGTTAGATTAAGATTATTGCAGTACATAAAAGCACCATAACCAAGTGATTTTAAGTTCGACGACAGTTCTCCAGTTGTCAATCCGTCACAATCTGCAAATGCCATCTCTCCGATTGATTCCAGGCTTTCTGGGAATGTTATACTAGTCAAGTTATTAAATGATTTATAAAACGCCTGGTTTCCAATCTCTTTTACTCCTTCTGGAATAACGACACTTGTACATTCATCTTCATCTCCAAGCCAACCATAGCATTTTGTGCCGTTATTATAAATCAATAATCCTAGCCCTAAACTGTTACATCCTGAAAATGCACCTACTTCAATAGAAGTGATACTCTCTGGGATTGTAATATTTGTTAAACTTCTGCAATGTGAAAATGCCCCCGACTTAATTGTAGTTACGTTGTAAACGACACCATCAATTTTAACTTTTTGTGGGATTTCTATAGTTGTCAAATCTTTATATAAGTCGTCTTTAATAATACCCACCTCAGTGTCTGATAAAATTTCGAATTGCAAAGGGGTTTCGGAAGCGTCGACAACTGGAAAATTGTCGATTTCGTCAAAACTGACTTCTTCCACATTTGCAACTTCAAAAGTGACTACTTCTCCATTTTTCTGTTTAACAATCATTTGTGTCGCTGCAAACATTGACATACTTGTGGCCAAAATTGCACTAGAAATGAATATTTTACCTTTCATGATCATTGGTCTTGTTTGTTTTTTCCGCAAAATTACAATTTGTTTGATGAATTTGTGTCGTCATATGTGTTAATAAAATATAAAAGGCAGACCGGTTGGCCTGCCTTTCGTATTTTAAACTATTATCTTTAATATAGATCAATCTTTTAGCCATGTCACTGAACGACATTGAGATAATGCATCTCTTCCAAGTTCGACATTACTCTTTGAGTTGTCTATTTTTAGGTCTATAGTTGCGAAGTAGAATGCATCTTTTCCAATGTATGTGACACTTTCAGGAAGAATGAAGTTTGTCAATTTGCTGCATCTATTAAATGTATACTCCTCAATTCTAGTTACTCCATTCGGGATATTTAGGGTAGTCAATCTCTCGCATGCTGAGAATGCTGATTTGCCTATAGTTGTTACAGTCTCAGGAAGCTTAATACGTGTGCATGTTACGCCAGCAAATGCATAATCTCCAATTGTAGTGACACCATCTGGAATAGTAATGTCTGTTACTCCTTTTCGATTATAGAAAATACTATTAGGAATTTCTGTGACACCTTCTGGTATTGAGACTTTCCCTTTGATATCTGCTGGGACAACAATCATCTTCGTTTTTTCTTTATTGTACAATGCTCCATCTACAGATGAGAATGATTTGTTTTCTTCTGGAACTGTAATATATGTCATTGCCCAGATGTTATTTAACTCGTGATTGCCAATACTATCTACGCTTGCAGGAAGCACAAACTCACCTGTGAATGCAGCAGGCATATCGACCATTATTGTAGTGTCTTTGTTATATAATACACCTTCTACTGATGAGTAGTATTTGTTTTCAGGATCCACAATATATGTTGAGAACGGGCTACCTGCGATATTACAGCTAAACGCGTATTTTCCGATAAATTCGACATTCTTAGGTATTTTTGCTCCTGTGAGAGCTCTACAATCCATGAATGCATCTTCACCTATGTAAACCAAACTTTCTGGTAGGTCGGCATTTACTACATTTTTACATTGGATGAATGCGTCTTCTTCGATAGTCGTGATTCCTTCTGGTATCACAATAGTTTTTAGCATTATTGATGACGTAAAAGATCTTTCACCGATTGTGTTGACATTATATGTCACGTCGTTGATTCTTACTTTGGCTGGTATAGCAATAGAATCAATGTCTAGGTCTCTACCTAGGTATGATGTCACCTTAGCGGTAGAATCGGATGTGATCTCGAATTTGAATAATGTGTTATAAGAATCTGGAATTGATGGATCGTACCATTCAAGATCGTGTCTGAATGTGACAGACTTGACATAGTCGAATGTGTTTTCCCCTATTGTTACATTTTTCTTTGAATTGTCAATCACAAGATCAAGTTCTATGCATCCGGCAAAAGCTGAATTGCCTATAGTTGTCACACTCTCAGGAATAGTCATACTCTTCAGGTAGCTTATCTTATAGAATGCTTGATCATCAATCTCTGTTACTCCGGTTGGGATTTTAATATTATTACAATAAGAGATATCTCCTATCCAACCATTACACTTTGTGCCATTGTTGTAAATCAATAAACCAGGTGTTAAATTCTTACATTCATTGAATGCAAGACCTCCGATAGAAGTTACGCTCTTAGGAATAGTAATAGTTCTTAATCCACTCCTAAAGAATGCCATACTTGAAATTGTAATGACACCTTCTGGAATATTGACACTTGTCATATTACTACAGTTGTAAAACGCTTTGTTTCCAATGCTAGCAACTGTGTATACTTTGCCTCCTATGTATACTTTTTCTGGTATATCGACTGATTTCAATGATTCGTAATCTCCGCTTATTACTTCAGCTGTGCTGTCTGATAATATGTTGAAATTCAATGGTGTTGCGGCAGTGTCTAGTGCTGATGGATCTATGGCATAATCATTAAAGAATACCTCATCTACTTTGGTTACATCAAATCTTGTTATATCACCATCTTCATGTCTTATGATCATATTGGTTGTCGCAAACATTGAAAGTCCTGTAGCCAATGTTGCGATAAGAGAAGGTAGTTTGAAGTTCATAACTATATAGTGTAATAATTAATTTTATGCAAAAATACTACTTCTTTATTTAATGAACATATTTTTATGTGTGTTTTTCATTCAAATATGTTAATAAAGATGAAGATAAGAAGTCGCTCTTATAAGTTTTGAGCTTTTCATAAACAAAAAGGCAGACCTTTTCAGCCTGCCTTTCATCAAATTATCTTAAGAATAGATTACATCTTTCTCAAAGCGACACATCCGTTGTGTCCACCGAATCCCAATGATGTTGAGAATGCGATGTTGACGTCGGCTTTAACAGCTACGTTTGGTGTGTAGTTAAGGTCGCAGTCTGGATCTGCCTCCTTATAGTTGATTGTTGGAGTGATGATGCCGTTCTTCAATGTAAGAGCTGCGACGATAAGCTCCAATGCACCAGCTGCACCTAAACAGTGTCCCATCATCGACTTGCTTGATGAGATGTGTGCCTTGCGTGCTGCCTCTTCACCTAGAGCTAGCTTGAACGCTGCAGTCTCACCCTTGTCGTTAAGTGGTGTTCCTGTACCGTGTGCGTTGATGTATAGGCAATCCTTAGCTGCATCGAAGTTAGACTCCTCTAGAGCCAACTTGATAGCCTTGCTTGCAGGTACTCCGTCTGGTTTTGGAGCTGTGTAATGGTATGCGTCACATGTGTTACCGTAACCAGTTACCTCAGCGTAGATCTTTGCTCCACGTGCCTTTGCGTGCTCGTACTCCTCAAGGACAAGGATACCACATCCTTCACCCATCACGAATCCAGCGCGACGCTTGTCGAATGGAAGAGAAGCCTCGTTAGGATCTGTAGCCTTTGAAAGAGCCTTTGAGTTGGCAAAACCACCGATTGCAAGTGGGTTGACAGCTGCCTCACTACCTCCTGCTACGATTGCGTCTGCGTAACCGTGCTTGATAGCGTGGAATGCCTCACCTACTGCGTGAGTAGATGTCGCACATGCTGTAACTACTGGAATACATGGTCCCTCAAGCTGGTGTGCGATTGCAACCTGTCCTGATGCCATGTTGGCGATTAGCATTGGGATGAATAGAGGGGAGATACGGTTCATTCCCTCGTTGATAAGCTTCTCGCACTCTGTTGTGAAGACGTGCATACCACCGATACCAGATCCGATGTATGTTCCGAATCTGTCGGCTGCGATATTCTCTCCACTCTTTAGTCCAGAATCTGCGATAGCCTGGTTTGCTGCTGCTAGAGCGAACTGTGCGAAACGGTCTGACTTACGTGCCATACCCTTATCTACACCGAAATCCTCTGCCTTGAAGTCTTTAACCTCTGCAGCTAGTTTCACTGGATGATCACCTGTCTCATACTGAGTGATTGGGCCGATACCACAAACACCCTTAACAAGGCTATCCCAGTATGCGTCTATATTGTTACCGATAGGCGAGATAACGCCCATACCTGTAATTACGACTCTTTTCATTTCAATTCTTTTTATAAATTTTTACGACACTAATTAAGCCAAACGACCGTTTGCAGCCTTAAGTAGCTCTTCACACTTGCTTGCCATGTTCTCAACGATCTCCTTGCAAGTCTTCTTCTCATTGATCATACCTGCGATCTCTCCAGCCATGAAGCTACCCTCCTTCAAGTTACCGTCCTTAACGGCCTTACGAAGTGAACCAGCACCGAATGCAAGCAACTCCTCTGATGTTACAGCAGGATCGTTCTCCATCTTAGCGAAGTTCTTAGAGAATGGAGTACGTACTGTACGAACTGGGTGACCTAGCTTCTTACCTGTTACGATAGTGTCATTGTCTCCAGCCTTCAATACCTTCTCCTTATATACCTCGTGTACGGTACACTCGTCAGCTACCAAGAAGCATGTTCCACACTGAACTGCCTCTGCACCCAACATGAATGCTGCAGCCATACCACGTCCGTCACCGATACCACCGGCAGCGATAACTGGAACGCTAACTGCGTCTACGATCTGTGGAACAAGTGGCAATGTGTTAGCCTCTCCTGTGTGGCCACCACTCTCTGCACCCTCTGCGATGATTGCGTCTACTCCCATTCTCTCGATACGAAGTGCCAATGCTACGCTTGCTACAACTGGCATAACCTTGATGCCTGCTGCCTTCCACATCTCCATGAACGGAGCAGGTGAACCAGCACCTGTAGTAAGAATCTTAACTCCCTCTTCAACAACGATCTGTGCGATCTTCTCAACTTCTGGAGCCTGAAGCATGATGTTTACACCGAAAGGCTTGTCTGTCATCTTCTTGCACTTTCTGATCTCCTCTCTTACGATTTCTGGAGGACAAGCACCTGTGATGATACCCAAACCACCTGCGTTACTTACAGCAGCAGCCAAACTAGCGTCGGCAACCCATGCCATACCACCCTGGATAATTGGATATTTGATACCCAATAGGTCGCAAATCTTACTCTTTATCATGATTGTATGTTATTTTCTATTTTAACTCTTAATTATTTGTTCCAACGAAGTACGTTAGCTGATGTCTGGAATCCTGCACCGAATGCACTGAATACCAAGATGTCGCCCTTCGACAATTTGCCTTCCTTATTCAATCTGTCAAGAAGGATTGGAATACATGCCGACGACATATTACCTGTATCTTCGATTGTAGTAGGGAATTTCTCCTCTGGCTCACCTAGGAAGTGGCGGATAGACTCGATGATTCTGATATTCGCCTGGTGTAGCACGAAATATTTTACCTGGTCGGAAGTGATATTTGCCTGCTCCATCACAGTCTTGATATCCTCCTGTGAGTTAGCAACTGCCATTCTGAACACCTCGCGGCCATTCATTACCAATGGAACATTGCCTTCGATCTCGCCGACGAAAGGAGTCTTCTCCATTGCTCTTTTGCTATATAGCACCTGAGGCATAGACGTAGTTGTCGAACGCATAGCAAGGATGTCGTCGCCGTCTGCGCTGACAACAACAGCTCCGGCACCGTCTCCGAACAATACGCTTGTGCTTCTGTCTGTCCAAGTTGGGATTCTTGATGGCTCTTCTACAGCCACAATCAAAATCTTTTTCGCAACTCCTGTCTTGATAAACGACTCAGCAATCTGCATTCCATATAGGAAACCTGCACATGCCGCATTGATATCAATGCTTGGGCAAGTAGCTCCAATGTGACCCTGCAATACACAACCAATACCTGGTGTGATCAACTCGTTCACTGTGTTAGAGCAGATGATGTAGTCTAAGTCCTTTGCTGTAATGCCAGCATCTTTAAGGGCATTCTCGATCGCCTCAACGCCGATTTCCTCCAACTCCTGATTTACCAAGAGATGACGGCGCTTAATTCCAGTGCGAGTGGAAATCCACTCATCGCTTGTATCCATCACTTCGGACAACATCTGGTTCGTAGCGACGAATTTTGGCAATGCACTGCCGGTTCCGATAATTCTCATATTTTATAACAATATTTCTGCAATTTTAGAATATCATTGCAAATTAAAACATAAAACTCCTAATATGCAATTTTTTGCTACTCTTTTGAACTTTTCTTCTAGTTTATCAGCGAAAAATGGTCAAAAAGTACGGAAAACGATTTTTGGTTTCAGGTTTCAAGTTTCAAGTTTCATAATAAACCCTCAATCCTCAACCCTTAACCCTCAACCCTCAACCCTCAACCCTCAAACCTCAAACCTCAAACCTCAAACCTCAACCGTTAATCATTAATCATTAATCAAAAACGGGACAGGCTTTCGCCCATCCCGTTTGTATTGATTTCATATCAAGACGCGAGATCTCGCGTCTCTACGGATTTATTTCTTCCATGTCACTGATTTGACACCATCGAAAGTACTGTCTCCGAATTTTACATTCTCTTCCGAATTGTCAATCACAACATCTAGTTCCTTACAGTAAGAAAATGCAGAAGAACCGATTTCTGTCACACTCTCTGGTATCGTGATTGACGTTAGACTGCTACAGTAAAAAAATACAAAAGAACCGATTTCTGTCACACTCTCTGGTATCGTGATTGACGTTAGATTGCTACAGTACCGAAATGCATAAGAACCGATTTTTGTCACACTCTCTGGTATAACAACACTAATACATGAGTCTTTATTTCCAATCCAACCATAACACTTTGTGCCATTATCATAAACTAACAATTGTGGTTTTAGGTTGTCACAGCCATCAAATGCATAAGAACCGATTTTTGTCACACTCTCTGGTATCGTGATTGACGTCAGTCTGCAACAGCCATCAAATGCAGAAGAACCGATTTCTGTCACACTCTCAGGGATGGAGATTGAGGTCAGTCTCTCACACCAATGAAATGCATTAGAACCGATAGAAGTGACACTCTCTGGTATCGTGATTGAGGTCAGGCTGTTACACGCTATAAATGCATTAGAACCGATAGAAGTGACACTCTCTGGTATCGTGATTGACGTTAGACTTCTACAGCCATCAAATGCCCAAGAACCGATAGAAGTGACATCATAAATCTTTCCGTCAATTCGTACTTTGGCTGGGATTTCTATACCTTTCTCTATATAATAGCCAACTTCATCATAAAAATAATTGTGATCATATCCAGAAACTGCTACGGTATTGTTTGTTAAAACTTCAAATTCTAATGGGTAGAAATCAGCTGAATCTGCTACTGATGGTTCAATAAACGGAGGAACAATTGCAGAAGTGTCTGGATTAAAGATATCCTCAAAATAGACTTCGTATACATCTTCCACATTGATTCTTAGAATCTCTCCATTCTGTTTTTTAACACACATGTTTGTGCCGGCAATCAACGACAGACATGCTGTCAATGTTGCTACTAATAAAAGTAGTCTTTTTTTCATAAGCTTTCTTTTTTCTAATGATCATTGCTATTACAACAACGATTATGCTAAATTAGGAATTAATTATTTTAATCCAAATGATTTGATGGGAAATTTGGGTTTCAAGTTTCAGGTTTCAAGTTTCATATTAAACCCTCAACCCTCAATCCTCAATCCTCAACCGTTAATCATTAATCATTAATCAAAAACGGGACAGGCTTTCGCCCATCCCGTTTGTATTGATTTCATATCAAGACGCGAGATCTCGCGTCTCTACGGATTTATTTCTTCCATGTCACTGATTTGACGTCATAGAAAGCATAACTTTCCTCCATGGTCGTTTCTTCTCCATTCCAATCCAGAAATTTCACATTCTCCTTTGAATTCTCAATCACAATATCTAGTTCATTACAGTCACTAAATGCATGTTCACCGATTTCTGTCACACTCTCTGGTATCGTGATTGACGTTAGACTTCTACAGTGATAAAATGCACCAGAACCGATTTCTGTCACACTCCCTGGTATCGTGATTGACGTTAGACTGCTACATCCATCAAATGCACCAGAACCGATTTCTGTCACACTCTCAGGGATAACGATACTAGTCAAACTACTATTGCCTTCAAAAGTGGAACTACCGATGCCAGTGACGTCATAAATCTTTCCGTCAATTCGTACTTTTGCTGGAATATTGACAGAATCAAGGTTTCTGTAAGAATCCCAGTTTTCACCATGTGTCAATTCAACTGTGGAATCAGAGGTGATTTGGAATCTCAATGGAGCATAGGCAGAAGTGTCTGCTACGGAAGGATCTGCATCTTTTTCTTTAAGCCATGTCACAGATTTGACATCTAAAAAAGCTCTGCTTTCTTCCATGGTTGTCTCTTCTCCCCGAAAATCGTAGAATTTTACATTCTCTTTCGAATTGTCAATCACAATATCTAGGTTCTCACACCCAGCAAAAGCCCACTCACCGATTGATGTGACACTTGATGGAATTTCGACTGACGTCAAACGGCCACAGTCACTAAAAGCACCCGAACCGATTGATGTGACACTGGAAGGAATTTCGACTGACGTCAAACCTTGACACGACTCAAAAGCCCGCTCACCGATTGATGTGACACTAGATGGAATTTTGACTGACGTCAAACGGCCACAGTGACTAAAAGCACCCTCACCGATAGAAGTGACACTTGATGGAATTTCGACTGACGTCAAACTGGGACATTCTTCAAAAGCACCCGGACCGATAGAAGTGACACTTGATGGGATTTCGACTGAAGTCAAAATGCTACAGCCCCAAAATGCGTGATCACCGATGCTAGTGACACCTTCAGGGATAACGATGCTAGTCAAACGGCCACAATATGCAAATGCTCCATGACCGATGGTAGTGACACTTGATGGAATCTCGATGCTCTCTACAAATTGACCTACCCAATCTCCTATAACATAATCACCAACACTAGTGACATCATAAACTTTACCATCAAGTTGCACTTTGGCTGGGATATTAATATTGAAATGAGGATATGGGTTATCGTAAAATGCTTCGTGATCAACATTAGACAACTCAACTGTAGAATCTGTTAGAATCCTAAACATCAATGGGTAGAAATCAGCTGAATCTGCAATTGATGGTTCAATAAACGGAGGGACAATATGGTTTGTGTCGGGATGGATGTATGCCTCATAGTATACCTCCAACACTTTGTCCACATCGAATTTTACAATCTGGCCATCTTCTAGTTTCACGCACATGTTTGTGCTGGCAATCAACGACAGACATGCTGTCAATGTTGCTACTAATAAAAGTAGTCTTTTTTTCATAAGCTTTCCTTTTTAGTCCTAAAATAAAATCCTTTTTTTCTAATGATCATTGCTATTACAACAACGACTATGCTAAATTAGGAATTAATTATTTAAATCCAAATGATTTATTGGAAAATTTGGGTTTCAAGTTTCATATTAAATCATCAACCCTCAACCCTTAATCGTTAATCATTAATCATTAATCAAAAACGGGACAGACTTTCGCCCATCCCGTTTGTATAACTTTTGGAAACAATCTTTATTCAGAATATTTGACCGACTTGCAATTAGTGAATGAATCGTACTGAGTTCTCACTTTTTTCTTAGAGTTGTTGATCACAAGGTCGAGATTCTTACATCCTCCGAATGCTGAGTTGCCGATGTTTGTGACACTCTCAGGAATAACCATACTTGTCAGATTTTTGCATCCTGCGAAGGCTCCTAACTCAATGCTGGTTACGTTTGCTGGAATTTCAACGTTTGTCAGATTCTTGCATTTGTAAAAAGCAGAATTGCCTATGCTTTTGACACTTGACGCGATCTCTACATTTTTTAATGTTTTGCAATTGACAAATGCATTTCTGCCGATTTCTGTCACTGAGTATTCTTTTCCTCCGATTCGCACTTTCTCTGGGACATTCAGCGACTCGAAATGTTTGTAGGATTCATCTTTGATCAACTTTGCTGTCGAGTCGGAAGTGATCTTAAATTTCAATGGTGTGTCACATGCATCTACCACACTTGCAAATGCTGATGATGAAACAAGGGAGAGCATTGTCGACAATGCAATAAAACAGATTTTTTTCATGGGACTAAAATTTTAATGATACGTTCTTGGTTTTTCATGGTTCTCACTTGATAGAACGTTTTGATCAAGTGATGACACTAAACAAATTTGTGTAAGGTTCTGATGGTTCTTCTTTTTCGCTGATAGAACCTGATAATCAAGTGGAAAAGAGCCACTATCACTATGATAGTGACATCCAAATTTAGACTTTACCTTTGCTAAATCCAAAAAATAATCGGAAATAATGGATATTTTAAAAATATTGGCTGCAAAAACAAACTGTTCGTGCAATTATTTTGCAAAAATGGAATTTGTCACAAAAAAAGACGAGGATAAAAGATTATCCCCGTCTGTAATTATTTTTGAAAATCGCTAATTATTCTTTATTTTCTGTTGCGAATTTCACCGACTTGCAATCGTGGAACGCGTTGGCTCCAATCTCTATGTTCTCTTCTAGATTGTTAATCACAAGATCTAGCTTCTTGCAATAAGCAAATGCCTGTATTCCGATGCTTGTGACGTTTCCAGAAAGTTCAAGCTTTGTCAAGTTTGAACAGTCAGAGAATGCAGTTTCTCCGATGCTAGTGACTGCCTCAGGAATATTTATCTTCGACATTCCAGTACAGAAGTAGAATGCGTTGTCACCTATGCTAGCGATAGTTTCAGGAATCTCTATGCTTGTCATAAGAGAGCAATTCTCAAATGCAGAGTTGCCGATGCGTACGACAGTGTATACCTTCTTGTCGATTCTGACCTTTTCAGGAACTGTAATCGCTCCGTACATCTGTGTCTTAGTGCAATTAGTTACCTCTGCTGTAGAGTCTGACAATATCAGGAATTTAACATTAGTATCGGTAGCGTTTACTACAGATGGATCATCTTTTGTAAATACAACCGACTTACAGTCAGCGAATGCATTCGATGCTACTTCAATATCATACTGTGAGTTCTCTACCACTGCGTTAAGATTTTTGCATCCATAGAATGCTTGATAGTCGATAGTAGTGACGCTCTCAGGAATAGTAATCTTTGTCAGACTGTCGCAACCATAAAACGCGCTGTGTTTGATTGTCGTCACAGTCGAGTCTAATTTGATTTCTCCAGAGATTCTTGAAGCGGCAGCAATCAATATTGTCTTATTCTTATCATAGATGATATTGTTTGCTGATGAATAATTTGGATTTTCTGGAGCGATATTGATGACTGCCAAATTATTGCAAGCAAATATAATTGAATCTTTTATCGAAGAGACATTTGCAGGAATGAATAGACTAGTCATGTTGCAATGTATAAATGCAGCATATCCAATTTTTGTCACTGCAAATACGCTGTCTCCCATACTTACAAAAGAAGGAATGACAACAGAATCTGTAATCATCTCGTATGATGAGGAATAGACGACTTCTACAGAAGAGTTGTCTATTCTTCTGAATCTCAATGGTGTAGCTGATGTGTCAACCACTGAAGAATCTTCTTTTGTATATCTGATAGTTTTGCATCCTTCGAAAGTCTGCTCGCCAGTTGTCACTTTATCTCTTGTATTGTCAATTGTAACATTAAGGTTGTTGCATCCGTAGAATGCGCGAGCTCCGATGTTAGTCACGCTAGAAGGGATAGTGACGGTTGTCAAACGAGAACAATTCTTAAAGGCTTCCTCCTCAATATAGACAAGACTATCTGGTAGAACAGCACTTGTAAGGCTACTGCAGTTTTCAAATGCGTTTTTGCCAATTATTGTCACTCCCTGGAGAATCATCAATCTAGAGAGCATGCGGCAATTAGCAAATGCAGAGTGTCCAATGCTGTCGACACTTGACGGTATAGTTAAACTAATCAAACTATCACATCCGTAGAACGCTTTGTCTTTGATTTCAGTGACACTGTTAGGGATTGCGATATTCTTCAAAGAACTACAATAAGCAAAAGACTCGTTTCCAAGGCTATAAATAGACGATGGAATGACAATGTTTTTCAAGTTTTTCAAATTGAAGAATACAGAGTCGCTGATACGTACTACATTGTAGCTACGATTGCCTATTTGTATTTTGTTAGGGATGATAACACTCTCCTCAGACGCTAGTTTAGCTGAATCACGTACAACCTCAGCAGTTGAATCAGAGATGATTCTGAATTTGAATACGCTGTTGACAGTGTCCGATTGTGAAGTGTTCTCCTTTGTGAAAGTCACCGACTTACACCATTTGAATGCATCCTTTCCGATTTCTACTTTGTCCTCAGAATTGTCAATCAGGATTTCTAGTCTCTCACATCCGTAGAATGCCCACTCTCTGATTGTCTTGACGCTAGACGGTAGCATGATACCAGTAAGTCTAGTACAACCCTGGAATGCCTCCTCTCCAATGTATGACACATTTGAAGGTATGTTAATGTCATTCAATCCGATACAGTCGTAAAAGGCTGAGTCTTGGATGCTTGTGATAGTAGAAGGAAGATTTATGCCAATCAAACCGCTACACTGTGAAAAAACAGAATTTCCAATCTCAGTGACAGTATATTCAACACCGTCAATCAAAACTTTCGCAGGGACATTTATCTCTTTTTCAAGGATTATGCCATCCTCGTCAATGAATAGTCCTTTATCGAATCCCGACAAGCTGACTGTCGAATTACTCAAAATTCTATATTTCAAGGCAGGTCTTAGGGTGTCGATAGGCTCAACTATAATAGTAGTGTCTACTATTGTTGTATCTGTGATAGTCGTGTCTACTATAGTCGTGTCTATGACAGTTGAGTCGTTGAAGAACTCGTAAAATACCTCTTCGACCTGGTTGACATCATATCTTGCAGAATCTCCATTTTTCTGCTTGATATGCATATATGACTTTTTTGTTGTAGGAATAGAGTCGGTACTAGAACTGAACTTTTCATACAACACCTTTTCAATCTCTTCGACGTCAAGCTTTAGGATATCATTGTCGTTGAGTTTGACGCACATATAAAATGCGGCAAACATCGGCAAACATAGGGCAAGAGATGAAACTAAAATAAGTAGTTTTTTCTTCACCTTTCAGTCTTTTAGAATTTGCGTATGATTTTGAATGACTGATTTCCTGCAGTAAGGACGTAAACTCCTGCATTGTTTGGCAACTTGACAGTTGCTTTTCCGTCGGCATCAGCTTTTGTATTTGCTACAACAGCACCATTGATGGCTGTAATTGTGACATTCGAATTTGCTTGTGCATTTTGAACCTCGATTGTGGCATCATCAACCCAGATGAATTTCAATGAGTTAGCAGAAACCAATGCTGCATCTGATTGGTCAAATTCAGTGAAATGGTAATTTTTGACATCCTCAAAAGAGTATGTAGTCTTAGCATCCTTGTTTATCACAAGATTATCATTGTCGTATGTGATAACTGGGTTTTCTGCCAATTTGAATGAAATTAAAGATCCATCTGTCTTCTCAACAGTCATATAGTTTGATACTGCTTGAGCACTCAATAGAGAAAATGCCAATGAACAGGCTGTGATTATTCTTTTTACCATACTTAATTATATTTTGTCCTAATTAATACTCTTTTTAAAACTTCATTCAAATATGAAGCTCTTATGTCGCATCTACAACTCTGCTAAATTAAAAACAAAACTTTTAAATTCAAATGATTTGTTAAAAAAATTGAGTTTTGGAATATAAGTTTCAGGTTTGTGTTTCATTCTTATTAGTTTCTGAAACAATTCGGCCATGGCTGACGAAGCTACGTTGGTGGCTTGTCTACCATGGCCGTGTTTATGGTTGTGAATTACAAATCGTTAATTATTTGAGATATTTCACCGAATTACATCCAAAGAATGGATCGATACCAAGCTTCAAGTTATCTTTGGAATTGTCGATTGTGACATCCAAGTTTTGACATAGAGAAAATACATACATTCCCAATTCTGTCACACTTGACGGAATCTCAATGTTTGTCATCTCTTTGCATGATGTGAATGCATAATTGCCAATACTTGTCACGTCGGATGGAATATCTAATGCTTTCAAATTAGTGCAGTCTGCGAATGCATACCCTTTTATTTCTGTCACTGTAGATGGAATTGTGACTTCTGTCAGATTATAACACTCGTAAAACAATGACGGTTCCAAAACTGTGATGCCATCAGGGATTACTATGCTTTTCAAAGAACGACAACTCTCAAATGCACTTTTCCCAATCGACGAGACACTCTTTGGGATATTTATAGTTGTCAGGCTGATACATTTTTCAAATGCACTTTCTTCGATAGCAGTGACACTCTCAGGAAGAGTCAGTTCAGTCAAAGCGATAGCATTGGCAAAAGCCTCCATGCCAATCTTTGTTATACTTGATGGCAGTTTTATTTTTTCAAGCTTATTATATCCGCGAAATGCTAATCCAGATATGCTCGTCACTTCATGTATTTTGCCGTTTATTATGATCTTTGATGGAATTGACACATTAACTAGCTCATCGTCAGACCAATACATATCTGTAGTTTCTACAGCAGCTGTTGTCTCTGATAAAGCAATAAAATTTAAAGGATGGTCGTATTCAGAGATAGCTGGACTATCATCAGATGTGACATCTATCCATTTTACAGAGTTGCAACCTTTGAAAGCAGAATTGCCGACGTTTACAAATTCTTCACAATTATAAATCTCTACGTCAAGCTTTGAGTCATCAGCAAATACATCGTCATTAATGCTGCTAACACTATATGGGATAGTTATCTTCTCTAGTTCGGTACAGCCGCTGAATGCATAATCACCGATGCTTTTTACACTAGTTGGGATATTGACACTTGTCAATGCTTCGCATCCCTCAAATGCAGATATGGAAATCTCTTTCACTCCCTTAGGAATAGCCACTTTGTTGCATTTGCTGGTATTTCCAATCCAACCATAACATATTGTTCCTTTATTGTACACTAAAAGTTGTGGAGTCAGACCATCGCACCCTTTAAATGCATGAAAATCAATAAAAGAGACTCTCTCTGGTATGTTGATGTTTTTCAAGTTAGTACATCCTTCAAATGCACTGTTCTCAATACGAGTTACCCCTGACGGAATGTTTATTTCTGTCAAACTATTGCATTTCATAAATGTACTGGTAGCAATTGAAGAAACACCGTCAGGAATATTAACGCTAGTCAAACTCTCACATTTGTAAAATGCATTTGCACCGATTTCTGTGACAGTCGACGGAATCACAATTTTCTTTAAGAATGAACACGACGCAAATGCAGATGGAGCAATGGTAGTGACTGTATATTCGACTCCATCAATTTTTACTTTTGATGGAATTGTAATGTCAACTGCCTTTGCATACTCGATATTATTTACTAACGCTACTGTGTTGTCTGATAATTTTTCGAATTTAAGTATAGTTTCAGAAGCATCCTCTAAAACGAACTCTTCGTCATCTTCGAAATAGATGTTGGTGATTTTATCCACCTCAAATTTCACTTCTTCCCCATCTTTTGAAATGACGTTCATCTGCTTGGCCTGGGTGCTCAATGAAAATAAAAGAGCTGAAGAAAATGCCAATGTAAATATGTTCTTTTTCATGTCTTTATCCGTTTATTTAGTATAAGTTACCGACTTACAATCGTTCAAAGCCAAGCTTCCGATTGTCATGTTTGATTGATTGTTGTTTATCGTAACCTCTAGGTTTTTGCAACTAAAAAATGCGGCGTCGCCAATATACCAAACGGTTTCCGGTATGACGATTTCTGTTAGACTCTTACAGTCGAAGAAGGCAGAATAGTCGATCATGGTTACTCCCATTGGGATCTCAATCTTTGTCAAGTTGCTGCAATTTTCAAATGCATTCGACTGTATCCACTTGATTCCTTCTGGAATCACCACTTCTGTACATTTTGCGGGATCACCTATCCATCCATAACATTTCACTCCATTGTCGAAAATCAGTAATCCTGGTTCTAATCCTACACATCCGAAAAACACTTTCTCGTTTATGGTCGTAGTGTTTTGAGGAATATTGATATTAGTCAAACTGCTGCAGCCGCGGAAAGCATACGCATAGAAAGTAGTCACTGTTTCTGGAAGGACAACCTCTTTCAGATTTGTGCAGCCATCACAAAAACTCTGTGGTATATAAGTGATGTTTTCTGGGATAGAAAGGCTAGTCAACTTTGCACAATTGACGAAGAGGGAATTCCCTAAAGATTTAACACTGGCAGGGATATTTATACTTTCCAAATTTTTGCATCCATCAAATGCTTGACTTCCAATACTTCTTACTCCTTCTGGAATCTCTATACTTTTTAATTTGGAACAGCTTTGGAATGCTTTATTGCTGATATCTTGAATGTGATAGATGGTGCCGTCTATACGTACTTTACTTGGCACGACTACTGATTCCAGAGCTCTGTAGGATTCGTCGTAGATGAGACTAGCTGTTCGAATTTTAGGTTGATAGATAGTTCCAGTAGTAAAGTGAGGACTGAATTTTAGGGGAGTTTCAGATATGTCCACTACTGAAGGATCTTCAGCTTCATCAAAATTAACTTCGTTTATATGTGCGACATCAAATTTGGCAACCTCGCCATTTTCTTGTCTGACACACAAATTCACAGCCGTGATAGCTGATGAAAATAGAGTGCATAATGTTGCTAATGAGAACAGTTTCTTTTTCATTTCTTTTTCCGATTATTCTGCAAAGTTATATACGCAATGTAGAAAATCAAATGCCTATTCTCGGGAGAGCTTCTTTTGTGAGACTGATTTAGAATCTTTTAACAAAATGCCTGTATATAATTGCCATTATAATCATATTTTTAGTGCGGAATTTGGTTGTTGTATTATAGATTTCGCGCAATCAAGGTTCGTTAATTCTGTAGTCCATTAATCTGCATGCCATAAAATATAAGTGAATTGCATCCGGCAAACGCCTTTGTCCCGATTTTTACATTTGTTTCTGTGTTGATAACTAGATTCCGATTTTTACATCCGTAAAAAGCAGAATTGCTACAATTATTATTGTTATTTGTGTCTTCAGATTATATTCCATGCTCCTTAATTTTGTCTAAATCCGACTGACAATTTCGCATTTTGCATTCAGGATTGCGCATTTAATCAAAGTGTTGGCAATGAAATGCCTTGGATCTTTCTGTAAAGGTCGAGTGCGTAGACGTCGGTCATTCCTGAGACATGGTCCAACACGGCAAGAATTCTCTCGTATGGTGATTCACTCGACACTGCAAACTGCGATGGGATGCGAGCCAACAACTGTTTGGAATAGGCTTTGTCGGCGTTGAACACTGCATCTATCTCCTTCTCAATCAATGTGTAAATGATGTTATAACCGGCGATTTCAATGTCGACTACCTCTTTACTCTTATAGATTTTCTTTGCCGATATCTCCTGGCATGTCTTGTATGCTTTGCTCACTCTCTCCGACACATAGTCGATTAGTGATCCTTCAAACTCACCTGCCAAGATTTTCTCCTCGTTTTTCAAGAACACGTCGGCACACTCCTCAATAAGCACACCGATGACGCTTGAACGCAAGTAGGCTACCTGCTCATTCACATCGTCGACATACGACATTCTCTCTTTGCGTCGAGCTTGTTTGTCTTCAGGGAAGAATGCGAGAAGAAGATTGAATGTCTCTTCTTTGTCAAGCAGACGCATTTTCAACGCATCTTCAATATCCATGATCTCGTAACATATATCGTCGGCAGCCTCCACTAAATAGACGAGTGGATGACGTGAATATTGGCCGTTTTTATTCTTTTTTATGCCCAAGTGATCGGCGATTTTCTTATATGTCTCGAAATCGTCCTGGAAGAATCCAAACTTATTTTTCTTGCCTTTCACATCAGCGGCTATATATGGATATTTCACGATGGATAGCAGAGTGGGGTAGGTAAGCACGAATCCTCCCTCACGTCGGCCTTCAAATCTATGTGTTAGCAGACGGAAGGCATTGGCATTACCGTCGAAGTGTGTGAAGTCGGCCCACTGCTCATCTGTGATTCCATATTTATCTTTCAATGCCATGCCGGCTCCTTCCGAAAAATACGATGAAATGGCGGTTTCTCCGCTGTGCCCGAACGGAGGATTGCCCATATCGTGAGCTAAACAAGCGGCGGAAACAATAGATCCAAGATCATCAACATGTTCGGAAATCTCACTGCCATATTTCTCCTTCAGAAACTTAGATACGCGGTTTCCTATTGAGCGTCCCACACAGCTCACCTCCAGCGAGTGAGTCAGACGGTTATGTACGAAGATTGTATTTGGAAGTGGAAATACTTGCGTCTTATTCTGCAAACGACGGAATGGAGCCGAAAAAACCAAGCGGTCGTAGTCGCGTTGAAACTCCGTACGGTCTTGCTCTTTAGGGTCGTGATAATTCTCCAATCCCAAGCGAATAGTGCAAATCAGTTTATTCCATTCCATCATTTTTTTGCATATTTTTATATTTGACAACACAAATATAATAAATCGCCAATAAGATACTCGGATTTATTTGTTTTTTAATTCATAAACATCTATATTTGAAACATGTGGAATTTTGTAAAGACGTACGGATGTGCGACTTTTCACGGACGTTTTTAGTTAAGGATATATTAAGGAATAAGAAATTATGACTACAAAATCACTATTCAGGGATATCATCATGGCCCCCTTGTCCTGGATTTACGGACTTGTGGTTTGGATACGTAATGTCATGTTTAATGTTGGTTTGCTTAAATCTACCAAGTTTGACATTCCTGTGATTGTTGTGGGAAATATCACTGCCGGGGGTACAGGTAAAACACCTGTGACTGAATATCTTGTAAAACTACTTTCTGAAAAATTCCGCACGGCTGTTGTAAGTCGAGGCTATAAGCGTAAGACAAGTGGATATATCTTGTCGACAGAAAAGAGTACACCCGACCAGATTGGAGATGAGCCTTATCAGATCAAGCGTAAATTTCCTAATGTGATTCTTGCAGTCGACGAGAAACGTGTGAGAGCAATCCAGAAACTATGTGATGAGGGTACTAATCGTCCGGAGGTGTTTGTGCTCGACGACGCTTATCAGCATCGTTATGTTACGCCAGACATTCCTATTCTTCTTGTCGACTACAATAATATGATTTACGAAGATAGGTTACTCCCTTTAGGAAGATTGAGAGAACCATTGAAGGCAAAGGATAAGGCATCGATTGTGATTGTGACTAAATGTCCGAAGGATATCACTCCAATGGAGCTTCGTGTCATCACGATGAATCTTGCACTTTATCCTTATCAGACACTTTTCTTCTCTTATATGGAGTATGGTGACGTAAAACCAGTGTTCCCATCAGCAAAGAGCTTGACTGCTGAGCAGTTGAAAGAGACAACAGCATTATCTTTGACAGGAATTGCGTCGCCAACAACATTTGAGGAGTATGTGAGAAGTCTGACAGCAGGAATGAAGACTATCAATTTTGCTGATCACCACAAGTTGACATTGAAGGATTATAATAAAGTGTCGGAGATGTTCGCGGAGATTGAAAGTAATAAAAAGATTATTCTCACGACTGAAAAAGACGCTGTAAAGATGATGAACGACGACGCGTTCCCGTCGGCATTGAAAGAATTTATCTATTATATACCGATGAATATCAAATTTATCAAGGATGAAGAATCATTCAATAATTTGATTATCAATTTCGTGACAAAGAATAAAAGCATGCGTAATACGAAAAGCATGTTCAAGGGATAATAAAGCAAAGAGTCGTTAAACATTTAATTTATCGATTATGTTACAGAGAATAGAAGCTACATGCGCATATCTAAAGAGTCAGACAGAGTTGCGTCCTGAAATCGCCATTATTCTTGGCACAGGTTTGGGCGGTCTTACAGAAGAGATAAGCGTCGAGAAAGAGATACCATATTCACAGATTCCAGGATTTGTGCAGAGCACAGTGGCTGGACACTCTGGAAAGTTAATTTTCGGAACTATCTCAGGTGTTCCAGTAATGGCAATGCAGGGAAGATTCCATTTCTATGAGGGATATCCAATGAAGGATGTCACTTATCCAGAGGTTGTGATGAAAGGAATGGGAATCAAATATTTGATGGTGAGCAACGCTGCAGGAGGCTTGAATCCAGAGTTTAAGGCTGGCGACATCATGCTGATCACTGACCATATCAACCTATTCCCAGAGCATCCGTTGAGAGGCAAGAACGAAGATTCTCTTGGAACTCGTTTCCCAGACATGAACAATGCCTACAACCGTGATTTGATTGCGTTGGCAGAGGGAGTCGCAGCAGCGAATAATATTCCTTATAAGAAGGGAGTTTACGTTGGCACACAAGGCCCTACATTCGAGACAGTGGCAGAGTATAAATATTTCCGATTGATCGGTGGCGACACATGCGGAATGAGCACAGTGCCAGAGATTATCGTGGCTCACTGGGCTGGTATCAAGTGTTTCGGAGTGTCAATCGTGTCGAATGCACTTGGCGACGCGTTGAATGGAATCGAGACAAACCACGAGGAGGTGCAGCGTAACACCAACATCGCAAAGGACAACTTAAAAGTTTTGTTCCGTGAAATGGTGAAGAAGATGAAGTAAGAGCATTAATTCATAATGCTTAATGCATAATTCATAATGGAGACGCTAGGAATGGCGTCTCCATTTTTTATTGCCTTTATGCACATTTCGTCAAACTTTGTGTAATGTCAAAATGTCAATAAAAAAGACAATAACTGACAAAATGTAATTTCCGATGCAAATAAAGCCATCTTTTGTCAATCTAAAACGCCTAAATGAACCGCAAATTGTAATGTATAAAATATAGTATGTTTTTGTGCATGTTTTAAATTGTAAGCATTGAATGTTTCGGTCCTTACGATTTGAAAGAATTTTAGGCTATTTTCTTACGATTCGTAAATTATAAAAATCTATTTTGGTAAATATGTTATGAAACACGTTTTGAAGTTGGATTGTATGTAATTTTGCATTTGGTAATCCACACGGGGTTGCCAACTTGGATAATTAGATATAAAACGACGAAAAGAAACAATAGTTATGCAAAACAATTTCACTAAAGGACTTTACACTCCAGCGAATGAGCATGATGCTTGTGGTGTCGGTATGGTTGTAAACATACACGGCAACAAGAGCCACGAGCTTGTTGATTCTGCTCTTAAAGTCTTGGAGAACATGATGCACCGTGGTGCTGAAGGTGCCGACGGTAAGAGTGGTGATGGTGCTGGTATCATGGTACAGATACCTCACGAGTTTATCCTATTGAAAGGTATTCCAGTTCCTGAGAAGGGTAAGTATGGTACAGGTCTTGTATTCTTGCCAAAGGATAAGGTTGAGCAGGACAAGATCCTTAAGGTGATGATTGAGGTCATCGAGGCTGAGGGATTGAACCTAATGAAGCTTCGTGACGTGCCTACAAATCCTGCATGTCTTGGTAAGGTAGCTCTTGAGAGCGAGCCAGATATCAAGCAGGTGTTTATCACTGGTGTATCTAACGAGGACGCTCCAAACCTTGAGAGAAAACTTTACGTCATCCGTAAGAAGATTGAGAATCAGGTTAAGCACAAAGATTTCTACATTGTGTCTTTGTCAAGCAAGAATATCATCTACAAGGGTATGCTTTCTTCAATGCAGGTTCGCGATTATTTCGACGACCTTCGTGACGCATACTTCACTTCTGGTCTTGCTTTGGTTCACTCTCGTTTCTCTACAAATACATTCCCAACTTGGTCTCTTGCTCAGCCATTCCGTTTGCTTTGCCACAACGGTGAGATCAACACAGTAAGAGGTAACAGAAACTGGATGAAGGCTCGTGAGTCGGTATTGAACTCTGGTCTTCTTGGTGATATTTCAAACATCCGTCCAATTGTGCAGCCTAACATGAGTGACTCTGCTTCATTGGATAACGTGTTTGAGTTTTTCGTAATGAGTGGTCTTTCTCTTCCACACGCAATGGCTTTGCTTGTGCCAGAGAGCTTTAATGATAAGAACCCTATCAGCGACGACCTAAAGGCATTCTATGAGTATCACTCAATCTTGATGGAGCCATGGGACGGTCCTGCAGCATTGATGTTCTCTGATGGACGTTACGCTGGAGGTATGCTTGATAGAAATGGTCTTCGTCCTTCACGTTATTTGATCACAAACAACGATATGATGGTCGTTGCTTCTGAGGTCGGTGTTCTTGACTTCGATCCAAGTGAGATCAAGCAGAAGGGTAGACTACAGCCTGGTAAGATCTTGATGATCGATACTGAGGAAGGCAAGATCTACTACGATGGTGATTTGAAGGCACAGCTTGCAGCTGAGCATCCATATAGAAACTGGTTGCACACTAACCGTATCCAGCTTGAGAAGTTGAAGAGCGGTCGTAAGGTGGCTAATTCAGTTCCAAACTACAAGAGCAAACTTCTAAACTTCGGTTTTGCTAAGGAGGATATCGTTAAGACTATCATTCCTATGGCAGTGAACGGAGCTGAGCCAGTTGCAGCGATGGGTAACGATACTCCACTTGCTGTGATCTCGGATCGTCCACAGATTTTCTTCAACTACTTCCGTCAGCAGTTCGCTCAGGTTACTAACCCAGCTATCGACCCTATCCGCGAGGAGCTTGTAATGAGCTTGACAGAATATATCGGTAAGGTTGGTCCTGGTATCTTGAACCCAGATGAGAGCAACTGTAAGATGGTTCGTCTACCTCATCCAATCCTTTCAAACGCAGAGCTTGACATTCTTTGCAACATCCGTTACAAGGGATTCGTCACTACTAAGCTTCCAATGTTGTTCGAGGCTAGCAAGGGTGAGGAAGGTCTAAAAGAGGCTATCGACAATCTATGCAAGAGCGCAGAGGAGAGTGTTGATAAGGGTATCAACTACATCATCCTTTCAGATAGAGACGTTGATGCTGACCACGCAGTTATCCCATGTTTGCTTGCAGTCTCAGCAGTACACCACTACTTGATCAGCGTCGGCAAGCGTGTTCAGACAGCTTTGATCGTTGAGTCAGGAGAGATTCGTGAGGTTATGCACGCTGCATTGCTTCTTGGATACGGTGCTTCTGCATTGAACCCATACATGACATTTGCTGTTCTTGACGAACTTGTAAAGAACAAGGAGATTCAGGAGGATTACGCTACAGCTGAGCACAACTACATCAAGGCTGTTTGCAAGGGTCTATACAAGATCATGTCTAAGATGGGTATCTCAACAATCCGTTCTTACCGTGGTGCTAAGATCTTCGAGAGCATCGGTTTGAGCGAAAGCTTGTTGAAGACATACTTCGGAACAGAAATCTCAACAATCGGTGGTATTGGTCTAAAGCAGATCGCCAACGATGCAATCAAGCTTCACGATATCGCTGTTAACGCAACAGAGGAGGATATGGTTCCAGATTCTGGTTTGTTCGCTTACAGAAAGGATGGTATCGCACATGCTTGGAATCCAGAGACAATCTCAACATTGCAGATTGCAACTCGTATGGGTTCATACAAGAAGTATAAGGAATATACTAACTACGTAGACAACAAGGAAAAGGAGATTTTCATCCGTGACTTCTTCGACTTCAAGAAGGCTGCTAAACCAATCCCAGTTGATCAGGTTGAGCCAGTAGAGAGCATTGTTAAGCACTTCGTTACAGGTGCGATGTCATTCGGAGCTCTTTCAATCGAGGCTCACGAGGCAATCGCTCTTGCGATGAACAAGCTTGGAGCTCGTTCGAACACTGGTGAGGGTGGTGAGGACAACGCACGTTACCATTCAGATGTAGACGGTGTGAGCCTATCATCTAAGACAAAGCAGATCGCTTCTGGTCGTTTCGGTGTAACAGCTGAATACCTTGTTAACGCTGAGGAAATTCAGATTAAGGTGGCTCAGGGAGCTAAACCAGGTGAGGGTGGTCAGTTGCCAGGATTTAAGGTTAACGAGGTCATCGCTAAGACTCGTAACGCAATCCCTGGAATCTCACTTATCTCGCCTCCACCTCACCACGATATCTACTCTATCGAGGACCTTGCTCAGTTGATCTACGATTTGAAGAATATCAACCCAACTGCTGCAGTATCAGTTAAGCTTGTTGCTGAGAGCGGTGTTGGTACAATCGCAGCCGGTGTTGCTAAGGCAAACGCAGATTTGATCGTTATCTCAGGTGCAGAAGGTGGTACAGGTGCATCTCCAGCCTCTTCAATGAGATTTGCTGGTATCTCTCCTGAAATCGGTCTTGCAGAGACACAGCAGACATTGGTTCTAAACGGTCTTCGTGGACGTGTACGTTTGCAGACAGACGGACAGTTGAAGACAGGTCGCGACGTCATCTTGACAGCTCTTCTAGGAGCAGACGAGTTCAGCTTCGGTACACTTCCTTTGATCGTTCTAGGATGTGTAATGATGAGAAAGTGTAACACTAATACATGTCCAGTAGGTGTTGCCACTCAGGATCCTAAACTTCGTGAGAGATTTATGGGTCGTGCTGAATACCTAGTAAACTACTTCACTTTCTTGGCTCAGGAGGTTCGTGAGTACCTTGCAGAGATGGGCTTCAAGAAGTTCGAGGATATCATCGGTCACACAGAGTTGATCGAGATCAAGCCAATGACTAACGAGAAACATCAGACTTTGGATTTCTCTCGTCTACTTGCAAGAGTCGACAGCAAAGAGTCGTTGTGCTGGGATCACAGAGCATTCACTAAGGTTGAGGGTGTTAAGGATTTCGATATTCTTGCTCAGGCTAAGGATGCAATCGAGAAGAAGCAGGAGGTTAACCTTGACTTCGCAATCAAGAATACTGACCGTGCGGTAGGTACAATGCTTTCAGGAGCAATCGCAATGAAGTATGGCGAGGAGGGTCTTCCAGATTCAACAATCAATGTTAAGTTCAAGGGTTCTGCAGGTCAGTCATTCGGAGCATTCCTTGCTAAGGGTGTAAACTTCAAGCTTGAGGGTGAGACAAACGACTACTTCGGTAAGGGTCTTTCTGGTGGACGTATCGCAATCCTTCCTCCAGTACGTTCAAGCTTCGAGGCAGACAAGAACATCATCGCAGGTAACACTGGTTTGTATGGTGCGACAACTGGTGAGCTTTACGTTAACGGTCGCGTAGGTGAGCGTTTCGGAGTTCGTAACTCAGGAGCTATCGCAGTCATCGAGGGTGCAGGTGACCACTGTTGTGAGTACATGACTGGTGGACGTGTGGTAGTGCTTGGTGAGACAGGACGTAACTTCGCAGCTGGTATGTCAGGTGGTGTTGCTTACGTATGGGATAAGAACCACAACTTCGACTACTTCTGTAACATGGATATGGTTGAGTTGAGCCTAATCGAGGAGGCAAGCTACCGTAAGGAACTTCACGAGTTGATCCGCAAGCACTGGTTGTACACAGGTTCAAGCCTAGCACGTACAATGCTTGACGACTGGAACCACTATGTTGAGGAGTTCATCCAGGTTGTTCCAATCGAGTACAAGAGAGTACTTCAGGAGGAGCAGTTGAAGAAGCTTCAGAACAAGATCGCTGACATCAAAGCTGAGTAATTAACTTAATTAAGAATTTAAGATTAAAAACAAGACATAAGTAAAGACGGGGCTTGCCCCGTCTCTACAAAGTCAAATTTTTAATTGTAAAGATATAGATTATGGGAAATCCTAAAGCATTCCTAACAGTTCCTCGTAAAGAGGCTGGATATCGCCCCGTCCAGGACCGTATTCGTGATTTCGGTGAGGTGGAGCAGACATTGAATACAAAAGACAGACAAGAGCAGGCATCTCGTTGTATGGACTGTGGTGTTCCTTTCTGTCACTGGGCTTGTCCGCTAGGCAACAAACAGCCTGAATGGCAAGACGCTCTATATAAAGGTAAGTGGGAAGAGGCCTACAAACTTCTTTCATCAACTAACGACTTCCCTGAGTTTACAGGTCGTATCTGTCCTGCACTTTGTGAGAAGAGTTGTGTGCTTAACCTAACAATCGGTGAGCCTACAACATGTCGTGAGAATGAGTGCGCTATCATCGAGCGCGCATTCCTTGAGGGTTATGTTCCTGTTCACACATACGCTCGCAACGGTAAGAAAGTTGCTGTGATCGGTGCTGGTCCTGCAGGTCTTTCTGTAGCAGCACAGCTTAACAAGAAGGGTTATGAGGTTACAGTATTCGAGAAGAACGAGGCAGCAGGTGGTCTTCTACGTTACGGTATTCCAAACTTCAAACTAAATAAGTCTGTGATCGACCGTAGAATTTCGATCATGGAGCAAGAGGGAATCAAATTCCTTTACAATCAGAATATCGACTGCACTAAGCTTCCTGCTGGATTCGACGCTTATGCAGTCTGCACAGGTACTCCAACAGCTCGTGACCTTAAGATCGAGGGACGTGAGTTGAAGGGAATCTACCTAGCTCTTGAGATGCTTTCACAGCAGAACAGAGTGCTTGCAGGTATGAAGTTCAAGGATTCAGAGCTTGTTAATGCAAAGGGTAAGAAGGTGCTTGTAATCGGTGGTGGTGATACAGGTTCAGACTGTATCGGTACTGCTAACCGTCAGGGTGCTGTAAGTGTGACTCAGATCGAGATCATGCCAGAGCCACCTGTAGGTCACAACCCAGCTACACCATGGCCAAACTGGCCAAATATCAAGAAGACTACTTCTTCACATAAGGAAGGTTGTGAGAGAAGATGGCTTCTAAACTCAAACAAGTTTATCGGTAAGGATGGTAAGCTTACAGGTGTTGAGGTAGAAGGCGTTATCTGGGAGCCAAATCCAGAGGGAGGTCGCCCTATCATGAAGCTTGACGGAAAGAAAGAGATTATCGAGTGTGATATGGTACTTCTTGCTATGGGATTCATCAAGCCAGAGCATCCAAAGTATGGAGATAACGTGTTCCTAGTAGGTGATGCTGCTTCAGGTGCAAGCCTTGTAGTACGTGCAATCGCTTCTGGCCGCAAGGTGGCTGAGCAGATCGACGCGTATATTAATAAGAAATAATAGTAGAGACGGGGCATGTCCCCGTCTTACTTAAGAGAATCTTGGTTAAAGACGGGGGTATACCCCGTCTCTACAAGATCTTATCTCTATTATTAATCCTTAAATCAGAACTGAATATGTGTGGTATAGTTTGTGCGTTCGACTTTAAGAAGTCAGCACAGGAGTTGCGTCCGCAGCTTCTTGAAATGTCAAAGAAAATACGTCACCGTGGACCAGATTGGTCGGGAATCTATTGTGGTGACAAAGCAATACTTGCTCACGAAAGATTAGCTATCGTTGACCCACAGAGCGGTCAGCAGCCATTGTTTAGTAAAGACGGTAAGCTTGTTCTTGCTGTCAACGGAGAAATCTACAACCACCAGAGCATTCGTGACCGTCAGGCTGGTACATACGAGTTCCTAACTAAGAGCGACTGTGAGGTTGTGCTTTCACTATACCGTGAGAAGGGAATCAATTTCATTGAGGATCTAAACGGAATTTTCGCATTTGCACTTTACGATACAGAGAACGATTGTTATCTAATCGCTCGCGATCACCAAGGTATCATTCCTCTATATATGGGTTGGGATAAGAACGGTGCTTTCTATGTAGCTTCAGAGATGAAGGCTCTAGAGGGTTACTGTGAGACAATCAAGTCGTTCCCTCCAGGACACTACTACTACTCAAAGGAGAAGGAGTTGAAGGCTTGGTACAAGCGTGATTGGATGGAGTATGATGCTGTAAAGGATAACACTTCTAGCGTCGACGAGCTACGTGCGGCTCTTGAGGCTGCTGTTAAGCGTCAGTTGATGACAGACGTACCTTACGGAGTGCTTCTTTCAGGTGGCCTTGACTCATCTATCGTATCTGCAGTAGCAAAGAAGTTTGCTTCACAGCGAGTTGAGAGCGGTGATCAGCAGGGAGCTTGGTGGCCACAGTTGCACTCATTCGCAGTTGGTTTGAAGGGTGCTCCAGACTTGGTAGCTGCAAAGAAGGTGGCAGACCATATCGGTACAGTTCACCACGAAATCAATTTCACAGTTCAGGAAGGACTTGACGCTGTTCGCGACGTCATCTATCATATTGAGACATACGATGTAACTACAGTCCGTGCAAGTACACCGATGTATCTTCTTGCCCGCGTAATCAAGAGCATGGGTATCAAGATGGTACTTTCAGGTGAGGGTGCCGACGAGATCTTCGGTGGTTACCTTTACTTCCACAAGGCTCCAAACGCAGAGGAGTTGCACAAGGAGACAGTACGTAAGCTTTCGAAGCTTCACATGTACGACTGTTTGCGTGCAAACAAGAGCCTTTCAGCTTGGGGTGTTGAAGGACGTGTGCCATTCCTTGACAAAGAGTTCATGGATGTAGCAATGCGTTTGAATCCAAAAGACAAGTTGAGTGGTACTGTCGGCAAGATGGAGAAATGGATCCTTCGTAAGGCATTCGAGGATTACTTGCCAGAAGAGGTTGCTTGGAGACAGAAAGAGCAGTTCTCAGATGGTGTAGGATATTCTTGGATTGACACATTGAAGGAGTTGACTTCTCAGAAGGTTACAGACGAGCAGATGGCTCATGCAGCTGAGAGATTCCCAATCAACCCACCTATGACTAAGGAGGAATACTACTACAGAACTATCTTCGAGGAGCATTTCCCAAGTCAGACAGCAGCACAGACAGTGCCAAGCGAGAAGAGTGTGGCTTGTTCTACTGCTATCGCCCTTGAGTGGGATGAGGCATTCAAGAACATGAATGATCCATCAGGTAGAGCTGTAAAGAGCGTACATAATCAGGCTTATAAGTAAGATAGGCAGCATAATAATTTGTTTCTTGGGGGTGATGCAGTGATGCGTCGCCCTTTTTTGTGTAATGGCAAGAATTTCGTGGAAATCTGGCAAATACGGCAATAGTCACAAAAACATAAAAAACAATGTAAATTTAGAGGTATAGGACTAAAATTCATAAAAAGGTCTTACATTTGCAATGTAAAGCGATGTAAAAGATTTTACTGAAAATTTCATTAGGATTGAATATGAGCAATACAATGAAACTGCCAGTAGGCATACAAGATTTTGAGAGCCTACGAAATGATGGTTACCTGTATATAGATAAGACCCCATTAATCTGGAGAATGGTTAATGAGGGCAAATACTATTTCCTTTCACGTCCTCGTAGATTTGGAAAGTCATTGCTCATGTCCACTATCCAAGCATTCTTTGAGGGCAAGAAGCAGTATTTTGATGGAACTGTCGGAAATCCTCTGTTTATAGCAACTGACGAAAGTGTGAATTGGGATTGGGAATCTTATCCGATTATGCATCTTGACCTGAATTCACAAAAGTACGATTGTCCGGAGGCATTGGAGCACATGATAGACGAATTTCTCTGTACTCAGGAATCGTTGTATGGCAAACGAGAGAGCGAACGAGGCTTCGGATTAAGATTTCAGGGAGTTCTTGATCGCGCTTACAAACAAACTGGCAAGCGAGTTGTTGTTCTTATTGACGAATACGACAAACCCATGCTTCAGTCCATTGACAACAAAGAATTACAAGACGAATACCGTTCCACTTTGAAAGGTTTTTACGGAGCACTCAAATCCAAAGATGGTTGCATAAAGTTTGCGTTATTGACAGGTGTTACCAAATTCGGCAAGGTTAGTGTCTTTAGCGACATGAACAATCTTGAAGACATCTCTATGGACAAACGTTTTTATAGCATTTGTGGTATTACAGAACAGGAATTGAACACGCAATTAAGTCTTGCTATAGAAGAACTTGCTCAAGATAATAATCTATCACGTGAACAATGTATAGATAAATTGCGTTACATGTACGATGGTTATCATTTTCTTGAAAATGTAGAAGGTATGTATAACCCGTATAGTGTATTGAACACTCTAAAGAAGAAAACTTTCGGTAGTTATTGGTTCGAGACAGGTACACCTACATATCTTGCCACATTGCTTGTCCTTCATGATTACAATCTTGAAGACATGGCACACGCAGAAGTTGATGCTGATGTGCTGAACAGCGTGGATTCAGAATCGACAAATCCGATACCTGTTATTTATCAGAGTGGATATTTAACGATCAAAGGTTATGACGAAGAATTCAATCTGTATCAGTTAGGATTCCCCAACAAAGAGGTTGAAGACGGATTCATTAAGTTCCTCATTCCATACTATTTGAAGAACAATAAGCCTACTTCTGCCTTTGATATTCGTAAATACATTGCTGATATCCGTAATGGTGATACAGAGCAATTTATCCTACGCATCAAGTCGCTTTTTGCAGACACTCCGTATGAACTGATTAAGGATTTGGAGAACCATTACCAGAATCAGGTATGGTTGCTTCACAAACTTTTGGGTATGTATGTGCAAGCAGAATATCACACCAGTGATGGTCGTATAGATATGATACTCCAAACACCAAAGTTCTGTTATATCATCGAGTTTAAGTTTGATGGATCCGCGCAAGATGCCCTTGATCAGATTTCAAGAAAGGATTACGCATTGCCTTTCACACTCAGCGGTCAGCAAATTATTCGCATAGGAATTAATATCTCTAGAGAGACTCGCAATGTAGAAGACTACATAATCGGATAGAAAGTAGAATACAAACGAAAAAGGTGGCAACCATAGAACAATAATTCTGTAGGTTGCCACCTTTGCTATTTCAAAGTTGTTCACTACAAACTATACGCAAGATTTCAATAGTGTTTCATTTATGTGGAATTTGGAATTCTTGGGGGTGATGCAGTGATGCTTCGCCCTTTTTGTGTATCTTTGCCTTATGGAAATTACAAAAGAAAAATACGAATTTGCACAAGCCCGTATTGATGCATTATTGCCACAAATAAAAGAGAATACCCCTGTTGATGATCCTTTGATGGTGGAACTGATGATCGTTACGGATGTGGTGGAGGCTTATGAGACAGAACATTGTCATATAAAGGCTCCTACACTTGGAGAAATTATATATGATGCTCTTGAAACTTCTGGTATGTCAGCTCGACAATTGGCTGATAAAATAAATGTTAGTCCTAGCAGAATTAGTGATTATATTCATGACCGTGCAGAACATACTTTAAAAATTGCCAGACAGCTGTGTCAAGTTTTGGGTATTGCACCTGCCGAAATGTTGGGTATTAACGGATAAATAAGTGGTTTTTATAATGAAAAAAAGCTTATATCTTTTGCTGTTTGCGTTATTGTCAACAACTATCTACGCCCAAGAAATCGCAGAATTCGCCAAGAATTTAGATGTTGCCTATACTTGTCTGCCAAATGAAGCTCCGGATGATTTAAGGTCAGCTTTCTTGGGTGATGAAATCAAAGCCAAACATGGTATGTATAAACTTAAATCTAAGGCATTATACAAGAATATTTATAACCAAGATAGCTATTTGCGTTGCTTTATAAGCTATTATTTGTTTAATGATACTACTGGTTGCAACAAGGCAGAAGAAAACTTCTTTTCAAAGGAGAGATTTGATGGATTGAGGTATAAGGTAGATGGACCTGTCAAGACTCCTCCGCTTGTGATGATATTTAATAGCAAGAGTATTTATTGTCTTTATGGTAGAAGTGAAACTGAGTTGGAACATTGGGACTACCTGAAAAAGTCGTTCATCAAACAATATGCAGAAGACAATGCTACGCTAATGATTGCCAAAAGTGGTTCCGTCAGATGGGAAACATTTAAGAATTAGAGTTATGAGATTAAAATTTATACTTGTTTTTTGTGGATTGATGACTTTCGTTTGCTCATCATTTTCAAATGAGTCTTTTTTAAATTATATCAATAGATATGAGAGGATAGAAGAATATCCATATACGTTGAGATGTATGCCTAATAAAGATCAGTTGAAGGATATAGGAATGACGGAGTTGGAAAGTATTTTTGGATTTATCCCAGAATCACAGTCGTTTGATGCGGACGTTTATGATAGCGATAAAAGTTTGGATGAGATCTCAGTGTCTGCTTATATGATAGGATTTTTCACCTCAGGCAAATATATTGTTGTGCTGTCAGCAATAATGACCGACGCTGGGGAAAATTTTCATGCTAAGATCTATGCCTTTGTGTTTACAGAGAACGGAGATTTGATGGACCGTTTATTAGTAGGGGAAGGTTATGCCTTAGAGTCGAAATATCTTTATCCTATTCTGGTTGACGAGACGCATATCTCTACTTTTGACTATTTGGAAGACTATGAATCGCTAAAGTCATCATATTATGTCGAAACTATTGGTTATGAACTGAGAAACGACGGTAAATTTAAGAAAAGTAGTTCTAAAAGAATAGATTTAGAAAACGACTTGAACCATTATATTGTTTGTCCCATTCCGGAAGATGACCCAATGTATAGAGATTCTGAATGATTTGGTTTTTCCGTTTTTAGTTCATTGTCGACTCATTACGATTAAAGAACAAAAAAAGGGTTGCACAATTAATATGCAACCCTTTGTGATATTTGTGAATTCAATTAGAAATTGTCGACATGAACCTCGAAGTAAGCCTGTGGGTGAGCACATGTTGGGCATAGCTCTGGTGCCTTCTCGCCAACTACGATATGACCACAGTTTCTGCACTCCCAAACCTTTACCTCGCTCTTTGCGAATACCTCCTGAGCCTCGATGTTGCGAAGCAATGCACGGTAGCGCTCCTCGTGACGCTTCTCGATAGCAGCAACCAAACGGAATTTCTGAGCCAACTCTGGGAATCCCTCTGCCTCAGCTGTCTTAGCGAATCCCTCGTACATATCTGTCCACTCGAAGTTTTCACCGTCGGCAGCAGCCTTTAGATTTTCAGCAGTAGAACCGATTCCGTTCAACTCCTTGAACCACATCTTTGCGTGCTCCTTCTCATTGTCGGCAGTCTTCATGAAAATCTCTGCCATCTGCTCGAATCCTTCCTTCTTCGCTTTTGAAGCGAAGTAAGTGTACTTGTTGCGTGCTTGGCTCTCGCCAGCAAAAGCGGCCTCCAAATTCTTTTCTGTTTGAGTGCCTGAATACTTTGTAGCCATAATATAAAGTTTTTGTGTTTATATAAGCAAAGTTACTGCTTATTTGTAATGATTACAAGTTATAATGTGAAAAGATAGTGGATTATTCCAATATTGGAAATCTTTACTTCTTAATGCTTATTTATATGAATAAAGCAATTTATTATGATTCTTTGGAATTTTGGTTTATTCTTTCAATTTTTGAGATTCATCGTTAAAACTTGATTAAAAAACATACTCTTGTCTTCCTAATTGTTCATTTTTATTGCTTATTTTTGCGAAAGTATCTTCAATTTATTGATTGGACTAAAAAGAAATAATAAAAATAATAATAATTTATGCAGTTCGGACATTTCGATGACAAGCGTAAAGAGTATGTTGTAACTAATCCAGCTACTCCAAAATCATGGAGTAACTATCTTGGTGACACTCGTTACGGTGCAATCATCACAAACAACGCAGGTGGATATTCTTTCTACCGTTCATCAGTGCAGGGTTGTTTCCTTCGCCTAAAGTTTAATACAGTTCCTAACGACCAGCCAGGTCGCTATATCTATCTTCACGACCTTGATTCAAAGGATTTCTGGAGTGGTAGCTGGCAGCCAGTAGGTAAGCCTCTTGACAAGTACAAGAGCGAGTGTCGCCACGGTTCAGCTTACACTATCATCTCTTCTGAGTATGAAGGAATCAAGACTGAGACTCTTTACTTCGTGCCACTTGGCCAGGAGTTTGAGGTTTGGAATGTAAAGGTTACAAACAACTCAGGCAAGAAGAGAAACCTACGTGCTTTCACATACGCAGAGTTCGCTTCAAACTGGAACATGCACGATGATAGCAACAACTTGCAGTACACTCAGTATATCGTAAAGACTTCTTACGCAGATGGTTTTATCGATCACGGTAACAACCTTTACATGCCAGAGGAGCCAGATAACTTCCAGAATAAGGACCAGGCTCGTCACTCTTTCATCGGAGTTGTAGGTCAGCCTGTAACTGGTTACGACTCAGATCGTGACAAGTTCATCGGTCTTTACCATACTTACGCTAATCCAGAGTCAGTTGTCAAAGGTCAGTGTGGCAACACAGTTACAGAGGGAGACAACGGTTGTGGTACACTTCAGGTCGACTTGACACTTGAGGCTGGCGAGACTAAGGAGTTCACAGTAGTTCTTGGTATCGGTAAGGCTTGGGTTGAGGGTAAGAAGGCTGCTGATATCGTAGCTTCTCCAGCAAAGGTTCAGGCTGAGTACAAGAAGGTCGTTGACTACTGGCATGGCCGTATCGAGGGACTTTCAGCTGAGACTCCAGACGCTGATTTCAACTCAATGATCAACATGTGGAATCCATTCAACAACCTTATCACATACGCATGGAGCCGTGCAGCTTCATTGATCTACCGTGGTGAGCGTGATGGTATGGGTTACCGTGATACAATCCAGGATATGCTTGGTGTTGTTCACAACATTCCAGAAGAGGTTGTGGAGAGACTTGAGCTTATGTTGACAGGTCAGAACTCTAACGGTGGTGCAATGCCAGTCGTTAAGCCTTTCGCACACAATCCAGGTCATGAGGCTCCAACTCCAGAGAACGAGTTCCGTTCAGACGACTGTATGTGGCTATTCAACACAGTACCAACATACGTTAAGGAGATTGGTAACATGGATTACTACAACAAGGTGCTTCCTTACTCAGACAAGGGTGAGGGTACAGTGCTTGATCACCTTCGTCGCGCTATTCAGTTCAACCTTGATCGTCTTGGAAAGAATGGTCTTCCATGCGGTTTGAAGGCAGACTGGAACGACTGCTTGGTACTTGGTGCTAAGGGTGAGACAGTGTTCGTAGCAATGCAGCTTCGTTACGCTTTGACAGTATACATCGATATCTGTACACGTCTATCTAAACTTGATGAGGTTAAGTGGGCTGAGGGTCATTTGACTACTCTTTCTGCTAACATCGACAAGGCAGCTTGGGATGGCGAGTGGTACGTACGTGCTATCAAGGAAGACGGTTACGTATTTGGTACAAGCAAGAACCCAATCAAGGAGGGTAACATCTGGTTGAATCCACAGTCGTGGGCAATCATCTCAGGTCAGGCAACTGGCGAGAGAGCAGAGATCGTAATGAACTCAGTAGAGAAGCACCTAGCAATTGAATACGGTCTTGTTCTTTGCGATCCTCCTTTCGAGAAGACAGAGGCAAGCGTAATCAAAGCTCCTTTGTTCATCAAGGGTATGAAGGAGAACGCAGCAGTATTCCAGCATACTCAGGGATGGGGAATCATGGCAGACTGTATTCTTGGTCACGGTAAGCGTGCATTCAAGAACTACAAGAACTATCTTCCTGCAAACTACAACACACGTGCTGAGGTTCGTCAGATTGAGCCATACGTATACGCTCAGACAACTTGCTCAACTTACAACATGCGTGCAGGTCAGAGCCGTTGCCCATGGTTGTCAGGTACAGCATCTTGGGCATACTTCACAGCAGCACAGTATATCCTAGGTATTCGTCCAGACTACAACGGATTGCTAATTGATCCATGTATTCCAGCATGGGAAGGATTCAAGGCAACACGTCGTTTCCGTGGCAACCTTATCAACATCGTTGTTAAGAACCCTAAGAAGGTCGAGAAGGGAGTTAAGAGCATCACTGTCGACGGTAAGGCTGTAACAGGTAATGTAGTGCCAGCAGACATGCTTTCTAACGGTTGCAACGTAGAGGTTATCATGGGATAATCCACTGCGGACATCAATAACAAATGGCGAGGAATCTGATTCCCCGCCATTTTTTTTGTGCTGGAATTTCTTCCGTTGCGACGCGAATTATCACGTCTCCATTATTTACCATTTGTCTATGCGAATGGTTAATTTGTAGCGCTGAAACGGCTATTCGCAGATTGTTCGTAAAAGCATTATTTTAGAATAATCTCTTCTGAACTTGGAATCCTGAAAGAGAATGTCGAATGTTCATCTTTGTTTGAAAAAGCGAAGTCTCCTTGTGTTATAATATCCATTCCAATTACTATTTCATAGTCTTCATTGTCGTTTTCCAAAGCAAGTATATTTGTTATTATACTTCCAGATGGTAATCCGACATGAATAAGATAGGAATTTGCCTCTATAACACCATTTGCACTTGATATGCTTGATTTTCCAAATGGTTTTAATTTTAGTGTCTGAATAATCTTAGGGGAAATCAATGTATTTGTAGCTCCAGTGTCCCACATTGCATTTTGAGATATGTAGACTTCCTCTGGCAATTCCCCTTTCATAAAATCAACGGGAGGACAAACACGACATTCACTGATAATTGCATCTATTATATCAGGGCACTTTTGTGTAAAGACCGACATGATAGGTTACATTAAAATATTAGTAATTACTTCTGATTTTGGTTTGTCTTGATTGTTCTTGAGATTTTTTACGCGAATGTAAGTCGCACTTGGCTTTGTTGGTACTCTTGTTTCCTTTTCGGAAATTAGATTGTGATTTTTGTCAAAAATTTGTGTTTTCATACTTTGTTTATTACTGTTAGTAATCATTTTGCAAATATACGAAAATGATTTTAATGTCAAAAAATTTGATTGTTGGTTATTGAGGATTTGAAAAATTTTTTCTTTGTGGATATCGAAATATTTGAACTTTCAAAATTTATTATAATTTTGCGTTTGTTATTTAAGTATTGTCTTGAATAACAAAGTTATTTTATAAAAGCGTTTACTCGCTTTCCTTTTTGACGTTCAGAATCGGCAAAATTTTAGAATAAGCAAGAAGAGAAGCAATAGTGAACGCTACGGATGGTGTATTATCTATCCGCCGTGTCGCTGTCCCAATAGGGGATAGCTACGCGGTTGGGTTTATTGTATACTAATGCGTGGTGTTTTCTTGCTGTTCCTATCTTCTTATAATGGCTTTGCCGAGCCTTGAACGTGAGATTGGACGCAAGTCAATCCCACGCTTTTTTTGTATTAAATTTCTCTTTGGGGATTGTGGGAGAAGATGATGTTAAAATATGAAAAGGATTTTTTATTTGTTATTTAGTCTGATTTTTTCACTATTTTTCTTTTCTAGTTGTGATAAAGATAATGTTGATGAGGCAGACAATAACTTGAATGAACAAAAAGATTCAGATGAATCGGAGGATATTGTAGTGGATGTGTCTAGCACACCATTGAAGTTTCGAATCACGTCGGAATTGACAGTTGAAGTTAGAGGTGATTCTAATGATTATGAAAACAAATCCATAATAATCCCAACCAAAATAAAAATAGGAGAAAAAGTGTATAATGTAACTGGTATTGGAGATGATGCTTTTAATCCTCATAGTGGTGGAATTTCGAGCATAGAAATACCAAAGAGTGTCACATATATTGGTTCAAATTTTGCTAGGATGACTTGTGAGAGTGAGTTTACAAGTATAAATGTGTCACCTGATAACCCCAATTTTACATCTGTTGATGGGGTATTGTATGACAAAAGTAAAAAAAAATTGATGACAGTTCCAAATGGGAAAACAGGCGTATTTGTTGTGCCTGATGGTGTGACAAGTATTGGTGAAGATGCATTTTCTTATTGTTGTGGAATTACTGGAGTAAAAATACCATCAAGCGTGAAAAGTATAGGTTCTTTTGCTTTTGGATATTGTTGGAACTTAGAAAGTATAGAGATTTCTTATGGCATTACTAGTATTGAACCAAATACATTTTATTGTTGTGGTGCGTTAAGGAATGTCAAAATCCCATCTAGTGTAACTGAAATCGGTTCGTATGCTTTTTATAACTGTTACAGTTTGACTTCTATCGAGATCCCATCTAGTGTGACTGAAATCGGTTCGTATGCTTTTTCTGGATGTGATAACCTTGATATTGTGATTGACAATTCGGAGGAGAATTTAAAATTCTATAGTTATGAATATGATTGGAAACTCGATATGCATATAGAAAAAGAAACAACCATGGAGGATTTTTTCGCTGATGTAAAATCGGTAACATTTATAAAATAAAAACAAGTAGCTTGTTTATGGTTTAGTAGAATAATTTTTGCCTTAAATTAGTCATAATTTAAGACATAGTGCCTTTTAATTTTTTAGATCATGCTTAAAAAAATGATGTAAAACTACTTATAGGAAAGGAATGGGATACTGATTTTCTAATCAAGAATCTTCAATGGGGTAAAATGACAATAAAAAACGCTCGTACAATATTGGTCACAATGTGTGGTGAAGAAAATATAGAGGAAAAGCCGATGAAAAAGATTAATAATTTCTTCAGGAGCGAGTATGTTTTATATGGCAATTGCACTCAATTTGTTTGCTTTGATTTTGATAAGGAAGGAAGAATTCTAAATGTAAGACATAATAAATAGGACTTTGGAATTCTCACATTATTTTCATTTAACACAAAAGACGTGGCTTGTAAAAACCACGTCTTTTTCCGTTTGATGGTGTAGGGGCGAGACTCAGAGCGAATGAGAGGGTTCGGATAAGAAACGGCCCTACAAACCATCATATTTCTTTACATGAGCAGGCACAAGACCTTTTCCTCATATGGGCAGGCACAAGACCTGCCACTACTAATATTTGAAACTACTACCGCCTACGAATTCTCTCAACAATGATGTCGACGGAATCTCGTTCTCCTGGATATCAGCGAAGTATGAAAGGAAGTTGAGCAGACGATGTGCCTCTGAATAGTATGGCGATGTCTGTGCCACCATCGATAGTGGAGCGATTGCGTGATGCTTAAGTACACAAAGCTCGAAAATCATGGCAGAGTTGAACATTGCGTCTGCCTCCTCCTGGTATGGCACAATCCACTTCTCCTCGCCTTTCATCACGTCAGGCCAACGTTTGATTGTATCCTCTGCCGAGTAACCACGGTATTTGAAGTCGCGCACGATACGGCGGATCAAACGGTTGTCGGTATTTGGAATACAGTTGTGATTATCAAGAGAGATTGAAGTCAACGCAGAAACGAAGATCTTAAACTTATTCTCTGCTGGAATCTTCTCAGTAAGTTTTGGATTCAACGCGTGGATACCCTCGAAGATCAACACCTCATTGTTATGGATCTGGATTGTCTCTCCTTTCTCGCGGCCTCCAGTCTCGAAATTGTATCGAGGAAGAGTGACTGGTTCGCCAGCAATTAGTTTGTTCAAGTCGTTATTGAACAAGTCTAGATCCAAAGCGTAAAGGCTCTCGAAATCGTAGTTGCCGTTCTCATCTTTTGGGGTCTGGTCGCGTGGCACGAAATAATCATCGAGCGATACAGCGATTGGTTTCAAACCGCATACTGCAAGCTGTACAGCCAATCTCTTGCTTGAAGTCGTCTTGCCCGATGAGGATGGACCAGCAAGAAGGACGATGCGTACCTTGTCACGTTTTGCTATCTCGTCGGCGATAAGAGCGATTTTCTTCTCTTGAAGAGCCTCTGCCACCTTGATTAGATTGCTTGCGTTGCTCTTCTCAAGCAGACCGATGTTCAGGTCGCCTACATTCTCCACTCCAAGAAGCTGGTTGAAAGTAGTGTGCTCTGAGAAAGCCTTCAAAAGCTGAGGCTGCTGGGTTACAGGAGCAAGCTCATTTGGCTTTTCTGCCGACGGAACAGTCAACAGTAGTGCTCCATTGTATGGACGAAGAGCAAACTTATCTAGGTAGCCAGCGTTAGGCACAAGTGCACCATAATAGAAATCGTACAAGTCGCCGATACGGTACAACTCAGTGTACATCTCGCCACGACTCTTTAAGATATTGACTTTATCAAAAGCGGCACAGTCTTCGAAATATTGTATAGCCCAAGTAGTAGGGACGATCTCTTGAATGAACTCAGTCTTCTTTGCGATCATCTCCTTTATTCTTTCCGAAAGACGTTGACAAAGATCATCGTTAATTTCGCCCAAACCTGCAATTTGACATAGATAACCTCCTGAGATAGGGTGTTCAATACGTAGACAAGCATCCTTATTTATGTGAGTGACTGCCTCATATAATAAAAATGATATACTGCGTAGATAAGCTCGAACACCATGAAGGGAATCCAATCCAAGGAATTCAACGCATTTTGGTTTGTAAACGCAAAATTTAAGATCTTTGATTTTACCGTTAACTTTTGCTACGATCGCTTTGACATCCTTTGGACATATCTCCTCCAATGTGATGCCAGCGGGATATGAATTTGTTATATTGCTATTGACGCAATGTATTTTGACTTTCTTTTCCATGGCAATAATTGTTTATGTGTTCTAATATTTTTACACTAAGATAAAGTCAAAATTTTCAATGACAAAAGAATTACATGTGAAAAAATGGCTTAAAATGATGTACAACATCTTATTCGTCGATGAAAACTGGCAAATAAGAAATTTTAACATAAAAAAAAGAAAATATGTTAGTTTTATATTCCAAAAGTTGTATTTTTGCATTCGTATATATGTTGGATGGTTTATTCATTGTCCTGTATACATTATTAGGTAATAAAAAAAGAAATGTCAGTTGTCATAGGATAACGGACTAAACGATTTAAAAAATGAGAAAATTTTTCTTTTTATTAGTGTCAACAGTTTGTTTTGCGTTGACAGCATCAGCTCAGAAGAGTGTAACTGAGTATTTCAACGAAGGTATTCAGAAGTATCGCAACGCTGAGTACAAGGCTGCTATCCAGAGCTTCAACAAAGTGCTTGAGTTAAATCCAAAGTTCATCGAAGCTTACGGCAACATGGGAAATGCAAAATTCCGTTTGGGAGACTATAAAGGAGCTAAGGCTGATTATGATGTAGTTCTTGAGTCAAATCCAAATGATGCATTGACATTCTACAACCGTGCTACTACAAGAAAAGAGCTTGGTGATGTTAAGGGATCTATCGATGACAACAATGCTGCTATCAAGATCAACCCTAAGTTTGCTGAGGCTTACTTTAACAGAGGTAACTCATACGCTGAGCTAGGTGATGAGAAGGCTGCAATGAAGGATTACAACAAGGCAATCGCTCTTACACCTCAGTTTGCTAAGGCATACTACAACCGTGGTCACCTACGTTACAAGGGTGGTGATGTTGAGGCTGCTGCTCTAGACTGGGAGCGCGCTGCTTCTCTAGACTTCTACAAGGCATTCGATTCTTTGAAGGAGTACTGCGGTATCGGAACTCAGGAGACAAACTGTGATCCTACAGTAGGTTTGAAGTAAGAAATTACTAGAAAGGATTTATAAAGGTCAGGTGAAAACCTGACCTTTTTTGTTGCGTAAGTTTTATGTAATGAAATAATAGAGATAAGCCATGATAAGCGAGCGACCAGAAATTATTGTAGGACTTAAGGGAGAAACGTTTAGAAGCTTTTATTATCTAAAAGAAGAGTTAGTTGATTTCTGTAGAAAGAATAAATTGCCTGTATCAGGAGGTAAATTAGAACTCACAAATAGAATTGCTACTTTCTTGGATTCCGGAAATATTGTGGCAGCAGAGAAAGTATCTAGAAAAGTAACTTTGGATATAGGAGAATTAACAGAACAAACAATCATTGAGGATAATTTTGTTTGCTCAGAGAAACATAGAAAATTCTTTAAGGAAAAAATTGGGAAGTGTTTCTCGTTTAATGTGTTATTTCAAAAATGGTTAAAGAGCAATGCAGGTAAAACATATGAAGATGCTATTGACGCATATTATCATATTTTAGAAGAAAAGAAGAAAGAGAAAACGGTTATCGACAAGCAGTTTGAATATAATACCTACATTCGAGATTTTTTTGAAGATAACAAGGGGAAAAGCCTAGAGGAGGCAATTGTTTGTTGGAAATATAAAAAGAGTTTACAAGGTCATAATCGATATGAGAAGTCTGATTTGGTTGCGTTGAATTGATTTGAAATTATTAGATAATATATCGATTGATTATTAAATGGTTATCAATTGTTGAGCTTAATGTGATTTCCCCTTTTCGTAAATAAATTCGGATTTTTACGAATTTGTTTTTACACAATTAACTTCAACAATATATTTGCCGAAGATAATTTGTAATAGAAATTAATAGTTATGGAGAAAAATTTATTGTGGGGCTTGGCCTCGTCTGTGATGTTGTTGTCAACAACATTCATGTCTTCGTGTGATGAAGAAGATCTAAAAGAAGAGTGGTATCCAGAAAAAGTCTTGGTAAAATGTACAGGTCAAAGTGACATGTCAACCTCTGCTTACAATTTTACGTATGACAATAAAGGTCGTGTCATTAAAAGTGAATGCTCAGTATTCACTGAATTTGCTTCATCTAATGATACTTCGCATGTGACATTTGACTCAGACTCTTTTACTAGAAAAACTTTTTATACTAGCCCTTTTGCTCGTGATATAGTAGGAAATGCTAGAGGTAAGCTCAATTCACAAGGCTACATCACATTTTTTACGGATACGTTGGACATATTCAACTACTTGACGGATGATAAGGATACATCTATCAGAACAAATGAGTATCAATATGATGAATTTGGTCATCTTACCTTGTGCTCTATTCCTTATCAGAATTCTCGTTTGTTTTGGGAGAATGGTAATTTAGTAAAGATTGTAGAGGACTCTTGTACTAATATTTTAGCTTATAGTAAGGATCCTATCTATAAGAATAGAGGTAAACTACGCTTCGATCCCTATCCAACATATCCTGATGCTTCCTATGGCGTCGCCAGTGAGTATATGCCTATTGCTTACACTACGATATTCTCAAATGATAGTTCAGTTGTTTACAGTCTGAAATATACTTTTGACGAAGACGGATATCCGTTGACTGTAGATAACGGTGAATATCATAGAACATTTGTCTGGCGAAATAAGTAATGTTTCTCTCTATCTTAAAAACAAAAGAGCCACAGAAATGCGGCTCTTTTGTTTTCGTTTTTGTCTTTGTCTTTGTATTACGCAATCCAAAGGATATATCCCAATGAGACGACGCTGATAACCAACCACAATGCGAGTCCCTGAATCAACGGACGTACTCCAACAGATTGCAATGTCTTCTTTGTCAAACCTGCACCGATGAAGAATAGGGATAGCGTGATCAACTGTTTTGCCAACAAGTTGACTGCACTGCTGAATGATGTCCCAATCTTTGCCGCATTTTCTCCAATAAGGCCGCTATTTGAGAGAATATATGTGTTGACGAGGATTGCTATCACAAACCAGATAATAAACGTAGGAATGGCCTTATACCATGGCTTTTTCGCATCTCCTTCATTTTCTCCACGGAAAAAGATTGGAGTGACTAAAACTAATCCAACAATCCATAATGCACGAGTCAGTTTAATAGTAGTTGCAACTTCCAATGCAGAAACTCCTTGCTCTGTCATCAACTGTACATGTGCTTGGTCGTAGGCGGATCCTGCTCCCACCACTGAACTTGTGTCGTGGATGGCTATGGCCGCCCACATTCCGAATTGCTTCATGCTCATTCCGATGAAATCACCGATGACAGGGAAGATGAAAAGCGCCACTGCGTTAAGGATAAACACTACGCCAAGCGCCACTGTCATAGATTCTGATTTGGCTTTGATTGTCGGACCAACTGCTGCAATCGCCGATCCTCCACAAATGGCGGTTCCAGATGAGATTAAGTAACTTGTCTGAGAATCAACCTTTAGAATCTTTCTTCCGATCAGATAACCGATGGCAAGTGTGCCGAATACACTGACGATTGTGAAAAGCATTCCTTCTCTACCTGATGCGATGGCTTGGTTGACATTCATTCCAAATCCAAGTCCGATCACCGAGTATTGAAGCATCTTCTTCGACATCAGTTTGGTGAAGTCAGAGTAGGTCGCTCCAAAAGTCAAAGCGAAAATGATTCCAAATAAAAGAGCTATTGGCGACGATACCCATGTCGCGATCCATGATAATGCACCTAAATCCAGGCCGAATTGTCTTACGGCAAATCCCAACAATAACGAAAGTGCGAGAACCGACACTATCGCTACGTAAACGATCTTATTCATCTTTATGTAATTGTTTAATTTCTCTCAATACAATGCAAAGATGGAGCATACTCTGTCTCTATCATTTGTATTGCAAAATTAACAAATTTTGATGGATTGTCTTCGTTTTTGATTCTGGATTGTCGCCATAGATAGAATCATGTATTCTTGGATTCGACTCATGGATTGAGTCTGGAACTATGGTGTCATGAATCGTATATGTAAACCCTTTTAATATATAAAACAATAGGCAGGTGTTTGATGCCTGCCTATTGTTGATTGTGTGATTTTCTTTTTTATTCAGCCTTTGGTACGATACGGAAATTGTCGAATGAGATCATCACGTCAGTGTCTTTCTCAGGTTTTCCGAAGACTACAATAGAGAAGTTGATGGCCTTATTTAGATCAATTTTCAAATCCTCTTTTGGATTTTCATCATTGTAGACATAGTTGAACGCTGTCAATGGAATAGTGACAGTCTCCCAACCATCAGTATAGAATCCGTTCGACAAATCTTTGCCTGCATTCTGACCGGCTACAGAGTAGTTCTTGTCTGTTTTGTAAGGCTCCCAACGACAGATAGGAGAGATGTTACGTCCAATCTTGTCGGTTTCTGATTTGTAACCTGCGATAAACTCAGTTGTAATGCCTTTGTATGCAGCCTCTTTGGGAATATTACATTCAAATTTCAACACTAGATCTTCGATGTTGTAATTGTAGAAAAGCAAACCAGCCAATGATATTTCTCCACGACCACCTTCGTCAGCTCCACTCATGTACTGGAACCATAGGTCGTTAACGTATGTATAAGGTTGATTTGCAAGGTATTTGCCGTGTAGAAGACCGAACTTACCGGAACATCCTTCGTCAAGTTTGCCGATATATGGCACTATAGTGTTGTTGTCGAAACGTCCCTGTACCATATTCCCGTTTTCGTCGTATGGCATGATTCCTCCCCATGTCTGGTGGCGTAAATCAAAGTCCATGATGATGTTACGGTTGTCTCTAAACATGAAACTAGAAGAAGATACACCAGCAAGGTTTTTAACTTTGATCTTTCCTGTCCATGCTTTGTCTGGCACTCTTACAACAATCTTGTCGTCAGTTGAAGAAATTACATCTGCTTGTACAGAATCATTATAGAATTGAGTGTCAAAATACACTTTTGCACCGGATAGCCCCGAACCATAAATCACAGCCTCTCCACCCGCAGGGACAAACTCAGATTTCATTCCTGAAATCTGTGGAAGATCGATATCAACTGCTTCAACTCGCTGAGCACCTCCGGAACAGCCTGCTAAAAGCGATGTCGCCATCACTCCGCAAATTCCTAAAGTTGTTATGTTTCTTTTCATGGTTATTAAGTTTTAATTCAAATTTTGATAAATATATGTACTTTTTTTCAATAAAACGTATTTAACGTCTTTATTTTGGAATTTTTAGAAATATCTCTGTTTTAACATTTGCAGATCAATGTCGAATGAGGAGTATCTCCATCTTTTCGACGAGATGATCTTTTTTACGTTGTTGATGAACTTTATTCCTGCCATTCTTGTCGGAGAGAAAATGTCAAGAGGTATCACCAACGACATGATGAACAACAATAAGTTATGTATCATCAATAGTGGCTGCTGTCTGCTTGGAAGAAATAGACGTCGCAGCAGAATGTCATTATACTCTTTTTCTATTCTTGATTTATTTGTTTCTCCTCTCAAAAGAGGACTCTTCACTGGATTGAGCAGATCGCAGTGTGTGCTAGTCAGGAAACATGTCTTCCAGCAAAGCAGCCATGCTCGTAAGAACAGATCGATGTCTCCGCTATTGTCTGGCGCGAACAAAAGATTAAATCCTCCAAGCTGTAGAATCTTATCTCTGGAAAATGCGACGTTGCTTCTGTCTAATGTCAGTGTATAATCAGAAGATGGTGATGTGCATGTCTTATAGTCAATATGACGTTGGGAGAATATTGGCTCGTAGCACTGTGTCGACTCCCCACTTTTCGGGTATCTTGCCACCACTCCTGCAGCAAACATATTGTTCTTCTCAAACTGTGGAATCACCACATCAAAATAGTCAGATGGAAGCAAGGTATCTTCTGTCAACAGCACAATAATGTCACCTGTCGCTTTGAATAATCCTTTATTTGCAACTTCCGTATATGAGGCACGCGAATTGCTTATAAATATTTGCAGATTATCGTAATTCGCACGTATCCTTTCTATCTGTTCACTTAGTGCATCTCTACCTACAACAACGATTTCTTTTTCTTGAACCAGAGATGAGTTTTCCAAAGAGACGATTGCTGCGTCAATCACTTTTTCAATGTTTTTGTCCTCATTAATCATCGGTATCACGACCGACACATTCTGTTTCAACATTATGTAAAATCGATATGTTAGACGTTGCACCAACGCCTTTCCTGATTAAAAATTAAATGTAAAGTCTATGATTGTCATTTACCTTGAAGAGCATGTCCGCGCGCTCTGGCATCTCAGCAAGGATATGACGAGTTATACGTTCGTAGTGGGCAATGAAGCGTCTTACCTGATCGGGAGACATTATGTGAGTGGCCTCTTTGCCTTTGCTTGCTATTCTTAGTTTCTCTTCCTGAAGGTTTCTCCATTCGAATACTTTGTCGTATGAAGGGACCTGCAACATTACCAAGAAGTTGATTGTGTCGAACAATTTTTTATAATCCGTTTTCAACTGATCATTGACATAATGACGCCAAGTGCAGTCTTTATCTTCGTTGGCTTCCAACTCATTGACAGGAGCCGCTAGTTCAGAATCCTCTTGGGCAGTTGCGTCCATACACCAACCGTCGAACAAGACGACATCTGGTTTGCCAACAAACTTAGTCCATTGAGACTCTGGGTAGATATCGTCGATGGCCTTGTTGAAACGAGGAATCATCGTCACAGTGTTTTCATTAGCGTTGCGTAGGGAATTTATGATCTCCAGACCAAGTTTCACATCATGAGTGCCGGGCACTCCACGTGTCATCAGCAAAGGATGCACCTCTTTGGAAAGTCGAGTACGCTCCTTTCTGCTTAAATAAAGGTCGTCGATGCTCCAAGACGCCACTCTTTTACCGAATTTCTCTTCAAGTACCAACTTGAGAAGTTCACAGAATGTACTTTTCCCTGCACCTTGCGCACCGTTGACGCCGATCACTTGCATACGGGAACCAAAACCAACATTGATGATATTTGCCAACGGAATATAGATTCTTGGAAGATCATCCATTAATTCCTGGCTAAGCATCAATTGTTCAAGTTTTTCTGAAAATGATGAGTATAATTGGTCCATAGTCTTCACAAATTTGATTCAACATTGCCCTTATATCGCCCTTATTCGATTTGCACAAAGATATGAAAAAATCTTAAAAAAAGTTAAAAGGGAGAATTTATTAGCATTTTAATTGTTTTTTTTCTGTAAAATTGCATTCGAAGTTTTACACAAAAATGAACGAATATGAAGAAAGTATTTGCTATTGTTGCTGTGGCAGCAAGCATGCTGTTGGCAACATCTTGCTGTAACTGCAAGTGTAAATGTAATCAGGAGGGGGCTCAGTGCGAGCAGAAGTGTGACAAGGGAGAAGGTCCACGTCACCACGGACATCATGGAGATGGTCCACGTCATCACGAAGGACATCCAGGTGGTCCAATGGAGGGACATCATGGTCCACGTCATCATATGAATCCTGAGATGGCAGAGAAGATTGGAAAGTGGATGAATTTCGATAGCTTAACTGTAGAGGAGCAGAAAGAACTAATCGCAGAGAGAAAAGCTGCTATAGATTCAATCGAGGCTGCTAGAAAGGCGAAGAAAGCAGAGATTGATGAGAAGTGGGCTAACTTCGACAAACTATCAATCGAAGAGCAGAAACAGCTTCTAGACCAGAGAAATCACATGCCATTCCATAAGAAGGGAATGCGTCACGGTGGTCACCCAGGTGGTCCAGGACATCACGGTCAGCCAGGTGGACCAAGACCAGAAGGAAAGTAATTTTTCTTCTTGTATGTAATATTAGCCGCTCAACGCAATGCGTTGGGCGGCTTTTTATTGTTTTGTCAGTATCGTGTTTCGACAAACGTCACTTTATATCAATGAGCATAAATGCTCCAATTTGTGAATCATTTAAGGCGTTTTTTAATTATTCTAACTTATAATTATTTTCCCATGAAAATTCTACTTCGCCTGTATAGGCATTTATTCTGTAATAGAAATTACCATTCCCAGAAAATTCGGAGAACTCACTATTGTCTAAACATTTAAATTTTATGTTTCCAGCCTTATCTTTTATACCATATTTGTCAATAATTGAATTAGGGACATAAAATCCTGGTTCCATATGGATTTCTATGTTCCAAATTGGATCTTCTAGAGTGTCTTTATTTTCAATTAGATCACCTGTTATTCTATCAAACAAAGAATATGTGAATTCTCCACTTTTATCTTTTTTCATTAGAGTGAAAGTCTCCCCTGTTTCTCTATTGTACCAACCCTCTTTTTCTAAGAAAAAAACCAAATTTTCGGGCTTGATTTTAAAATTGGCGTAACTATTATCCCAGTTTTTTTCTTCAATCAGCCAACCTTCTTTGTCATAGTCTTTGGAGATGCCAATTATAATATATTTGAAAATGTATTTGGTATAGCTACTAAGTATGCCGTTATCATGAAATCTTAAATCTTTACAATAAAAATAATCTGATGGGGCATAGTAAAATTCATAACTATCAGTCAGCACCTCGCACCAATTATCTTCTCTTAAAGACTCTTTTAGCCAACCATCTTCTTCTTTGTATTTTTTCCTAATATCTGTTTTCTCTTTCTTCATAACAACATCACTAATTCTGTTAATATTTTGTATTTGATTATCTCTTTTCTCAAATTTTTCGTTTGAGCTTTTATCTTTCTCGACGTGAACGCACGACGTTAAAGAAATAACCAAAAGATAAAAATATATTTTTCTCATAAAATCATGTTTTACAACAATCTATTCATTGATTGCCACTGCCAATGAAAAAAGGAATGCCTATCGATTTCTTTTAAATGGGAATAGTCCATTATATTGTCTGTTGTTGCAAAATCATATGTGTATTTTGCTGATGATGTGCAACCTGTAAATGTATGAGGAAGTCCAAGAGCATGTCCTATTTCATGAGTTGGTGTTGCGAATGTGCATCCTTTATATAAGACAACTATTTTATCTTGGCCATATGAAAATCCGTTAACTCTTGTGTCACTATCAGGAATAAGGAAAATTTTTATCCATCTGCGGTCATCATATTCATTGGGAACTAAAGATTTTAAGAACTTCAAAAATTTCCTATAGACAGAATAAGAATTAAGTATAGTTTTTCTTGAGTCGGAATAAAATGAATCGCTAAAAAAGTAGACTGACTAAACATCTATTATGTTTGTTAGAATAATAAATTTCTGTTTGTTTATTTATTAAACATAATCTGTTAAGTCAATTCAAATTAATTATTTTCACAAAAATATAAATAAATGTGTATGAAAATAAATTTTTCCGACAAATTTTAGAAAATCATTATGACCCCGTTCTGATTTCCATGTCTGCATTGTTGCTTGTATGTGCCGTTGCCTGAATTTGTGCGGTACGATTGCCTACGTTCGGGCCCGCGCCAACAATTTCGTTTTCGTTAATTCTTAACTAATTGTTTCAATTTTATATGAATTTGTTTATATTTGCAGTTTAGTGATAACTTGCATGAAGATTGTGTGCACGATATCATAGAAAATAGAAGGATAGTTTTGAAAAAAATAATACTCATACTATGTGTGCTGTTTAGCTTCGGGTGTTTGCCTCAATTGGTGAATGCTCAGGATAATGATGTGCAAAGTGTTGAGAATGTGGAAGATGAAGGCGACTCTTCAAAAGGGCAAAAACTATCCCGTAAAGAGAGAAAGAAGAAAGAGGCGGAAGAACGCCGATTGAAAAAAGAGAAAGAAGAGGCTGCGGAGGCAGAAAGAGAGGCTGCCGAACGTGAAGCTGAAGAGCAAAGCCGTATTGCCGAAGAAAACAAGAAAAAATCAGAAGCACAGCAAAGGCAACGTGAAGAGGAGGCTCGACGCAAACGTCAGATGGAGAGCATCCAGAGAGCACGTGAACTTCGTGAAGCTGAGGAGAAGCGAAAAGAGGCTGAGGAGGCTGAACGAAAAGCTGCAGAAGCAGGACCGGTTTATGCTTCTGAAGCAGAAAGAATCCGAGCAGAAAGAGAAATCCGTTTGCAACAGGTGCATGAGGAGCAAAAGCGCCGTGCAGAAGCTGTTGCTGAGCGTCAGCGTCTAGCACGCGAACGTGAAGCTGAACGCAAAGCTCGTCAAAGAGAAATAGCTGCGGAAAAAGTGGCTAAACAAAAGGCTGATAGAGAGTTGTATCGCCAGAGAGAACTTGAAAAGAAGCAAAAACAGCGTGAAAACTGGCAGCTTAAGAAGCAACAGGAGGCAGAAGCAAAGGCAAATGCTCGCCAGAAAGCTCTAGAGGCAAAACAGAAGGAGAAGGAGCATGAGAATGCTCGTCGACAGGCTCAGTTGGAGGCTAAACAAAAAGCTCAAGCCCAACGTGCAGAGCAGATGAGACGTACCAACGAAATCAAGTCGGCTCAACGTGAACGTGAGGCTAAAGCTCGTGCTGAGATGCAGCAAAGGAAACGTGAAAAGGCAGAAAAACAGCGTGAACTGAAGGTCAAGGAACTTGAGAGAAAAGCTCAAGCTCGTGAAAGGGAGAGAGAACGCCACGCAAAAGAAATGGAAGAGCGTGCAGCTAAACGAGAGGCTGATGCCGCTAGACGTGAAGAGATGCAGGAAAAACGTTTGATCCATGCTGAACAAATGGCTAAACGTAGAGAGGCTGAAGAACTTCGTAAGATTCAGGAGAATGAAAAACTGAAGGAGGAGGAGAAGCAGGCTTTGATTGAAAAGCAACAGCAAGAGGCCATTGCAAGAGCCCGTAAAGAGGCTGAAAAGATCATGAAAGGCAAGAATAAGGTCAGAAAAGCCCAGAAGAAAGCTGAAGCCAAGGAGAGAAAACGCCTCGAAAAACTTGAAGAAGAGGAGTTGGAAAATGCTGAATTGATCGAACTTGCTGAATTGATTGCTAGTGGTGATAGTGCTGCAATCGAATATGCGAACTCCAATAAACGAGGAAAGAAACTTCCTACTGTGATCCTTAAGAATGAGATGATCAATGGAGAGTTGGATCCAGAGGAGACTATTGATGAACCTATTGACGAGCAGGAATTACAGACTCGTCGAACAATTGAGGCCATCATCAAGAGGAAACGTGAGGCTGCCGCTGCTGCATTGGCCGCTCGAGACACTACGCAAAAGAAAGAAACAGCATCCTCTTCATCTTCGCCATCAGCTTCTTATGTGGTGGAGACGGAACCAGATACGTTGGGATTAGACTCATTGGAAGAGGATATCGATGTAGAGACACTTAAAGAATATGCGGCTCTTGATAGCTCCCTTCTTGCTCAGCAGTTGGCTGAACTTGAGGAGGAAATGCGTAATATGGAGGAGCTTAAAGAGGCGGAGAAGGCTCAAAAGTCAGGAAAGAGTGAGGATATTGTCGCTAAGATCAAAATCCCTAAATGTCGTTACCTAAATGAAGTTCACTATGATAGAGATAAATTCAAGTTTATCTACGACTATGACTTCTTTATGTATTATTGGCATCAGAGATATTTCTATAAGAAGAGATTCTACAACATGGATGATACCGGCAGAGTTATTGCCAAAAAGGTTATGGATCTTGTCGGCAATACGAAATATAGAAAGGTATTATTGAATACCGTTGTGGATTCCGTAATCACACTTCTGCCTCAATATTCTGCAATCGATACGCTTGTCGATTCGGTAATGACAGAACTTAATCTTGAATATCTTGCTACTGGTGAGATCAAGATTCTTTATAAGAAGAGATTCCAGAAAAAGATTCGTGCTAAATATCTTCCTACAGCTGAAGACAATAAGCCTCTTGGTCATGTCAAGTATTACACTCGCAACAGACGTAAAGTCATCGAGGAGCTTGATGGAGCACAATGGGATTCTATCCTAATGGCTCAGTCTGATTCTGTGGTGGATGAGGATATGATGCAGTTGAGTGACTCATTGGAGAAACTACGAACAGCGGCAGAGGCATCATCTGTTGTGCTTGATAGTTTGCAGAAGCAGGCAAGTCGAAAGGCCTTACTTGAAAAGATTGCTAAGGCTAATAAGAAGAGGGCTGAGAGTGCTGAGGCTGATTCTGAAGATGATGAAGAGCAGACTGAATCAAAATCAAAGAGAAGATTCTTCAAGAAGAAGGATGATGCTAATCCTGAAGATTCTCCAGAAGATGAAGATTCAGAGGTTAAGGATAAGAAGAAAAAGAAGAAAGGTGAGGAGACTCCACCTGATGATGCTTTGACCGAGGAAGAGATCCAACGTCGAAAGGATGAGGAGGAGCGACAGGCTTTGATCGACCGAATCACAGGTCGTGCTTCTAGACCAAAAGATGATGATGCTATTGAGGCTGAAGCGGCTGTTGCTGCAGCTGCAGTATCAGAAGAGGTGGCGTCTGAGGTCAAAGAGAACAGACGTTCAAGAAAAAAGAAAGAGGCTGTTGCAGAGGAGACTCCATCTATTGCGGCAGAGGAGACTCCATCGGAACCGCAAGAGAGCAAACGTTCAAGAAAGAAGAAAGAGGTTGTAGAAGAGGAGACTGCTCCATCTCAGGTGGAGGAAACACCATCTGAACCTCAGGAAAAGAAGCGTTCTAAGAAGAAGAAAGAAGAGTCGGTTGAAGAGACTCCTACTCCTGAACCAACTCCAACGCCAGCAGCTCCGCGAGCAGAGACTGATGAGGAGAGAAAAGCAAGAGAGCAACAGGAATTGATCAACAGAATCACAGGTCGTGCTCCTAAGGCTCAACCAGCTCAAGAGACTCCTGCCAAGGTAGAAGAGCCAACTCCTGAACCTCAGGAGAAGAAGCGTTCTAAGAAGAAAGAGGTAGTTGAAGAGGCTTCTGCTCCAGTGGCAGAGGAGCCAAAGGAGAAACCTAAGAAAAAGAAGGAAAAGGTAGTCGAAGAGGCTCCTGCTCCAACACCAGCTCCAACTCCACACGAAGAGACAGAAGAGGAGAGAAAGAAGCGTGAACAGGATGAGTTGATTCGTAGGATTACTGGTAGAGCTCCAAAACCACAGGTGGTAGAGGAGACTCCTGCTAAGGTGGAGGAAGAGGCTCCGGCTGAACCAAAAGAGAAGAAACGTTCAAAGAAGAAGAAAGAAGAGGTAGCTCAGGAAGAGGAAGCACCAGCTGCAGAAGCTCCACATGAAGAGACAGAAGAGGAGAGAAAGAAGAGAGAGCAGCAGGAGTTGATCGACAGAATTACCGGACGAAAGAAATAAAGATTGATTTGTGAGTGGAGGCACTACCTCCACTCACAAATCAAAAATATCTTCGGATTTTAAGTACAAAAATAAATATATGATTAATGAAGCTATGGCAGGATTTGAGAATATCCTTGCCGCAATTGAGAGGGAAAGGGTAGTGTTCCAGTTCCCAAGTTTAGTCGATTCACGCTACACAGTGGCGACAGTACAGGAAAAAGATCACGTAGAGAGAAAGGAGTTGATTTTTCTTGTGAGGTTGTTGTTTGTCAGGATGGTCAAGGTAAGGCAGCTTATGCAGCAAGGCAAAGTGCCGACGGGAATCTTCGACGTCGATTTCCTAGAGAAGATCCTCAAGAATTTCAAGCCCTACGATGTGATGGATTGCTCTTATTACAATGCGATCCTGCAGAATCTCTTTTTCGCAGTTTTGGCTAATCCCAAAGATTCACTTCATCCCCGTATGTTCGCCAAAGAGCTAGGCAGACGAGGGGCAAAGACAAGTTTCCGCTACGAAAAGATGTTTGCCATCCCAGAGGAAGAGGTAGTGGCGATTTTTGATGCCGTCGACGTCGAATTAGACCCTGTATTTGAATGTTTGGATACAGAGGTCAGCCAGACAGGAAAGAAGTGCCACAGAGACGGTTTTAGCCGTGAACCAAGAGCAAGCCAGAGAGCGAGAATCAGCAACGCCCTATTCTTTTATGAAGGAGAAGACGGGAAGGGTTTAATTCCGTTGTTGAAGAATCTAGATCTGTCTGATGATGGTTATGTAGAGCTGATTGAAAGAGTGCAGAAGATAGGAGAGGGGCATGATTCGTGGTATCATGAACAGATGTTGAAGGAGGAAATGCAGAATTCATAATTATGAATTAGTAATAATCCCATCAACGAACCGTGGAAACGGTTCGTTTATTCAAAGCCCATGGCTGATTCTGACGAAGCGTAGCGAGGAAGAATCTACCGTGGGCGGAGAAATGGAAATTCAAAGATCATAATGCCCCGAACTGACGTTCGGGGAACGGTGGACGGATTGGGAAATGCTGGATTATGAATGCGGAATGCAGAAACAAAAAAGACGTTGCAATTATTTGCAACGTCTATAAAGCCCCCCTTTATCCCCCTGAAGGGGGAAGGGTATAAATGACGAATTTACTTTACAAGCTCAAGAGTATCTTTTGCGATCATGTACTCCTCGTCTGTAGGAACGACAAGCACCTTAACCTTTGATGATGGAGTTGAGATAACCTTCTCTACACCTCCTGCAGCCTTGTTAGCAGCGTCGTCGATCTCTACACCTAGATAACCGAACTTCTCGCAACATAGCTGACGGATTGTAGCCTGGTTCTCACCGATTCCTCCTGTGAATACCAAGATGTCAAGACCACCAAGAACAGCTGTGTATGAACCGATGAACTTGCGTACACGGTAAACGAACATGTCTCTTGCAAGTGTCGCACGCTCGTTGCCACTATTGATTCCAGCCTCGACGTCGCGCATGTCCTGAGAAATGCCAGAGATTCCCTTCAAACCACTCTCCTTGTTAAGGATGTTATTGATTGCAGGAATGTCAAGCTTGTTACGCTCCATCAAGTATGTGATGGCACCTGTGTCGATATCTCCGCAACGTGTACCCATTACAAGACCTTCAAGCGGAGTCAATCCCATTGATGTGTCTACGCTCTTGCCGTCCTTGATAGCTGAGATAGAACCACCGTTACCGATGTGGCAAGTGATCATCTTTGTGCCTTCTGGCTTCATACCAAGGATCTCCAATGTGCGAGCAGATACATATCTGTGGCTTGTTCCGTGGAAACCATATCTACGTACACCGTCCTTCTTGTAATACTCGTAAGGAAGAGCATACATATATGCCTCAGCTGGCATAGTCTGGTGGAATGCAGTATCGAACACTGCAACCTGAGGAACGTTAGGAAGCTCAGCAGTTACAGCCTCAATACCCTTTAGGTTGGCAGGGTTGTGAAGCGGTGCAAGTGGAGCACACTCCTTGATGTTATCAATAACCTCCTTAGTAATTAGTACAGATTTGTTGAATTTCTCACCTCCATGTACGACGCGATGTCCTACAGCCTCGATCTCTGAAAGATTCTTGATAGCTCCGTCTTCCTTAGACTGAAGAACCTTAAGAATCAACTCAATTCCTGCTGTGTGTTCTGGAATTTCGCAATCAATTTGTTTTTTCTCACCCGATGGAGTCTTATACTTCAAGAATGAATCTTTCAAGCCGATTTTTTCAACTCCTCCCGACGCCAATGTGTCGTTCTTTGGCATATCGATCAATTTGTACTTGATTGACGAACTACCGCAGTTTAGTACTAAAATTTTCATGTAATATAAATTATGAAATGTTGTAGACGCTTATCACGCCTACAACATTAGATTATTATTGTTTTGCAGCAATAGCCTGGTTTGCTGTAATTGCAATCATCTTAACCACGTCCTCCACAGAGCAGCCACGAGAAAGGTCGTTGACTGGAGCAGCAAGACCCTGAAGAATTGGGCCAAGTGCCTCTGCACCTGCAAGACGCTGTACAAGCTTGTAACCGATGTTTCCAGCCTCAAGAGAAGGGAATACCAATACGTTAGCCTGACCAGCAACGTCGCTACCTGGAGCCTTGCTCTTAGCTACGCTTGGCACAAGTGCTGCGTCTGCCTGAAGCTCAGCGTCGATCTTCAAATCAGGAGCGTACTCCTTAGCGAACTTACCAGCCTCGATAACCTTGTCGACTGTCTCATGCTTAGCTGAACCCTTAGTAGAGAAGCTCATGATAGCAACCTTAGGCTCGTCGAAACCGAAGATAGACTTAGCTGTACCAGCGCTGACAACAGCGATGCTACCAAGCTCCTCAGCTGTTGGAACTGGAGTTGCTGCACAGTCGGCGAATAGCAACATACCGTCGTGACCGTATGTCTTATCCTTGAAGATCATAAGGAATGCACCGCTCACACACTTAGCACCCTGGCGAGTCTTGATGATCTGGAATGCAGGACGAAGCACGTTACCAGTGTAGTTCTTAGCACCAGCTACCTCACCGTCAGCGTCGCCAGCCTTAACTAGCAAACAAGCCAAGTATAGAGGATCCTTTACAAGCTCAACTGCCTGCTCAGGCTGCAAACCCTTGCGCTGACGAAGCTGAAGCAAAAGGTCGATATATTTCTGGCTGTTTGGATTGTTCTCAGGGTCGATGATAGTCGCCTTTGAGATATTCTTAAGTCCGAACTCAGAAGCCAACTTGTTGATCTCACCAGCGTTACCTAGCAAGATGATGTCTGCGATACCCTCTGCCAAAATCTGGTCAGCGGCCTTCAATGTACGCTCTTCTGTACCTTCAGGAAGAACGATGCGCTGCTTGTTCTGCTTAGCGCGAGCAATAATACTGTCTAGAATTGCCATATTGATAAATCTTAATTATTTCGAAAATATACCAATTATCCATCTATGATTACACGCACGTCTGTGGACATTCACGTTCGGTGACACACACGTCCGTTTTATGACACGCACGTCCTGTGACACGCACGTCCGTGCGTCTCTACGGTGGATTTAATTTGTCTTGAATTTGAAATGGACCTTAGCCAACTCCTCGTTAGCCTTGACAATCTTACTCTTCAAGCCAGCCTTGTGAGCCTTAACCTTCTCTGCCACAGCCTTGTCGCTCAACGCAATCATCTGAGCTGCAAGAATACCTGCGTTCATAGCACCGTTGATGCCGACTGTCGCAACTGGAATTCCTGGAGGCATCTGCACGATTGAAAGAAGAGCGTCCATACCCTCAAGTGTAGAGGCGATAGGAACACCGATCACTGGGACTGATGTCTGTGCCGCGATCACACCTGGCAAAGCTGCTGCCATACCTGCTGCTGCGATGATGACCTTGATGCCACGACCCTCAGCGTTAGTGGCGAAACTCTCAACTTCAGATGGAGTGCGGTGTGCAGAAAGGGCGTTGATCTCGAACGGAATCTCAAATTCGTCAAGAATCTTAGCGGCCTTCTCCATGATTGGCAGGTCTGATGTGCTGCCCATTATGATACTTACCTGTGGATTCATTGTCCTTCAATAATTTATGTTTTGATACGCATGTTTGTGCGTCTCCACGTGCTATAATACAACACGCTTATTTTGCAAAGATAAATCTTTTTGGATAATCTCCCAACTGTTACAATTAAAATTCCAAGATATGACACGCACGTCCGTGCGTCTCTACATTTCGCGACACGCACGTTCGGGAGTCTCTATATTTCGCGAAAAAAATATAGAAATATTGAGAAAATAAAACTATTTTTGCACGAAATAGGCTAATTATAGATGTAGATTAAATTTAATGGTCATGGCAGAAAACCAAGAGATAGAAAAAAACGAAGCCAAAGAGGTGCTTAATTTCATTGAGCAGAAGGTGGTGGATGATTTGGCAAATGGCAAAAACGGAGGAAAAGTACAAACTCGTTTCCCGCCTGAACCAAACGGCTATCTCCATATAGGTCATGCAAAGGCTATTTGCATGGATTTCGGTATCGCTAAAAAATACAATGGCGTATGTAATCTCCGTTTCGACGACACAAACCCTGTGAAGGAGGACAACGAGTATGTCGAGGCGATCAAGGAAGATATCAAATGGTTGGGATTCGAGTGGGGTAACATCTACTACGCTTCCGACTATTTCCAGCAGCTTTGGGATCTTGCTGTCACTCTAATCAAGGAGGGTAAGGCTTATATCGACGAGCAGACTCCTGAGGAGATCGCAGCTCAGAAGGGTACTCCTACAGTGCCTGGTACAGCTAGTCCATATCGTGATCGTCCGATCGAGGAGAACCTTCGTCTTTTCCAGGAGATGACAGATGGTAAGATCGAAGATGGTAAGATGGTGCTTCGTGCTAAGATCGACATGGCAAGCTCTAACATGCATTTCCGTGACCCGATCATCTATCGTATCATCACTACTCATCCACACCACCGTACAGGCTGGAAGTGGAAGGTATATCCTATGTATGATTTCGCACATGGTCAGAGCGACTATTTCGAGGGTGTCACTCACTCATTGTGTACACTTGAGTTTGTGCCTCACCGTCCACTATACGATTTGTTCGTCGACTGGGTGAAGGAGGGTAAGGATCTTGACGACAACCGTCCTCGCCAGTATGAGTTCAACAAGCTTAATCTTAACTACACTCTAATGTCGAAGCGTAATCTTTTGACATTGGTTAAGGAGCATGTGGTAGAGGATTGGGACGACCCTCGTATGCCTACTATCTGTGGATTCAGAAGACGTGGTTATTCACCAGAGAGTATCCACAACTTCATCAATAAAATTGGTTACACTACTTACGACGCTCTTAACGAGTTCTCTTTGCTTGAGAGCGCAGTCCGTGACGACTTGAACAAGCGTGCTACTCGTGTGGCTGCTGTGCTTGACCCAATCAAGTTGGTCATCACTAACTATCCAGAGGGAAAGGTAGAGGAGCTTGACGCTATCAACAATCCTGAGGATGAGAATTCAGCAACACACAAGGTTGAGTTCAGCCGTGAGCTATGGATTGAGCGTGACGACTTTATGGAGGATGCTCCAGCTAAGTTCTTCCGTCTTGGCCCTGGTAAGGAGGTTCGCCTAAAGAACGCTTATATCATCAAGTGTAGCGAGAATCCGGCAGAATGCTGTGTGAAGGATGCCAACGGAAATATCGTTGAGGTTCATGCAGAGTTTATTCCTGAGACAAAGACAGGAGAAGCAAACTGCAACATGAAGATCAAGGGTAAGACAATCCACTGGGTAAGCTGCGCACATGCTCTTAAGGCAGAGGTCCGCCTATACGACAGACTATGGAAGGTGGAGAATCCACGTGACGAGTTGGCACGTATCAAAGAGGAGAAGCAGTGTGAGGCAATTGACGCAATGCGTGAGATCCTTAATCCAGACTCATTGAAGGTGTTGACAAACTGCTATGTTGAGAAATACTTGGCAGAGTGCAAGCCACTTGATTATTTACAGTTCCAGCGTGTCGGCTACTTTACAGTCGACAAGACATCTACAGCAGATCATTTGGTATTCAACCGTACAGTCGGTTTGAAGGATAGTTGGGCAAAAGAGATGAAGAAATAATAATAGCAATAAATATGAAAAAGACTTTTTTTTATGTTTTAGGAATGACTGCTTTGTTGAGCAGTTGTGGGTCAGGATCTGTAGAAGAGATTGAAAACAGAATGGTTTCAACAGGATATGTTGAAAAATTCGGAGATGCGACACTTTCTGTTGCATATTACGACTTTAAGGAGGATGATCCTAAATGTGAGCTTTCAGGATTTTCTGTTAATGAAAGTTTTGGAAGATGGACAGATGAGGAGACAAGTACTATTACTATAGGAGATATTGTCCCTAATTCAGACTTGACAGCAAAAATTAATATTACAATGTCAACTCCAGCAGGAGAGGCAACAAAATACGATGCATATGCCAACGATAAGTTGATCTCTTCAGGAGAGTCGTGGCCAGGAATCATCTATTTGAATATTCCTTCAGACATTGTTGGAGATAGCGACACTCTATCTTTGGAGTTCAAGTTCAAGAATGCAAAAAGACCTATTGATGTAGATCCAGAGAAAAAGGATACTCGTCTTTTGGGTATGGGAATCTCTTGTGTCACTCTTTACGGAGTCTCTGTTGTAGAATCTGAAGAGGAAGAGGACGAAGATTAATATTGACTTCTAAACGCATTAACAATGAAGAATGTCATTTATTTCTTGGGAATGGTTTTAGCCATGTGCTGCTGTTCCTCAAAAGAAGACAAGGCATCAGTTGCTGCATCAGAGGGAGCAACTGATAATGTGACTCATTTGTATACATATTACGATTTCCGTAAGGAGAATCCAGGATGTGAGATTGAAGGCTTTTCTGGATCAGATGACTTTGGCCGTTGGTCTAATGGCGATACAGCGACAGTAGAATTGATGGCGGCTCCTATGGCAGAAATCACACTACGATTGGATGTTGACAGAGTGATCACACCTAGAGATATTCCATTTGTGTTTGATGTTGAAGTCAATGGTGCTAAAATCGCACACTTGTCAACAAATGCGCTTAGCACAGTTTATGTCAATGTGCCAAAAGAGAACATTGGTGCCGATGGTTCTGCACGTGTGAAGTTTATCTTTGAGAATGCAGCGCAGCCAAGTAAGTATAACCCAGAAAACACTGATGGCAGAAAATTGGGTTTTGCACTTAGTGGCATCACTCTTTATGGATATAGTTTGAAATAACAAATAGAAAGTACGAGCGATGAATTCAATATTCACTAATATGGGTATGAGTTTGCCGGTGACCAATCCGGTTCTCATATTCTCGCTCGTACTTTTCGTTATTCTATTGGCTCCGTTTGTATCGGAGAGATTCAAGTTACCAAATATCATAGTGATGATTTTGGCAGGAATAATCTTGGGTGAGCATGGAATAGGAGTGTTGACTCGAGATTCAAGTTTTGAGCTTTATGGCACTGTCGGCATGGTGTATATCATGTTCCTGGCAGGTATAGAAATGGATATTTCCGATTTCAAGAAGAACCGAAAAGCAGGAGTCTTCTTTGGAGGAATAACCTTTATTTTGCCGATGCTGCTTGGAACATTAAGCAGCTATTTCTTACTTCAGTATCTGCCTCATGCAGAGGTGGTGAAAAATAGCAATGTCACGGCGGCATCTGAAATGACGTCGCAATACTATTTATTGGTGGCATCGCTTTTGCTTGCCAGTATGTATGCGTCGCACACTTTGATATCCTATCCGATTGTCAGCAAATACGGTATCAATAAGAATCGTAGTATCAGCATCACGATCGGAGGAACTATGATTGCCACCACATTATCATTGTTGGTGTTGGCGGTGATTGTTGGTATGGCAAAAGGTCAGATCAACAGTTTCTTTTGGGTACGTATGGGAATTGCGATTTGCATATTCCTATTTATTATTGGATTCATTTTTCCACGTCTTGCCAGCTTATTCTTCAAGAGTGTAAGTGACAGCGTCGGACAGTATATTTTTGTGCTTGCTCTAGTTTTCTTGGGAGGCTATATAGCCCAACTAGCTGGACTAGAGGCTATCATTGGTGCTTTCTTGGTGGGTGTCGCCATTAGCTCACTTATACCGAGAATATCTCCGTTGATGAACAGATTGGAGTTTGTGGGAAATGCCATTTTCATTCCGTTTTTCTTGATAGGAGTGGGAATGCTTATCGACCTAAGGGCAGTGTTTGCAGGTCCTAATACTTTGATTGTGGCGGTTGTGATGTGTGTTGTCTCAAATCTAGCCAAGTATTTGGCAGCAGTGATAACGCAGAAGACATTTAAACTGAAGAATGTAGAGGGAAATCTGATTTTCGGATTAAGCACCGCTCAGGCTGCCGCTACATTGGCTGCCGTAAAAATTGGTTACGATACAATCATCAAGTTTGCTGACGATGGTTCCCTTATCCGTATATTCAGTGATGATATCCTTAATGGTACGGTCGTCATGATCCTTGTCACTTGTATCATCTCATCTTCGGTGACAGAGAGAATGTCGAAGAGAATCTCAACTGAGTCGGAAACTATCGACGAAAAAATAGCAAAAGCTCAACAGGCCGACCGAATCTTGGTGCCGCTTTATCATCCGGATAATTTGGCTAGACTGATGGAGCTTGCTGTGATTCTTAAAGCAAAGAAGTCGAAGGAACCGCTTTACGCTCTTCATGTCGCCAATGATGCACCCAACAATGGTATGGATCATGGACGTAAACTGCTAGAAAGGGCAGCGCGTATTGCGTCGGCTACGGATAATTCCGTGAAGATGATATCTAGATATGATGCTAATATCGCAATGGGTATCATCCATACAATTAAAGAGAATAACATTACTGATATCGTATTAGGTCTTCATTATAAGAATACGTTTACCGACTCTTTCTTCGGAGAGAAGACTGAAACCTTATTACAACTTACCAACCAGATGGTGATGGTTGTGAAGGCCGTCCAGCCGCTTAGCACAATCCGTAGAGTAGTGGTGGCTGTGCCTCCTAAAGCTCAGTTTGAGATCGGTTTTGTGAAGTGGTACGATAGAGTAAAGAATATATGCAAGCAGATTGGAGCGACAGCTAAATTCTTCGCTTCTAAAGATACTCTAGAACAAATCAAGGAACTTGCAAACAGAAACAAGTTTGGAGTGCCTACACAATATGAACTTCTTGATGATTGGGATGAATTCCTAATCTTGACACGAGAATTGCAAACAGATGATCTTTTGCTGATTGTGTCGTCGAGAAAAAACAACGATTCCTACTTGCCTGCGTTTGAGAAACTTCCGCAGCAGTTGGGTAAATATTTTGCAGACAATAGTTTTATCATACTTTATCCGGAGCAGTTCTCGTCGCCTGCGGATAAGGAAATATCTTAATACTGAGAAGAGATTATGGCAGAAATGTATAAGACTCCCTTTTTCTATAAGTTTTTGAGAGTCTACAGTAACACAATATACAGCAGATGGTTTTCATCGACAGAGGTGAATAACGATAAGGTTATACCTGAAAACACATCTGTGATTTTCGCACCTAACCATCAGAATGCGTTTATCGACGCGATGGCTTTGTTGTGGGCTTCTCCTGCACCAATCATGTTCTTGGCCAAGGCTGCTATCTTCAACAACAAGATTATCGCCAAAGCTTTGAATTTCTTCAAGATTATGCCAGCCTACCGTATGCGCGATGGCTACAGCAATTTGAAGAAGAATGAGGAAAGCTTTGATGAGGCTGTAAAGGTGTTAGCTCACAACCAATATTTCTGTTTGATGCCTGAGGGAGGTCAGGATGAGTTCCGTCGTCTCCGTCCATTGGTAAAAGGTATGTTCCGTATCGCATTCGCTGCGCAAAAGCAGAAACCAGAAGGCGAATCGGTGCTTATCGTGCCGACAGGTATCGACTATGGACACTACGATCATAGCGGCTACCATTTGGTGATCAATTATGGTAAGCCAATCCGTATTGCCGACTATTATCAGGATTATCTTGCTAACGAGGCTGTAACTCAGAATAAGGTAAGAGACGAATTGTATAGCCGTATGAAACCGTTGATGCATCATATTGTGTCGGAGAAATACTACGATACTATCTATGCGTCGTCGTACGCTTACGCAGATGAGATGCTTGAGTCGAAAGACTGGGATGATAATGAGACTAATCGTCTTGAGGTGCGACAGAGAATCTCAACTCAGCTAGATGAGGCTGTTGTGAATGATAATCCACTTTTGCCAGAACTTGACAAAGCAGTGAAAAACTGGCTAGGAGATAGTGATAAGGTAGAACTATATGCTCGTGCATACGAAGAGCCTCATAAAGTTGATGCCAAGTTGATCACATCAATTCTATATTTGATCGGAACATCTCCACTTGCTCTTTACGCGTTTATATGCAATGGATTCCCATACTTGCTATTCAAGGGAGTGGCTTACAAATTGGCCCACAAAACTGGTTTTGAGGCAAGTCTATTGCTTGGGTTCGTATATTTGGTATTGCCATTCATCTATCTGCTATATATAATATTGTATGCGATTTTCGCACCACAGTATTTCGCAGACACAATGTCGTTCATCGTCTTCACACTTTGTTGGTTGCTTTCTCTTCCTATCTCATTCAATTTCATGATGAGATACAAGTGGAGATTTGAATATGTGAAGTCGAGAATACAGACAATAGCAGGTAAGGGTAAGGCTGCCGACAAGGTGGTTGAGATATTAAGACAAATCGTACCGTCTATTTAAGCATGGAAGATATCGAAGAACTTGACATACATAGTGCGGCAGATGAGCGTGAGGTAGATTACGAGATTGCACTTCGCCCCCTTTCCTTCGACGATTTTACTGGTCAGCAGAAAATCCTTGAGAATCTGAAGGTGTTTGTGGCGGCAGCAAAGATGCGTGGAGAACCCCTTGATCACACTCTGCTTTATGGTCCTCCAGGATTGGGTAAGACAACTCTTGCCAATATCTTGGCCAATGAGTTGGGTGTCGGCTTCAAATTGATTTCGGCTCCAGTGCTTGACAAACCATTGGATTTGGCTGGACTTTTGACTGGATTGGAACCAAATCAGGTCCTTTTCATCGATGAAATCCATCGTTTGAAGCCGGTGATAGAGGAGTTCCTATATTCGGCAATGGAAGATTTCCGTATAGACCTTATGATCGATAAAGGACCGAACGCAAGAGCCTTGCAGATACCGTTGAATCCGTTCACACTTGTCGGAGCCACTACAAGAAGTGGATTGCTGACAAGTCCGTTGAGAGCACGTTTCGGTATCAACTGCCACTTGGAATACTACGACAAGGATGTCTTGACTAAGATCATTTGTCGTTCAGCGTCAAAACTCTATACTCCATGTGATGTTGAAGCAGCAGGAGAGATTGCTAGCCGAAGCCGTGGAACTCCACGTATTGCCAATGCGATTTTGCGACGAGTGCGCGACTTTGCACAGGTGAAGGGAAATGGAACGATCGACACTAAAATTGCGAGTGAGGCATTGAAGGCGTTGAACATAGATCAATATGGCTTGGATGAGACAGATACTAAGATTTTGGCCGTATTGATCGACAAATTTAAGGGTGGACCTGTCGGACTTTCCACTATCGCCACTGCTATCGGAGAGGATGCTGGCACTGTGGAAGAGGTGTACGAGCCATTCCTTATCAAAGAAGGATTCTTGAAGCGTACTCCACGAGGCAGAGAGGCTACAGAGTTGGCATATACTCATCTTGGCAGACGACGTGATGGAGCGCAACTCACATTATTTGATTAATCTGAAAAAACTTATTTACAATGATAAAGACAAACAATAGAAAGAACTTTATTCGTGAGCGTTCAACTGAGTTTATAGTGAACGAGCCTGCAAAACTGTTTGAATTCTTACAGCAGAAGATTGGTTCAAGCCGCAATAATATAAAGGGTCTTTTGGCAAAGAGATTGGTATCAGTAGATGGTGCAGTAGAGACACGTTACGACTACGAGTTGAATAAAGGACAGAAAGTAAATGTCAGTTTCACTGGTAAGAAGAACACCTTTGCTCATCCAAAAATCTCTATTATTTATGAAGATGAAGCATTCCTTGTTGTTGACAAGAAGGAAGGTATTCTTTCAGTGCCAGCACCAAACCATGCTGCTGAAGATACAGTATTGAAGGTGATGGTCGGCTACGTTAAGAAACAGAACCGTCAGAATGCTCTATATACTGTGCATAGAATCGACCGTGACACAAGCGGAGTGCTTATGTTCACTAAGACTCCAGAGGTGCAGCAGGCGGTGAAGGCACATTGGCACGATTCCGACCACAGAAAAGTGTATTACGCTTTGGTGGAAGGAAATGTGGAGAAGGATGAGGATACTGTTGAGAGTTGGTTGAAGGAAGATCCGAAGACATATATAGTACACTCTTGCAATTACGACAACGGCGGAATGTATGCAGTCACTAAATATAAGGTGATTCAGCGTGGCAACGGACGTACCCTTTTGAAGTGTGAGATTCCAACAGGTAGAAAAAATCAGATCCGTGTCCACATGCAGACCATCGGTCATCCTATTGTTGGTGATGTGAAGTATGGGGCTCCAATCACAAGTGTAAAGCGTCTTTGTCTTCATGCCACATACTTGGCGATCAAAAACCCGATGAATGGAAAGATGATATCGTTCGAATCACCAGTGCCTCGTATTTTCTATACAGTAATGAAGTAAGAGATGGAGGATATAAGAGCATATTTCAGAAAACCACAAATTGAGGATATTCCTCTTCACTATATAGACGACGCGAGTGATCTCTCGTCGTTTATTTCTGCCAATTCCGACGATTCCACCGATGATTTTGATGTTGCTATCATTGGAATCCCATCTTCTTGGGGCTCGCAGAAATATAATCCATCTGTAGTCGAAGCACCTGGTGGAGTAAGGAAATATCTTTATCGTTTGTGTGGAGATTTCCATAATATAAGGATTGCTGATTTTGGTGATGTCAATGTGAAAGATGAACAGTCGCCGATGGCAGCCGTTGCGGATGTCGTTTCGATACTTGTGGAGGCAGGAAAGAAGGTTGTGATCATCGGTGGTAGCGACTCTTGCAATTTGCCAATTGTGAAAGGAATGAGCCAATCCATCGGGAAAATCAATATTGTTAAGGTCGATTCATTGCTTACGTTGAGTGGAATGGATGAACTTGAGAAAAGTGGTGGAGTGCTCTCCACATTCGATGAAATCGAGAAGATCAAGCAAGTTGATTGTATAGATGTGTTAGGTTATCAGTCATATTTGAGCTCAGATGATAAATTATCTCGTGCCGACGACCAACGCATCTGCTTTACTCGTTTGGCTTTAGTGCAGGATAATGTACAGAATATTGAACCGTTACTTCGCGACAATGATCTCTTCTCTATCTCAGCACGGTCGATTCGCAACTCAGATATGCCGTCGTGTGTCGCCATGCCAAACGGATTATATGGCGAGGAAGCATGTCATTTAGCTAAACTTGCTGGGTTGAGCGACAGATCCTCTGTGTTCTATATCTCCGATGTATACGCCCAAAATGAATCATCTTTGGCCCTTTCTGCTCAGATTTTGTGGCATTATCTTCATGGTGTAGATCATCGCTACAACGACTATCCTGTCAACGATATTAATAATTATCGAAAGTCTATAATTTTCGATACACGTACTAATTCTGAGGTTAAATTCTACAATAATCCATTGAATGGAAGATGGTGGATAGAAATACCCGGATTCAATGGACGTAGAATAGTTTCATGTAAAGAGTCGGATTACGAGGCATTGTCGAAACGAGAAGTGCCGGAGGTCTGGTTCAGACATTATATGAGATAAAATCTCCGATAAAAAGGATCAAAACATAATGCTATGTTGGAATTAGGAGGAGGGTATCAAATACATAGAATAGAAACAACCATATTTGGAAGACTAAGGAAAAATATTACCGGAAGTTGTGGCTTTACAATTTCTCTTTTCGGCATTTTCAATTTTTTATATAAAATTGATTTTGATACTTTTTTCGATGCTGGTTTTTTTGTGCTCTTTGTCCTATTTTGTGGGTTTTTATTATTTGCCTATTCCACCTACTTGATGTCGCAAGTTATTTATGAATCTTATTATCCCAAAGATAAA
>JAZUIF010000012.1:0-21973 GCA_045642085.1 Paludibacteraceae bacterium | reverse complement strand
CCGATGTCTGTCGTCTCCACTTCTTTAACTACTGACAATTTGAAACTCATGCTGTAGTCCTTCTGCGTCCGCTTCACGTAACCGTTTTCTTTTTCTTTCATAACGTCTCTTTTTTTGTAACGCTATTTCAGGACTAGACATTAATGACATATAAAAGACGCGATTTATTGCTCGCGTCTTTTTTATTTAGGCAATTATATACGAGTTGTCCAAACACGCTTATTTTTTATACGCTCGCCCTACGGGCTCGCGTTGGTATGGTGGTTAGGGCGTTCCGCCCTTAACAATCCTCATTTTTGGACAACTGCAATATAATCTCCAAAAAAAAAATTAGAAACGGGTTTTCTATTGTTTATGTTTTCCCCGTTTGGGAGTTTTCCTGAACAAACGAGTTTGTGGGTTTTCCAAGCGTTCAATATTTTATATATAACGCTGTTTTCTGTTGAATTAATTACACTTGAGCGAGATTATAAATATCAGTCAACAACTATGACAGAGCCATTATCAATATAGTCAATAGATTTTTGGATATCTTCAATAGTTAAACCTCTTGACAGAAGCAAAGAAACGAGATCACTAGAATTAGTAAAACCTTTACTAAATGGTACTGTTCCAATCATAATAAAATTAAAATTAAAAAAACGACCCGCACATTTGAGCATCAACGAGAGGCTTGGCGGGTTCTAGTGTTGCAAAACTATATATAAATTTTGGTATTGCAAAATTTTATATCAAAATTCATAATGGGCGAGCACAAGGCCCGCCCATATTAATTTACTTTCACTAACTCAATCTCAAAAATCAATGTGGAATTGCCAGGGATATCTGGTGGACACCCTCTTTTGCCGTAACCTAATTCCGACGGGATATAGATTTCCCACTTGTCGCCCTCATGCATCTTTGGAATCGCAATCTGCCAACCTGTGATCAGTTCACGCAATCTAAAAGCATCCGCGTAACCTTGTTTTGTATTGTCGTCGAAGACTCTGCCATCAATCAGTGATCCACGATAATAAACCGATACCACTGCTGCTGTCTGGGCTGTTTTCCCGTCGCCTGTCGCCAACACTTTATAATAAATTCCTTTTGGAAGAGCTTTTACTTCCGGATTCTTAGCAATCTCAGCAAGAAAAGCCTCATTCTCCAATTTGTAACTGTCTTTTGCCATAATTTTAGATTTTCCGCAAAGATAATCAAAAAAACGTCGTGACTGCCAACACGGTAGCCACGACGCAAGAAATAGCAATGAAATGTCATCAATTGACTATTTTTTTACATGTGCGTATAATTTTGCACGACTGAAATCTTAGAGGTATTATTTTACCTCAATTATTCTGAAAACTATTGTATCTTCCAACACCAACGGGCGATAATGAGCAAAGAAGATAATTCCTTTGCATGGCGACTTAATCTCCTCTATCGTCTCTCCATTATACGGATCAACTATCTTGGCTATCAAGTCTCCCTTTTCTACCGCACGATTAGCAGAAACTAGTTTCGTGTAGAATCCCGCTTTCTTGCTGCGGACCACCACATGGTTGTCGTCTGTGACAATCTCCGACACATAACCATGACGATGAACGTCGCTGATGATCTTCTTTCTATCCATGAAACGGAAGATGGCATGGATTGTCTCTTCCGCCAAATCTGTATTTAGCTGGTTTGTTAGGCCGGAATAGATTGAAAAGGCGAAGGTGTTCCAGATCTGCCAGTTGTAGTTGAGCATGGTGCTGTCGTACGGACGTGGTTTTCTCACGTAGATGTATGGCAACTCGAAAAACTTCGCGTCGGCAGTATCCTGATAACCAGTATCAAGCATTCTTACGTGTGGAACGAACTCTCCTGGCATATAGAAACTTGCCAACTGGATTCCGTAAGTATAATTTTTTAGTGTGTCAAACAACGCTGCCGCGATTCTCTGCGTAGTCTCTCCCTTGTCGTAACCAGGGAACATACGGTTGATATCGGTATTATCCATCGACCAGAATCTCTTCTCAAGGTTCATGGAGAATGGGTTGGCACTTGGAATAACAAGTATTCTGCAACCTTTGTCGATCTTACCCTCCTTCTCAAGTTTTGTGAGACGGTTGACAATCTGAGCGCAGACATACTGCTGCTGTATCTCGTCGCCACGCATAGCACCGACTATGGCAACTGTCTTTTCTCCCTCTCCAAATTCATATCCAGTGATTCTGAACTCATCTCTGTAAGGAGAGCTCATCTTATATATAATCTTCTTTTCCATTGCAATAATCTTTGGGCTTAATTCTTTCTGAAAATACGTGCCATCAATGATCCTTCGTAGACAATAGGATAAGCACGAAGAGTGAACACAAGTCCATCACACGGACTGACTACTTTCTCTAAAACTTTTCCTTCTAGAGTGCTTACGATTTTACCGATTTCATCGCCTTTTTTCATCCACTGGTTGTTGTCGATAGACGGAATAAACACACCTGAACAGCCAGCGTTAAGGAATTCGACCTCACCCTGTGTGCTGACAAACTGTTCCTTTGCCTCCATCTCAACTTCACCCTTATAGAATCCAAGCGACTTTAGAAGTTGAAGAATACCATTCAAAAGATCTGTGCCATAATGACGTGTTATTCGCATACCTACTCCCATCTCCACAACCAAACAAGGAGTACCTGCTGAGTTAAGAGAGTGAGCTAGTGTACTTTCAAGCACTGTAGCTGCTTCGTGAATCCAAATAAAGTCCACATTAAGCTCCTTTCCATATGGCACAAGCAAATCTGCGCAATTAACGTTGATTCTCACCTGTGGCACCTCTCTTAGGAAGATGTTCGACGCGTGGATATCAATCACCATCTCTGCTCCAAGAAGATCCTTGTAGATTGCATTTGCGGCAGTCTCCGCCATCGCTCCATGAGGATCACCCGGAAAGATTCTGTTCATATCCAAATCAAAGTTTGGTATACCACGAGTAATACTGTCAATTCCAAGTGGATTTAACGCAGGATAGATGTCGATTTCACCGTCGACATCAGCGATATGCTCCTGCAAAAACTGAGATAGAAGGAAACAAACATACTGTCCCTCCAATTCGTCTCCATGTGTTCCAGTGACAACACAAAATCTTTTCTTACTATTGCCACCCTTGATTGTGTTCTTCTTGATTGTCAGACGCTCGTCTATTGGCAATGCAGAAGAGTAAACCTCCTTAACCATATTTCTATTATCCTTTATATTTCAGCCATTGTTATGTGAACTAGTTTATGTTGATCTCCAGAGCCGACAAACACACCTCTCTCCATTGTGCAGTCGTTGAAATCTCTACCATGAGCGATTTTTAGGTAGTCGCTCTCAATCAACAGTTTTCGAGTGGGATCTATCGCATACCAGATTCCATTGTCGTTGACCTCTACCCACGCGTGACTCTCTCCTTCTCCCGGAATGAATCCGTTGACATATCTGCATGCTATTCCTTTGCCTCTAAGAATAGCCAAGATAACGTTAGAAAAATCCTGGCAAACACCTTTACCCTGTGTAAAAGCCTCAATAGCAGATGTTTTGATTGTAGTGGAACGAGATTCATATTTCATTCTCTCGTGAAGAGCGTCGACAAGAGACAGAGTATCTTTAACAATATTACTTTCAAAAGAGACGATTCCATCGGAGAATTTCATCATTTCTTCGTTTGCCGTCGTCAACAATGTAGGAAGTCGGAAAAAATGCTTTGCCTCCTCCACGACAAGATGTTGCGACAACTGTACGATGCCTCTTGATGCAAACGTAAACGACTTATGAGGTTCACAGGTACTTCCAAAGATTAGTTCATTTCCAAAGCCATCTGTCGACCTCATCAAATTTCTACAAGGCGACACCGAAAAATCCTCTTCCTCTATTTTTTGAAAGCCACACCTGTATGGCAGGCATCGAAGCTTAAAATGGTGGTCAGACACCTTACTGTCGAAAGTAATGCTTGTCTGATATGTGAATTGATAACGTTTCATTTCCTATTGTATTTCATTGCTTATATTTCATTGCTTTATAAAAGCACAGAGAGGAATCTGGTTTTGCTCGAAAACATTCCTGTCTGTGCATTAAGGATATGATTTAGGAAATAGGGGTTAGTATCTTCCTACGATTGAGTTGAGCAAAGAAAGTAACTTCTCCTTATAAAATGGCTCATTAGAATAATTCTTTGCTGTAAGAAGCTTATCAATCTGCTCAATCACCTCAACATCGTAGATATAAGGCACATATCTCAAGTGAGTCTTCAATCTTTCGTAAAGAAGCTCTACTCTATCGAATGGATAATCGAATCTCACACGGATATCAATCTGCTCTATGATCTTTCCAGCCATTAGGATAGCAAGCGCGTAATCGTTAAGCACTCTCTCCTCAATCGATCCCCACATTGAAAGTAGGTTGTCTGTAATAGGCTGAAGATGAGTGATATTTGTTTCATTTGTTTTAGCCAAAGAGTTGATCTGAGCGATAGACATTTGGATGTAACCAAGAGTCTCAGATGTGATCTCCTCACGTAGCACCATCGCATTGTCGTTGGCGAACTCAAGCTCAGCTGAGATACTAAATGGATTTTGCTTATCGTAAAGGAAACTCTTCACAAAGTTGGAAGGCGACTTGAAATCTGCGTCTAGGCTAAGATTGTCGCAATACTCCTCGTAAGCCTCTGAATCACCGTCGATCATCTTGTCGTAGCAAGCACGAAGGAAGTGAAGATTTAGATAAGTTCTTTCTGCATAACGGCCAAGCCAAAATAGTTTGTCTGCCTTTGCTGTTGATATAGTTCTAGCGTTCATGTGATTAAATTTTTTTCGTTCGTTGTGATAGATAAATTATTTTGCAAACCCGATTGTAGGGGCAGGTTTGAAACCTGCCCGCCACACAGGTTATATTATTCCTCCATTACCCAAGTATCCTTGTAACCACCACCCTGTGATGAGTTTACGACAAATGAATTAGGATTACGTGAGAAACGAGTCAAACCACTCTTCCAAACCTTTGTTTCCTTACCAGAAAGTACGAAAGCTCTCAAGTCGGCTTTTCTCTCTACATACTCGCCATTCTCAATGATTTCAAGATCCTTGAAGTCGATCACCTCCTGAGCGATCCATCTACGTGGCTCCTTGTCGACAAGATCATACATCTCCTTCAAGTGCTCAGCGTCCAAGTCTCTACCGAACACCACTCCGTAACCTCCAGCCTCACTCACATCCTTAATGACAAGTTTGCTTAGATTCTCAAGCACGTATTTCTTATCCTCCTCAAAATAAGGCAAATAAGTAGGAGCATTCTTAAGGATTGGTTCCTCATTAAGATAATACTTGATCATCTTTGGCACGAAGTAGTAGATACCCTTATCGTCAGCCACACCATTACCGATACCATTGACGATAGCTACATTACCCTTAGCGTAGATCTGCATGATATTTGGAACACCAAGCACCGACGACTCCTCAAAAGTAAGCGGATCCATATACTCGTCGGATACACGGCGGTAGACAGCTCCTACTCTCATCATCTCTCCTGAGATATCCTTGTAGAATAGCATGTCATCCTCGACTACCAAATCACCTGGGAAAGCAAGCACCGCGCCAGATTTCTCTGCCAAATATGAATGTTCGAAGAAAGCTGAGTTATATCTGCCTGGAGTAAGAATCACATTGATACCACGTCCATCGTTGACATAATCCATAGTCTCTTTAAGAAGCTCCGAATAGTTACGATTGTCTGCCACATGGTTGTTGGCAAAAGTCGCCGGGCTCACCTTACGAGTGATGTTTCTTGCGATCATTGGATAAGAAGCGCCAGATGGGATTCTAAGGTTATCCTCCAAGATGTACCAAGTGCCATCTTTAGCCTGAACCAAATCGATACCAGCGATGTGGGCGAAAATACCTTTCGATGGTGTAATTCCCTCACACTCAACAAAATAACCTTTTGAAGAGTAAACGAACTCAGCTGGAACAACACCATCTTTTATAATCTTCTTTTCATTGTAGATGTCTAAAAGAAATGCGTTCAGAGCATTACATCTCTGAATAAGACCTTTTTCCAAAACTGTCCATTCGTCATGAGAAATCACACGTGGCACCGAGTCGAATGGGAACAACTGCTCGTTGAAAACCCCATGTTTGTAAATACCAAACTTGACACCAAATCTCTCCATCCATGTGTTAACGGCGTCCTTATGTTTAATAAGCGTCTCCATAGATAATTCCTTTCGTTTTATGTTCTTTATTCGTTCGTGATTAATTTCAATGCAAAGGTAGAAAAGGATTTTAAATACGCAAACAAAAATTAGCAAAATGTTACGAAATTTTTTAAAATACTTTCATTATGCAAAGTATTTTAGTTTTTAAAATGTCATTATGATTTTAAATAAGAAATTTTGCACACATATTGTCAATTTGTGCATAATGTAAATTTATATGCATAATTTGGTCATTCTGCATAAAATATTGTATATTTAAACTGGAATTTTTGTATAAAAATTAATCGCCCACGGTAGATTTTCGCTTCGCTCAAATCAACCATGGGCTTTGAATAAACGAACCGTTTCCACGGTTCGCTCGTGGCATTTCCCCTGCCTGGAAGGCAGTACCGAGCGAAGCGAGAGTAACCGGGCACGCAGTGTCCGGCCATTGCCGCCATGAGATATCTGCCTGGAAGGCAGTACCTATCATTTTCGTGGCATTCCACATTGTTCCTAATTTCGCATTTAAAGAAAAAGTCGTATATTTGCACTATGAATTAATACAATGTTTTAGTCAAAATTTAAACAATATGAATAGTAGCAATACAGAGTCTAACAAAGGAGAGATTATCCTTTATCAGCCAAATGAAAGCTTGAAATTGGAAGTCCAGATTGAGAATGAAACAGTTTGGTTGACGCAACAACAAATGGCAGAATTATTCCAAACTTCAAAACAAAATGTAAGTTTGCACGTAAACAATATCTTCAAGGAAGAGGAATTGCCACAAATTTCAGTTGTCAAGGAATCCTTGACAACTGCCTCTGATGGCAAAAAATACAAAACTAAATACTACAATCTTGACGTAATCATCTCCGTTGGATACCGAGTAAAATCACAAAGAGGAACACAATTCCGTATTTGGGCTACCAAAACCCTCAAAGAACATTTACTTCGAGGCTATTCCATCAATCGTCAGCTTGTGGCTTTACAGGAACGTACAGATGAGCGTTTCTCCAAAATTGAGCAACGTCTCGACGAGCATCAGCAACAGATTGATTTCTTTATTCGCACAAACTTGCCTCCTCATGAAGGATGTGTGTTTGAAGGGCATCTGCTTGAAGGCAGAGAAGTGGCGGAGCAAATAATCAAAAGTGCAAAATCAGAGGTTATTCTTATTGACACGTATGTCGGTCCAGACACTCTTCATATCCTGGAAGCAAGAATGCCCGATGTAAAAGCAACAATTTACACAGAAAAGGTAGGCAACAACATCCAAACCCTACAAAGGGATCATGATGCAGAATATGGAGAAAGTCGCCATATTGAAATCTTTCAATACAAAACTAATTTTCACGATCGTTTCCTAATCATAGACGACACGGTCTATCATTTCGGAGCATCTCTAAAGGATTTAGGCAAGCGTCTTTTTGCATTTGACATAATTCATCTGCCAAAGGAACTGATTATGGGAGAGGTGGTGTAATTCTGCATTGTTCCACATATAAAAAAAATCCACAAGATGGACACTTATCAACCATCTTGTGGATCCCAATATACGATATATTGGTAGAGAGAAATGAAACTATCCCATTTTTCCTGTCAGATACGATTTTGTACGTTCATCTTTTGGATTTGAGAACATGGATTCAGTGTCGCCATATTCAACTAATTCACCAAGATACATGAACATAGAGCGTGAAGATATTCGCATTGCCTGACCCATATTATGAGTTACAATAAGAATCGTGACTTCTTTCTGCAACTCAAGCAAAAGTTCTTCTATATGCTTTGTCGCTATAGGATCAAGTGCCGACGTCGGTTCATCCATAAGCAAAACATCTGGTTTCATAGCCAAAGCTCGAGCTATACACAATCTTTGTTGCTGTCCTCCAGAAAGGAATGTGCCTTTCTTGTTGAGCACATCTTTTACCTCTTCCCACAACGCAACACTTTTAAGGCATCTTTCAACGGTCTCATCCTTGTCCGATTTAGACAGATGTATTCCATTTAACATGAATCCAGCCAATACGTTGTCATAAATGCTCATCGTAGGGAATGGTGTAGGTCTCTGGAATACCATTCCTATGCGACGTCGCACATCGATAGGCTCCATCGATAGAATATTCTCACCATTAAGCAAGATTTCCCCGTCGACGCGGATATCTGGATAAAGGTTATGCATAAGGTTGACCGCGCGAAGCAACGTCGACTTGCCACATCCGGATGGCCCCATTATGGCTGTGATTGTATTTCGTTCGATAAAGGCAGAGACATATTTCACTGCCATTGTCTGCTTGGTGTACGACACGCAAGTCTTCTTAAACTCAAGTATTGGTGTTATTGGTTCCATTTTTTAGCAAGATATTTAGCGGTGATATTTAATGTAAGGACAAAAAGTAGTAGGAAAAGAGACGCTCCCCAAATCAACTGCTGTAGGTTAGGGTCGTTGAAGAATTCCCAAATAAGCAATGGCACAGCAGAAATTGGTTTGTCTACCGACCAACGGATAAATGAACATCCGAGAGCTGTGAACATCAAAGGAGCTGTCTCTCCAATCACACGTGAGATGGCAAGCAAAACTCCTGTAAATATTCCTCCAAACGCTGCAGGAAGCTGTACACGAAGCATAACGCTTGCTCGATTACCGCCGAGTGCAAGTCCAGCTTCTTTAAGTGACACTGGTAATATCTTCAACGTTTCCTCCGTCGAACGGATAATAAGCGGCAGCATCATGATACAAAGAGCCACACTACCTGCTATAGCTGAATAACCTTTCATTGGCACCACCACCCAAATATAGACGATTATACCGATAATTACGGACGGTGTACCCTGAAGTAAGTCGGTAAGATAACTCACCGTCTGCGCGAATTTGCTTTTTCTATTCTCAGCAAGGTAAGCTCCACAAAGGATTCCAAGCGGGACAGCCACCATCACAGCCATACCAAGCATGATCATCGTTCCGACGATACCGTTTGCAATACCTCCAGGGATAGGATTTCCTGCTTCAATCGCCTTCATCGCCTTGTAGGCTGTAGGAGTAGCTTCTGTGAAGAATGACCACGACAACTGACTATATCCACGAAAGAATACCTCTCCAAGAATCGCAAACAATGGCACAGCAGTTAGTGCAGAGAAGAAACAGATTGCCCACAACACCACTCTATCCTTTGCCAAACGGCTTTTATTTTTCAAATTTGTCATATACTTCTTATTCTATGATATTCTGACTCGTTTAATCATCATCTTTCCAATCATGTTGATGATGGCAGTAATAAGAAAGAGGATCAATCCGATTGCAATCAACGAAGATAGGCGCAATCCGTCAGCCTCTCCAAACTGGTTGGCTATGATGGATGCCATGGAATTACCTGTTGATGTGATTGAACTTGGAATATCGTTGGTATTTCCAATTAGCATAGTCACCGTCATTGTCTCTCCCAACGCACGTCCGATAGCAAGGATATAAGCAGAGAAGACTCCAGATCCAGCCACAGGCACTACAATTCTTCTCATTACCTCTGCACGAGTGGCTCCAAGGCTGTAGGCTCCCTCTTTCAAATCGTTTGGCACCATCTTAATGAATTCAGAACTCAACGACGCAGCGTATGGCACGATCATAATAGCAAGCACTAACGACGCAGTTAAGATTCCAGAACCTTGTGGAGAGATGTGGAGATCCATGATGATAGGTCGCAATGTATAGAATCCCCAAAGTCCATAGATGATAGAAGGAATACCTGCAAGAAGATCCGTCACTGTGCTGAGCACCGTCGCCACCTTAGATCCCTTGAAATATTCGCCTACAAAAAGAGCCACGGGCATTGAGAAGGGGATACAGAAAAGCAAAGCGAGCAGCGTGGTGAGAAGTGTTCCCGTAATGAATGACAAAGCTCCATATCGTTCTGATCCTTCCGTATAGTTCCAATCAGAAGAGGTCAAGAAGTTGAAGAAACCAAAATGGTTGAATGCGTCATAGGCATCGGTGACAAGTGCGTACACTATGCCACCACACACTATCGGCATCATCAACGCAGCTGTGAACAATAGGGTTTTGAATAGTTTATCGTTCATAGATAGAGATGATTACTTCAACAATGCTTCGCCTTTGTAAGTCACAGTCTTCAAGTTTGAAAGACTTAATTCCTTAGCCTTAGGAGGTAGTGGAGCATAATGCACATCGGAAGTGATGTTCTGGGCACCGTCGGAAAGGATATATTGCAAAAGGTCAAGAGTAGCTATTGCCTGATCTTTTGTACGATCTGAATAATTCTGCTCTTTGTATACAATAATCCATGTGAAGCAACTGATTGGATACGCTCCCTGAGCATCTGAATTAGTGATTGATGTACGTGTGTCGGCAGGAATATCACCTGAAGCAGCTGCAGAAATGGATGCTGGCGACGGTTCGATCATCTCACCACATCTATTCTGAATCTTTGCGTATGGAATTTTCTGTGCGAAAGCATACTCCGAACCTACATATCCAATTGAATTCTTTGTCTGCGAAACGACTCCTGCCACTCCAGGATTACCTTTTGCTGCCTGACCAGTTGGGAAATTGACAGACTTGCCAGAGCCATACTTAGTTGCCCATTCCTGACTTACCTTTGAAAGATAATCTGTAAAGACAAATGTTGTACCCGAACCGTCGGAACGGAAGACTGGGATAATCTCTTCATCTGGAAGAGCGACGTCGGGATTCATCTTAACCAAACGCTCATCATTCCACTTTTTTACTTTTCCACCGAAGATATCAGCCACAAGCTCACCCGACAAATTTAGATTTGACACTCCTTCAAGATTGTATGCCACTACTACGGCTCCCATACAAGTAGGGATATGGATAACCGGATCCATATTCGCCATTTCATCGGCAGAAAGGAATGCATCACTACCTGCAAAATCCACGATTTTATCGCGTAGATTACGTACTCCACCACCAGATCCTATTCCACCGTAAGCAACAGCATCGTTGTGCTGCTCAGCAAACTGCTCAAACACTACATTGTAGAATGGCAATGGGAAGGTTGCTCCTGCACCAGAAAGTTTCTGACCTTCACGTTTAATTGTATCAACTCCATTATTTGTGTTTCCTCCACAAGATACCACCGCAAGGGCGAAAACAAAGGATATTACCGAAAGAATTATCTTTTTCATGACTTTTTAATTTTTATGTTTAACAAGATTGTGTTTTAGAATCCAAAGAAACAGTTGACGTATGCATAGCAAACATTGTCTGCTTCCTCTTCCTTCGGCATGTTCAAACGAATATTAGGAGCAATCTTCACATATTTGCCAAGCTTAACCTGACAACCTAAGATTGCCGCAGACTCGTCTTTAGCTCTGTTCCAATCGTTCTTAGAGAACAAATCATCGAAACGTGCGTAGATATTCGTTTTCTTTCCAACTTTAGCGTCTACATAAAATGACATACCACTCAAGTCGGCATCTTCCTTAAATGAAGAGTTCCAAATACGGTTGTATTCCGTACCGATTGAGAAGGCATCACTCTTGTAGCCGACGAAAGCAGCGAAATTGGAAGTAGACTCCTGTCCCTCCTCACTTTTCTGGTTGATTCCTCCATAAACTCGTGCCTGAAGACCTTTAACTGGCTTGATTGTCGCACCAACACCATAGTTCAAACCGTCTTTCTTCTGAAGTTTCTTGTATCCCTCTCCATTCACAATTATAGCGTCGGCAGAGAAATGTTCGTTGAAATCAAAGGCAAAGGACATACCAAGATCGGCGCTGCTACCAAACTTATATTCATCCTGGAATGATTTTCTCACATAACGGTAGCCCCAAAACTTTTCCTGGAAACCAAACTGTGTGGTAGAGATAAGTCCACCAGATAGAGTAAACTTATTGTGGTGCCACTTTACCATAGCATTCTTAATATAGGCGATACGCTGATAATCATCCACGTCGGATGATTTTCCAAAGTCAGCCACACCCTTTATAGAAAGTTCTTTTCCAAACTTACACTCATAGCCAAGATAGCTACGATCCAAGTCAAAACCTCTGTCATCGTTGTGAGTGAAGAATCCGTTGTGGAAATTTGTAAAAACCTGAATAATTGCTTTACCGTTAATCTCTTCGGAAGGTTGTTCACTCTGCGCATTTGCAGTAAAACCGGTGCAAGCAAGTATGCCTGCCAAAATCGTTTTTGTTTTCATCGTCATAAATTTTCTGTTTGACGCTGCAAAATTCGAATCAAAAGATTGCAAGATTATGACAAACTCGTGACGATGTTGTTAAATGGACAATAATCATTAATTCGTTTTGATAATTATTCTACAATTATTAAATTCGCAATAAATTCAATGAGATTAAAAATATATAATTAATAAAAGCGAAATTTTTATAACATGAGAAAAGCTATTTTGTTGGTAGTCATACTACTAAATACAATCAATATTTCTGCAAGAGGCAACAAACCTTTTTACGATCCAGATACAAAACATGAAATCGGTGCAGGTATAGGTTGCTTCACTTTCGCAAATATATTGGATAGTCCAGATATATTTAAATTTAACTGTGAGGATGACGATAAACCCATCGAAAAAGATTTTTCTTACACTCCAGCCATTAATGTTCATTACTTTTATAAATTACATCGAAGAGTGAAATTAGGTATGGACATTACTTGGCAGAAAAATAAAACGGATATTGTTTTCTTGACATCTTATTACAACAACTATATCAATAATTTAACCAAGAAATTAGAGGATGCTCGTGGGACTATATATGAAGAATACTTCCAAAAAGAGCTCGAATTTTATAAAAATCACTATGATCAGTGGCAGAAAGAGTGTGGCACAAAAACATACAACCATTTAATTTTAGTACCTCAAATCAAACTTACATTGGTTAGCAGAGAACACTTTTCTCTTTATCAGCGTTATGGTATAGGTTTGAACTTAGGATTCATTAAAGATCTAAACGACGAAAAATATACTGAAGTTTGTCCTGTTCCATGCGTAGCTCTTCTTGGCCTTGAATTCGGAGGGAAAAAACTCAGAGGTTATTTCGAGACAATAGAGTTGAGTGCACAAGGATTATTCCATGCAGGTATCAAATACGATTTTTAGGTCTTAATTCTTATTCCTCAAATAAACCACTGTCTGATACAAGCTTCTCGTCGCAGCGTATGAAAGGAAAGCTATCCACAACACATCCGGTCCTAAAGTATTGGACATCGTATAATAAATCGTAAAGAAGACAGCAGCCGCTAATAGAAGCGATATGCTCATGTGTTTCGACAATAGTTTGCCGACGTAGATTCCATCCCACAAAAAGGCAGCAAACGACATTATCGGAATCAACGTCGCATATAATCTCAAATCTTTGGATGTTTCCCTCACAGCCTCATCGTTTGTGAGCAAGGAAACAATCGGTGTCAACCCCACTCCATAGATAATAGCAAAGGTTATCGCCATAACGACACCGATATTGAATAATCGCTGCACTGTGCGACGTTGCTCTTCCATCTGACGCGCTCCTTCCGTCTTTCCTACTATTGCTTCGCCAGCAAAGGCGAATCCGTCCATGAAATAGGAGAAGAAGGTGAAGAATTGCATGATGCACGCGTTGACTGCCAAAACTAATTCGCCATATCCGCTTCCAAAAAGGGTGAAGCATACTGTCACCGCAATCATGCAAAGATTACGTACAAAAATGAGTGAATTGACTTTGAAGAAATTCAATATTCCGTCGAAAGGTCGACTAAAATCGGCGTATTGACCGATTTTTTTATATGCTGTGAGATAGATGTAGATGCAAAAGGCCGTGCCCAAATATTGTGCGACGACGGTGCCAAGGGCAATTCCTTCTATTCCAAATCCACATGCAAATACAAAGATTGCGCTCAGCAATACGTTGAGCATATTCTCTCCAACTGCAATATACATCGTCGACTTGGTGTTCTGCATTCCTACGAGCCATCCCTTAAAAGTGTAAGTGGCGAGCGACGCGGGAGCCCCCAACAGGCAGATATTAATATATCTTGACGTGAGTTCCTCTGTCTCAGCAGATGCTTCGGAATATCTCAACACTAAATCTATAATCCATCCTTTTATCAGTAGAATTGCAACCGCTCCAATCATGGCGATCACAAGTGCTCTTACCAACACCTGACAGCAGACTCCCAATCTTCTTGCACCCAACGCCTGAGCCGTGAGTGCTGTGGTGCTCATACGAAGGAATCCAAAATTCCAGTAGAGCAAGCTGATCATCGCCGCACCAAGACTGACTGCTGCTATGTAAGGAGCCGCTCCGATATGGCCAGCGATAGCCATGTCGGCAAAACCCAACAAAGGCACACTGATATTCGTGGCGATACTCGGTAGAGCTATTTTGAAGATTTTCCTATAGTTGTCAGACATAATCCAAGAATTGTGACGAATGCACCCAACACCAAAAGTTCATAGCCGAATTTATAGCCATGTTCGGCGGATATACTATCAACATAGTACATCACTAATGGTGTGATCAGACAGATGATCGGAGTGGCTTTATCCGTAATCTCTCGTTTCGTGAAGATTCCAAACATGAACATTCCCAATATCGGAGCCATAACATAAGAAACGACCGTATAAATGATATTCAAAGCTGATGTTTGCGAGTTAGCATTGAAAATCAAAATCACACCTACAAGCATAATTGCCAATATACCGTGAATAATATAACGCTGTTTGCGCGACACATCAGAGAGATTCTTATGCATCACATCTGTAAGCAGACACGTGGTCATTCCAACAAGTGCAGAATCTGCTGAAGAAAAAGACGCTGCAATCATACCAAGTGTAAGGCAGCAAATAGCGACGTCGCCAAACTGATTACAAAATAAAGGTACGATTTCATCGGATTTTTCAGGCAATATCAGGCCTTGTGTATGAGCCAAGTAGACGAGGGTTGCTCCAAGCACAAGGAACATCAGATTTATCGGAGTAAACATCACTCCCGTCACCATCATATTCTTTTGTGCCTCCTTGAGATTACGGCAAGTAAGGTTTTTTTGCATCACTTCCTGATCCAATCCCGTCATCACAACAACAATAAATGCTCCGGAAATAAACTGTTTTATAAAATGAGATCTATTAGAAAAGGATTCAAAATCTATAGTTTTAGTCAAGCCCTCCGTCGACGCGAAATTAAAAACATCGGAGAAATTGCCATTTACTGCGGAGAAAGCCTCAACGAGTAATACAATCGTAGTGATAAGCAAACAAGCTGTCTGTATACAATCCGTCATCACCACACTCTTCACTCCATTGCGGAAGGTATATGCAAATATGACAGCTACCACTATCAACGTTGCAATCTCAAAACTGATTCCGTATTTGTCAAATATGAAGCGATGTAACACCAGCATCACCACATAGAGTTTGACTGCCGAAGAAAGCATCTTATTAAGTAAAAACAGTGCAGAAACCGTCGTTCTACTTTTCTTTCCAAATCGATTCTCAAAATAGCTGTAGATAGATACCGATCCCAACTTATAATAAATTGGCAGCAAACAATATGCCACCACAACATATCCCAAGATGAAACCGATCACCATCTGCATATAGTAGAAGGAATTGTTGACCACCATACCTGGCACACTAATCAGTGAAATTCCGGATATTGTTGCGCCTACCATACCAAAAGCCACAGCCGGCCAAGAAGAATTCTTGCCGGCTGTGAAAAAGTCTATGTCGTTTGCAGTCTTCTTTCTATTAGAAACCACAAACAATAATATCACATATAGAATAATGCAAATCTCTTGCATCAATATAATTTTATGTATATTATTTTACGCTCGCCCTTACAGGCTCGCTTGTGTGAGGAGGTTAGGGCGTTCCGCCCTTAACAATCCTCGTTTATAACAACCTGTTATTTCTGATTCTGCTTATTCTGGTTCTGCAACTTCTGCTGAGCCTCCATCATCTCTTTCTGCTTCTGCTGCATCTCCTGCATACGTGCCATCCAAGAGCTCTGGCTCTGAGGCTTCTTCTGGTTCTCCTTGATCTTCTCCAAAAGCTTCTTCTCGTCCACTGTAGCCTTAACTACAAAATTGATGATGATTGTGATCAACAATGAAACGAAGTAATAGTATGTAAGACCTGAACCGTAATCGTTGAACATGAAGAAGAACATGAATGGCATGACGTACATCATAACCTTCATCATTGGCATCTGCTGAGTAGCACCGGTGTCCTGCATCTTTGAATTGAAATACATATAAACCACGTTAGTGATTGTCATCAATACACAGAACAAACTCAAGTGGTCACCGATGAATGGGATATCAGTTCCAAATTTGATCACGTCATCGTATGAAGACAAATCCTCAGCCCATAGGAAGCTCTGACCACGTAGGTCGATCACTGATGGGAAGAAGTAGTACATAGCTACCAAGAACGGCATCTGAAGCAACATTGGCAAACATCCACCCATTGGGTTAACACCTGCCTTAGAGTAAAGCTGCATAACCTCCTGCTGACGCTCCATAGCCTTATCTTCAGGGATACGTGCGTTAATCTCCTCAATCTGTGGCTTCAATACACGCATCTTAGCCATAGAAACGTATGAGCTTCTTGTGAATGGGAATACAATCATCTTGATAACCAAAGTCACTAGCAAGATAATCAAACCGTAATTGCTGAAAATAGATGAGAAGAAGTTAAACAAAGGAATTGTGATTCCCTGGTTAACCCAACGCAAAATACCACCACCAATCGCTACAATACGATTTAGCAATACTTCGTCGTCAAGCTTATCATCATAATCATAAAGGATGTCATAATCGTTTGGTCCGAAATACAAGTGGAAATCAGCTGTCGATCCGCTGTTTGGATTGAAAGGCAACTTCATCTCAGCCTTAAAACTCTTCATCGGAACTTCCTTTGTTTTTGTCTTAGACACTGTAGATGTCAACTGAGTAGAAGTGAACTTGTTGTTCTTGCCATTAATGAAGATAGACGAGAAGAACTGATCCTTGAATCCAATCCACTTAACTGGATCTTCTACATTCTCTTGTGCATCCTCAACCTCAGATAAGTAGTCAACACCACCGTCTACCTCTTTATAATATAACTGAACATAACGATTCTCAAATGTTCTACCTTTCTCCTTCTGCTCAATCTCCTGTTCCCAATTGATCTTAATCTCAGATGCAGGTTTAACCTGGTTTCCAAGTCCGTCCGCCTTCATCTGGAACGACATCATATACTCATCTTTTGGCAATGTGTAGATGAAATCAAGCGAACCTCCCTGAGCCGCACGAAGTGAAAGAGTAACAGATGTGTCATTCTTTGCAGTAACTGCGAAACACATCTCCTCAGTATTGATATTTTTCAATGAAGTCGACTCCAACTCAACGTTGAAACGAGAAAACTCACTCTTGTTTAATACTACTGGTTCTGTGCTTCCATATAGGTTATGTTTCTTCAACGTAGCCTTTTCTACAAAACCACCTACTGTAGAGAAATCGATTTTCACCAAATCATTCTCCAATGAAACTGTCTGATTAGCACCGTTTGCACACGCTGCAAATGCACCATACATATTCTGCAACTCTACATTCTTAACAGAATCCGACATTGCCTCAGTGTAAACTGGCAAATTCGTCTTAGCTATCGAATCTGCAACTCTAGCCAACGAATCCTCACGCATCTTCTTCATCTCAGCCTGCTGCTGGAAGTAAGCCTCATTCTCGCTTGATGTGTACATCATCCACATTAGAGAAAGACCTAAAAGAAGCATGAAAATCAACGAATGGTTTTTATTCTCCATGATTATAAGTAATTGTTATTTTTTCTTTGTTTATTTTAATGTCACAAAAGTCCGTACTATGGATTTTGTTGCAAAAATAAGAATAAATTACGAAAAGATGAACTCTAATAGGCACAAACTGCCCATAATACATACACATAGTTGACTAAAAAGAACCATTATAATTCTTCATTAGCATCTTCGTCCTGAAGAAGCTCTCGCATTTCATTGAATGCCTTCTCCAGTTTAGTCATCTCTTTAGAAAGGAAAACATAGAATTCTCTCCAATCGTCACGACGATGGATATCAAGGTCTGGTTTTTGTTTGTATATACGACTCACTGGAGTTCCACACTCCTTAATAAATTCATCCTGCCATATGGGTTCATCGAAATGTTCCTCGATCACCACCTTGTATTGCTTAAGCAGTTCCCACTTCTCCGCACGTTTGTTGGGATTCTTATGATTCAGTTCAAGAATAACATATGCGCCATCTCTTCCTGCACCGAATTTCATTTCGACACCTTTAATCTTTGTATTATAGAGAATCCATTTCTTATGCTTATACTTGAAACGTGGAAGTTTAGCACAAAACTCATCAAATCCGTTCCAAAAATCTCTTTTAAGCTCTTTGACTTCTTCTCTTGAATACATAGTTACTCTCTATCAAAAATATTAAGCATTAGATATCTCAATTCATCGTTAGGCTCGGCCTTACGTAAAAGAACAAACTTGCCTTCATTGTCCATCAGGTAATACGACGGAATTGCACGAGCATTGTAGACTTTTCTCAATACGTCAGATTCAGCAGCTAGCCACACCTGCATCTTTCCAGACAACCCTCTAGTGACCTTCTCCACATTTTCCTTTTCGTCGTAAACAAAAATATTCACAACCTGTAGTTGGCCTTCGAAAGTCTGCTGAAAACGATCAAGTATTTTCAAGTCTTTTTCCGTCTTCATAAGACGTGAGTTACATACATTGAGATAGATATATTTTCCTAAAAACTCGTTCAATTCGTGCTTTTTACCATTCAAATCGACACCCACAAGGTTTGGTGCACCCTCGCCAACAAGTGTTGAGCCGACAGTCGCAGCCACATTCAAAGCCAACTCCTTATTGTCGGTCATCGTCACCGCAGCTGAGATATTCTGTAGCATCTTCACTACTATTCTATTATCAAAAATATCCGCAGCTGACAAGTCGCCTACAATCTTGATCGCAGCAAGTTCCTTCAACTCAGGATCCGTCAGTCTATACTTCTCTTGAAGATGCATCAAAAGCATTTTTGCGTTCTGTGTCTCAATTATCTTTTTGAACACATGGAAATCCTCGCTTTTAAGAGTGTTAGCAATAAGATTATAGAAAACGTTGTTGAACAAATCCCAAAAAGCAGGATTTGATTTGTCCACTCCTAGTTTTGCGAATTCCGAATATATTCCTCCCATCTGCACAGGATCAGAAAACTGAGCCTTAAGAAGCAGACAGCGATAATCCACATAACCTTTTTCAAATTTTGTGTTCATGTCACTGAAGATACGAGTCAGTTCATTGACTGAATACTGCACCGTATCCATGTCGCCCTTGCTTGCAAGAGATTTCATAGTGAAGAAATCATAAGCATCCTCAAACTGAATAATCTTCATATTCACTCCCTTCTTATCAGGATTCTGAATGAAGAAAAAATATTCATTAGGTTCAAAATAGGGTTGCAATTTCTCAGAAAGCGTTCTTACTCTCTTATTTGGGATCTCCACAGTGTAACTTTTTCCCGGTTCGAGATAAATATATCCTCTTTGAGCGTCACCAGGAAGGTAGACCTGACACTCATTTGTAAGATCAAACTCAAACTTAAATGCTCCGTCTTTGTCGACCTTAGCAGTTGCAACTGATTCAGAACCATTAAGTATTTTCTCAGTGTAGCGTCTCAACTCCAAAGTCTCACCAGCATAAGAGTCATTCTTACCAGACACAATAGTTTTCGCCGCATGGACAGGACATACACACGACATTATTAAAAAAAGACTTAACGCACACTTTATTTTTACCAAATGTTCTTGCATCTTCATATACTGGTTACGAGTCCAAAGTTACGATTTTTTACAAAAGTAATAAATCTTTTTGCTCTACAATTTTGTAAAAGAGATAAATTAGACTAATTTTGAAATCGTTTGGTTAATTATACTCAAATATAGAAGTTATGGCTATTACATACGACAAAGAGCATTCGAAGATTAAAATGCCGAAGATAAAGAAAAGAAATGTCTCGGCATGGATCAAAAAAGTAGGAGAGCTTCACGGTAAGAAAGTGGGGGATTTGTCGTATTTGTTTTGCTCTGACGACCATATTTTGGAGGTTAACAAAGAGTATCTCCAGCACGACTACTATACTGATATCATAACATTCGACTATACAGAAGGAGATGTTATTTCAGGCGACATGGTGATCAGTGTCGACACAATCGCAACAAATGCCGAAAAATTTGAGACAACGTTTGAATCTGAGTTTTTCAGAGTCGTGATTCACGGTGTCCTACATTTATGCGGCATCAACGACAAAGGTCCAGGAGAGAGAGAGATCATGGAAAAGCATGAGAATGATGCTCTTGAATTGGCAAAATCATTTGAATTAATGTAGAGTTGCACAAACGTGCTCTAACATAATATTTGATATTTATATGACGCTTGATGCCATATATACAGCCATACTATCTGGAACAGCATTTGTCTCTTTAGGTTTAGCAGTAACCCTATACAGGACAGATGTCGTTGCAGACACTGTACCTTTTAAGATTCTTAGAAGGTCGAAAGTCTTGGCCGGAAATATAGCATTAATCACAGCGATTCTCAGCCTCATCCTTCTTTCCGTCGACGTCACAACAGATACTTCCGTGGGAATAAAGTGCATGATGCTCTCCTTTTTCTATGCGATGGGAATCCAATGGGTATGGATGGTTATCCCTTTGATCGCTCCTGATTATCTGACAAAGAAAATAGTAATAAGAGACATCGTAATATTCCTCGCTACCCTACTAGTAGGCAATTTCACAACCAGTGTTCTAGGAATCGAAAACGGTCTAATTGGAATCTTAATTGCAATGATCTTCGTTTCACACTGCGGATTCTGGGTGATGAGATTTGGCAAACTATACAGAAAGGCCATGTTCAGCCTTGAGGAAGAGTTTTCCGACTATATTTTCTTATATATCGACTGGACTTACGACGCATCGTTGGCAATTATTGTATTCTCCCTAAGTGGTGTGTTGCTTTGCTACTCAGATAAAATCACAATCGCCGTATTCTTCTTCTTCGCCGCTCTTGCATATTTCTACGTGGTTCAGTCGTTGAACAAATACCAAATTCACGCAGAACGCTTGTATCTTGGTTTGAAGAAGGACGAGGAGGATAAGTCTAAAGATATTGTTAAAAATAATTTTGCCGACACTCCTTCAATCAAACAGGACAAAGAGGAGTTGGACAATGCCACTTTCACTAAGAATATCGACAGCACGATATTGAATGAGGAGTCGCCTATCGCTCAGAGAATAAAAAAATGGATCGAAGAGGAGGGTTTTCTCCAGCCTGGTCTGACACTTAACGATATTGCTAACAAAATCGGAACAAACCGTACATATGTGTCGAGATTCATCAACACTACTTATCAAAGCACTTTCTTCGAATTCATCGCAGAATTGAGAGTAAAGAAGATAAAGAAATTGTTGACTGAGGATCCTGAAAGAGAACTAGAATATCTATCCAATACTTGTGGATTCTCAAGCAGCAGCCATATGAGCAGTACATTCAAGAAAATCACAGGTGAGACTCTTAACGAGTTTAGAAACAAGATTAAGAAAGAAAGAGACGCATAAAAAGCCGTGGATCACAAAACTGATATGAACCCCTAAAGTTAGACAAAAAACTTTAGGGGTTTATTTTATGGAAGAAAAAAGAGTAAGAAAGAAACACGGAGAAGTAGAGTTGCGGAGTTACATGCGGATGTTAGACGAAGGAGAGTCAATCAACCATGTT
>JAZUIF010000011.1:0-8506 GCA_045642085.1 Paludibacteraceae bacterium | reverse complement strand
TTTTCATTTTATGTAGTGGCTTTGGACCCTATTTGTCTTACCTAAAAAAGCCATTGACTTTTCCCGACTTTTTGAAAAGACGATTTATAAAGGTTTATTTGCCTTATATATTCGTAGTTTTGATTTCGACCGTTTTACCTTTTTATTGGGTATCACAAGACAAGTTGACATGCTTGTTTTCGCACGTATTTTTATATAAAATGTTTTTTGAAGAATATGAATGTTCTTTTGGTGGTCAGATGTGGTTTGTGTCAACAATAATTCAGTTTTACTTGAGTTGGCCTTTGATTGTTGCACTGTTTGAAAGACTATTTAAAAGATCTTCTAAATATCCAGTTATTGCAGGGTGTATTATAAGTTTAATATGGGCTACCTTTGTCGCTGTATTGGACAAATCTGAAGTAAGAGTGTGGAATAGTTTTTTCTTACAATATATATGGGAGTTCATGTTAGGCATGTATCTTGCAAAGAAGTATTATCTTGATGAAATATCTTTGGAAATACCGTCTATATTTAAATTGTCTTTAATTTCGGTTGTTTGTTTGGTTATTACAGGTTATGCTGGTATAAGTGGAGGCTTGCTGAAATTGTATAATGATGCACCATCATTATTCGCTTATATGGGAGTTTGTTTGATTATATATAAGTTGAAGTTTGCAAATTCTTTTTTCTGTTTTACGAATAAATTCTCTTATGAGTGGTATCTTGTTCATATACTTGTTTTTGCATTTGTTGAACATTTTCTGTTGATGATTAGTGTTGACAATAAATTGTTGATTTTAATGTTGCAATTTTTAGCATCATATGCTTTTGGGTATCTTTATAGTAAGATTTTATCCGTTTCTAAATTAAAGTAGCTAATATATTTGATCGAATGGAGACAACTCGTTTTTTGAACGTAGACATTCTAAATGTTTCTCAGCAGGAGTTACTGGAAAAGTTGAATGAGGGTGTGCTGGTCACCCCAAATTTGGATCATTTGATTAAACTTCAAAAGGACAGAGATTTCTATGAGGCGTACGGACAGTCAGAGTGGATTGTTTGTGATAGCCGCATTTTATATATGCTTTCTAAATTGTTGAGAAATCCATTGCCAGAGGCTATTCCTGGAAGTAGTTTCTTTCCTGCTTTTTATAGATATCACAAGGATGATCCAAATTGCAAAATATTTCTTTTGGGGGCTGCTGAAGGTGTCGCAGAAAAAGCGAAACAGGAGATTAACAAGACATTAGGTAGAGATATCGTAGTCGGTGCACATTCTCCTTCTTTTGGATTTGAAAGAAATGAGGACGAGTGTAGTCAGCTTGTAGATATCGTTAATGCAAGTGGTGCGACGGTTTTGTTGGTCGGTGTTGGTGCTCCTAAACAAGAGAAGTGGATTAGAAAATACAGATACAGAATGCCCAAAGTAAAGATTTTTATGGCTTTAGGTGCAACTATCGACTTTGAGGCTAATGAATTAAAGCGTGCTCCTGCTATATATCAAAAAATGGGTATGGAGTGGTTCTTTAGATTTCTAAAAGAACCTCGTCGTTTGTATCGTCGATACTTTGTTGATGACGTTAAGTTTTTCTATTATTTTGCAAAACAACTTTTGGGTAGCTATAAGGACCCATTTAGTCGTGTAACCAAATAATATATATCACTTTCCTCATGAACTACATAATCTTCGGCGGAACTGGTTTTATTGGCACTCATTTGGCCAAGTTGCTTAAGGTGCAGCATCCAGACGCTAATATATATAATCTTGATATTGTTAAGCAGGGAGATCCTTTGCCAACAGTAAAGAATTATAAACCTGCTTTATGTGAGGGTGAGTCTCATCCTGCGACTTATATCGCTTGTGACGTAAGAAAGCCTATTGAGGTGCCTTTTACTCCTACGTCGGAGGATGTCATCTTTAATTTTGCGGCTGTCCATCGTACTCCGGGTCATCCTGACAATGAGTATTTTGAAACTAATATGCTTGGTGCTCAGAATGTCTGCGACTTCGCTGATAAGTATGGCATCAAAAAGATGGTCTTTACTAGCTCAATTGCTCCTTACGGTGCCTCTGAGGAACTAAAAAGTGAGTCGGCGTTGCCAACGCCTAACACTCCATACGGTATCTCTAAACTTGTCGCTGAGAATATCCACAAGACTTGGCAGGCAAGAGATGCTCAGAACCGTCAGCTTACTATCGTGAGACCAGGCGTCGTGTTCGGTAGGGGAGAGAATGGTAATTTCTCTCGTCTATACTGGGGCATAAGAAAGCATACTTTCGCTTATCCTGGCCGTAAGGATACTATCAAGGCTTGCATCTATGTGAAGGAGCTTGTGAATTTTATTCTTTGGAATGTGGAGCAGAACGACGCCCACGTCGAGACTTATAACTGTACTTTCGAGCCTGCTTACACAATCGAGCAGATCGTGATAGAGATGAAGAAGGTGACTGGCTTGACTCAGTTTGTTCCTTATATTCCAAATTGTATTATCATGCCGGCAGCTGGTGTCGCCAAACTTCTTGGTAGCCCAATGGGTATTTGTCCGGCTCGTGTGAAGAAACTGCAGGTTTCTACAAATATCTGTGGAAAGAAACTTGCTGCATGCGGCTACAAATTCAAGTACACTTTTGCTGAGGCTCTTGCCGACTGGTTTGAGGACAACAAAAAGGAGTGCCTTGAATGATTAATGATTGATGGTTAATGATTAAGATTGACCTGATGAATATAAAATCCCAGCTACATTTTGTGGCTGGGATTTTTGTTTTAAATGTTTAATACATTTAAGACGCGAGAACATCAAAGACGCTAGATCTCGCGTCTCTACGGCATATGCCACAATTTTCCTGTGAGTTAGATGGATGCATACTCTTTTGTTTATATCTGAAATGGATGCTTACATATAAAAAAAACAAACAGAGACGAGGTTTCCCTCATCTCTGTTTTCGTTAGCGTCAACGTCAACGTTAACGTTCTTATTTCTCGTAACCGTTAGGATTCTGCTTCTGGAATCTCCAGCTGTCTCTACACATATCCTCGATTCCGTACTGTGCCTCCCAACCAAGTTCTGCCTTAGCCTTTGCAGGGTTGCAGTAGCAAGTAGCGATATCACCTGGGCGACGTGGCTTGATTGAGTAAGGTACCTTTACGTCGTTTGCCTTCTCAAATGCCTTAACTACGTCCAATACTGAGTATCCGTGACCTGTACCTAGGTTGTAGATAGCAAGACCACATTTTTTCTGGATTGCGCTTAGAGCCTTAACATGTCCGTTTGCAAGGTCACAAACGTGGATGAAGTCACGAACACCTGTTCCGTCTGGTGTGTCGTAGTCATTACCGAATACACCTAGCTCCTTACGGATACCGATGGCAGTCTGTGTGATGTATGGCATCAAGTTGTTTGGAATACCGTTTGGATTCTCTCCGATCATTCCACTCTGGTGTGCTCCGATTGGGTTGAAGTATCTTAGCAATACTACGTTCCACTCATTGTCTGCCTTCTGAACATCCATCAAAACCTCCTCTAGCATAGATTTTGTCTGTCCGTAAGGGTTTGTACAGTGTCCCTTTGGACAAGCTTCAGTGATAGGAATGATTGCAGGATCTCCGTATACAGTTGCAGAACTAGAGAATATGATGTTCTTTACGTTGTGACGGCGCATTGTGTCAATCAATACGAATGTAGAATTCATATTGTTCTCGTAATACTCCAATGGCTTAGCTACACTCTCGCCGACAGCCTTCAAACCTGCGAAATGGATAACTGCGTCAATCTTATTGTTGCTGAACACTTTGTCCATAGCCTCTTTGTCACGAACGTCAGCCTCGATAAAAGGCACTTCTTTGCCGATGATTTTTGCTACTCTTTTCAAAGACTCTGGCTGTGAATTAACGAAATTGTCAACTACAACTACTGAGTGACCAGCCTTGTCCAACTCGATAATAGTGTGGCTGCCGATATAACCGGCGCCTCCTGTCAAAAGAATATTCATTATTTTCTATGTTTAATACTGAATTGATGCAAATTTATAAAAAATACTGTATAAAAATTATCCGAGAAATCTCATTTTGTCGACATTAATCTTTTTGTTAAACTTTTTTAAGATTTAGACTATGTCTAAAATATCATTTGTCATAGTTATTTGAATTTTGATGTTGTATAAGTGTTCCTACAATTTGTATGACTCCAATAATTTGTCTACATTTGTATAAAATATGTAACTTATGTTGAATTTAATAAATCGATATCCTGCACTTTCAGTGTGCTCCGCTGATTTGCAGGCGATGTTAGATACACTTATTGAGTGTTACTCCAAAGGTCATAAGTTGTTGGTTTGCGGTAATGGTGGAAGTGCAGCCGATGCAGAACATATTGTAGGTGAATTGATGAAGGGTTTTAGAAATCCTCGTAAGATAAGTAAAAAGGAGAGTGATGCTATTATGGCTCTTGATCCTGTAATGGGAAAAACACTTGTCGACAAACTTCAGGAAGCTTTGCCTGCTATTGCATTGGATGGTCATGTAGCTCTTACGACTGCATATCTAAACGATTGTGAACCGCTAATGTGTTTCGCTCAACAGGTTCAGGGGTATGGATGTGAGGGAGATGTGCTTCTTGCCATCTCGACTTCGGGAAATAGCCAGAATGTGCTTTATGCGGCTACTGTGGCAAAGGCTAAAGGATTGAAGGTGATTGGTCTTACAGGTGCTAATGAAAGTAAACTTTCTGCGATCGCTGATGTTTGTGTGCGTGTGCCGCAAACTGAGACTTACATGATTCAGGAATTGCATCTTCCAGTTTATCACTGGTTTTGCTTGAAACTTGAAGAGACTTTCTGGAAATAAGATTTTAGTTGATTTAAAAATTTAGAGACGTCGTATTAGTTGCGACGTCTCTTTTTTGTATCCATCGATAATTTGTTTTCCGTCCTTTGGGGGAATTTATAGCAGTTGCCCCAAAGTGAGGATTGATAAGGAAGGAATGATCTATGCTCTTTCAATTCGAGCTCGTAAGCCGAGCGTAAAAATAGTGAGTTTGGGCAATGCATTTAAATCAAAAAGGTCGGACAATTATGCCCGACCTCTTTCTTATATGTTGGATTGTTTCTTACTTTACAATCAACTTCTGTACGTTGTTTCCTGCCTTAACTACATACATGCCAGTATTCTTAATGCTGATCTTGTTGTCAAGTCCTGGAACTGCAACGAAATTAGCTACAACTCTACCTGTCATGTCTGTAACAGTAACGTCACACTTCTCAGCAACGTAGATGTATGCAACTCCGTTCTTTGCTGGGTTTGGAGCGATAACGAATGAAGCCTCATCAGCAATGTTCTCAATATCTGAGTGTCCGCCTACGCATGTCACGTCGTCGATCATCAATGTGCCCTTCTTGCCAACACCCTCTTTGATCTGCCAACTCAACTTATTGATGCTAGCCAAATCGAAGTCGATGTCGATACCCCAGTCTGAAGCCTGCTTCAAGCTGCTCCAGTTTACAGTTACTTCTGTCCAATCGGAAGCTGATGATACATTCTTAGTGTGGTAGTCGTCGTCTTCAACTGCTGTCATACAAACACGGAACTCGTGAGCAGGACCTTTGTATCTGTAAGAGATCTTCTCACAGCTTGAAAGATCTTGTCCCTCTTCTGTCTTGCTCAAGTACATGTCGACACTACAATAAGGTGCTCCCATCCAGCCTTCTCCTGGCCACTCAGCTCCCATTGTGTAGTCTGCGTTGATAGCTCCATCTTTTACAGACAATGTGACTTTTGATGAAGGGTTAGCTTTCTTGTCAGAATCATCCTTGTCAAACCAATTTCCGCCCCACTTAGAGATAAGGTCTCCATCTTCGAAGTCATCGATCAAACCTGGATCAACAAATCCTTCTGGCAATACAGTTACCTTAACTGACTCAGAAACCTCATCTTCGCCGTCTGATACTGTCAACTTGAATACGTATTCTCCATCAGTTAGACCACTAACCTTTGTAGTTGCTGAGTTCGCGTTTGCGATAGTTGCGTTGTTAGGTCCAGAAACCTGCTTCCAAGAGAACTTGTAGTTTTCGCTACCACCTGCTGCATCTCCTGTAAGTGTTGTCTCGTCGACAGGCAAGAAGAATTTCTTAGCACTGCAGATGCTCATTGACAACTCTTTTGCAACTGGTACTGTAACAACTGGCTTGTAGCTGATCCAACCTTTACACTGCTCAAGCATGTATTTTCCGTCTTGTGTCATATCAGAGTCAGACCAACCTGTAGTCTTGAAGCAATCATCTTTTAGTACAGACCACTTAGCGTCGTTTCCGCCCTTGTTACTCATTGACCAGAATGCCGACATTACACCTGCTTGCTTGTATTTGTCAAGTAGACCACCTGTGTTTCCTGGGTCCATACCCCACTCAGTTACAACAACTGGAACTCCGTTGTTCCAAGAATCTTTTCCGTTCCAGTCAGACTGGTGACCCCATTCAATATAACCGTGCCATGTGTAGGCAATGTTTGCGACACCCTCTCCAGCTGAAGTTACAGCGTCTGGGTGACGTGAGTACTCAGAAGAACCGACGATGATGACATTGTCGTCGTCAATCTTTCTGATTTCAGGAATGACCTTCTTTGCGTATGTGACAACCTCACCGTCGCCACACATAGGCTCGTTGAAGATCTCGTACATAACGTTTGGATAATCACCCCATTTTGTAGCGAAATACTTGAAGAAATCGATAGCAAGGTCAGCCCAGTGCTGTGCATAGTGCTCGTGGAAGTCGATGATCACGTAGATATCGTTCTCGATAGCTGCACGAACCATGTTGTCTACCATAGCCTTAGTATAATCAGGGCTGTGTAGGTAGTTGTCTGTATTCCATGTAGCATCGTGGTTTGTCCATGTGTTGTCACCAGGAGCGATTGAAACTGGTAGACGGATCAACTGGATGTTCCATTTCTCAACCAAATAGTCGACTGTCTCAGCCTTCCACCACTGTGGCGCTGAACAACTCCAGAACCAGCTTGGTCCCATCAAACAAACTTTCTCACCTTTCTCGTTGCGTACAGCACCGTTCTTAGTGTTAAGCTTACCGTTCTTTGTTACGACGAAATCCTGTCTCTTAGTTGGCTTTGCGATTTTTACCTTCAAATCCTTAACCGTCTCGCCCATAGTGATTGTCACTACATCAGAACCTTCGCTGCTTGATGCCTTGTAACGACCATCCTTAGTGTTAGATGACCATTTTGTGTTGGCTGCGATTAGTTCTCCTGCATTGTTGTATCCCTTTGCCACGATGTCGATTGTCTCGCTTGGCATAAGATTCAATTTGCTTGGCGACGTTGTAATCTTAGTTACATTAGCATCTGTAGAAGAAGTCTTGTAGAACATGAAATAGTCAAGGTTGACTGACTTACCTGTACAGATAACATAGAATTTCTGCTTACCTGCCTTCAATGGGAATAGCGCACTTTCTTCTTTTGGAAAATCAGGCCAATTGTTCATTGGCACTTCCCACCACTTCTCAGCATTGTTTGCCTGAATGTCGAAAAGTGAATAGTTGCCGTCGGCATCCTGGATCTTTACATTACCGTCCTTTCCTGTAAGATAGTGGAAAGATACCTGGTACAATCCGTCTGAAGGGATTTCAACTTCATAAATAAGCTGCTCGCCTTCCTCGTCGAAATAACCGACTGACTTGTCGCTATTTTCAAGGATGATTTCAGTTGTTCCATCTTTTTTGTCGACGAAACTTTCGGCTTCGACCTTGATTTGGCCTTGAGCCGACGCAGATAAAAGAAGGAAAGCTCCAAGCCATCCTGCCTTTGCGTAACTTTTTTTCATAGTTTTGTTCATATTTTAGTTTTCTATTTTCATAGTTTTAATGAAAAAGACCTTCATTTAGAAAGGACCACATCTAAATGCCAAGTTGTCTCAGTCATAATTTGATAACCCAAGTGTTTGCCGTCTTTTGACGTAGGACTAACAATTGCAAAATTAAAATAAATTTGAATAACTACAAAAGATTGAAGAAATTACGATAAATAAAAATCCCAACCACATCATGATATGTGGCTGGGATTTTTGTTGCAAACTCGAGATTTTTGAGTCTCTAATTATTTTCCCTCTGTTGGATCATTGATCAAACCAATGAACAACAATTCATGTGTTTTAGGATTGTCAATTGTTACGATAAATGGACGATTTACGTCAAAGTCGACATATATTTCCTCTACAATACCTGTCGTTGCCATTGGGATAATTGTCACTGCAGCTCCTTTGGCTCCTTCTTCATCTATTTCTAGATGTGCAAGCTGTTTTATTCCGTCTACTGCCACTCTTTCGGCAATATTGTTGTATTCAGCAGCGAACATATCGTCTAGTCCCATTTCTTTCATGACTTTGTCAATTGTGATTTCTGTGTCGATATTGAACTTTGGCAATGAGAGGTTGGCTGTGGTAACGACATAATGACCTTCCTCGTTTGTCTCTCCATGTTTGTATGGAATGTTGTTAAGATCAAATTCAGAAAGTGCTTCTT
>JAZUIF010000010.1:0-29468 GCA_045642085.1 Paludibacteraceae bacterium | reverse complement strand
GCCAGTCTCATATCCCACACTGGTTGATTGGTAAAAAAGGATTGTCCTTTCAAATACTTGCCTTTAATATCTATTCCAAATACGTCTGCCATCTTTTTTTCAAATAACTCTGTAGATACAGGTTTGAAAATCGGATACTTTTTCAAAAGAATATGGTATGTCACATTCATGTTTTCTGATTTTTCTTTATCAGAGAATGCCGTTACATCTCCTTTTTTCTCTCTATCACCACATTCTTTTGATGAGTGAGTTGATAAATCTTCCATTAACCATTCAACCCAATATCTATGACGCAACTGTTTGACATAATTATTTCTAATTTTGTCTAATTCGTCCGATGAAAAAAAACTTGTAATATCCACCATATCTTCTGTGTTTTCTCTGATAATTATCTTTGTTCCAAAATTTTCTTTGACTAATACGGGCTGGTTGCCATTTTCTTCTTGAGTTATACTTAAAGATTCTCCCTGGTTTTTCTCAGTGATCTTGGTATTCTCATTACACCCAGTCATTGCAATTAATGCAATTGTAAAAAAAATAAAAACGTGTTTCATTTCAATTTTCTTTTATAATTGTTGGTTCGTTTATTTTTTGATTAAATGGACCTAAATGAATATGATTATTATGATTTCCATCTCCTTCAGGTTTCGTAGAATATGCTTCACGCCCTTTCTTTCTGCAATTCCATGTTCCTGTTAGTCTTGTCATACAGTTAAATTTAATACCTGCTTTTAAAAGAGCAATGTCCTTAATTTTTCTAACTTCTTCATAATCATCTTTATTCTCACTATAACAAAAATCCAAAGACATTCCATTTCTATGAGTAACACTTGGGTAACCAGTTCCATGGATTTCTGCATTTCCAGTGCCTCGAAATTTGATGTTATAGTCTGTATTGGATCCTAATTCAGCTAGAATACCAATCAAAATAGCAAAAGTATTCGGATCGCTGTAAAAGCGAACGGTTTGTGTCTTATCAATTTCGTAATACAAATTTACTCCATCTTTGCTAAATTCAAAAATGCCATCTTCTCTACCTTCATCTATTTTTACCAATTCAATTGTTTCATTACCACTTTTAGTGTATTTTTTCGTACCTTCTTTTCCTGAAACAATTTTATCTCCATTGGGCATAAAATAGATTGTGTCTCCATCAATGCCATTTTTTTGACCTGGTTTTAGAACAGGTTTGGGATATTTCCACGTCTTTATATTATTCTTTTTGATTTCTGAATCACTTGGAATCGTAGAATTTGAAGGTCTATTTAACTTAAACAGTCCATCCCTCACAATCGTTCTCGTGCAAATCTCCACCACTGTTCCGTCTTCTTTGTGATAATAATAGATATAGTGTGTCGCTTTGCTTTCGTCACATCCTTTCGGAATGTGTTTCTCCACACGTCCACTGAAGAATGTGTGGTATGATGGGCAATTGTCTGTGCATTCAATCTTATCCCATTGACAATCGTCCAATTCAAATATTTTATATGTTCCTTCCAGATCGACTTCGGTTCCATCTCCGAATTTTCCTTTTCCTCCTTGGAAAGCTCCCTTTCTCAACGGGGTGTTAGAACCTCCGACTATTTCAGAAATCTTGTCGGCATTCTTTTCTCCATTACATTTGACATGCATATTGCACTTTTTGTAACGGAAAAATGCCATTGACGCAACTGTGGCTAATTCTAAATCTGATGCGACCTTTTCTCTGTTTTTCACTAAGTCACACTCAAAATTTTCTTTGTCCATTCCGTATGCTTCAAGAATTCTTCCAACCTCTTTGTAAGTGTCTTTTCCTGTCAACTGAATAAGACCTCTTCCTCTAAAATTCCAACCGTCTGTTCCTCCTTCATTTCCATTTTTTGTCTTATAGACAATATTTGCTATTTCTTCTGGTTTGGAAGACTGGGATTTTATAGGCTTATTGTAATTGTCTGGCAAATCTTTATATTTCCCATTCACTTTCTTTTCAGAAATTCTTCCATACATTTCGCATCTATGCAAATGCCCATTAAAATATGGAAAAGAACTCTTCATTAATCCTTTGACACTATAATCCAAACTCTCAGTCTTGCCCTCCAGCAATCTTGATTCGACATATACTTGAGCAAAAAAATGTGCTTTGATCCAACATGAATCCATACCGAATCTGCGTGCATATTTGCAGTATGTTTGAGCGACTGTGTTTATGTTTTCTTCTTTTGCACCGTGGAAAACTTCTTTCAATCTTTTTGCTAAATCTTTCCAATCTTCGTGACATCTTGGACATTTACAGTCATCTTCCTCCCTCTTTTCCCCCTTCCTCAACTCTTCTCCCACCACCACAGGTGCCATCATTGCCAATGTTTTGTTCAACTCGTTGATTTGCTTGTCTTTGCCGACTTTCAACTGCCATAGGTAACTGCGTACTTTGGTCACGGCTTTGCTGTCGGATGAAGTTACAGAGTGTGTCTCTCCATCAAACTCAACTACAGCGGTGTTGCATTCCTCACACTCTTTTCTATAGGTCATGTTGAAAACGTCTTCCTGCGTCTGAGGATATGAATACACGACGTCGCTTCCTAATCTGACTCTGAAATAGAATAGACGTGGGTTTGGATTCTCTCCGTGGGCGTTATCGTCGGCAAACTTATCGCTGATTTCGATCTTCACTTTGCCGTATTCGTCTGCTTGAAGATTGTCGTAAGTTGATATTAAAGTGTCGTCGTCGCCAACTTTATTATTTTCATATAGCTCAACGGTGATCTTGTCCATCATCTCCTTGCAATTATGGGTTGAAAGAATGATGTAGATGGTGTCGCCGTACTTCATCACAGACTTCTGCGGATTATATGATCTACCTGAGAAATAGCCGGTAACGCATGGTTGTGTGACAAGTGTCAACGGTATGGCATTATTGCATATCCAATGCTCCGTATATTCTCTCTTCTGAGTCAATATCTCAGATGCCATATACGGTGGATTTGTTAGTGACGCAATGATGCTAACCTTTTCTGGAAACTGATATGTGCCTAAATGGCGTGCAAGTTCATCCTTACTGATTTTCAACGTAATATGAGCTTTACCATTATCACCCATCTTTGCATTCTTCAACGACTCAGCCTCAATAACAGATGTGGATTTACCTTTATTATTCCACAAATAAAACTTGACTTTCGCTACGTCACCATCTTTAACATTGGTGTATTTCTGATAGTCTGCCCAAACAGGGATATCAATGTCGAGATAGAATGTCTCTTCCAATCCGACTTCGTTGATTAGATTTTCTCGTTCGTCTGAAAACTGCCATGTCTTAACACTTGGCGAGACAACCTCAAATTCAAATTTGCGATTTTTTGCATAGGCGACACAATGCTTGCCAAGTTCTTCCTTACCATACACATTATTGCCATACACTGATGAGCTTAACTCTTTCTCCTTTCCGTCCAACTTGAACTTCAACACTTTGTTGTCTGCCGAACAGTCGTATTCATAAAGAAGGTCAAACTTGATTGGATAACTGATGCCCGGATACCACACCTTAGGAGTGTCAACTACTCCCTTGATGACGTTGCGCGACACATTGAAGGTATGCTCGTATCGAGTAACACCCAATTTTTTATTGTTAATGACGGTATTGCACTTGCTCAAATCTAGTTTGATTGTAACCTTTCCTTCTGTTTTCAAACTATGAAAAATCAATGAGCCTTTGAGCTTGGGCTCTTGACTGATTTTATTCTCAACAATCTCCCAAACTGCATTTTTCAAATCCAAGACTTTATCGTATGTTTCCGTAGGGGAGACTGTCAAACAAATAGTGGCACCCTGTCTGACGTATGAATCTTTTGGAATTGGATTTTTTCCGAAAATATCATGCGAAACGATTGGGGAAACGTAACCGTCGACATATTTAATCCTATAAGAGACGGAATCAAGCTCCTCTTTCTTGGAATTTGTAAGAGCCACCGTCACTTTTTTCTCCACATGATTATTGAAAAAAATTGGATCAATCGTGAAGCAATAATTATTCATAACCGCAGGATTCAACCCTATCTTAGGTTTGTGTGCCATATTCCCTGTAAACTCACCATCTATCTTAAGTTCCAACTCCTCATCTTCAGCAAGAGGAAGACAAGTGGCAACATGGATATAAACCTTTTTATCCGAACATTTGACTATATATAGCCTGTCATCCCCTTTATGATCTTTCTCTTCATCACCACCATTTATCGACTCTCCCACCAAATACGAAGATTCAATACGATTACGATCCAAAACCTCCACAGTCGTCGCACATTCTTTATAAAAAGGGAAACTATTTTCTTTACCTAAAGGTTTGTCTTTCTTTATTTTACCATATTTATCAAGCAATTTGTCTGAGCCTCCCTCGATATAATACACGCCCGGATTATCAAATTTTATATTAAATGGTGACGACACTTTTTTCACCGTAAGCAATTCTTCCAGATAGGTGCCTTTCTTGATTTTACCATCTCCATTCTCCTCTTTTTTTGTAGCAATCTCCCAGTTGACTACATTAGGATACGTCAACTCTTTATTGTCGTTATCGTAAGCCTGAAGAGTTATGACTTCGCCCAATCTGACAACCTTTTTTGAAACAGAAATACCATACACCACAGATGCATTATTCTCAATTTTTTCATCAGGATTATACATATCAGGAAAGGCGACAAAAGGGAAACTGATTAACGTAGATTTCTTTATCTCATTGAAATCCACAGTTGTAACACTCTGCACCTGACCATGATAAACGCATGAGATCTTACCTCCTTTTGGACAGAAAATTGAACTGCTTTCTGTGGCGACATTCTTTCCTCCGTGAGACAATAAAGTGTTTAGTGTCCATTTTCCATTGGCATAGGCACACGGTCCAGGACCACTGGGAGTCGGATTTAACGTACATGTGGCAAATGGAACGCTTGGCGACGCGAATGTGACGTCATCTTCAGTCACAATAGATTTATTCTGAGCCGTCACTTTGGGTTTGGACACCACACTGATCTGGCATGGCACACTTCCACACTTGCACTTGAACACAGCTCCGTCAACGACATAATGCTCGCCTGTTTTATTTTGATTATTCTGTGACATAATCCTATATTTCTCTTGATTAAACAACAACTTATATTTTCGTCTTCGTTAATTACAATTGCAAAGATAATAAAAAATTGGAATGCCCAACTAGCATTCCAATTTTTTAGTCTCCTTCACCCATTCCCACAATTTTCTATAAAATGCGTGGTGCGACAATGTCGAAGCATTTCCGATAATCATAAGTTTCATTCTTGCTCGCGTCATCGCCACGTTCATGCGTCGCAACTCTTTCAAGAATCCGATCTCACCATTCTCATTTGAGCGTACAAGACTGATAATGACGACGTCGCGCTCCTGGCCCTGGAATCCGTCGACGGAATTGACCGTGATGAATTTCCTGAACGGTTTCAAGAATTTCGACTCTTTTATAAGGTGACGTAGGTAATAAACCTGATTCTTATATGGCGAGATGATTCCAAAATCAATACGTTCTTCTTTGACTCTGTCCGGTCCGATTTTCTCTATGAACTGAGTCAGCAATGCGATGGTAAGCTCGCCCTCCATTTTGTTGACACGTCCTGCCGACTGAGAGACATACTCCTCCTCAAATGACAATTCCTCCGTGTTGATCCACTCCAACGGATTGTCAAAATCCAATACGCCACGACACTTGACCTCGTCGGCGGCCTTCAACTTACCGTCGTAAAACCAGTCAGATGAGAATTTCATGATGCTTTCGTGCATACGGTATTGCACGTTCAATAGTGAAACCGACGTCGGCTTTGTTTCTGCCAGTTTCTCCATCAAAGTGTGAGAAAGTCCGGCTTTTTCAGCCTCAAAGCATTTGATTGTAGGCGGCAACTGCTTATGGTCGCCCGCAAAAATCACTCGGTGCGACTTGGCAATCGGAATCCAACAAGCCGCCTCCATCGCCTGTGCGGCCTCGTCGATGAAAAGGGATTGGAAATTTCGTCCGTATAATATAGGGTTGGCAGCTCCGACGAGTGTGCAAGCCACCACACGTGAGTCTGAGAAGAGGCTCTCACGGATCTCATATTCCAAAGCCTCAGCCTTCTCCTTCACCGCACGAGCCTTATCCTTGTTGGTGCGGTAGAGTTCACGCACAGTCTTACGCATACCCCAAAGAGTATCGTACATAGGATGAGACTCAAACCTACGCTCGTAAGTGGAGGCGAGCATCTTATCGTCGACGCGGGACGGATTGCCAATACGCAATACGCTGATGCCACGATTCTGAAGTTGCTCGGAAATCCAGTCGACAGCCATATTGCTCTGTGCGCACACCATCACCTGAGTCTCGCGTCGCAACGTTTCATAAATAGCCTCGACGAGTGTTGTCGTCTTACCTGTGCCTGGAGGGCCATGCACGATAGCCACATCCTTGGCACGGAGAATCTTGTTGATTGCCTCCTCCTGTGACGAGTTGAGCCACGGGAAACGGATTGGCGAGAAATCAAAGAAATTCGGCTCCCTACCTCCGACAAGAATCTCACGCAAGTCGAAAAGTCGCCCATCCTTGACACTCATCACTTTATCCATAGCGTCAAACATCGCCTTGTAACTGCTTTCGTCGAAGCCCAACTGCACGCCTAAGCGGTCGATTGATTCCAAAGCACCCAACGCGTCTCTGCCAGGCAACGTCACCACAAGCATGGTAGGAGTGGCATAGCTCACCTGAGCATTAGTCTTCACCACACGTATCTCCTCATTATAAGATACGCTGAAGAACTGCACAGCCTTACCATATTCAAAATGGTCCTCCTCATCTTCCAACGGAGCATGATGCACCTCAACAACAAACTGATTCAGTGAGTTGTAGTAGGATTTACCCAAAGAGACAGGGTAACGGCAGATGCCGGCAGAAATCTTCTTGGAAATAGAAATTTGGGAAGATTGGACATCAAAACTCTTCCTGTCGTACTCATATTCCATTTTCAGCAGCTCACGATGACGCTGCAACGACAATAATGATGTTATGTTGTTTGCCATGTAATGTTTGCCAAATAATGGTGCAAAGATACGGTTTTTACCGATATGTAACGTCTAACGACGTATATTACCGATATAAAATCCCTACCGATATTTAATCCCTACGGGATATTGGTGTGGTGGGCATCCCCATTACGCCGTTAGGCGTTATATATCGGTAGACGCGTTATATATCGGTAGACGCATTATATATCGGTACCAACATCATCAAACAAATAACGTTCGTCATAATCAACCCCAAATTTTTCCAAAAATTCCACATATTCATCACGAAACGTTTGTTTTGAATGGTGTTCCTCCTGACGTTCAATATAATTACAAACATTAGAAACGTGAGATTTGCTATACGAAAAAGCGCCATACCCTTTTTGCCATTCAAATTTGAATCGTGTTTTATGATTTTTATTAACCCACAATGATGAATTTTGTTTCACCGATTTCATTAATTCTGGCAACCCTTCGATAGCTCTATAACCAAAGAAAATATGAATATGATTAGCAGTTCCGCCTATCGCTAACATTTTATTTCCTCGCTCCTGGATTATACTTGAGATATACTTGTAAAGATCATCTTTAAAACTATTATCTATCAATGCAGCTCTATGTTTAACTGCAAAAACACAATGAATGTGTATTTGTGTGTACGTATTTGGCATAATCGACTAAATATAACATTGTTTTCATTTGCAAATTTACATATTTTGTCAACAACAAACGTGTCCGTTCATAAAAATGTTGATAACTTGTTGCTATTTGTGTTAAAATCTTCAACTCTGTTTTTTTTGAATAAAAAAGCTGATAGGATAAATTTGCAAACAGTAAAACACTTATCAATTAAATTTTAACGCTTATGATATGGGACATGATGATCAGCACAGTGCTTGCAATCGGAGCCGTCGTAGCTATTTCGTCGGTGTTGCTGGCACAGGTATGAGTCCAATGGCTCTTTTCCTTGCAGGAAAGGGCGAAGAGGTTTATGGAAGCGACAGAGCTTTCGCTCAGAAAGAGAAAAACCAGGACTATAAAGAACTTACTCGCCACGGCGTCAATTGTGTGATGCAGGATGGCGAACACTTACCGTCAGATTTGGATTTCGCAGTTGTGAGCACAGCTGTGGAGGACACAAATCCGGATATCAAGGAAATTAAGGCACGCAATGTAAAGATTATGCATCGCAGTGAGCTTCTTGCGGAGATTGCCGGAAGCCACAAGGGAGGTGCGATTTGTGTGGGCGGAACTGCAGGTAAGAGCACAACCACTCACCTTATCTATCAACTTCTGCTTGGTACAGGAAAACATCCGTGTATGATCGCAGGTGCTGCCGATAATGATGTGAAAAGAGGAGGAGAACCCGGTAATTTTGATAATTCAGGTGATGGTCCGCTCGTATTTGAGGGCGACGAGAGTGACAAGAGCATCGTAAGATATAATCCTACTATGTCTGTCATCACAAACGTTGGTCACGACCACCATGAGATCGATGTTACTGTCGGCCTATTCCAGACAGTTGCCGACAATACTGCCGACACTGTGGTTCTCAATTCAGGTGATGAAAATCTCCGTCGTCTTAACTGCAAAAAGCGAGTTTCTTTCGCTTTAGCCGATTTAGACCCAAATGCAGATTTTAAGGTCACGGACTTGAAACACACTAGCGAAGGCATAACATTTGCAATCAACGGAGTGCCATTCGCATACCATTCCATCGGTTTACACAACGCATTGAACATCGCCGCTGCTGTGGCAATGGCAAGTGTGTATGGTGTCAACGTGAAGGAGTGTGCAAAGATATTGAGCAAATTTGGCGGAGTCTACCGTCGTGGAAATATCATCGGAAAGAATCCTAACGGAGCCATTTTGGTGGACGATTTCGCCCACACTCCAGAGGAAGTTGCCGAGACAATCCGCACGTTGGCTACATTCTCCGACAAGGTTCACGCTGTCTACCAGCCTCACGGATTCGGTCCGCTTCGCAAGACATACGAGCAGATGGCGATTCTTTTGAAAGAGGTGATGAGAAAGCAGGATGTCTTCTATCTTGCCGACGTCTACTATGAAGGAGGAACAACCGACATGAGCATCGGATCTAAGTTTGTGGCTGATTACTTCATGTCGCAGGGCATCAATTGCGTCTACGTACAGGATAGAAAAGAGATCCCAGCGTTGACAGCAAAGGATAGCAAGGCCAATGATTCGATTGTGATTATGGGAGCGCGCGACAAATCTCTTGCAGATTATGCCTGCACTTTTAAAGGATAATCCGAAAAATATTGATAATTTTGCAGTGTAGAGACGGGGCATGCCCCGTCTTTTCGTGTCAAATTGCATCATAAAAAACAATAATATGCAGATTAAAGAACTTGGCGAATTTGGATTGATCGACAGACTTACGAAGGAATTTCCTATCGTGAATAAGTCGACGGAATTGTCGGTTGGCGACGATTGTGCTATCTTGGATTACACAGGCAAGAAAACATTAGTAACGAAGGATTTGCTTCTTGAAGGTGTTCATTTCGACCTTACATACTGCCCTCTTCTACATTTGGGTTACAAGTCGGCGATTGTAAATTTCTCCGATGTCTACGCTATGAACGGCAAGCCAAAACAGATGGTTGTGGGGCTTGGAGTTAGTTCAAAACTATGTGTGGAGGATCTCGACGAGCTATACGCAGGAATGAAGATCGCTTGTGAGGAGCACGGAGTCGACCTTATCGGTGGAGACACAACAGCCTCGCTAAACGGTCTTACTATCAGCATCACATGTATCGGTGAAGGTGAGGAAGGCAAGATTGTGAAGCGCAGTGGAGCTAAAGATACAGATTTGATCTGTGTGACAGGTGATCTTGGAGCCGCATACATGGGTTTGCTTCTTCTTGAAAGAGAGAAGGAGGTGTTCAACGCAGGAAACGGTTCTGAGCCTGATTTCGCTGGCAAAGAGTACCTGATTGAACGTCAGCTTAAGCCAAGAGCAAGAAAGGATATTATCGAGTCGTTAGAGCGTATTAATGTCGTCCCTACAGCCATGATGGACATCTCAGATGGATTATCTTCAGAATTGCTACATATCTGCAAAGCAAGCCACGTAGGATGCCGTATTTACGAGGATCGTATTCCTATCGATTTCTTGACCGCACAGATGGCTGAGGAGATGAATATGAACATGACAATGGCAGCAATGAACGGTGGTGAGGATTACGAGCTTTTGTTCACTATTCCGCTTTCAATGCACGAAACATTCAAAGCCTTAACAGAAGTAGCTCTTCCAGGCGTACCACGCCCAGACATCAAGATCATCGGTCATATCACATCTGAGAATCTTGGAGCACGAATGATCACACGTGGAGGTGGAGAGATCGACATCCAGGCTCAAGGTTGGAACTCCCTTAAAGAATAATTCGTAATTCGTAATTTAAATAAAAATTTTTAATTCGTAGTTTTTCGGTATATTCCTTGTGTTCTTGGGGTATACCGACATTTTTATTTTGAATTATGCCATTTATAATTTTGCATTTCAATTACACCCACGTCAGATTTTCGCTCGGTCCAAACTAACCATGGGCTAGCAATATACGAACCATATCAACGGATCGCTTGTGGCATGAATCCTATCATTTCAACCATTTCACAGACTTGACATTTTTGAAAGCAGTCGTTCCTATCTTTACATTCTCTTCTGAATTATCAATCACAACATTAAGATTCGAACTATAACTGAATGCTGATTTACCAATGCTTGTCACACTCTTTGGGATTGTCATGTTTTCCAAACGGCCACATAAAGAAAATGCCATCTCTCCAATACTTGTTACAGTCTCTGGGATTATTATGTTTTCCAAACGATAAGTAGCATAAAAGGCTCTATCTTCGATACTAGTGACTCCCTCCGGAATAACAACATTAATACAAGAATCCTTGCTTCCTACCCAGCCATAACATTTTGTGCCATTATCATAAATCAACAAATCTGGAGTCAAAAGGTCACATCCTCCATATGCCTCTTTTCCGATGCTCTTAACATTCTTGGGGACATTTATGCTTGTCAAATTGCTACAATTATAAAATGCCTCAGATCCAATGCTAGTAACGCTTTCTGGAATAATTATGCTTGTCAAAACGCTACAATACCAGAATGCATCATTTCCGATGCTGGTCACTCCCTCTGGTATAGTCATACTCTTCAAGCTCAAACACTTGCTAAATGAAGATGATCCAATGCTCGTAACACTCTCTGGAATAGTTATGTTTGCTAAACTATCACAAAAACAAAATGCATAATCTCCGATACTAGTGACTCCCTCTGGAATGGTCACGCTTTTCAAATTGTTGCATTTGTAAAATAAAGTCCTTTCGATGCTAGTGACTCCCTTTGGAATGGATACGCTCGCCAAACTACTACATCCATAAAAGGTTCCCTCTCCTATACTCGTGATTCCATCAGGAATATCAATGCTTGACAATTTGCTACATCCATAAAATGCTTTCTCTCCAATGCTAGCCACTCCATCAGGAATCTCTATGCCAGTCAAATTGCAACATCCATAAAATGCGGTACTACCTATGCTAGTTACGCCCTCTGGAATAACGACATTAATACAAGAATCGTTAGATCCTACCCAACCATAGCATTTTGTGCCGTTATCATATACTAATAAATAAGGATTCAAACTACTGCAAGCACCCAATGCTCCAGTTCCGATGTCAGATACATTCTGAGGAATATTTATCTCTGTCAAATTATAACAATCGTTAAAGGCATATTCTTCGATTGTTGTTACACTCTCTGGAATTGTGACGGATTTTAAACTGTGATACTCACAAAACGCACAATTCCCAATGCCTGTCACATCATATACTATCCCATCAATTCTTACTTTTGGAGGAATGTTTACAGAATCAACAGTCAACATGTCAACTTTGGTAAGATCTCTTACAACCTTAACCGTCGAGTCGGATATAATCTCAAATTTCAACGTAAGTTCTGATGTATCTGGAATAGATTCTTCTGGAATGTCGATAAAATCTACCTCAACGACATTTTCTACATTATATCTAATTACTTGACCGTCCTTAAATTTTAGATACATGACGTCTGTCGCAGCAGACATAGACAAACATAATGTTGACGTTGCGATTAATGATAGTAGTTTTTGTTTCATCGATTTTAATTTTCATTTTTTATTCGAAAAAACCATAGTTGTATTTGCAATAACTACAATGCAAATATATCAACAAATTGGGGAACTACAAAAGGATGAAGAAAATTATATAGGCAATCATTGATTTGATTGCCCCTAAATTTTTGCCACTGTTTCCGTCGACGGATATATTCCCCAATTCCGACATTACTCTCCTATCAATCGCATTATCTTTTCTTCAATCGCAGACGTTTCAGGAAGCATATTGACATAATGATCTGGAAGATTAGAAGACAAACTATAAGTAGCCACACCTATCGGCATGTTAGAAGAGCGTAGAGCACTCCGTACCCAACAAAATAATCATCTTTTACAGCCAATGATGCTTGTTTCTTAACATTCTCAGGAAGAACAACATCAAAATTGGTTTGTCCCAAAAGATAGTTCTCATAAGACTTCAGTTCAATCTTATTTATGAGGACATCCTTTGTCCATCCAAATCTCTTTGTTGCTAGAATATAAAACCTTCGTTCCTGAGTCTCTTTACACTTTGTCATTATGGCTAAGTGTTTTGCCCAACTAATTTCTGCAACCAATGGTTGCAGAATTTCATCTGATTGATATTCAGTATAAAACTGAACCATATACCAAAGATTTCTAACACCAAAGCCTTTTATTCCAGGAAATTCACTTTGAATATCTTTCGACAATGTCTCTACTACTGATTTTCCCCAACCTTGAGATTGTTTTTCCGACAATTCTTTTCCTATCTGCCAATAAAGATTCATCATCTCTGTATTAACAGACTTCATTGCTTCATATTGAGCACTGCGAATTTGTTTTGTGATTTTATCAAAAAATAACTTATAGTTATCTTCTGCTATAACACTGTTACTAACTTCCATAAAATAACTTTTCTGTTTAACATCAAATCATTTGCAAAGTTAATGATTTGAAATTTTCATATCAAGCATTTATAATTAAAAAACACCATCATAAAATTATAGGGACAATCATTGATTTGATTGCCCCTAAATTTTTGCCACTGTTTCCGTCGATTCCGTCGACGGATATCCATATAATATTGCCAACAAATCCATGAAATGGGTGACATAACACAGCCCCATGTGCTAACGTGGGGACAAAAAAAGCACCGTCGTTCAGAAATGAACGACGGTGCTTTTTCATCAGCAAAACAACAAAAGACTTATCTCATTCTTTTATATGTGATTCTACTCAGTGCAGTCAAAAATCAGCATATCAATTTATATCTTATGAATATTAATTGTATATTTGTAACGAATAATATTGTTTAATCATAAATAAGATGGGGAAAGGTATAGAAAACGTACAAGAAAACACAGAAAAGAAATTGTTTTCTGAAGTTTGTGGAATTATTGACAACGGACGCAGACGTGTTGCAGTGTATGTCAATTCAGAAATCTGTTTAACAAAATGGCACGTGGGAAAACGCATTAAAGAAGATGTGTTATACAATCAACGTGCTGAGTATGGAAAGCAGATTGTAAAGAATTTGGCAGACAAATTGTCAAAGAAATATGGGAGTGGCTGGAATTTTAGAAATTTACAACACTGCATACGCGCTGCAAACGATTTTACAGAAGACGAAATTGTGTACGCAGTGCGTACACAATTCAGTTGGACTCATATTCGTTCTCTTCTGTCGATTACAGATCCTCTTGCTCGACAATTCTATATGGAAATGTGCAGAATTGAGCACTGGGACACTCGTACTTTAGACGCTAAAATTGATTCTCAACTATTTGAACGAACAGCTATTAGTTCCAAGCCTAAAGATGTTATCAAAAAAGAGCTCGACAACCTCAAAGATGACAACATGTTAAATCCGGATCTTGTCTTTAGAAGTAGTTACTTCCTTGACATGTTAGGCTTGAATGATGAATTCACAGAAAAAGACTTGGAAAGTGCAATTGTCAATCAAATGCAAAGTTTCATCTCTGAAATGGGAACTGATTTTGCATTTATAGCCAGACAAAAAAGAATAACTGTGGATGCGGTAGATTATTATATTGATCTTCTATTTTACCATCGCTCACTTAGACGTCTGGTTGCGATAGATTTGAAGTTAGGTAAATTTAGACCAGAGCATGAAGGTCAAATGCTATTATATTTACGTTACTTAAATAAAAATGAACGTAGAGATGGAGAAGAATCTCCAATCGGTTTAATTCTTTGTAGCGAAGGAAATACCGAACATATTGAATATTTAATGTTAGATGATAATAGTCCCATCAAAGTGGCACAATACTTCACACAACTACCAGATAAGAAAATTCTTGCAGAAAAACTGCAACGAGCAATCGCAATAGCTAAAGAAAAACAAGTAGAACAAAAAATCAATAACAAATAACGATATAAACCACAAAAAAGCACCACCATTCATTTATGAACGACGGTGCTTTTTCATCAGCAAAACAACAATTATAGTGTAAAGACGCGAGATATCGCGTCTCTATAATATTTGTCTTTAAGCATTCTTCACGTAAGCCTCTGCCTTCTCCAACGCGATGTTGATATTTGCGCAGATGTACTCCTCTCCGATGATCTTGTCTACGCCTGCCTTGTGAAGTGTAGCGTGAACGTGGTTGTTAACTCCTGAAAGGATTACCTGGATTCCTGCCTTGTGCGACTGCTGGCATAGCTCTGTTAGGTTGTGCATACCTGTTGAGTCGATGAACGGTACCTTTCTCATTCGGATGATTCTTACCTTTGGTGTCTCAGCCACTGAACTCATCACGTCGTCGAACTTAGTTGCAACTCCGAAGAAGTATGGACCATCGATCTCGTAAACGCCTACTCCATCTGGAACGATCAATTTCTCCTCGTGAAGCTGTACGTCTGTATTGTCGCTTGGATCGATCTCCTTACCAAATACACGGACAACAGAAGACTCGTTTGTACGCTTTAGGAATAGAACCAATGCAAGTAGCAAACCGATCTCTATTGCGATTGTAAGGTCGAAGATGACAGTCAAGAAGAATGTAGTCAAAAGGACAGCGAAATCCGACTTAGGGCTCTTCGACAATGAAACGAATGTCTTCCATCCACTCATGTTGTATGATACCATCACAAGTACGGCTGCCAAACATGGCATTGGGATCAATTTAACCAACTCTCCTAAGAAAAGTAGAACCAATGTAAGGATAACACAGTGAATAACACCAGCCACTGGAGTCTTACCTCCGTTGTTGATGTTTGTCATTGTACGTGCGATAGCTCCTGTAGCAGGGATACCACCGAAGAAAGGAACTACGATGTTGGCAACACCCTGTCCGATAAGCTCTGTGTTTGAGTTGTGCTTGTCGCCAATAACACCATCAGCAACGATTGCAGAAAGCAAACTCTCAATAGCACCCAACATTGCGATTGTGAACGCAGCTGGGAACAAGCTCTGAACGACGCTCAACCATGTCTGTCCCTCTGCCAAAGCAAACTCTGGGAATCTTGGAGCAGGGAAGCCTTCTGGCATCTCGTATAGATCACCGATTGTCTTGATTCCTGTATTGTCGACGCTACCCTTGATGAAGTAAACAGCGATTGTAGCGATGATGATAGCAAGCAATGAACCAGGCACCTTCTTAGAAATCTTTGGAGAGAAGATGATGATTAGCAAACTTACTGCTGCAACTCCGAATGCCCACCAGTTGACGTGTGAGAAATTCTCAAAGTAGCAAATCCACTTGTGTACGAAGTCGGCAGGAACCTTCTCGATACCAAGACCGAAGAAGTCGTTCATCTGTGTAGAGAAGATAGTGATTGCGATACCTCCTGTGAATCCAACTGTCACTGGATATGGCACAAACTTGATGATGCTACCAAGCTTAAACACACCCAACAATACAAGGATGACACCCGCCATGATTGTGGCTATCATCAATCCTGCCAAACCGTGCTGCTGGATAATTCCGTAGACAATGACGATGAATGCACCTGTAGGACCACCGATCTGAACCTTAGATCCTCCCAAAACTGCAATAAAGAATCCTGCAATGATTGCAGTGATAAGACCCTCAGCCGGACCTACGCCGGATGCGATACCAAATGCGATAGCCAACGGAATGGCTACGATGCCCACAACAATACCGGCCATCAGGTCAGCAGTGAATGTACCACTGTTGTAGCCTTTAAGACAGTCGAAAAATTTAGGAGCAAAAACTTTTTCCTTTAGATTCATTTTTTCTATCTTTTCTTAAAAACGGCGCAAAATTATTAAAAAAAGATGAATTTATATGTTTTACGACAACTTTTTTCAATAAAAATCCAAAAAAATTGGTAGAAAATGCACACTGAGGGCAGTCTCTTCAAATTACGAATTTGCCTATACAATTTTTTCTTCTTAAATTGCACCGTTTATCATACACGACAATGAAAAAAGGTTTGGTTTTGGAAGGCGGAGGTATGCGTGCCCTTTTCACCGCAGGTGTAATGGACGAGATGATGGAGAATGGCATCGTTTTCGACGGTGCTGTAGGTGTCTCTGCCGGTGCCAGTTTCGGTTGCAACTATAAGTCGAAGCAGATTGGAAGAACGCTTCGCTACAATATTGATTTCAAGGACGACCCTCGTTATATGGGTTGGCGTTCACTTTTGAAAACAGGTGATTGGGTAGGAGCAGAATTCAGCTACCACGAATTGCCTATCAAATTGGATCCCGTCGACTGTGAGACTTATGCGAATAATCCTATGGAATTCCATGTTGTTTGTACAGATGTCGACTCAGGGGCAGCAGTTTATAAGAAACTTCCTGTGATCGACGACGAAGCTCTGGAGTGGGTTCGTGCATCTGGATCATTACCTGTTATTTCCAACCCTGTTTCGTTGAATGGGAAAAGACTATTAGACGGAGGTATGGCAGACTCCATACCTTTGGAGTATTTCCAAAAACAAGGTTATGAGCTTAACGTAGTCGTGCTTACCCAACCTAAAGGGTTTAAGAAAAGTTGCCCAAAAGGCATGTCACTGATACGTTGGCTATTGCGTAAGACTCCAGCCATTGCGGAGGCTCTTGCGACACGTCATCTTATGTACAACAGAGAATTGGATTATATCTCAGAACAAGAGAATCTGGGCAATACATTCCTAATCTATCCTGAAGACGAATTGCCAATCGGCCGCATAGAGCAAGACGAAGCCAAGATGCGCAACGTCTACCAAATGGGTAGAGATGCCGCAAAAGAAAAAATGACGGAATTAAAAAGATTTTTGGAGGAATAAAGCCCTATCCCGTAGGGATTCAATATAGGTAGAGATTATTGACATTTTCCCCACACCACCCCATATCCCGAAGAGATTATATATAGGTAGGACGTTCATTCCAGGTCTCCCCCTATCCCGAAGGGATTATATATGGGTAGATATATGCATTCCGCCACACCACCTATCCCGAAGGGATTTAATATAGGTAGATATATGCATTCCGCCACACCACCTATCCCGAAGGGATTTAATATAGGTAGGGATTATATATCCTCAAAAACATATTTGTCATCAAATTCTACACCAAAATCGTTCAAAATTTTTAAATATTCATCGTGAAATGATCGTTTTTTATGATGTTCCTCTTGATTCCTAATGTAATTGATAACCGCATCAACATGCGATTTACTATATGAAAATGCACCATAACCTTCTTGCCATTCAAATCTACAACGTGTCTTATGGTTTTGATTAATCCATAATGACGAACTCCTTTTGACGGCTTTCATTAAATCTGGCAAACATTCATTTGCTCTATACCCGAAAAATATATGGATGTGGTTTGATGTGCCCCAATTGCCAACAATTTGTTACCTCTTTCTTGTACTATTCCCATAATATACTCATACAATTCATCTTTGAACGTATTGTCTATTATCGCCTCTCTTCTTTTTACTGCAAAAACACAATGGATGTGTAATTGTGTGTAGGTACCTGCCATATGATTTAGCTTTATACTGTTAATAATCTTCTTTATTTATTACGCAAATGTAGCCATTTGTTGTGTGAATGACAAAATTTTGGATTATAAATCTACCCGCGTATTGAATTTTCAACCCATATATAATCCCTTCGGGATAGGGACGATGCGGAACCCGCAACAATATCTACCCATATATAATCCCTACCCATATTGAATCTTCTACCTATATTGAATCCCTTCGGGATATAATTGTGATGTGGGAATACGACAATATCTACCTATATATAATCCCTTCGGGATATAAAAAAGGGAAGATTTTCAATCTTCCCTTTTTCGTTTTCATCTTCGTTTTCATTTTCGTTTTTTTCATCAACATCACAATGCCAATCTGTAGATATTCTCTACATCCTTGCTTGTAAGCTTAACGAATCCACCAGTTTTGCCTGTCTCGCCAAGACCGAATGTCTTAACAAGGTAAGGGATATCGCTCTCCTTAGCTCCAAGTTCAGCGAAGTTAGTCGGCATACCGATCGACTTCAAGAAGCTACGGAATGCTGCGATTCCTTCAAGAGCAGTCTTCTTAGGATCATTGAAATCCATCTTACAGTTCCATACTCTGCAAGCCACCTGTGCGAAACGCATCACATTATGGTCGACAACGTATGTCATCCATGCTGGCATGATAACTGCAAGACCCGCTCCGTGAGCACAGTCGTACAAACCAGATAGCTCGTGCTCAATTCCGTGGCTGTTCCAGTCCTGCTCTCTACCAACACCTACGATATTATTGTGAGCCACCATACCTGCCCACATAATGTTAGCGCGTGCCTGATAGTCGTTAGGATCCTTGATCACCTTTGGAGTCTCCTCAATCATAGAAAGAAGAACAGCCTCACAAAGACGGTCTGTTGTCTGAACATCTGTTGTATTTGTGAAATATCTCTCGAAGACGTGAGCCATGATATCAGTAGCACCACATGCTGTCTGATAAGCAGGAAGTGTCTGAGTTAGCTCTGGATTTAGCACAGAGAACTTTGGACGGATACAATCACCACCCGCACCACGCTTGATATTACCATTCTCATGAGTGATTACAGAGTCGCCAGATCCCTCACTACCAGCTGCAGCGATTGTCAATACTGTGCCGACAGGAACAGCAGTCTTAGGACGAGCCTTACCTGCGTAGAAATCCCAGAAATCACCATCGTAGCAAAGACCCATAGCTATTGCCTTAGATGAGTCGATAGCCGAACCACCACCTACTGCAAGAATAAAATCAACCTTCTCTTTTCTGCATAGGTCAATTCCCTCATATACTTTTCCTGAACGTGGATTAGGAGTAACACCACCAAGCTCGCAGAATGGGACACCAGCCTCAGTAAGAGATTTCTTTACACGATCTAGCAAACCTGAACGTACAACTGAGCCACCACCATAGTGAATAAGAACCTTTGATCCGCCGAATTCCTTAACTAGTGCACCGCACTTGCTTTCTGTATCCTTACCAAAAACGAACTTAGTAGGGCTATAAAATGAAAAGTTTTCCATAATAGCTTTTTATAGATTATTATTTTTTACAAAGATAAAAGAAAATATGAAATGAAAAATACATAATAAAATAAAAAGCGACGTGGGGTTCCACGTCGCTTGCAAATATCATTTAGAATAAATCTTATTCCTTAATCACCTTAAATGTCTTCTGACCTCCGTCGTATTTAACCTTCAACACATAAACACCCATAGGCAATGAAGATGTATAGATAACAGTCGGATTGAAGTCGATCACGCTCTCTGCCGCAACTGTCTGTCCATTGATGTTAACGATGCTGATCTCAGCTTTTCCGTCGTAACCAATCTCAACAGGATCAACAATGATATAATCATCGAACACAGTAGGATAAACATTGAAATTAGTGTTTCTAGTGATGTCTACAACATCCGACAAATCTGGATCCATCTTTGCCACAATACTAGCGATAGCTGAAATAAATGGTGCATTGTAGTCGCAACCACCCTCTGTCTCTGTGTATGATGCACCACCTTCGACAACGTTCTCAAAGATACCTGTACCTGAAGGTCCACCAATCACACCACCACTAGCAAACATATAATCACATGAGTTCTTTACATTTGAAGGTGGATTGTCGTTTCTACCCATAGCATTTCTATGGTGAAGACGATATGTCATATCTCCCTTGAATCCATGCAAGAAAGTATGGTTGAACTCATTCTTTCCCATTACATAGTCGACAATACGATCACGGAATCCTTCTGCCTCTTTCACATCTTTAGAAGAATTGATAACACCATCTTCCACAAGCTTACAATATAGAGCAGCAGCAGTAGCACCACCTAGAGCCAACTTGTTTGTACCCCAACGGCTTGCGTAGTAAGGGAATCCATTTGGATCTGATGTTGCTTTTCCAAGATGGAAACCGAATACGTTCTTCTCAAGGAAGCTAACATATGTTCCACCCTGACCATTATTCATGGTATTGTCTATCTTAGCAAGATAATAGTAAACATAGTCTGTCATTGTATCCCAAGCAAGAGGAGAATTAGACTCCCACTTACCTGCCATGAAAGATTTTGCGTCTGCCAAATAGTTCTCTTCTCCTGTCAAGTTGTATAGCATAATAGCTGCAAGAGACAACTCGTCTGTCCACTCTGTATTTGGAGATCCGTAAAACTCAGGGATTGCTGCCTGAGCCTCCTTATTTTTCTTTGCGAACTCATATCCTGAGATTGCAGCTGTCTTACACTTAGCTGCATAATCAGCCTCTGGGTAATGTTTTGCCATCAAACAAAGTGATGATACATAGTTTGCAGCCTGAGGACCTCCCTTAGAAGAAGATGTCCAAACAGGACGTGGATCACCACCATTTTCAACCGACTCTTCACTCTGCTTTGATGATGTCATCCAGACTCTGTGGTCGCCACCGTCACCGACGTAATAGCAGAACTCACCGTTTGACAAGAAACACTTCATGAAATAGTCAGTTGCGACTTTAGCCTCATCAAGTACATCTGGAATACCGTTCTTAGCTCCGTATTCACCATCATAATTATCCTGGAAAGCTCTTGGCCAAATATCGTAAGCCGCAAGCAATGAGAATGCTGCGTAACCCATTGTAGTACCGACCTTGATATGGTCGCCACAGTCGTGCCAACCACCAGTAAGATCAAAGCTACCATTGCCACCACCGTTAACTTTTCCTTTTCCATCCTGCATGTGGCAGTATTTCTTTGACACCTGAGGATTCTCGTGAAGCATCCAGTTGTGAGTGTCGCCACAACGCTGACCTCCAAAGAACTTCAATCCCATGTTGATTGCCTCTCTGTAGTCTGCTGCCTGATAACCATTTGAATATGATTTAAAGTCGAATGCAAACGATGTTGCCGACAATGCTGTCAGAAGTGAAAGTGTAAATAGTTTCTTCATACGCATTTATGTTATTATAAAGGGATCCCCTATTAATCCCTGATTTGTTAGTTTTGTAGCCTCGCCGGGAATCGAACCCGGATCTAAAGTTTAGGAAACTCGTATTCTATCCGTTGAACTACGAAGCCATCGCTAAATTAGCGTCGCAAATTTAATAATTTTTATTGCAACGACAAAACAAAACGACATTCATAATCAGGAATGATTTCGCATTTCACATTCATAATCTCGCATTTATAAAAAAGCACCGCCATCCATTTCTGAGCGACGGTGCAGTATTTACATTTTGAATATAATTTGGAGATTATATCGCAGTTGTCCAAAATGAGGATTGCAAAGGGCCCATGTTTGATTTATTTGGGCCCTTGCCCCTCCCCAACGCGAGGCCGTAGGCCGAGCGTATAAAGAAAAATCTTGCATTGGACAACTCGTATATAATTGTCTATAATTTTTATAGTTTATAAACTACAAAATCCGCAATAATTAAAATTTTGTAGTTCATAAACTACAAAAAATCAAAAAGCACCGCCACTCATTTCTGAGCGACGGTGCTTTTTATCTCAAACCTTAAAGATTATCTTCTTTTATCAATCTCTTTCTCATCATCATTTAATAAGACGGGGCGAACCACCATTCCGTCATGACGACCCTGATACATTGAAGTGAAGCCATCAGATGTGATTTTCATCAGATATGCAGTGCCATTGTCTGCTTCATTCAATTCAGAAGACCAATACCATCCACATGCTGGAACAGTCAATCCCTTTCTCCAACGGTAGCCAGTCAGAGGCAAGAAGATTGTATTTTGATTGAACTTCGACACGCCATACATTCCAGAAACACCTGTGTTGTTGATGTTTTCAACGAACTTCCAATCACATCCGTCTATCAGCTCTTTCTGTTGCTCTACCGTCGGCATTCTCCATCCTTCTCCACAGTTTTGGGAAGCGGCATCATCAACTGGCAATAGTTTGGTTCTATTATCGACAGGTCCCCAACTAGGCATTGTCACATACTTTGTCAAATTGTAATAGTCTCCCCATTTATATTGTCCCCAACTGTAGCAATCCGCCAATGTTGTGTCTTCAGGAGCAGTTTCTCCCCAAGCAAAATGCGAACCAACTTCATAGTATTTATCCGCTCCGATGTTGCAAGTAGCCCACTTATGTCCACTTTTCAATCCTAGATCGACGTAGGTGTATCCACCTATATTGCCAGACACACTCACTCCATAAGCATCATCTTCAAAATCAACTTCTGTCACATGGTTTACATCATAACGGACGATCTGTCCGTCGTCGGTCTTTACTCGCATATAAGTAACTGCATTAGCCACAACAGCTAACGACGCTACAGAAAACACTGATAGTATAAGTTTTTTCATATCGTTTGATTTCTAAATGAATAATTTTTAGCATTATATTGCAAATATAGCGATAAAACAATAGCAACAAAAAAAGGCGACGAGAATATTCCCGTCGCCTTAGGGATATTATTATGAAATAGTATTATCTCTTAACAAAAGTAGTTTCTCCTGCATCTGAATTAATCCTCGAGTTTGCAGCCAATGTTCCACTTGCCAAAATAGAGCCTGACTTACAGATGAACAATATGTTTGATGGCGACTCCATTGCATTCGACATAGAAGCGGCTCTAACAATGCCGTCATAATCAATAATGGCGTATGATCTGTCGGCATTACCGCTACCGATAGTAACAGAGCCAAATTCTGAGACTGTCAAAGTAACCGTAGTACCATCTACTTTTTCTATAACCATAGGGACATCCTTCAAACCAAGTTTTGAATTTGAGATCAAATACACATCACCTGCCTTTGCAGTAATTGAAGTTGTGGCTTCAGCTACAGGCTGTTTATCTTCATCATTGTTGGATCCGACTTTGTCTTCAATTCTGCCGAACATAGTTTCTTGGGCACCAAATTCATTCATTGTATAGTTTACAGTAGGAGAAGTCATTGTATAGTTTGCTTTTGAATTTGCACAAGCAAGCATCATGACAATATTCTTTGCATTAGTTTTAGCTGTTGCTGTATTTGCTGTGACAAAGTATGTACCAGTCCATAAAAGGTAAGAGTTTCCAGCATCCGACAAAATGTATTCCTCACCATCAATGCTAACTATTACAACCTGATCCCTTGTTGTGTATGAACCTTCAACTGACATCACCTTGAATGTAAACGCCTTTGCTGGATTTAGAGCCGCATACTCACCTCCTGGCACTACCTGAATCTCTCCTAACTTCTGGTCATCCACTATATTCTGGATATCTTGCTCTCTTGTGTCAACACCGAATGTTGTGACACTTGCTCCACATTTGTATAGTGTAGTATTATGAGTAGGGGATACAATAGTAAAATCAGCTGTTGAGTTGGCACAAGCAAGAACCATGACTACATCCTTTGCATTCGCATCTGCAACCTTCTTACTTACAGTTTCAAAGCCATTTTCCTCCGTCCACATCAAATATGAAGCCCCTGCATCAGACAAGACATATTCATATCCATCAATTTTAACCACCACATATTGGTTTTTTTCAATCAACGAACCTGCAATTTCAGTTACACTGAAATAGAAACTCTTGTTTGGATTTGATGCGTGATACTTTCCTTCTTTTACAACCTGAATCTCTTCATTAGTATTCCATTCCTGTACTATTGGATCCTTAGGCTCTTCTGAATCTTTCGGACTAGTGCTGAACAATGTCTCACTAGCACCGTTGTATAATAATGTAGTGTTTACAGTTGGAGATGTAAGAGTATAATCAGCAGTTGAGTTAGCCATGGCAAGAACCATGACTACATCCTTTGCATTCGCATCTGCAACCTTCTTACCTACAGTTTCAAAGCCATATTCCTCCGTCCACATCAAATATGAAGCCCCTGCATCAGAAAGTTCGTATGTATTTCCATCAATTTCAAATACCACGACCTGATTTTTATTTTGTAGAGAACCAGAAGTCTCTAGAATCTTAAAAGAGAAATTCTTTATAGGATTGGTTGCATAATATGTTACTCCTTCATTTGACTGAAAAGTCTCTTCGGAATCTATAGCAATACCAAAATTTGGATTTTCTTCAGAAGAATCAGTATGTTTCTGATAGATGACCTCTTCTACATCATCCACACTAAATTTTACGATTTCGCCATTCTTCTTGATGACGCACATGTCTGTCGCTGCAATCATTGGAACTGTTAGTCCAAAAGCAGTCGCTAATGTCAGTAGTTTTTTCCTCATAATAAATCCTTTTAATTAATTCTTAAATTCGATTCTGAGCGAATCATCGTTCCTAAATTAGGAGAAATAAACATAAAAACAAAAAAAGGGCGACAAAAACGCCGCCCTGAACATAAATAAGTTCATATTTTACTGCATAATCGCAATAGTACGTGAGTAAACACCAATCTGCTGCTTAGTATCTGCCTTTACGTTTGGCATCTGCAAGAACTTGTTCACCTGACGTAGATCATATGGCACCTCTGATGCTACCAACACCAGATTGTCTGTACCAAGTGGATAAGTCAACTCAATTGGATAATCAGCAAGATCAATCACACAGTTTGCTGGAATCAACAAGTGTGACAATGTCTGTGCATCATCGATAGGCAAGCACTCTGCCATCTGACCATCTGATGCCACGTCGATAACATTTACATAAAGGATCTTAGAGCTGTTGTTCTTCACTCTGAAATAAACCTCTCTTCCTGCCTTTGCTGCGACTACAATCTCTCCTGTCTTTGGATCAACTAGGTCGAATGAGATACCAAAGTCGCTCTTCTCGTTGCTTACATTAAACTGAGACTCACTATTCTTCTTTGCCAAGATAGCCTTTGCGATGTCGCTCTCAATGATATCACCACGATAAGTACATCCAGCTGCTGAATGGCTGATATTGTCAGTGCCATTACCGTTGAACAAAGATTTTACTGCATGACCTACAAACTGAGCCGATGCTGATGATGCACTACCCTGCTCTTTAATGATCGCACCAATAGTCTTATTATCAACCGATCCAGTTGCATATATCTTCTGAGCCGACTTGTCGATGATAGATAAGCTTGCTCCATCTTTAACACGAACGACATCAGACTCCTGAAGCTCAGCACGCTTTGTAAGCGACTGCCAAGTGTTTCCGGCCTTCTTCTCCACACTTCCCGTTACAGCGTAAACGAAAAGATTTCCCGCGTATGTTGCCACTGCCATAACTAGCATGCAGGCAACTGATAACATTCTCTTCATAACTATGCCCTCCTATTCTTTAATTAATTTCTTTTTGGGAACAATATGTAATTTCCTTGTTTATTCTCAAAGATTGGCATCTGCTTGCCACCTGTAGAAGTACGTACCTGCTGACGGATATATTTCTCCAAACCGTCGATTGTGATATTTCCTTCCTCGTCGACAGCCTTGCCGTTGATACCATCGATCAAAGCCTTTGTAAAGATACCGTTCTTCCACTCTTCACTCTCATTAGACTTCTGGCTTGCTGTACTTGAGTAGAATCCGATGATGCCTGGGTCTGCAAGTGAGAATGGTTCAGCCACTGATTTCTGTCCGTACATTGCACCTGAGTGACAAGCATCCATGAATAGGATAATCTTACATCTCTTATCCTTCAAACGCTTTGTCGCGCTTCTGATGACATCAAAGTTAACGGCAGTCGAGAACAAATCCTCACTCTCTGCGTTAGCCGACAAGAAATAAGTGTCGTCACCTTCCTTAGCACCATGTCCTGAGAAGTATAGCAATACTACATCACCCTGCTCTACCTTATTGACTAGCTGAGACATCTGCTTCTTGATAGCACGGTCGTTAGCATTCTTATCTGTGACAAGTGAAGCTGTAGCGATATTCTTGTAATAAGTCAAATTGCTGTTCTGTACAGCGCTCAAGAAGTCGGCAGCATCCTTAGCAGCGTGCTGAAGCTTCAAGTCAGCCTGATCATAATCACTTACACCGACAGAAACGACATGCAAAGCTGGCTTATTTGAATCAGCCTTGTAGTACAATCTTACAACTGCTGGATCACTGCTCAATCCCTTGCTATCCTTAGCTATAAGCTGTACTCTGCAGACATCCTCCTTACGAGGAAGAGTAAGAGTGATCTGATCCGACAACTGCTTAACGCCCTTAGTAGTAGGCTGAAGCTCACCATTGATATATGCTGCGATAGTTGGCTTGCTTCCATCAGATGTTTTAGCCTGATAAACAAATGTCATCTCAGGATTTGTATACTGAGCACCATCCTTTGGTGAGATGATTGTGATTGTAGGAGCACTTGGCGATGCTGGCTGAGAAGGTGTTGATGGAGTCACAACCGGAGTTGATGGTGTTGATGGCTTAGACGGTGTCGAAGGTGCTGCTGGAGCACTTGCCAACAATGAATTCTTAAACTTACCATCATCAACATTATGAGCCTCAGAAGGACGTGTACCAGCCTTAGGATTCTTCAACTGCCAAGCGAAACCAGCCTTCTTTGCCTCTGCTGCAGATGCGTATGCTGGCTGAACAATCCATTTTTCTCCACGGTCAAGACATCCCCATTTGCCTCCACGCTTAACTACAGCGAAGTTACGGTCTGGAGTGAACATACATGTCTTATCATAGTCGTCAAGAAAAGGCTTAACAATCCAATTTCCTAGATAGTTGGCAAAACCTTTCTTTCTTGTCTGAGAATCCATAGCCTCATATGAAGTCAAACCAAGTGGTGCGTACTCACCCCACTCCTTTGCTGCCTGTAGGAGAGCCTCCTTTGTAAGGAATACTGGTTTGATAATATACTTGGCATCTGCGTCAAGAGCACCCCAAAGTCCCTTATGCTTAACTACTGCATACTCAGCTGAACTTGATGACAAAGTGTATGTGTCGTCAATCTCATCAAAAACAGGAGAAATCACGAAATCACCATAATAGTTGGCATAACCAAATTTGCCATTACCATCGGCTGCATCATATAGATAATCCTCAATACGAGCCTTTCTCCACTGCGCGTGTGCTGCCTTGAATGCGATATTCTTATTCTTGAATACCATCTTTCCAATCACTTCGCCTTCTGTGTTGATCACACCCCAGAACTTACCCTGACGAACTACAGCGTAATCCTTTGATCCCACAAATGCATGAGCCGGGTCAACCTCATCGTAAACATGTTTGATTACAGTACGAAGTGTTTTTGGATCCTGAAATCCCCACTTGTTAGTGGTGTTGTTCTTAACTGCCTTAAGTGCCGCAAATGATGGCAAACAAAGCAGCAATGTCAAAATTGCTAAACCTATTCGTTTCATATTGTATTTCATCTTCTTTATCGAATTAATCTTTTGCTTTTTATTTTATGCTCGCCCTTACGGGCTCGCATCGGTGCGTGGGTTAGGGCGTTCCGCCCTTAACAATCCTCATCTGTTGTGCGAATGTTCATGCTTTCTTTACGAACGTCTGTTGTTCGCTTGCTTTTCAGCTCAACATTTCGTATTTTGCATTCAGCATTTAGCATTACATATTAAGCCATTTCCATTTTTTACCCAACCACTGGTAAGGGGCAAGAGATTCAAGCCACAACCATAGCTCACTACTGAATCCTCCCAATCCTACACCGATCATGGCATAGGTATAGTTGAGATTATATCTGAAATTGATGAATGTCAAACCACCCAGAAGCATCATTCCTAGAAGGAAGCCAAGCTGTGTGAAGTTGATGATCATACCATTTGTCTTTTCGTAAGCTTCATAAGCCCAACAACAAAAATAGTTGAAAGCCAATGTGATTATCAAGCCCCATATCAAAGCCCACTCGTCGCTCATATTAGTAATAAGACGATGGTCGTCAGTCGCTGTCGTGATACTGTAAGCATGAATCAAAGTTCCGTTGATACGACGCATACCATAAAGTTCTGTGGCAATTGTATGATAGTCACGCAAGTCGTCCATATCTCCTACCAAAATCACTCTATCGTGAACGTCAAAGGAATCCAAGAACAAATCCATATCCAAGATCTTACGCATATCGAAGACATCCACCTGCATTTTCTTATAATTGATAAGCTCCTCTTCATTTCCTCTATCCTTCAATTTAGCATAAGCTTCTGGAAAACCAAGACGAACGATTTCACCCACAAATGAAGGAAGAGTAAGTCCGCCGACAGTTACGCTGTCTGGAGAGAAGTGGCGAACAATACCGTCTTCAATATTAACACTTGCATTATAACATACATCGTGATAAAACGACTGCTCGACAGCCACACTGTCTCCCATCTTCACGATTCGTTGAGCCGACACAAAATTCGGGATACGCGATATGACATTTCGTAGACTATCATTTTCACGTGCATCAGAAGTCATATTGTTGCTGAAGATACAATCCATTGCAACAACTTTCGGACCAAATTTGGAGATATATTCAAGACCTTCCGCAATCTCACCTCTTGAATAGACGCCCGACATGTTCACAAAAGCGACATCTTTACAATAATCTAAATCTCCCTCTTTTAAGTTCTCTGTATATAAATAATTATCAGTAAACGCAATAGCATCAAGAGCACGAGCGATAGGGTTCAAGAATGCCCACGAGAAAGTGAGTACAGCGACCAATACACACACACCTAATGTCACCAATAGTGTGCCGACGCTCTGCCTCATATAGCGGCAAAATTTCACCATATTATCACTCATATCTTTCTGTTTTTCGTAAGGAAAAAATAAATTTTCCGCAATTTAATAAAAATATTCGCAAAGTGATGAAAATGGAGAGAATTTTTATGTTCTCAATAAAAAATAAAAGAAGAGGGTGTATCAAAATTGATATGCCCTCTTTTCGTATTTAAAAATCAACGAAAAAAAATCAAAAAAGCCCCGACTTTCTCAAGCTGGGGCTTTGTGTTTTCATAAAGATTTTGTATCTT
>JAZUIF010000009.1:0-3331 GCA_045642085.1 Paludibacteraceae bacterium | reverse complement strand
TCCAGCGATCGACATACCATACTGGTTCTCACCAAACGGAGACGGAGAGTCAGACCGTTGGACAGTTCCAGGAATCCAGGACACTTATCCAGAGGCAGAGTTCACAATCTTCGACCGCTGGGGTAAGAAGTTGGTGGAGTTTAAGGGAGCTGATGAAGGCTGGGACGGAACATACAACGGAGCCGACATGCCATCAACAGACTACTGGTATGAGTTGATCGTCCGAGAGATCGATAAGATCTACACAGGACACTTCACGTTGATACGACGTTGATGTTGACGATTACGAAAACAAAACGATAACAAAAAAGGTTGCGAGCAATCGCAACCTTTTTTGATTAACGATGAATGATTAACGATGAATGATGATAAATAAGAAAAAGGTCAGGAATCATTCCTAACCTTTTTCTTGTGCTTTTAATCATTAATCATTAACCATCAATCATCAACCATCAATCATCAACCATCAATCATCAACCATCAATCATCAATCATTAATCATCAATCATCAATAGACTCTGTTCAATCCACCGTCATCGTATATAACCATTTCATTGACTTTGAAGACACGATTGCCGGTAGTAATGAAAGAGTCGGTAACATTTGTGGATTCTCCGTAGATATTGTCTGTTTGGATATCAAGCACCCATTTGACTTCTTTTTTTTCTCCGATTTTGTAAGTTTCCTTTTTAACCTTTAATGAGTTTGGATTAGGAAGATAATTTTTATAGAAACGCATGTATGCCTCTCTTCCTTGGCTTACTCTTTTGTTTTCACAAGAACAAAGTGCAGCTATGGCACAAAGTGTAAAAAGTATATGTTTTACTGTTTTCATAATCTCATATTCTTTGTTTCGGTGGCAAAGTTACAAAAAAATGTGACAACTTATATTTATCAATTAAAATAGACATTTGTTCAAAATTATGTATCTCTTTTTTGTCCTATCTCTTCTTTATTTTATTATATTTGCATCACATTTCAGAAAAGGAAATTTTAATAAACAATAAAATATAAAGTTATGGCATTTTTAACTAACGAGAAGCTTGTTATCGTAGGTGCTGGTGGTGCAATCGGCTCTAACATGGTACAGTCTGTACTTATGCTTGGTTTGACTCCAAACATTTGTCTATATGATATTTTCGAGCCAGGTGTTCACGGTGTTGCTGATGAGATGGCTCACTGTGCTTTCCCAGGTGCAAACATTTCTTGGACTACTGATCCAGCTAAGGCATTTACTGGAGCTAAGTATATCATCTCTTCTGGTGGTGCTCCACGTAAGGAGGGTATGACTCGTGAGGATTTGTTGAAGGGTAACTGCCAGATCGCTGCTGAGTTCGGTGACAATATCAAGAAGTACTGTCCAGATGTAAAGCACGTAGTTGTTATCTTCAACCCAGCTGACGTAACAGCTCTTACAGCTCTTATCCACTCAGGTTTGAAGCCAAATCAGTTGACTTCACTTGCTGCTCTTGACTCAACTCGTCTACAGCAGCAGTTGGCTATGCAGTGTGGTGTACAGCAGGATCAGGTAACTGATTGCTACACTTACGGTGGTCACGGTGAGCAGATGGCAGTATTTGCTTCTAAGGCAAAGGTTGCTGGTAAGCCACTTTCTGAGTACAATATCCCAGCTGACCGTTGGGCAGAGATCAAGCAGGCTACTATCCAGGGTGGTTCTGCAATCATCAAGCTTCGTGGTCGCTCTTCATTCCAGAGCCCAGCTTACCAGGCTGTAAAGATGATCGAAGGTGCTATGGGTGGTGCTGAGTTCACATGGCCTGCAGGTTGCTACGTAAACTGCGACAAGTGTGGTTTCAAGAACGTAATGATGGCTATGCCAACTAAGATCGACAAGAACGGTGTTAGCTTCTGCGCTCCTTCAGGTACAGCAGAGGAGATGGCTGATCTTGCTAAGTCTTACGAGCACCTACAGAAGATGCGTGATGAGCTAGTAACTCTAGGTATCATCCCACCAGTATCAGAGTGGAGCAAGATGAATCCAAATCTATAATCTAGATAAGGAATCATTCCATAACATAAGCGGGCGTTGGAAACAACGCTCGCTTTTTTTATGCCCTTATTGCAGACGAAATACAATAATTGACTACGTAGTAGGCCTGGCTATTTATCTGCCATCTACAGTGCGTAAATGCTATAAAAAATAAAAGAGACGCTGCATTGCAACGTCTCTACAAATAAATATTTGATTGAATATTACATTCTCTCTGGAACCTCGATTCCAAGCAATCCCATACCGCTCTTGACAACTTTCGCAACTGACTTTGAAAGAAGTAGACGGAATGCACGAATCTCCTCGTTCTCCTCCTTTAGAATTGAGAAATCGTGGTAGAATGAGTTGAACTGCTTTACTAGGTCGTAGATGTAGTTTGCGATCAATGCAGGACTGAATTCCTTACCTGCCTGAGCCACAACATCTGGATATGAAGCCAAAGCCTGAATCAATACACTCTCAACCTCTGAGATCTGCAAATCCTCGTTTAGCTTGCTTGGCAATGTGATACCCATGTCGGCAGCCTTTCTCAATACAGAGCAGATACGTGCGTGAGTGTACTGGATGAATGGTCCTGTGTTTCCGTTGAAGTCGATAGACTCCTTAGGATCGAACATCATGTTCTTGCGTGGGTCAACCTTCAAGATGAAATACTTCAATGCTCCAAGACCGCAGATTCTTGCAATCTCGTCGACCTCAGCCTCTGTGCAATCCTGCAACTTACCAAGCTCTAGAGACATCTGTTTTGCATCCTCTACCATCTTATCCATCAAATCATCCGCGTCGACAACGGTACCTTCACGGCTCTTCATCTTACCCTCTGGTAGCTCAACCATTCCGTAAGAGAAGTGGACCAAATCCTTACCCCACTTGAATCCAAGACGGTCGAGTAGGATAGAAAGCACCTGGAAGTGATAGTTCTGCTCGTTACCTACAACGTAGATCATACGAGAGATATCATAGTCACGGAAACGCTGCTGTGCTGTACCGATATCCTGAGTCATGTAGACAGAAGTACCGTCGGCACGAAGAAGAAGCTTCTCATCCAAACCATCTTTTGTAAGGTCAGCCCAAACTGATCCATCCTCACGACGGTAGAACGCACCCTTCTCAAGACCTTCGTTAACCTTAGCCTTTCCGTCAAGGTAAGTCTGAGACTCGTAGTAAATCTTATCGAAACTTACTCCCATACGCTTGTAAGTCTCATCGAATCCGGCGTAAACCCAGTTGTTCATCTTCTCCCAAAGAGCACGAACCTCTGCGTCGCCATCCTCCCATTTCTTAAGCATCTGCTGAGCCTCTACCATAAGAGGAGCGTTC
>JAZUIF010000008.1:0-20986 GCA_045642085.1 Paludibacteraceae bacterium | reverse complement strand
AATTCGATTTTTTTTGACAAAATCCTTAATTTTTTTTGAGTTTACTTTTGCTTATTTTCTGCATAATATTCGTTTGATTTTTCTAACTTATTAATTTTCAGTGTCGTTTGTTTTTGTATAAATTAAATGGATTTTGCATATTTTTGTTTTGGGTTTTGTTAAATTATTGAATTTTAGTGTTTTATTCTTTGTATAAAATTACGTGATTGTAAAATATCATATTTCTACTAAATTTCATTAAAACTTTACATTTTGATATGTTTGTTGGTTGGTTTTGACTCAAAAATATACCATTTTGGTGCATATATGTGAAAAATATGCATACAGACTTTCATTTTGTCAATTACAAATATGCTTTTGAGGGCGATTTTTGTGTTTGGTAATTGAAATTTGTTTATTTTTGAGAAGATTTAAACAAACTTACTGCGTTTTTAAGGCCTATGTTCTCTATTCTATTTTATATATCACTGCCCGTAGTGTTTCTGCTTCACGACTTTGAAGAGTTGTTTATGCGCAGAAAATGGGAAAAAAATCATTTTGATGAAATAACAAGAAATTACCCCAAGACTGTGTCTGTCCTTTCAACTTTAAAAAATATGACTCAGTTGGAATATGTCATAGTTACATTCGAACAGTTTTTGTTTCTTACTTTTGCTGTCGTTTGGGGTATATATGCTGATCCAATGCCAATGTGTGGCTTGTTCTGGGGATTTGCCGTTCATGTTATTGTGACAATTTTGCATGCGATTATTCTTCGTGTCTATATCCCTGGTTTGTTGTCATCAATTTTATTGGTGCCTTATTTCGCATTTGGATGTTACGATATGCTGCATCAGTATTCTCTTTGGGATAATATGATAATGATGGTATGTGGTTTCGGTGTTATATCTCTCAACTTGATTCTAATGTATTTGTTGATGAAGAAATTCGGAGATCTAGAATAATATTGAAAATAAGGGCAGGTTTATTGCCTGCCCAATATAATATATGTAATACTTGTTTGCCTAAATCAATTTCTCAATTTTCTTTCTGTCTACATCTGGGAATAACTCGCAGAGATGTTCAATAATGCGGTCGCGTGATTCCTCTGGCAATCTTCCGTCGACATTATCTTCTATTGGAAATAATTCTGGATACATTGCTTCTGGTGTGCAATATCTTGCGACGCCCCAGCCATATGGTTCTCCTTTCTTGGATATGAGATATTCAAAATCGGCGATGCATACGTGTGTCCCCATCTGAAGTTGGCCAATCAATCCGTCGAATGCCATACCGTTGTTCTTATTGACGATGGGCTCAGTAGGATCGTCTGGATTGAATTTTGTCCTCTTTCTGCTTAATGTGAATCCACTTGCCACTTTCAACTGTTTTGATAGCATAGACTCATTTTCAATAAGTACGTCGAGAATCCGGTGTGACTCGTCGCTCTCTTTATCTAATGGATAGAGTGAGCGTCGCCAATTCATAAAATCGGGAAGCCATTTCAAACTCACGTATCCAGCCTTCCCACGGAAGAATTTGCCGTATGCCGACTCCCAATTGCTGATGATTGGTCCTTTCCATTGCCATGGTCCATTCTCCATTTCGTCGCCGAAAAGAAGTTCGGGTGGAGTCATCTCCTCAATAGAGAATCCTTCGATGCTGTTTTTGAAAAACGGCATGAATCCCCATTCCTTGATTAAGGATTCTAATTGTGATTGCTTTTCTATGACGATGCTGAATCTATCCATATTTATTTGGAATGAGATTGTCAAATTGTTTTCAATTCTCCTGTTTCGCTATCCATAATGTATCCGCGCACCACAATATCTTTGGGTACAAGTGGATGATTCTTTACCAAGTCGACGGTCTCAAGCACAGCTGCTTCTGTGTCGTCGAAACCGTGTAGCCACGAATCAAGGTCGATTCCACAATGCTTCATTAGGCTTATGTGCTCATCGTCGATTCCTCTTTCTTTCATCAAATGCTGCATCTCCTGGCTATCCATTCCTTGTACACCGCAACCGGTATGGCCGATGATCATCACCTCATTTACTCCAAGTTCATAGATGGCGACAAGCAACGAGCGGACAGTCGAATCGAAAGGGTTTGTGATTGTGCCTCCTGCATTCTTGATAATCTTCACATCTCCATTCTTGATACCTAGTGCGGCAGGAAGAAGTTCCACCAGACGAGTGTCCATACATGTCACTATAGCAATCTTCTTATCGGGATATTTGCTGGTCTTAAACTGTTCGTAAGCTTTCGTTTCAACGAATCGCTTATTATATTCAAGCATTTGATCGATCATGGTCGTTATTGTTTTTGAATTTATGACAAAAATAAGTAAAATATCAACCAATATGCACCGTGATTTTGCTAATTTTGCGAAAGAGAAATGAATCTTATAATGAGGGATTAGAAATCATGAAATTTCGCATTTTAGTTACTTATAATATTCTTAAAGAGAGCTTCACGGAGGCTCCTGATAATTATGAATTTGTTTTGCCGTCGGCTCCATCCTTCACTAAGAAGGAGATAATGGATCGTCTGTCTGAGTGTGACGGATTGCTATCGATGTTCAATTTCCCTATTGATAAGGATATTATCGACGCTGGTCGTCGGCTGAAGATCATCTCAAATTTCGGAGTCGGCTTCAATAATGTGGATATTGAGTATGCTAAATCAAAAGGGATTGTTGTGACGAACACTCCGGATCCTGTGATTGAGCCGACTGCTGAATTGGCTTTTGCTCTTATGTCGACGCTATCTCGTAGAATTGCGGAATGTAATCGTAAATTGCATTCTGCCGACGACATACGCTGGGGAGTGATGGAGAATCTTGGTACAGGACTCTACAATAAGGTGCTTGGAATCGTGGGGATGGGGCGTATTGGCCAGTCTGTGGCGAAACGTGCTGTCGTGTCTGGAATGAAAATCATCTATTATAACAGACATCGTTTGTCTGCAGAAATCGAGAAGGCTTGCAACGCTGAGTATGTCTCTTTGGATTCTCTTCTGTCGCAGTCGGATTACATTTCTCTACACACTCCGTTGGATGAATCCACTTATCATCTGATTGATGAAAAGGCTTTGTCGAAGATGAAAAAGGGCGTTTTCATCGTGAATACTGCACGTGGACCGGTTGTCGACGAGTCGGCTTTGGTGAGATTTTTGGATAATGGCCATGTGGGTGGAGCCGGATTGGATGTCTTTGAAAAGGAGCCACAGATTCATGAAGGTCTGTTAGGTAGAGATAATGTGGTGGTGGTGCCACATATCGGTACAGCTACTGTTGAGGCTCGCATCGCAATGGGAAGATATGCGGTGAAGAATATCACTCTTTTCTTCGACGGTAGAGATGTTTTAAGCAGAGTTTGCTAAAGATAAATGCATAATGCGATATGCAAAATGCGAAATGAGGAATGTCGAATTTTAAATTCAGCATTCCTCATTTCGCATTCATAATTTTAAAATTTCCCATTTCATCGGGTATTTGAATGTAACATGTATGGTGGAGATTTATACCAAAATGCATTAATGCGAAATAATCGTCTGTATTTGGTAAATTCTTTCTTTGGTTCATTAAATATTTTTGCTAACGTTGCAATCGCAAATGGGAGGCAACATGGTGATAAGTGGCGAAAGCAAATAGACTTATATTAATGGACAAACAAAAGGAGTTATCATGAAAACACGTTTACTTAACAAATTGATTATCGCAACTCTTGCGATGATGGGTGCAGCTTCGGTTGCAGCTCAGAATTGTACTGTAACCCTTTCAAGTGTAAAACAGAAGATCGCTGGTTTCGGTGGTATCAACCATCCGTGCTGGACTGGCTACGACCTTACTGATAATGATGTAGACAAACTATTCGGCGTCGGCGACGGTAAACTTGGTCTTTCTGTGATGCGTATCTGGGTGGCAGAGAGCGAGAACAACTGGAGTCGTGAACTTTCTACTTGTAAGAAAGTGCAGAAGATGGGTGTTAAGATCTTCGCTACACCTTGGAATACTCCTTCTTCAGATATGTGTACTAAGACAACTGCTTTCTGTGGTAACAACGGTTGTCAGTATCGTGCAAATGAGAAGCAGATCAACACAAGTGCTTTCTCAAAATACACTGACCACTTGGTAAAGTTCAACAACTATATGTATAATAATGGTGTTAGCCTATACGCTATGAGCTACGCCAACGAGCCTGACTATGGTCACGATTGGACATGGTGGACTTCTGATCAGGTATATGAATACGCTAAGAACTACGCTGCAAAACTTCGCGTCAACGGTACAAAGGTTATCACTGCTGAGAGTTTCGCATACAGCAAAGGTCTTTACGACAAGATTCTAAACGATGCAAATGCTCTTAAGAATATTGATATCCTAGGAACTCACTTCTATGCAAGTGGTGTTAATACAGGAGACAACTTCTTCCAGTATAATCTAGGAAATCAGAAGATCGCTAATGATCCTGACAAAGAGTTGTGGATGACAGAGTACTACACTTCATCCAATGCAACTAATGGTTCTCCATGTCGTGCTAACGTATGGCCTGAGGCTTTGGAAGTAGCTTATTCTATCCATCGTGGTATGGCAATCTCTAACATGAGTGCATACGTTTGGTGGTACTTGAAGAGAAACTACTCTCTAATCAACAACGGTGATTCTAACAACGAGAATTCAAAGGATGGTCAGATCACTAAGCGTGGTTGGTTGTTCGGACAGTATGCAAGATTCATCCGTCCAGGTTACTATCGTGTCGACTGTACAATTAACCCTACATATAATGTCTACACTTCTGCTTATAAGAACAACGACGATGTTGTAATCGTAGCAGTAAACATGAGTACAGAGGCTAAGACAATCAATATTTCGGTGCCTGGCACAAAGGTTCAGCAGTGGAATGTTTGGATCACAGACCAGACAAGAAACATGAAGAAGCTTGACCCTGTCAATAAGGGTGGTTCATTCTCTTACACTCTTCCTGCTAAGAGTTGTGTCTCTTTCGTAGGCGAGGGTAGTGGAAAGGTAAGTTTGGAACTTGCGGCTGAGAATCTAATTATTGAGGAGGGCGACAGCGTTTTGATCACTCCAACATACAAGAGCGAGTCTGAGGTTAAGAACATCAAGTTCTTCGAGGGTACTGAGCAGGTTAAAGATAAGTGGGTAGCTCCATTCGCATTCTACTATGGTGCTAACGCTTCTCTTGGTAAGCATACTCTTACTGCTACTGCATACGATGCTGATGGCAATACTGGTGAGTCGGCTATCACAATTGAGGTTGTTAAGAAGGCAAGACCATTTGGTGGAGTGGCAGCTAAGATTCCTGGAATCATCGAGGCTGAGCATTTCAATGAGGGTGCTTCTGGAATTTCGTTCTATGATGCAAAAGACGAGAATAATGGTGACGCCACTTACAGATCAGATTCCAATGTCGATGTTTATGTTTGCGACGGTGGATACGCAGTAGGTTATTGCGAGGCTGGCGAGTGGTTGAAATACACTGTTGAGGTTGAGAAGGACGACGATTATATCTTGTCTGCCAACGTTTCAGACGAGGGTGGCGAGTCTTCATTCTCTATCACATTCGACGGTGACGAGACAAAGCAGGTTGTATTCAACACAGAAGATACTGGCGACTGGACTACTTACAAGGAGTTGGCTTCAGATAAGGTAGTTAAACTTTCTGCAGGTAAGCACGAGATGCTTCTAAAGATTGAGTCGTCTTGGGTTAACGTAGACTGGATCAAGGTTAAGAGCTCTGATCCAACAGGTATAAACGAGGTAGTTGCTGAGATTCCTTCCGGAGATTACAAGGTATGTGATGCTAACGGTAAGATGCTTGGCAATGTGACAATCAGCACAATGGCTGACTTCGACGCTAAGTTCGCAGAGAAGGGTGTTTATATCCTCGTCGCTGCAAACGGAAAATCAATCAAAATTGTAAAATAATCTAATACACAAATATCATGAGAACACTTTACAAATCAGCAATTGTATCCGCTATTGGAGCAATGCTTTCAGTATCGGCGGTTGCTCAGACTCTTCCTGGAACAAAGATGACTGTCAATGTCAACGGAAAGAATCGTACAATTGACTACTATGCTCCAAACGGAATGGGTGAGGGTAGACCAATGCTTATTTCATGCCACGGTATGAATCAGGACATTGCTTATCAGAAGTCATGTGCTCGTTTCGACCAGGTTGCAGATACAGCAAAATTTTTAGTGGTATATGCTCAGTCTGATGGCTCAACATGGGATTTGAGCGGTAATGGAGCTGATGTTGCTTTCATGAAGAAAATCATCTCTGAAATGAGCACTAAGTTCAATATTGATAAAAGTCGTGTATATATGAGCGGCTTCTCGATGGGAGGTATGTTCACATATACAGTGGCTAACAACATGGCAGACCAGATCGCTGCTTGTGCTCCTTGTTCTGGTTATCCTATCGGCGACAAGACTGCTAAGCCTTCTCGTCCAATGCCAGTTATGCATACAAACGGTGACGCCGATGACGTTGTTCACTATGAGGAGTGGCAGGGTACATTCAACGGTATGCAACAGCATCAGCAGGGTGCATACGCACAGGCAGAGGCATGGGCTAAGGCAAACAATTGTGATGCTACGCCAAAAGAGGAAAAGGGCGACGGATATACTCGTTACTGGTGGAATAATGGAGATTGCGGTGTTCAGGTTTGTTTGAACAAGGTCAATGGACGTGGTCACGCTCCTGTTAACGATAAGTTCCATACTGCTCGTGAAATCTGGAGATTCTGTTCAAAGTATTCTCTAGAGTGTGGTGCCGTAGCTGATAATGGCCAGGGTGGAGCAACACCAGTGGAAGATACAAAGGCTGCTGGTCCATACAACGATGCTCCTGCGTCTATCCCAGGAAAAATCGAGGCTGAGGAGTACGATTTCGGAGGTCAGGGCGTCGCTTACAATGATAAGGACGAGGAGAATCGTGGAGAGAAGTTCCGTAACGACGGAATTGATATCTACGCTAACGGAACTGGATTCGTTGTAGGTTACAACCAGGCTGGTGAGTGGATGAACTATACTGTTGATGTGAAGGAGACTTCAAGATATACAGTGACTATCGCCGCTGCTACAGATAACGCGTCGGCTTCATGTCAGCTTTTGATCGACGGTAAGGAAATTACTGGTGAGATCGGAGCTCCTAACACTGGAGATTTCTCTAAGTTCTCTACAGTGGTTGCTCGTACTAAGGAGATCTCTGCTGGTAAGCACACTCTTCAGTTGAAGATCACTGGTGACTGGCTTGATATCGACTACATGAAGTTTGAGAAGTATGAGTCAAACGGAGCTGAACCATACGATGCTAACGGTTGTGTGATCGGTGAGCGTGACAATACAGAGTTGGCTTCAATCTTCTCTTCAATCGCATTGAGCAACGTGAACCCTAAGGTTAAGCCAACAACAAACCACAACCCAATCATGACTCAGCGTTACGGTGCTGACCCATGCGCGATGGTTTACGGTGACTCTGTATATATCTACATGACTCACGACATCTACGAGTACGACAACAATGGTAATATCAAGGATAATGGTTACGGCAAGATCACAGAGATCGTCTGTGTATCTTCTGGTGACCTTGTAAACTGGACAGACCACGGACCAATGAAGGTAGCTGGTACTGGAGGTATCTCAAAAGCAGTCAACTCTTGGGCTCCAACTGCTTGTCATGCTAAGGTAAACGGTAAGGATCGTTTCTTCCTATACTTCGCTAACAACGGTAATGGTATCTATGTTGTTGCTGCAAACACTCCATACGGACCATGGGAGGATGTTAAGAATGGAGCTGGTTTGATCACTCGTTCTACTCCTAACTGTTCGAATGTAACTTGGTTGTTTGACCCTGCTGTTCTTGTTGATGACGACGGTACAGGTTATCTATACTTCGGTGGTGGTGTGCCAACAGGTCAGAATGCAGACCCAGGTACTGCACGTATCGCTAAACTAGGTAAGGATTTCATCAGCGTTGAGGGAACTCCTTCAACTTTGAAACCACCATATCTATTTGAGGACGCTGGTATCAACAAGATTGGAAACAAGTATGTTTACTCATATTGTACTAACTGGAACACAGGTGGTAACAACATCGGTATCAGCAATGCTGTTATCGCTACAATGAACTCTTCAAATCCTATGTCTGGATTTAATTTCGACCATAAGGTATTTGATAATCCATCAAGATGGTTGGGAGATAACGGTAATAACCACCACGGATTCTTCAAGTTTAAGGATAAATGGTATATCTGCTACCACAGCCAGTGGATCCAGAATCAGATTGGTGTGAAGGGTGGATACCGTTGTTCACACGTCGATTATGCTAATGTAGACGAGTCGGCTGGTAGAATCTTGGGTGTAAACGCTGGTACTACTAAGGGTGTTGATCAGGTTGTTCCTGTAGATGGAACTAAGTGGATTCAGGCTGAGTGTTTCGCATGGCAGAGTGGAATTGAGTCTAACTACGTAGGCAGATCTACTAACATGGCAGTAAGCGGAAAGAATGGTTCTTGGATCGGACTTTGCGGAGTTAAGGCACAGGGCGTTAATAAGTTTAGAGCTCGCGTATCTGCTCCATGTGGAGGTGCAATCAGAATCACAACTGGTTCAGCAAATGGTAAGGTGATTGGTTACTTGAACGTTGAGGCTAACACTTCATTCGAGGAGTTTGAGTGTAAGTTGTCTTCAGATCTAGGTGTTGCAACAGATTTGTTCTTCACATTCAGCGGAGAGTTGACATTCGATGCTTGGAACATGTTCTATGATGATCCTGCAGATGTTGAGACTGTTGATGCTGCATCTTCATCATTTATGATTGAGCCAAATCCAGCTAAGGATGTTGTTACTGTAAGCGGTTTGACAGAAGGTGACATCGTGACAATCACATCAATGAATGGTGTAGTTGTTAAGGCATTCGTTGCAGAGGCTGAGGATGTTGAAGTAGTAGTTTCTGATCTTGCAACTGGAATCTACGCTGTATCTAATGGCTCTAAGACAGTTAAGCTAATTAAGGACTAATTTTTGACTATAAAAGAGGCGACAAGAGATTTTTGTCGCCTCTTTTTGTTATTTTTATAATATATATATTGCCAAGTTTGTTGTATTTTTGTCCTTGAACTTAAAACACACAATAACATGAAAAACTTATTCAAAAGTCTAATTCTAGCTGCGTCTATAGTTTCTACTGCCACAGCTTTTGCTCAAAGCTCATTCTATGTCTGCAAGAAAGACGGTAGCTTTATAGAGTATTCAATTAACGACGTCGACAGTGTGACATTCGCCAAACCTGAATTGCAGGGAAATCAAGAGCAACAACAGCCAGTAGCCCAGGAAAAGACATTCTTTTTGAAGGGAGACAACGTCGATGTTGACGGACCTTGTGCTTACAATTGGGATGAGTACAATGGACCAAGTGGCAAAGGTGTTCTTGCTTATCCAAAGGAGTTGTCGAATGATCCTAACGTGCTTCATCCTGTGGCAATTTTCTGTCCTGGAGGTGGAGAGACTCCTAATTCACAACCAACTATTCCAAAGCGTCTTGCTTCAATGGGATTTGTGGTCTATTCAGAGCCGTCTTCATGGGATGGCGGTGATGCTAAGAAGGCATTTGATTGGCTTGAGGCAAAGAACAATGATCCTAATTCGAGATTATATCATAAGCTAAATATGGAGCGTGTTGCTATCTGTGGACACTCACAGGGAGGTATGGAAGCCCAGGGTTGTGCTAAGATAGATAAGCGTGTGGCATGTTTGATGCTTCTTAACAGTGGTAGTTTCGACGAACACAGCGGTTCCGTAGGTTTGACAATCCCAACTGGTATCATCACTGGTCATACTGATATGGCATACGACAATGCGGTAGGCGATTTTAATTACCCATCAGTCACAGCACCAATGTGGCTTGGAATCAAGGGGAATGAAGGTCACGGTTATGGACCATGGGGTGGATCTAACTGTTGCGTCGCATGGATCAGATGGCATTTGTGTGGAGAGACAAAGTGGGAGAATGAGTTCCTACAAAACGGTGGAAAATTCTGCAATGCCAACGGCTGGGAGACAAAGTGGAGAAACTGGTGATATGTTAATTCATAATGCATAATTCTTAATTCATAATTGTCGGGGAATGAGTCAGTAAAATGATTTGTTCCCCGACTTTTTTATTTTTGATTTTTTGTTATTTGTATTTTAGATGTATATTTGCACTTGTAAAAAATTATATAACAATGAATAGTAACAATACAGAATCAAGTTTCGGAGAATTTGTAATGTTTCAGCCTGACGAAACGACAAAGTTAGAAGTCAGGATAACATCTGATACGGTTTGGTTGTCAATAGATCAAATGTCTAAATTGTTTGATAGAGACAATAGCGTTATAGGAAAACACATAAGAAATGTTTTTCGAGAGGGAGAGTTAGAGAAAGAATCAGTTTCGGCAAAATTTGCCTATACTGCTTCTGATGGTAAAGTTTATCAAGTTGATTATTACAATTTAGATGTCATAATTTCTGTCGGGTATAGAGTAAAAAGTCAAAAAGGTACTCAATTTAGAATATGGGCAACCCGAATTTTAAGAGATTATTTGTTAAATGGCTATTCAGTCAATCATCAACTTGTCGCAATGCAAGAAATAATTGACAATCGTTTTTGCCAACTAGAAAACCGGATTTCGAAAACTGAAGAGCAAATAAACTTTTTTATCCGAACTAATGTGCCACCTATCGAAGGTGTTTTCTATGAAGGACAGGTGCTTGATGCAAGAGTGTTTGCTGAAAACCTTATTAGAATAGCACAGCGAGAAATTATACTGATTGATAATTATCTTGATTCAAGGACGTTTGATATTCTTGAGATGCGAAATCCTAATGTTGAAGCTACAATTTTCGTTGAGCATGTTGGGAATGGATTAAGAATGTTGCAGGCAACGGCTCAAAGCCAGAGTGGACGTTTGATTATGCTTTCCGAAACCAAACAGCGTGTGCATGACAGATTCATCATTATTGACGATGCTGTTTATCATTTAGGGGCCTCGTTAAACGATCTTGGCAAACGTCTCTTTGCTTTTTCTAGATTGCAAATGCCTAAATCTGTTATTTTGGATCAAGTAATATGTGGCGACGTGGAGAACTGTGTTTCAAACGACTAACGGGTGTGCCGCATAATTCATGATTGTCGGAAAACGAATCATAATATGATTTGTTTCACGACTTTTTTGTTTTGACTTTTATTTCAAAACGATTAAATTTGCGTTAATCATAATGGAGTTTGGACTATGAATATGCTTGACTATCTTGAGTGGCGTGGTGATTTGACGTTTGATAGGGATCCGTTTAACGAAGTGGATGCCCTTATCTTCTCATTGGTTTCATATTATGAGTTTGAGCAATTCTACCAGATAATGACAGATGTAAGAGGCTATACACTTGCTGAATATGTCAGACTTCATAATGATAATGAACAGATTTTTGGTGAGATAATCAAAAATCTTGACATTGAAAATGATATTCTTCCTAAAAAAACAGCTCCATATATTTTGTATAATGCTGTGAAGACGGATAGGTTCGCTAACATACGTATTGTTGACTTTAGGAATATCTTTGATGAGGAGAGGGTTATACAGTTTGCCGCTATGACGTTTGAACTGCCTGATGGAATAAGGGTAGTGGCATATCGAGGTACTGACACTTCTATCATCGGTTGGAAGGAAGATTGTATGCTCTCTTACCTTAGAGAAATACCAGGTCAGGCGGAGGCAGTAAGATATATGAACGAATCTGTCAATGGAAAGAAATACTATCTTGTCGGACATTCAAAAGGAGGCAATGAAGCCCTCTATACCTTTATTAAAATGAAGGAGGAGCATCTCGACGATGTGATCGGAGTCTATAATTTTGACGGCCCTGGATTCCTTGACAAGATTCAAGAAACTGAACGTTACAAGTCGACAAAAGAGAAGATTCATACGTTTGTGCCATCGGAATCTATCGTAGGTATGCTACTTGAACATGAGGAAGATTATAAGACGGTGAAGAGTAATTCTGAAGGTATAAAACAGCATAATCCTCTTCCTTGGGAAGTCAAACGAAGCTCTTTGGTGGCAGATGTGAAGAACGAATGGGTGAGAGACGTCGCTGATAACACATTCTCCGATTTCTTGAATAAGATGACGCTTGAAGACAGGAAATTTGTGACAGAAAAGGTCTTTTCTATTGTCAATCACTGTGGAGCAAAGAGTTTCATAGATTTACAGAAGAATACGATTAAAAATACCAAGATAATCTGGGCCGCATATTCCAATTTGCCAGAGGATCAGAAAGAAAAGTTGATAAGAGCTTCTAAATGTTTAGGATTGTCTTGGGCATCAAGTTATAGAAACGGAATGAATGAAGTGAAAAATGGTGATGATAAACCTTTGCTTAAGCTATTTTTCAAATTGGTAAAACGAGTATAAACTAAAATGTGATAGATATGGGACTATTAGACATGGTGCTTGGCAAAACGAAAAACGGATAGGTTAGAGCCTATCCGTTTTTGTTTATTTCGAATGTTATTGTTCCAATTCCTTATTCAGAACATCCAATTTCTTATTTACTATTTTTATTGCTCCTTCGTATATCTCTTTGAATTCAATCGGATTTTTAGAGTAAAAAGAGACAGCAGAATCGAATTCTGCGGCTGTCACTCCATGCTGGTGAAGGAAATCAATGTAGACAAGATTCATGTCGAGATTCTTGACCTCTCTCAATTCATGTTTTGCCGCACAATCAAGCATATAGTAATCAGCTACCATCTGAGTCATTTTCTTCTTGTCAATAGGTGCCTTCTCTTTACATGACGAAAATATAGAAGATGTGAAGAGTGCGAACAAAGTCGCTATTATGATACTATTCCTTTTCATTGCTTTCTGATTTAGACTCTTTTTCGACAGAATTCTTTTCGTTTTCCTCACCCATGAATTTAGACAACTCTTTATGCTCAAATACAAGTACACTGAAAACACCTGTGCAGACTGCGCTATCTGCTATGTTGAACACAGGACGGAAGAAGATATCACCACCGAAGAACGGAACCCACTCTGGTAGACGGCACAACGGGAAGTAGAGCATGTCGACTACCTTTCCATAAAGCCAAGTGGAATATCCTCCAGCGGCAGGCAAGAATTCTGCTATTTGCTTATGGCTGTCGCTGAACATTACACCATAAAACACGCAATCGATGATGTTGCCAAGAGCTCCAGCTGTGATAAGCGACATGCAAACGATGAAACCTGTCTTGTAACCCTCCTTGATAAGCTTCCTGATCACGTAGATAAGTCCACCTACAGCAATGATTCTAAAAGTTGTTAGGAAAATCTTGCTTCCCATTTCTATGCTGAACGCCATTCCATTGTTTTCCTGGAAATTAATTTGAAACCAGTCGGCAATCCAAATGCTAGTACCTAACGGCATGTGAGTCTTAACCCAAATCTTTGATACTTGGTCTAAAACTATCACGGCTATGAAAATTGCGATGCAAATGAATCGCTTGTCCTTTAGAATTTTATTCATCAATTATAATTTTTTACAAAAATAGAGATTTTTGGCGAATTTAATTCATAAATCTTTATGCATAATGAAATTTGCTTCGGTCTTAAAACAATAAAGACGGGGAGTGCCCCGTCTTTACGTCCATTATTGATGACAATTTCATTATTTTTTAATATCCCAAAATCTTTAGCATCGACTTATAACTCTGTTCCTTAGCGAATAGTTTGGTTGTGTATTCACCATTCTCATCAAGGTCGATTACTACGATTTTTGGAGCCGGGATCAAACAGTGCTTGATTCCGCCGTATCCGCTCAACGCTTCCTGATATGCTCCCATGTTGAAGAAGCCGACGAATAGCTCATCTACGTCTTTCATCTTTGGTAGGAAGATGGCATTTGAGTGGACCTCCGCATTGTAGAAGTCTTCACTATCGCATGTCAATCCGCCCAAGTGAACGCGCTCATACTCCTTATCCCAGTTGTTGATGGCAAGGAATGGGAAACGCTGGTTGATTGCCCATGTGTCTGGCATTGTTGTGATGAACGAACTGTCGATCATGTTCCATTTCTCACGGTCGTTCTGCTGCTTCTGGTTGACGATAGAGTAGAGTAGAGCTCCACTTTCGCCGACTGTGTACGAACCGAACTCTGTGAATAGGTTTGGCTCAGGCACGCCTGCCTGTCGACATGCATTCTGCACCTGAGTCACAATCTCCTCGATCATATATTCATATTCGTAAGAGAAATCCATGTGAGTCTGGATTGGAAGACCTCCTCCGATATTCAAACTGTCAAGCTCCGGACAGATCTTCTTCAACTCGATATACATATTAACTCCCTTATTCAACTCATTCCAATAGTAGGAAGTATCACGGATACCAGTGTTGATGAAGAAGTGAAGCATCTTAAGACTAACCTGTGGATTATTCTTGATCTTCTCCTTATAATATGGAATCAAATCGCTGTAGCGGATACCAAGACGTGAAGTATAGAAGTCGAATTTAGGCTCTTCCTCACTCGCCATACGCATTCCCACCTGAAGTGGTTTGTCGAATCCGTCAAGCAAAAGATCAAGCTCGAATTTATTATCAAGGATAGGAACGACGTTAGTGAATCCGTCGTTGATAAGACGTTGGATATTCTCGACATACTGCGGACGCTTGAATCCGTTGCAGAGAATGAATCTGTCTTTTGGCAAGTGACCTTGTTCGGCAAGAGCTTCAAGAAGGAAGATGTCGAATGCCGATGAAGTCTCAAGGTTGACACCCTGCTTCAACACAGTCTCCATTACAAAAGAGAAATGTGAACTCTTTGTACAGTAGCAGTAGTTGTATGTGCCCTGATAATCAACCTTTGCCATGGCCACGTTGAACATTCTGCGTGCGTGCTGAATGTGGTTGGCGATAGCAGGAAGATAAGAAATTCTCAACGGAGTACCATACTGTTTGATTATGTCCATTAGGGGAATACCATGCCACTGAAGGTTGTTATCCTCTACGCTGAAATGATCGTTAGGAAACTCAAACGACTGCTCAATCAAATCAATGTACTTGTTTTTCATCGCTTTTGCCTTTTTGAATTTAAATTTTAATTCACTTGGATTGCCTAATTCTTTTAAATCTAAATCACTTGGATTTAATCTTTTTCCTTAATTCTCTGCAAATTTATAAGCATTTTTCAATATTTATCCCTTTTTGACTAATAAATTACGTTAAATGTTGTTCTTATTTTATATTTTTGAACAAATTCTAATTGATTTACTTATGTCGTTCACTATCAACTTTGGAAAACGCGGATTGCGTTATTTTGATAAACCCGTTGTGATGGGAATATTAAATGCTACTCCTGATTCTTTTTTTTCGGGTAGCAGAGCAAACAGTGATTCGGAGATATTGCGTCGCACTGAACAAATGATTAGTGAAGGTGCGGAGATGATTGACGTTGGTGGATTCAGCACTCGTCCTGGAGCTGCGGAGGTAAGTGAGGCAGAGGAGTTGGATAGAGTTTGTAACGCTGTATCTCTTGTCAGAAAACAGTATCCTGATATTATCATTTCTGTAGATACTTTCAGAGCGTCAGTGGCAAAAGAGTCTGTTACTTCTTGTGGAGCTGATGTGATAAATGATATTTCGGCAGGAGCTTTGGACGACAGTTTATTCTCTACGGTAGCTGAACTTGGAGTGCCATACATTCTTATGCATAGTTTGGGAAGTAGTGTGTCGGCACAGCAATTAGAATATGCCTATAAGGATTTTATGGGTGATATAATCAAGTTTTTTGCTGAAAAAATCGACCAACTCCGTTTGCTTGGAGTGAAAGATATCATTGTCGATCCAGGTTTCGGATTCTCTAAGACGATGTCACAAAATTATAATCTGTTGGCTAATCTGAAGAGTTTTGAAATTTTTAAGTTGCCTGTGTTAGTTGGAGTTTCCAGAAAAAGAATGGCATGGCAGGTGGCTGAGACTACAATTGAAGAAAGCTTGAATGCAACCACTGCAATCAACACAATAGCCTTATCTTCTGGAATGACAGATATACTACGTGTTCACGACGTAAAAGCAGCGGTAGAGGCAGTCAAAGTATGGGAGATGACGAAGAATAATGCTAAATTATAATTCCGGATTATGTTCCGTATTTAGCATTCTTCTATATTAATTTCTGGAATTCATGATTATTTCAAAGGCTCGGTTTATCGACTGAGTCTTTTTTGTCGCCTTACTGATCATCTCGTCTCCCTGATTGGCAAATAGGTCAGGGTGAAATCTTTTTAAAAGGTTGTTTTTCTGAGTCTTGATTTCGTTGGAACTTGCAGATGGGTCCAATCCCAACACGGCATAAGCTTTTTGAAGTTCGGGTAAAAGAGTAGAGTAGTCGACTTTTTGCTTGTTGGTGTTGTTGGATTGGCTATTCTCTTTTCTTTTTCTTTCGAATTCCTTCTCTTTTTTTCTTACCTCCTCATCCTCAAACCATTTGTCGCGACGTTTCTCAAATTCTTTGTAGTCGCCAAATTTGCCTGCTTTCATGCGTTGCCAGAACATAGTCTCAACCTTATTGCAGGCAGTGAACGATAATCCTAAAGCCTTCCCAATGATAGAGATTAATTTTTGCTGGTCTATAGTAGCTTGACCGTCGGCGTATGCTAACGACCACATGCCAATCAGAATCTCTTTTTTATATTGAAATTCGAAATTTTTTAAGTTTTCTTGTACCTTTTTTTCCAGTTCCTTGACCTTTATCTGTTCTCTTCTGTTTATTCTTTCTCCAAATTTTTGAGATCTTATTATACCCGCAGAACCGTCTATGATTTCAAATGCGGAGTCTGCGTATGTTTGCATTCTTTTTTTGAGGGAATCACCTGAAATATGTAAATCTGGAGTCAGTTTTACAACTGCAATAAATAAATCGGCAATAATATCATCTTTCCTTTTGTCTGGATTTGAATCCTTTGGTTTGACAGAATCATCAACAAATTTATAAATGATTATGTATGTTATGACAAAAATCATTAAATAAATGAAAATCATAGCTATAAGTATAATCTAATTTCAGTTGTCCATTATCTAAATCTTTATTTGTTTATGATTTTCATGCCGTATTTAGACAAGTCAAATGAAGTCTTGTTGTTAAGATGTGATCTCTCTATACGACAATCCTCAAAAGCATGGTCGCCAATCTTAATCACACTGCTTGGAATGAAAATAGATATTAGTGAACTACAGTTTTTGAATGCCTTTTTCTCAATGTCAGTCACACCGATAGGAATTGTCACAGTTGTTGCTGAAGGTCTACAAGCGACGACTGTCTCTCCATTTAATAGCAAACCATCTTCTTGCTCTTTCTCTACAATGTTCAATCCATAAAGGGTTAAATCATAAGATGATTGGTTATTCACTCTTGATTTCTCCATGAAGCATTTTACGAATGCATTTTTTCCTATGATTCTTATGTTGCTTGTGATTATCAGAGACGACAATGATCTGCAACCATAAAAAGCCTCTTCTCCGATGCTAGCCACGAAGAAAGGAATGTTAGCATTGGCAAGGGATGTGCAGGATTTGAAAGCTCTCCAACCGATTTTTGTCACAGTGCTAGGAAGGTTGATTGATGTAAGAGATTTGCAGCCTGCGAATGTCTCGTCTCCAATTCTCATGACACCTTTCGGTATGTTGATAGATGTGAGTGAATTACATTCCACAAATGCCATATCACCTATGTTATCCACACTGTTTGGGAGTTTGATGGAAGTGAGTGAGCTACAGAATGCGAAAGCACTTTCTCCAATCTCAGTCACATTGTTTGGTAGTTTTATCATAGAAAGAGATGTGCATCCGAGGAATGCCATTTCTCCGATTTTGGTCACATTATTTGGAATCTTAACAGTGTGTAGAAAGCTACAATCAGCGAACAATCCACTGCTTATTGATGTTATTTTATTTGGTAAGTTGATGGCCTCTAATGACTTGCAGCCTGTGAACGCATAACTTCCGATACTATCTATAGAGTTTGGAAGTTCTATCGTTTTGAGAAGCTTACAGCTGGAAAAAGCACCGTCTCCGATATGTTTTAAGTTATTAGGGATTTCAATAGAAAGAAGCGAAGTGCAGAATTCAAAAGCTCCGGCATCAATCAGCTCAATAGAGTTAGGTAGTGTTATAGAAGTGATATTGCTACAATTGTTGAATGCATGACCACCAATGCTTTTTAGATCATTTTCGAATTTGATGATCCAATATTTTTTTGTGTTGTCATATTTGATTGATGTGATGTTCGCATTCCAGTATCTTGTATCTGGTTTGATCTTGATGTTATTGTTGGTTGTGAACCAGATTTCATTATTGCTGGGTTCCTCCTTTGCCGCACAAATCGATGTGGAGCAAATTGCCAATATAGAAGTGACCAAAAGGAGAAATAAACTATGTCTCAAATCTTTCATATTATTCTCTGTTTTCTATTTGTGTCTTTGAAAATATTAAATAACAGATCCGTTTGATTTATAAATCAGGTTTTATCGGTTATTTTTCCGCAAATTTCTATAAGGTCGACTCAACACTTAGGACTAAAAGTGTGGGTTGGTCGATATTAGCCGAAGAACTTGGAGCGCTATTTTACTCCTTTGTCCTTCAACCATTTTGCGCAATCCTCGTCGCCGAGTTCAGCAGCACGTTTCATGCATTCAATCTGTTTGTCTTGCTTTCCCATCTCACCGTATGCGTTAGCGATTTTGATGAATGCACTGATGTCGTATGGAGTGATATCCACAACTTTCACAAAGCAACTTTCCGCTTGGTCCTTCATATTACGGTGAAGGTAAGATATTCCAAGGTTGTAATGCGCACGAGCGTAACGAGGATTCAACTCTATGGCTTTCTGGTAACAGTCGATAGCGTGATCCTCATCTCCAAGATTACTGTACGACACACCCATGTTGCAGTAAGCTTTCTCGTAGTATGGATTTATCTTCACTGTTTTCGCATAACACTGTATGGCAGAAGTCTCATCGTCCATCTGAGAATAGATGTTTCCAAGGTTATAATGTGAACCTGCGTCATCTGGATTTATCTTGATTGCCGACTCATAGCATTTGACTGCGTTTTCCAAGTCGCCAAGAGTATTATAAGCCATAGCTAGATTATGCAGTGTGGCACCATCGTTAGGGTTTAGTTTTACTGATTTCTTATAAGCACCTACAGCTTCCACAGTCTCTCCCTGACCATTATAGGCATTTCCAAGATTAAAGAAGATTGATGCGTCGACAAGACCACCTTCTATTGCTTCATTAAAACATTTGATTGCGTCGCCATACGAGCCATTATTGGAATATGCATTACCCATGTTGTAAAGTATGTATGTATTACCAGGGCTCAAATTCAGTGCTTTTTTATATGAATTAATCGCATCTCCGTATTTTCCTGAAGTGTATAGGTCATTTCCTTGTGCAAAATATGCATCCGCAGAATCCTCAGCAGACACAATGGTGGCGTAGCTTGTCGCCAATAATATTACAATAGATAAAAATAAGTTCCTTCTCATACCTACAAAAATATAACATTTTGCAGATACAAGCAATAAATCTTTTAAATGTTTTTAGAAAAATGATGACTCTTTCAGGTAGACGGTCCTTGTTAACACTTTACGTTAATGCTCAAGATGTGGAACTTGTTATGCCAGTTCCATGGTAACAGACCTTAAAATGGATTTTTGCGTCTCTATTTTTATTGGTTATCTGATGGTCTTTTACTTGTAAATGTTTAGTACATTTGAAATAATGTATGTCTCTTTTTTCCACACTTTTTCTTTATAAACAAATGATAAATCTGCTCCATCTGCTAATTCAACCTTGATTTCCAAAGGCTCTTGTTGATTGAATAGTTGTGCAAAAACATTTTTGGGGCATTCTAAATGAATACGTGTGTCGAATTTTTTTCCATTCATATCTGAGTAAAAGATGACGGGAGATATGGTGTTGAAAGTGGCATCTCCGGAGTGTAGTGAAACACTCTTTATCTTATTCTCATTTGCGGTCAGAGTCATGTTGATGCTTACTGTATCCGACTGTGACAACAATGTTATGTCATATTCCATAGAGCTTCCTTTGCTTAAACTAGGAACCTTTGTAGGATTGAAAAATACCATAATTCCTTGTTCAATCAATCGTGTAAGGTACCTTTCCTCAGCTGATGTTGATAGACTACAGAATATCAGTAAGATAAGTACAGTATGCTTTAATATAGAATTCATTACCAAATATGTTGGATATTTAACAAGAAGAGTGCACCAGGATTTCTAGTGCACTCTAATATTTGTAAGTAAAACGAATTTACTCACCGTAAACTCGAGTTGTTGTCTTAGTGAATAGACCACCTAATACATTGAAATCCTCAACATCAACGTGAGAAATCTTAGTGATACCACCATTCTTAGCGGCAGCGTTGATACCGTGATCACCCTTGAATGGGAATAGACCAATGACTTTGACTTCCTTAGCTGTACCAACCTTTGTTCCTACTGGATTAGAAGTAACTGCCACAGGTTTTACACTTGAACAACTTGTCATTGCCAAAGCAGCAACAACTGAAACGAAAGCAAATAGCTTTTTCATAAAAATATAAAAATTAAGTCCTGAATATAATTAATTTGTCAAACAGATCAGGACATTGCCGTCTAACAAACTTTAAACTTTGTCAATGCAAATATATGCTTATTTATGATATTGTAAAAATAAATTTACACAAATAATAAAGTGTGCTTGACTTTTTCCTAGAAAAATAGACGATTTTTAATAAAATAATATGTTTTTTTGTGCTACTATAGTGTTCTTTTTGTCCAATATTATGCTGTACGTAATGGAAAAAAAATTGGTGGATTCTTCAAATTTCTAACTACTAGTGGTGCGATAAATTTCGCAAGACCACATTTATATATTTAATATTCAATTATTTATAAG
>JAZUIF010000007.1:0-41663 GCA_045642085.1 Paludibacteraceae bacterium | reverse complement strand
GGAAAAAGGAAGGGAAACATCCTATGAGCATCTTAAATGTGATACGTGCTAAAATCGTCTCTAGAATGTTCGCTGTCATAAATAGAGATTCTTTATACACTAGAGATTATGCTCTCGCTTCTTAATCATTGCCCAAAAGGAGACAGACGAGGGACGCTGGGGATCCAGCATCCCCAGCGTCCCTCGTCTGGATCCCAATTCATTTTTTTTGAATAATCTTTTTGGATTTATCATAAGAATATTCATAAAGACGAAGCAAATAATGCTTCGTCTTTTTTATGCTATATAAATGCGAATGATCAATTTGAAGTTCCAAACTGACCATTCGCATGCTTATGGATTATTCCATAATTTTGTTGTGACATATATACCAGTCTCTAAGAAGAAAATACATATTTATGCACAATTATGCATATGCGTATAAATTTCCATATTATGTCAATCAACATGAAATTAAGTATTGTTAACATTTTTTATGTCAAAAAACACAAAATTGTGGATTTTTAATTGCGAAAGTTATTAACTTTGCACTAATTTATATTGTATTATAGCACAAAATTGTGTCTTAATGAAAACTTAATTGAATATTATTCAAGATAAAGTGCTAATATACAGTATATAAAACATATATGCAAAAAGTATTTTTCTATTGAAAAAACAGAAATTATGAAATATATACTGAACTCTAAGTGCAAAAATTTTGCAGGTATGAGAAAACAAATTGTTAAGTCCTTAATGGCATTGATGGCGGCAATGACCTGTTTGTCGTCGTATGCAGAGCTTACGTTTCCTAAAGAGGTAGAAAAACTGACCTATAATGGTAAGGCTCAAGCTTTATTTACTGATGGTACTGCAGATGATGGCTATACATGGGTATATAGCCCTTTTAAATCTGGTACGCCAACACCATATTCTTCATACGAAAATGCTAGTATGAATGCGATAAATGCAGACGTTTATAATAACTATTATATATTGAATGCAGAGTCTGGTCGAGCTACAATCAGTGGTGTGACAGATGGCTACACATACGTCGACCTTGGATTGAGTGATGGAACATTATGGTCGACATGTAATCTAGGTGCAACATCTATTGAGGGAATCGGTTTGTATTATAAATGGGGAGAAACTACTGGCTCAACTTCTGATATATCAGACGGTACACATAAATACGAAGATGAAAATGGCAAGTATACAAAATATGTATATGATATAGAGACAGAAACTTCAGATTACAATTATTTGCAACCTGAAGATGATGCTGCAACCGTCAATTGGGGAAAATCATGGTCAATGCCTACACAATCACAATTTAATGCCTTAATAGCAGGATGTACTTGGGAAAATGTTAAGGATTATAATAGTACTGGAGTGAGTGGATTTCTTGGAACATCTAAGAGTAATGGTAATACCATATTTTTTGCGAGAGAAGCAATGAGTGAGATGAATTTATGGTCATCTAATTTCTATGCAAAATGTGGTCCTGGTGCTGTATGTAACACAGGTGAACGTTGGCTTTTTCAGGCTGATTATATAAGTGGTAAAATGAATAGTTCAAGTAATGGAACTTCACGTCACTTTCTTTGTATAGTTCGTCCTGTAACGATGAAGAAAGGCACACCTACATCAGGAAAATTGACAACGACTATTGATAAGCAAAGAGTTGGTGTTAGATGGTCACAGTACGAATCAAATTATAAGTTTACTTATGATGGAGACCCTCATATTTCAAAATGTTCTCAATATCAATATGATTTTGTGAAAGGTGATGATGTAAAAATCGCTACGTATCTAGTTGATGATAAAGAAAGTATTCTACCTGGAACATATACTGCTAAGGCAGTATTGGAAGGAGAGGATGCTGATAACTATTATATCTCCGAGAGTTTACTCACTCGCGAATTTTATATTGAAAAGCTTCAGCCTACTTTGGATGGATCTCCTAAGCTATTAAGTAAAAATTCTATTGAATATGACGGGGAACAGCATGTTCCATTTGTAGCACCAACTTTGGGTTCAGCAACAGCAACGCCTGGTCATTGGGAATATTGTACTTTAGAAACAAGTGGTGGATTTGTCGGTTATCCTAGTGTTTCGCAATTCTCAACTACCTTACCTAAAGTTACAAATGTTGGATCCTATAGAACATATTTCATATATGTCCCAGATGATGATGTTATCTATGAACCAAACACTTGGAGCAAAAATTCCCTAAGTTTCGAAATTAAGCCTAAGGAAATTGAATTAATATGGTCTCCTACGTCTAAATATTTCGAATATGATGGAAAGGCAAAGGTGCCGACAGCTAAGTTCAAAGAAGGGGATATAGTATCAGATGATAAAGTAAATGTAGTTGTTAGTGTGTCTACAGAGGCAATAGAGCCTAAAAAAGAAGGCTCTTATATAGCAACTGCTACTTTGACAGGAGTATCAAAGGATAATTATAAGATATCCTCGGATTTTGAAACATTTGATTTTAATATCCTTCAAGGAAATATCCCTTATGATTATGTATTTCCAGAAATAAAGAAAGATCTTGTCTATAATGGTAAAGATCAGGATTTGCTTATCGCGGGAACAGCAGGATCAGTTGATGGAACATGGATGTATTCTTCAGATGGAGGAGTAACATTTTCTAAAGAAATTCCTACAGGAAAGAATGCAGATATCTACAAGAATATTACGTTTAAGTTTGTTCCAAAAGATAATAACTATTCTGAAGCAATTTGCTCGTATTATTCTGCAGAGATAAAACCTAAAGAAATTACGTTTACCACACATTCTTATGTTGCTGAGGATGTCAATAAGACTTCATTTGTATATAATGGAGAATTGCAGAAGCCGGAACTAAAAGCGATTAGTGGAAAAGTATCGGGAGATAATGTAAACGTTATTTTTGATGGTAACGGTGAGATAAATGTGGGCGACAACTATTCAGTTTCTGCAAAATTGACAGGAAGTGATGCGGATAATTATATACTTTCTACTGATGTTGTTCCATTCAGAATTACAAGAAAAGAACTTACAGTTGTTTGGACAAAGACAGATTTGATATATAGTGGACAGCCTTTGTTCCCTGAATATACATTAAGTGGCTTAATAGGTGAAGACAAAGTAGTGTTGGATTCTATTGGAGCGGAGTCGAAAATAGGAGGTCCTTATACGGCTACATTAAAATTGAACAAGGCTGTAAAAAATTACAAACTTGGTGAAAATTCAAGTGTATCTACGGAGTTTACCATTAGTTCAAATACAACGACTATAGATCTTAAGCTGACTCGTAAGGGTTGGACTTATGGAGAAGCGGCCACAGCTAATGTTTTAACAGGAAACGATTGTGATGCTGAGGTTACATATACATATTATACTGATGCTTCATTTACTAAGCTAACAACCACAGCAAATGGTGCTTCAGGAGAAGGAAAGGAACCAACTTATGCCGGTACATATTATGTAAAAGCGGTTGTTAAAGCCACTGATAAATGTGAAGCAGGGACTGCTACAGCTTCCTTTACTATAGCAAAAAAGAATATTGCAGTTTCTTGGGATAGAGCTACTTTTGTATATGATGGAAAACAACATTTACCAAAACCAACATTGCCAACTGGTTTGGAAGAAGATTTGAAAGTTTCTTCGGTAGGAAAGAGCAGTGGTCCTCTTTATGGTTATGCTGCTCAGAAATGGTATGCAGAAGCAATATTATCTGGAAGTACAGCATCTTGCTACTCAATTGTTAATTCATTGTTTGAATATGTAGTGACACCAAAAGAGATCACACTCGTTTGGGGTAAGACAGATTTGACATACAATGGAGTGGCACAGACTCCAACAGTTGATTTTGTTGCAGGTGATATTTACACAAATCTAGATAATGTGACTATTTCCGTTTCAGGAGGTAAAACAGAAATTGGAAATGGATATGTAGCAACAGCTTCGTTGGCAGGTACTGGAGCAGGCAACTATGTAATCTCAAAGGATTATGTTACAAAAGAATTTAACATTATTCCAAATACAACACCTTTGACATTAACATTGAAGCGTGATGATTGGGTGTATGGTGATCCATCAAGTGAAATCCAACTTTCAGGAAATAAATGTGATGGAACTGTAACATATACATATTATACGGATAGTGAACTAACAAAGAAAACAACATTAGAAAATGGTGCTTCTGTAACAGGAGGTGTACCTTCTAAGGCAGGTAAGTATTATTTCAAAGCTGAAGTTGCAGCTTCTGGAACATGTCTATTAGCGTCTGCTACTTCTTCATTTACTATCGAAAAGAAGAGTATTACAGTAAGTTGGAGTGATCTAGAGTTACCATATAATGGTAATTCGCAGGGTCCTGTACCAACGCTTAAATATGTTTTGACTGGAGATGTAGTAACAACAACAGTCTTAGGAAAAATGACTGATGTGACTCCAGAGGGTGAGGTTTATGTAGCTTCTGTTGTTTTGGGAGGTAGAGATAGTGATAACTATGTTATCTCAGGCTCAGATAAAGCAAAATATGTAATTGTTAAGGCTAGTGCCAGTGATTATAAGGATCCTGTAGGATTTGATACTTTGGTATATATAGGCAGTGCTCAAAAATTGGTGACAAAAGGAAGCAGTGGTGAAATTCCTGGAGTATTTAAGTTTGTTGTAGATGGAGGAACTGAGTTCTCTGAGGATATACCTACTATGACAAATGCTGGAGAATACAAAGTAGGATATATATTTGCTCCTAACGATTTCAATTATACACCTTCAGAGCCTAAATATATTACAGTTAAGATTGCTCCTGTAGAGCGAGAGTTGAAGTGGGGTAATACGACTTTGAAATATAATGGAAATGAGCAAAGTCCAACAGCCACATTATTGAATCTAATTGGAGATGATGTTGTCACAGTAGAGGTATCTGGCGCTGAGACAAAAGTTGGTGATGGATATGTTGCTAATGCGACACTTACAGGTATAGATGCAAAGAATTATTTGATATCTTCAAAATCTTCTGCTACTGCTAAATTTAGTATCGTTGAGTCTGATTACAGTGATTTCAAAGCACCTGTCTTCAAAGATTTAGTATATAATGGTAGTGATCAAGAATTGGTAAATGTTGCTGGCAAGCAAGGTACTATTACAGGTACATTCCTTTATTCAGTTGATAAGGGTGATTTAACTGCTGATATACCTTCAAAGAAGGTGCCTAATACATATGCAGTAGGTTATCAGTTTGTTCCAAACGATAAGGGTTATTTGCCTTCTGAGGTTACATATACAAATGTTAAGATTTCTCCTAAGGAGTTAACTTTGGATTGGGGAACTACTGAATTTGTGTATGATGAAACGCCAAAGGCTCCTTCTCCAATATTGGGTGGAGTTGAGCCAGGAGATGTCGTTACTGTTACAGTAACAGGAGAGAAGACAGAAGTTGGAAGTAATTATGAGGCTATTGCTAAATTAGGAGGCAAGGATGTCGACAATTACACTATTTCATCAGCTAAATTGACGACTGAGTTCTCTATTGTTTCAAACAGCGTCAACAAACCTGCAATAACACAAAGAGAATTTACTTATGATGGTACTACATTTGTATTTGTACCTGAAAGTAAGAATTATAAGGTTGTAGGATTTGGAAGTGCTAAGGAGCCTGGTACTTATCCAGTGAATATCGTTCTTAATCCTGGTTACACATGGTCTGATGGTTCTACGACTACTATTGAAGAGTCATTCGTTATTAAGAAGAAGATTGTAGAGATTCCGACACGTGATTTAAGGACTTTCACATTTAATGGAACAGTTCAAACTTATGAGTTGATGTCAAATTCAGCTTATAAGATATCTGGAAACCAGCAGCGTAAAGCAGGTAGTCACGTTGTTACTGCTTCTCTAATTGACAAAGCTCATTACGAGTGGAGTGATAACACTACAGCAGATAAGGAATATACGTTTACAATTGCTACAGGTATTGTAAAATCGCCAGTCCTAGATTCTGTTTTGACATATTATTACGATGGTGTTGAAAAAGAGTTTGGAATTACATCGTTTGAAGGTTCTATTCTTAACGATTCTAATTCAGTAGGAACTGATGCTGGTGTTTATATCAGAACAGTTACACTTGATATGGATGAAGATGGTGGTTATGTATGGTCTGATAATACTTCGGAGCCAAAAGTCTTTAAGTTTGAGATTAAACCGCAACCTGTAATCATTCCATCAAATTATGAGACATATTTCATATACAATGGAAAACCACACACATTTGTAATTCCTGAAGATACTGCTAAAGTAAAGCGTTACTCTATTGTTATGGAAGAGTCGTCGTCTGTAGGACCTGGTACATTCTTGGCAAATTTAGTTCTTAAGAATAAGACGAACTATATTTGGGCTGATGGTAAGGTCGATGATAGAGAAGTTACCTTTACTATCAGTGATGGTAAGATTGCTAAGCCAGAAATTCAGAAAATACATCCTTATACAGGTGAGGAAATTGTATTTGTATCTTCGACTTCAGCATATACAGTTGAGGGAGGTTCGGGTATAAATGCTGGTTCTTATACTGTAGTTGTGACTCCAAAGGAGAACTATTCATGGCTTGACGGATCAAAGGATCCTATGGAGGAGATCGTGAGAATTGTTGAGAAAAAGATCGACAAACCAGTTATTGGTCAATCTCCTGTAACATATAATGGAGAGGAACTATTTAGAATTCCTGTAAGTGAATTCTATAAGATTTCTGGAGATACGTTCGGAGTAGAACCTGGAAAATATAAGACAGTTTTATCTTTGATGGATAAAAACTATATGTGGAGTGACTCAACTCAGGCTGATTTGGTTTATAATTTTGAAATCAGTAAGATTAAGATTCCTATTCCAGTCTCTGATAAAACAGTATTCACATATGATGGTACTGAGAAGACTTACAAGATAGATGCAGATCCAGTTTGTGTTGTTACTGGAAACAAGCATACAGATGCAGGATTGTATTCTGTTAAGGTTTCTATTGAGTCGCCTTATCATCAGTGGGATGATAATACAGAAGAGCCAAAGTCGTATAGATTCTTAATCTCTTCTTACAAGGTAGCTGAACCAATTGTTCCACAGAAGTCATTTGTTTATGATGGAACAGAGAAGAATCTAGAAATTCTTCCAAGTGATGACTATGTAATTGATGATGATAACGCTACCGCTACTAATGTTGGTGAATATAAGAGAAAGGTTTCTCTAATTGATAATCTAAATTATGTTTGGTCTGATGGTTCAAACGCAGATAAGGTTATCGATTTCGAAATTAAACCTCAGCCAGTAAATGTGCCGGTAGTAAAGCTTGAGCATCCTTATACAGGTTCTCCTATTGAGTTTGTCGAAGAAAACCCAGCTTATTCTGTTACGAATAGAGTTCAGACAAATTCTGGAGAATATGAGGTTGTCATCTCTCTAAATCCAAACTATATTTGGAAGGATAATAGTACAGATGACAAGGTATTTGTTGTTGAGATTGGTTCAATGAGTGTTTCTAAACCAGATGTAGATGAGTTAACATTCGAATATGATGGTACGACACATAGCTTTGGATTCACTCCTAGCAAAGGCTATTCATTTGTAGGTGATACTGCTGCTAAGGAACCAGGAGTTTACGTTGTAACTGTCAAGTTGAATAAAAACTATATCTGGGATGATGATACTAAGGATGATATTAATTTCACATTCGTTATTTCGAAAATTGACGTTAATATTCCTGTAGCAAACACTACTAAGTTTGCTTACAACGGAAAAGAGCAAACTTATGATTTAATTATTCCTGAGGATTCATTATTCACAGTTAATAATAATGTTTATACAGAAGCTGGAAGCTACGTTGTAAATGTATCTTTGAAGGATCCAGATCATTATCAGTGGAGTGATTCTACTATAGCTGATAAGTTGTATGATTTCGTTATCAACAAGGGTAAGGTTCCTCTACCTACAGCACCAACTATTAACTTGATTTACGATGGAAAGCCAAAAGATTTGATTGTAAATCCTAGTGATTTGTATGTAGTAGCGGATTCAAATGCTGTTGCTACAAAGACAGGTAAGTATATCCGTACAGCGACTTTGGTTGACCCAGTCAATTATACTTGGATTGACGAGACTACAGAAGTTAAGTCAATAGTATTTGTAATTGGTGATGGTTCACTTGATAAACCAGATATTAAGACTGAATATACTTATACTGGCGATACTATCATTTTTGTTCCTAAAGACGGTGCTTATTCTGTTATTAATGGAGCAAAGAGAGAGGTTGGTAAATATAAGGTTGTTGTAATTCCTAATGAGGGATACCGTTGGTCTGATAATTCAGTGGATCCTTTAGTAGTTGAGGTTGTGATCAAGCCAATCATTATTGAAATACCTATGCTACAGTTGGAGTATACATATAATGGTAAGATTATTGATTTCAAGGTGCCTGTAAATGCAGCTTACAAGATAAGTGGAGAAACATCTGCAAAAGAAATTGGAAAGTATAAGGTAACACTTGACTTGATTCCAAATTACATGTGGAATGATAGCACACTTGAGGATGTTTCATATGTATTCTCAATCAACAAGAGGGTTATTCCAATTCCACCAGTGGATTCAACATTCTTTGTTTACAATGGAAAGCGTCAGACTTATTCTATAGCTAAGAGTCCTGACTATAATGTTCTTGGTAATGTACAGGCTTACGCAGGTTCTTATGAGGTATCTGTTCTTCTAACTGACTTTGTACATACAATATGGTCCGACTCAACTATTGAGGTTAAGACATACAACTTTAACATTGCAAGAGCAAAGGTAGATCTTCCTACAGCTGTTCAGGAGTCGTTTGCTTTCGATGGTACAGTTAAGTATTTTGCTGTAACTGAGAATAGCAGATATGAGGTGCTTTCTAAGAATAGTTCTGCATCTGAGGTTGGTGTTTACGATCGTATTGTAACATTGAAAGACACTCTAAATTATACTTGGATTGATGGTAGTGTTCAAGATAAGGTCGTTACATTTACAATCGGTACTGGAGTTGTAGACTATCCAACAGTAGTCTTGGATACTATCTATACTGGTTCTCCAATAACATTCGTTCCTGACCACAACGCTTATACTGTTGAAAACGGAACAAAGACTGAGGCTGGAACATACGAGGTAGTCGTTAAGTTGAAGGAGGGTTACTTATGGTCTGATAAGTCTAGCAAGGATACAGTTTACACAGTTGTAATACGTCCTATATCAATTGTAAAACCTACATTCCCAACAACAGATACATATACTTATAATGATTCAGTTCGTGGAGTTGAGATCCCTGAATCGGATGGTTATACAGTGAGTGGTATTACTCAGACAAAAGAGCCAGGTAAGTATGTGGTTACTGTAGATTTGAATCCAAACTATATTTGGAGTGACAATACTACCGATCAGTTGACTTATATCTACACAATCAATAAGATTGTTGTTGAAATTCCTGCTAAGTGTGATAGTGTATTCAAGTTTACAGGTTCGGAAATTACATATCCAATTCCTGATACTCTTGACTATTATATTGTCACTGGTCATCATCGTACAAGTTCAGGTCTACATACAGTTACTGTAACGTTGACAGATACAATTCATTACGTATGGTCTGATAATACAACAGATCCTAAGTACTATGAGTTCTTGATTGACAAGTATAAGATCGAAATTCCTCTTGCTAAGGTTGATTCATTCACATACGATGGAGGAGTTAAGTTGTTCGAGATTTTGCCAAACGACAACTATATCGTTGAGCGTAATAATGCAAGTGCAATTGATACTGGTATTTATTACCGTAATGTATCTCTAATTGATACAGTCAATTTCTTGTGGTCGGATGGAACAATTGAAGACAAGAAGGTAGCATTCTATATTTTGAACGGAGTTATACCTTCAATCAATATTGCTACAGATCTTGTCTATACAGGAGATACATTGGTATTGATTGAGGAAAGACCTGCTGTTTACACAGTAACTTTCAACAAAGTTGTCAATGCTGGTACTTATGAAGTGATTGTAACGCCAAATCCTGGTTATACTTGGGCTTCTGATAGCTCAAAGACAGGTAAGCGTTTCACTGTTAATGTTGCTCCTAAGATGGTACCTGTACCTGTTCCTAATTCTGGAACGTTCTTGTATAATGGAAAGTTACAGACATACAACATTATGATTCCAGAAGATTCAGTTTTCACTGTTTCTGGTAATGTTCAGTCGGAGGTTGGAACATACATTGTTGAAGCAGCTTTGAAGGATACAAGAAACTATTGCTGGGCTGATACAACAATCGAGCCTAAGACTTATGAGTTTAAGATTGAAAACTCTATATTCGATGTTGATCCAATCCATCAATCTAATGATTTGGTATTGGAGGCAACACCTGGACATTATGCTGTATTTGATGTAAATATCTTTGGAAGTGCTTATAAGTATTGGATCACTTGTGATTCATTCCCTGAGCTAAATGTTGATACAACATTAATTGATTCTGAATCATTGTCATCTATCGATTTGTATTTGCCAGATACACTTAAGCCTGGTATTTATAAGTTGAATATTAGCTTCATGTCAGGTACATTAGTTAAATCACAGGAAGTAGATCTTAAGGTTAATTATCCTGCGGCTAACATCTACTTGGTATGGAACGATGTATTGACAATAGATAATTCTGATAACTTATTTGAAACTTATCAGTGGTATAAGAATGGACAGCCAATTGAAGGAGCTACAAACCAATACTATCAGGAAAATGATGGACTTGATGGTTATTATCAGTGTCTTGTCAACAATGAGTTGTTCGTCGGACCTTTGTTCTTCTATATTGACAAACCACTTTGGATTAAGGCATATGGAGGTAAGTCAATTATTAATGTAGAAGTTATCGGCGATATCCCTACTGGTACCAAGGTTGGTGTTTACTCAGTCTCTGGATATGAGGTAGACGTCAAGGATGCTGAAAGATTTGTAACATTTGAGTCTGTTCCTAATACTTACGTTGTTAAGTTGATCGGACCAGATCCTACAGTCAAATTCACTAGCCAGGCAGTAAAGGTTCTTGTAAAATGATAAGATAAACCATCTCACTCTTTTGTGAGATGGTTGATATAACTCGAAAATATCAAGTAAATGAAACATTATATTCTATCTATTGTTGCGTTGCTTTCAATATTTGGTTTAAAGGCGCAAGAGAACCAAACAACGGATGCTCCAAAGGTACATGTAAAGCCAAAATTCTCACCTATGATGGAGCAGAATAAGTTTTTGAGCCTTTCACTTGGTGGAGGAATCAGTACATTGTTGTACGATTTCCCTTATGGTGATTCAGAATGGGGTAAAGGAGGTAGATTCAATATTGATTATAATATCTTCTTTAATAAACTATGTGGTATCTCTTTCGGTATTGGAGGTTCTAAGATCAATTCCAAGGTTAATTTTGATTTAGACTCAAAATATACAACTTCAATCAAGCTTCCTGTTACTAACGCATATGGAGAGCTAAGAGATTACGATTTTGATTGTACGACTACTTTTACAGGTTGGTCGGAGACTCAGTCGTTATTTGCTTTAGAGGTTCCAATAGGAGTTTTATTCCGTGTGCCAGTTAAAGGTAATATGACATTCTTGGCAGGTGTAGGTGCTAAGTTGTCATTCCCTATTAAAGCTTCTTATGAGGTAACTGATGGATCTGTGACTACATCTATTTATAATAAAAATCTTAATGTTTTAATAGATTCTGTTCCTAGTCATGGTGTGACAACTTCAAAAGTTCATCCTTCGGGTAATTCTGAAACTAAGATCATGGCTGCAAGTGGATTTCTTGATTTGAACTTAGTACACAGAATTGGCAATATTCATTTGTTCTATGGCTTGTATGGTGATTATGGCTTGACAAGTGTTGCTAAAAGAGAAAAATCTCTTACAAGCATTATTGAGCATAATGGTGTTGTCTCGTCTGATGCTGTTGAAAAAATTATCCCATTTTCTGTAGGCTTGAGATTAGGAGTAAAGATTCCTTGCCCTCGTTTGAAAGACCAGGATAGAGATGGCGTTATCGATATTCATGACAACTGTCCGGATACACCACTTGGTTTGCCAGTCGATACATGTGGATGTCCACTTGATACTGATGGTGATGGTGTTTATGATTATCTTGATAGATGTGGTGACACTCCTAAGGGCGTGTTAGTCGATACATGTGGATGTCCACTTGATACAGACGGAGACGGTGTTCCAGATCATATCGACCAGTGTCCTTACACTCCTAAGAATACTCCAGTCGACAGCCACGGATGTCCATTTGATGCTGACGGTGATGGTGTTCCTGATCACGCTGATAAGTGTCCAAATACTCCTGAGGGTGTTAAAGTTGATCAGAATGGATGTCCATTTGATACAGATGGTGATGGTATTCCAGATTATCTTGATAAGTGTCCTACTATTCCAGGTGTCGAGGCTAACCAGGGTTGTCCAGATGTATCAGAGAAGGCAAGAAAGGCATTCAAGGCAGCAGAGCACGGAATTGAGTTTGAGCCTGGAACAGCAGTTCTTATCCGTTCTTCTTGTCACTATATTGATAAGATCATCCAGATCATGAGAGAGTACCCTAACTATCGTTTGGTTGTAAATGGTCATACTGATGGTGCTGGAAGTATGGGTGTAAACTTGAAGATTTCTAAGCGTAGAGCAATGGCAATCGTCGACTATATGGTTGAGCATGGAATTTATCCATCTCGCTTGAAGAGCTTCGGACATGGCGGTACTCAGCCAATTGCCGACAATAAGTCGCTTGCAGGAAGAAAGCTTAACAATAGAATTGAGTTCAAGGTTGAGTTTGACCAGTAATCAAGTAGAGATGTGAGATTCTTACGTCTTTACTAATGATTATTAATATCTAGGAGACGCATTTTTTGCGTCTCCTTTTTTATTTCTCTTTATTATTTTATATAATTTTGAGGAATAACATTATGATATTTAGTATTAATTAAAGTTTCATTATTAAAACCTATAGATTATGTTAGAATACTGGTTGATTTTTGGTGGTATTGCGCTTATTAGCTGGCTTATTCAAAGAAACTTGCAAAGTAAGTTTGATGAGTATTCTCAAACTCCAATAGCCATGTCGGGAAAAGAGGTAGCAGAGAAGATGTTGCATGATAATGGCATCTATGATGTGACAGTTGGTTGCGTGGCTGGACAATTGACTGACCATTATGATCCATCAAATAAGACTTTAAATTTAAGTGAGGTGGTTTATAATTGCAGAAACGTAGCTGCTGCTGCAGTAGCAGCTCACGAGTGTGGACATGCAGTGCAGCATGCCACTTCATATTCGTTCTTGAGTTTACGTTCTACTCTCGTTCCTGTTGTCTCCTTTTCATCTAAGTGGATGCAATGGGTTCTATTAGCAGGAATGGCATTGGTAGGAATTTTCCCTCATTTGCTTTTAATTGGTATCTGTATGTTTGCTATGACGACATTGTTCAGTTTTGTTACTCTTCCTGTTGAGATAAATGCAAGCATAAGAGCGGTGAATTGGCTAGAATATGCTGGTATAACCAATCGAGATACAACACCGATGGCTACTGGTGCGTTGAGAGCCGCAGCATATACATATGTAGTGGCAGCTTTGGGAAGTCTTGCCAACTTGATGTATTATGTGATGATTTATATGAGAAGAAGATAATTCAGTATATTTCAATAATATAATGACAGTGGATACGTCAGTATTCACTGTTTTTTTGACTTAACAAAAATCTAATTTTTATACGCAAAATTTTTGTCTTTCCTATTTGATATATTTCTCTACCTCTCTTTTGCTTTCAATTCCCTTAATTTGTGACGTTTTTAATCTAATATGGTAACATGAAAGCTAGACTTTTTACTACTCTCGCATTGGCGTGTGGATTATCGTCATTTGCGGCTGAACTTAATTTAAAGGTGAATCTTTCCGACAGTATTCGCCAAGTTACTCACTGTGCATCAGGTTCACTCTATGGTGTGACGGAGCAGTATCCCGTCGACATTAATGCGATGATCGTGCCTTTAAAGTGTACAATGTTTTGCCAGCCTGGTGCTGGAGGTCAAGGCAATCAGCATCCTTACGGTGATGCCATCAAGGTGGCAGAAAGATTGAAGAATACTGATGCTAAAGTACAGATTACTTTGCCAGATATTCTCCCTAACTGGCCTTACAAGTGGCCAGGTATCAATTCTTGGCTTAAGCAAGTAGAGGATTGTGTCAACAGAAAGAAGGCTTCTGGTCTAAATAATTTCCATAGTTATGTAATCTGGAATGAGCCTTATGGAACATGGAACAACAATAATGGTGAATTCCACGAAACAGTATGGAAGCCAACTTATGAGTTGCTTCGTAGAATTGATCCTGACATGCCAATCGTTGGTCCGGCTATTGCTTACTATTCTCAGGAGAGAATGGAGAAATTCTTGAAGTTTTGTAAGGAAAACAACTGTCTTCCAGATATTATTTGTTGGCATCAGTGGGGTAGTGGAGGATTCCCTGGAGCTGTTGAGAATGTAAAGATGCTTGAGAAGAAATATGGTTTGCCTGATTATCCAATCTGTATTAATGAGTACTGTGCTGGCTCTGATGCTAACACTCAGAAATACGAGGGATGTCCTGGTTATTCTGTTCCTTTCATCGCAAAATTTGAGCGCTATAAGGTTGAGAGTGCAACAATCTCCTGGTGGTTCACACAGTATCCAGGTCGACTAGGTAGCTTGTTGACTCCAGGCAACGAAAGAGGTGGTGGATGGTATGTTTATAAATGGTATGGCGACATGGACGGCTATATGGCTGCTGTCACTCCACCAAATGATAAGAGCGAAGGATTGGATGGCTTTGCTGCAGTCAATAAGAAGAAACGTGAGGCGAGCATTGTGCTTGGTGGAAAGAATACAGGTACAGTCGACGTTGTTATCGAAGGTCTTCCTGATTGGATGGGTAGTGAGGTCGAGGTGACAACTGAGATGGTTACTTGGGAGAACAAGGATAAGGCTGTGGCTGGAACTCAGACTGTCTCTACAGATATGTATACCGTTAATAATGGTAAAATCACTGTGCCAGTTAATGTCGCAAGCATTCTTTATGCATATCGACTTTACATCACTCCAGGTGAGGTGATTCCTCAGTCTCCATTCTTTGATAAAGCACTTACTATTCCAGGAACTATCGAGGCTGAGAATTTCGATAATGGTAGCGAGGGAGTTGCTTACCATGATAAAGACAAGGATAACAGAGGAGAGGCTTATCGTGTAGAGAGTGGTGTCGACGTATATACTATCAAGGGTCAACCTAACAATTATGCTGTAGGTTACGCTCAGAATGAGGAGTGGCTTGAGTATACAGTTAATATTGAGAAGGAAGCATACTATGACATCACTGCGACATTATCTTCAGGTGGTGAACAATCGGGTGTTCAGCTACTTCTTGATGGCGAGGAAATCACAGGTAAGCTACAGACAGCTCCTAACGATAATGATTGGGAGAGCTATCTAGAGACAAAAACTCGTACATTGAACAAGTTGCCACAGGGCGAGCATACACTACGTATGAATATTGTCGGTGATTGGATTAATATCGATAAGTTTGTCTTTGTTGAGTATGATCCTACATCAGTTGAAAATGTCGACGCAGCAAATACAATTCAGACATTTGAGATTTACGATACAAATGGTAAAAAGTACGGTGAAATCGAGTCGACTCAGGCTGAAATCTCTAAGAACATTAAGGAGAAAGGTCTTTCAGCCGGAGCTTACATCTTGAAATCAGCAAAGTCTATTATTAAATTGCTTGTTGATTGATAATTGAATTTATAAGAATGAGGCGGTGCTCAAATAATTTGAGCACCGCCTTTTCTTATTCGTAATAATCGATAATGTATCTGTTTTCCCTCATGTAGTCTATAGTGGATTTTATAACGTTCCCTTTCAAGTCATATTCGTAAGTGATTATTTTATCGACTTTATTTTTGTCCTTAAAATTAAGAATTTTATTCTCGATTACAGGTTGTCCAAACTGTCGACTTGACAGAGAATAGTCTTTTTTATATTGCTCAACTTTTGCATATCCCTCTTCATCATATGAAACAGAGACATATTCTCCATTTTTGTATTCTTCATTAATTACTCGTCCTTTTTCATCGTATTTTGTTATACAATATGGAGCCTCATTTTTATCCTTTTCATCGGATATTGAATTAAACAATTTAGATTCTGTTATAATTCCTTTTTTAGTATATGAGTTATGGGTATGATTAAACTTTGTATAGATGTCAACAAGATTGCCCTTTTTGTCATACGCGTTTTTTTGATAATCATCCTTTACTCCTTTGTAAAGTTTTTGATATAAAATGTTGCCTTGCTGATCGTAAATTTCAGTGGTATCACATAAGGACTCTGATGATCCTTTTCCCTTTCTACATTCTATCACCATCTGTTTTTGATTGTTATCAAAATAGGTATGTTGTTTTGTTGAATACACGGAAGTGTCTGATGTAGGATGTGTTAGATTAATATTATAACAATTCTCTTTAGTTAAGAGACCATTTTCGTTGTATTCGTAGATATATCTTTTGCGTGAGTACTCGTTTTGTTCTTTTGAAGTGATTACCCTTTCAATCTCTTGGTTCTTGTCGTTATAAGTACGCTCTTCGCTATATACAACACCATCTTCCAAATATTGATTGGAATTGTTAGGAGAATCAGACTTAGAAATATTAAGTGTGTAATCGTATTGAATGTTTTTTACGACATACCCCCTGTCGTCGTAAGTGATAGTATTCTCTCTTTCCTTTTTGTTAGTTTTTGAGTAGATGATTTCTGACTTTAGTCTTCCATCAGAACGGAATTTTAATTCTTTTAATAATCGTCCATTTGAAATACTCTTTTCAGATTTTACTTTACCGTTCAAGTTGAAGTCTTCTGTTGTACGAACTTTCTCTTCTTCATTTGCAAATGAAAATGAACTGAAAGACATAAACGTGATAAACAAGAATATTATTCGATTCATAGTAATTTAGAATTTGTTCCTAATTGTTGCTACCTAATTTTATTGCAAAGTAATTAAATCTATTAGTTATGAGCAAATTTATTTTTGTTGTGATAAGGCTTTTGTTATTTAGTGTGTATAATATCTAAACTAAATTCTGTGTCAAATATGCGATGAAAATGCTTATTTTAGATATTCTAGCAATTAATCATTGTCGCTTAGTATTTCAGTCGTTTAATTTTTATTTTCCATACATATTAAATAACGGAAAAATTTGCTATATTCGCTTTCTAAACATCGTAATTAGCACAATATGGTAGAAGTAGAAATTAAGAGAGTTGGAAATTCTGACAGAGAATTACCTAAGTATGCAACATCAGGGTCGGCTGGCTTTGATTTGTGTGCTTCAATTTCAGCTCCTGTTGTGATTGCTCCGGGAGAGCGTCGACTTATTCCTACTGGAATTTCCATAGCTTTGCCAGTTGGTTTTGAAGCACAGGTACGACCAAGAAGTGGATTGGCACTTAAGCATGGGATAACTGTCTTAAATTCCCCTGGAACTATTGATTCAGACTACCGTGGTGAGATAGGAGTGATATTGATAAATCATTCCGATGTCGAATTCACTATTAACGATGGTGACAGAATATGTCAGATGGTTGTGACAAGATATGAAACTGTTGCGTGGAAGGAAGTAAGTGAACTTTCTGAGACAGAACGCGGTAACGGTGGATTTGGCCATACTGGTATTTAACAATTCAGGTTAAGAAATGAAACAGAACTTATTTTTCATATCCACTCTTTTGTTTTCAGTGCTTACTGCCACTGCAGCCAAGCATTCTGTTCAGGATTTAAAAAAGACTGAGTCGACATTAGAGTATTGTCAGAAGTCTCCAGATGCTTCTTTCGACTATTATTTTTATGAGGCTTTACGATATAAGTTGGCTCAGAAGTATGACAGTGTATTGTATTGTCTAAATAAATGTGAGGATATTTATCCAATGAATCCTCAGATTCATTTTGAAAAGTCTAGAGTCAACGTTACATATAATCGTTTGCCGGAAGCTTTGAAAGAGATTGAAACTGCTATAAGTATAGACTCAACTGAAGCTTCGTATATCGATATGGCTATGAATCTTTCATATGAGATGAAGGATTTAAACAAGTCTATATATTATGCGGAGAAGTTACACTCTTTGCGTCCTGATAAAAATTACTACTTGATGACACTCGCATCTTTGTATGGCGAAAACCGTCAAGCAAAGGAAGCCATAAGTGCTTTGAATGAGTTGGAGAAGCAAGTAGGAATGTCGCTTGATATCACTAAGTACAAATTCGCAAACTGGATATCTGGATTTCACGATAAGAAGAAGGCCATGGCAGAATATGACAAGCTTATTGCTGCTTATCCTGTTGAGCCCGAATATATTAAGGCTAAAGCTGATGCTTATTCGTATCTTGGTGATTTCAAAAATGCAGAGAAAACTCTGAAGAATGGGTTGAAGAAATTGCCGGAAAGTGGTGTATTGCGTTACGAGATGTGTATGTATTACATCGCAAAGAAACGAGATTTGAAAAAAGCAGATAAGTATCTAGACCCTGTGTTGGAGAGCCGAGATATCGAGTATGAGCAGAAGATGGCAGTGCCTGCAACTCTATGGTTGGACAGCACATCTCGTTATTTGGTCACTGAACCGCGTTTGCGTAAATTGATAAACATGTATCCTCATGAATCGTCTACTTACGCACTACTTGTTGATTATCTTTCAGCTAACAACAGAACAGACGAGGCATATGCGTTGATTGAGAAAAGCCTTGAGGCAGATCCATATCAAGAGGATATGTGGAATACTCTGATCCTTAAGTATGCTGTCGACAATAATCTTCAGTTGGTTGAGGAGAATTTGAAGAAAGCCACAGCATATTTCCCTAATAATAGTGATTTCACATACCGTTTGGGTCGACTTTACTACCTGAAGGGAGATACAGCTAATGGAGAACCATATTTACGTAAGGCTGCTCAAATAGCAAAACCAACTGATATTTATCTAGCATCAAGTATCATTGGAGAAATTGGAGATATAAGTATGGCCATGGGAGACACTGTTAAAGCTATGAGTGCTTATGATGAAGCTCTTGCCTTGAATCCTAATTCTGTTTCCGTGCTTAATAATTATGCTTATATGCTGGCTGTGAAGGGAGTAGATTTGGATAAAGCTGAGAGGATGAGTGGAAAGACGGTCGGTGTTGATCCAAATAGTGCTGTCTTTTTGGATACCTATGCTTGGGTATATTTCAAGAAAGGCAATTATCAGATGGCACTCCTTTATATTGAACAAGCATTGGCTAAGATGAACGAAGATAATGCTGAGTTGTTGGAGCACTATGCTGACATCCTTTATAAAGCAGGAAATACAGAAAAGGCACGTGAACAATGGAATAAAGCTCTAGCAGTTTGTGCAAAGACAAATATCAAACCGTCGGCTAATCTTCAGAAAAAGGCTACGACAGGAATTTATGTAGAATAATAATATCGATAAATATGCAGAAAATTGTAAGAATACTTTTGGCTTTAGCGGTGTGTTTGTCAATATCATCGTGTAAAACCAAAAAAACTGAAGGAACATCAGAAGATGCTCGTGTCTCTACAAAGAGTGATGTCTTTAGGACATTAAGCATCGATAAAATGTCTTTTTCGTTAACTCTAGCTGGTACGGAATTGAATTCATCAGGTTCTATACGTATTGCTCGCGACAGTGTGATCATCTGTTCAATCATGCCGTTGCCTGGTATGGAGTTCTTTAGAATTGCGATCAATAAGCAGGGTGTGATCATGATTAATCGTGTTGATAAGAAATTTGTCTCTGTCTCTTATGATGAAATGCATAAGAAGGGAATGGAATTGAACTATCAGACTTTTGAGGCAATGCTTACAAATCGTCTTTTCTTGTATGGTGAGGAATACTTCCCAAAAGCATCTGATTTTGGAGCAACTGAGATGAATGGACGTATTAAGCTTACACGTAACAAGGGAAATGTTCTTCAAGAGTTTGAGTATAATTCTAGTAAAGAATTGGCTTCTGGGTCACTTAGCATAGGCTCAGATTATTTTACAGAGTGGCGATACTCGGATTATTTTAATGTGAAGAATATTCGTTTCCCACGCACTACGTTCCTGTCGATAAAAAAGGGTTCTATCAGACGTGATATCACAATGACTGTGGAAAATATTGAGCTCGATAAGGATAGAAATTTTGATGTGAAGATTCCGACATCTTATACTCGAATCTCCATGGATGATTTTCTGAAGACATACTAATTGGTTGGTTTAGAAGTTAAAGGAAGTAAGACACGTGATGTTGCACGGTTGTAGGAATACGATGACAAGACTTATGTTGGCATTGATTATAGGTGTCGGCATATCATCTTCTACGCCTTCTTGGAGTCAGAAAAAGACTACCTCTGCGACTAAAACCACAGCGGCTAAAACAAAATCTTCTTCCAAAACAACCAAGAGTATCAATTCTCTGAAAAGTGAGCAAGAAAAGGTTCAGAAGAATCTGAAGCGAACGCAAGACAGTCTTAAGACCACACGTTTGTCTACAAAGAAGGCATTGCGTGAGGTGAGTCGGCTAGATCAGGGAATAGAAGAGAAAAGCAAGTTGATCCAAAGTAAGAATGAGGAAATTTTGTCACTTCAAGACAATATTTTAACTTTGGAGAAAGAAATTTTGAAGTTAGAGCTTGAGTATGCAAGTAATAAGGATAAATATGTTGATTTGATTTATCATGCATACGTAAAGAATTCGTCTTATAGTAAGCTGATGTTTGTCCTTTCTGCTGAATCGTTCAGCCAGGCATACAGAAGATTTCGCTATATTCAGAATTTCGCAAGTCTCCGTAAAATGCATTCAGAAGAGATTATCAAGAACAGGGATGAGTTGGTGGCTAAAAGTCAGCAACTATCAGAACAAAAATCTCAATCGACTCTTCTCGTCCAAGAACGTGAGGCTGAGAATCAAAAGTTGATGGAGGAGAAGGATGAACAAAACCGTTTGCTTGAATCTCTAAGGAATAAAGAGAAAGAGTTTGCAGATGAACTTGCCAAACAACAGGAAGCTGCTGAGAAACTTGATAAGAGAATTAAGGAACTGATTGAGAAAGAGGCAGAGGAGGCAGCTAAGAGATTGGCTAAAAAGACTGATGAAAAGTCAAAGAATCAGGTAAAGACTGAGAATACCGCTTTTGAGCAGTCGAAAGGAACACTTCCTTCTCCGTTGCCAGGATCGCATATCACAGGAAGATTTGGACCTCAATTCCATCCAGTTCTAAGGCATGTTAAGACAAATAATAAGGGTGTATATTGTACATCTGAGGCTGGTGCTGTTGCGAAAGCTGTCTATGAAGGCGAAGTGACACAATTGTTTTCTGTGCCAGGCAGTAATAATGCCGTTATTGTTCGACATGGAAACTATCTCTCTGTCTATTCAAATCTTACAAAGATTTTTGTAAGAAAAGGACAGAAAGTGTTGGCAGGAGACAGAATAGGAAGCGTATATGAAGATGAGAATGATGATAACAAGACCACACTCTTTTTCCAAATTTGGAAAGAAAAGGAATTGCAAAATCCTGAGGAATGGGTGAAGGGTTGGAAAAGAAAACAATAATTATTGAAAACAACGAAAAAGATTAACATATGGAACAGCAAAACAACAATGAAGAATTAGACTTAGTTTGGCTAATTAAGGCTTTATTTAAGAAGTGCGAAGAAGCAAAAGAATGGTTGAAATGTAAGATTAGACATACATTGCGATTCGCATGGAAGAAAAAGATAGCTCTTACGATTGCTTTCATCATTGGTATTTGTGCAGGTTTATGCCAAAGCTATTACGAAAATTACTATACAAAATATACTCTTGAGTCGTTGGCTTTCTTAAAGACAACAAGTGCAGACGTATGTGACGACTTGTTGGAGTCGTTGAATTTGTTCTGTAAAAAGAAAAATTATAATAAAGTGGCTGAAATGATGGGAATGGTCGATGAGAATGGAATTGCCACTAAAGAAGGAATCGCTGTTGCCTCAAAGCTTAAGAAGGTTTCTACATTTTTTTGGATTGATGACCGTCATTGTGGAGCTCCAACTGAGATAGATAAAAATGGTAGATATCTAAGAGATACATCTGTAGTCAGAATATATGATAGATTGCAGATCGAAATTGTAACATCTGATCTTCCGGTTGTTGATACAATTAAAAATGGATTGGTTCACTATCTTTCTACTAATGAAGAAGTAAAGAGAAACTATGATTCTAGACAAGAGATGCTAAAGAAAATGATCGTTCAGTATAATGCTGAGGCTGGAGTTCTTGATTCTTTGCGTCGACAGGAATATTTTTCAGAGATGTACAGAAAGAAGACAATGTCTATAGATGGTCCGATGATTGTGTCTGAAAGTAATCGTCAGTTGTTCCATGATGATATCCTTAAGTTGAAGAATAAGAGTTTTGATTGTGAGATTGAGTTGCAGCAGAAAGTCGCAAGTGTATACTTCAACCGTGACTTTGCGATTACAGGTTCATCTCCTAAATTTTTGACAGTATCTCTACTTTATGGAGGTTTGGTATTTGCCATTGTATTTATTATTTTAGGATTGAAACATAAGAGAAAGTCAATCAAGGAATATTTGGAGTCTGAGGATTAAAATTTGATAATCAATAAATAATGAATCAAAGAGTATATATCACGCAGAATCTTGTCGAGGATTTGCGTAAAGAATGTGAGGGGCGTGCTGTAAATGGTGTATTTATATTGGTAGATGAGAACACTCGTAAGTTGTGCTTGCCAGTCTTGATGAAGGATGATTTCTTCAGTAAGGTTACTGTAATCGAAATCAAAGCTAATGATGACCACAAGACATTGGAAAGCCTTGCAAGTGTATGGACTGCTTTGCAAAAGGGTGGTGCCACTCGTAAATCGCTTATGATCAATCTAGGTGGTGGAATGGTGACTGACCTTGGTGGTTTTGCTGCATCTACATTCAAAAGAGGTATGGAATATGTGAATGTACCAACTACTTTACTTGGTGCAGTCGACGCTGCTGTTGGAGGAAAGACAGGTATCAATTTTGGCGGTTTGAAAAATGAGATTGGAGTAATTAATTCAAGCAAAAGCGTTGTGATCAATGCCGATTTCTTCCGTACTCTTGATGCTGAGAACCTTCGTTCTGGTTATGCTGAGATGATCAAACATGGTTTGATTTCTGATAATAAAACATGGAACGACACTATCTCTTTTGATTTGGACAATGTCGACTTCAAACGTTTGTCGGAATTACTTCTTGAATCAATTTCAGTTAAAGAGAAGGTTGTGGCTATCGACCCTACAGAAAAGGGATTGCGTAAGGTTTTGAATTTCGGTCATACTGTAGGCCATGCGTTTGAAAGCTATGCTATGGAGATTGGTGATGCTAAGCTACATGGTTATGCTGTGGCGTGGGGAATGATATCAGAGCTTTACTTATCGTATAAACTTCTTGGTTTCCCTAAAGAAATTCTTTCAACTGCAGTCAGAATGATTAAGGAAAATTACGGAGCGTTACCTGTAAAATGTGATGTATATGAGCATCTTTATGAGTTGATGACTCACGACAAGAAGAATGAAGGTGACGGTAGAATCCTATTCTCATTGCTTAAAAATATCGGTGAAATCGAGATAAATGTTGCAGTTTCCAAAAAAGATATTCTTGATTCACTAGATTTTTATAGAGAGACAGTTGGTCTCGCATAATGATTTTGACAGATGAGTTATAAAATATCGTATAGCCCCAAAGAGAAGATTTCTGGCAGATTTGAATTGCCTGCATCAAAAAGTATCAGTAACCGTGTGCTTATTATTAATGCACTTTCAGGAAGTAATAAGAGTGTTGCTAATCTTGCGAAGTGTGATGATACAGATGTGATGGTAAAAGCATTGACTTCGGGTTCACATCTTGTAGACATTGGAGCTGCCGGTACATCGATGCGTTTTCTTACCGCATATTTGAGCATTCAGCCAGGAGAGTGGACGATCACAGGTTCACAACGTATGAAGGAACGTCCGATACAGATTCTAGTCGACGCGCTTCGTTCTATTGGAGCTGATATTGAATATGCAGAAAATGAGGGATTTCCACCATTGAAAATCCGTGGCAAGGAAATTGAAGGTGGTGATGTCGAGATCGACGGTAGTGTAAGTAGCCAATATATTTCAGCGTTGATGATGATTGCACCAATGTTGAAGAAAGGGTTGCGTATACATCTGTTGAATGGAGTCGCATCAGTGCCATATATCAATCTTACATTGTGGATCATGAACCAGTTTGGAGCAGATGCTTCATTTTCGGGAAATGTGATTGATGTTAAGCCGACAAAATACAAGCCAATCGATTATGTGGTTGAATCAGATTGGACAGGAGCCTCATATTGGTTCCAGATAGCTGCTTTGGCAGATGTTGATGAAATCTTCCTACCTGCTCTTTTCGACAAGACAATGCAGGGAGATGGAGTATTGAGAGACATATTCACTCATCTTGGAGTGTCGGCTGAATTCGTTGAGGATGGAGTTAAGTTACGTAAGTCTGAGATAAAAAATGAAGCTGACGTATTTGAGTGGGATTTTATCGATTGTCCTGATTTGGCACAGACAGTGGTTGTCACTTGTTGTGTGTTGAACAGAAAATTCAGATTCTGTGGCTTGAAGAGCCTAAAAATAAAGGAGACAAACAGAATTCTTGCATTGCAGCAGGAGTTAAAGAAATTTGGATATATTCTTACTGAACCAGAAGAGGGAGCATTAGAGTGGAACGGTGAAAAATGCGATGAAAACGCCATTATTTCTGTCGACACATATAAAGACCACCGAATGGCAATGGCTTTTGCACCGATTGTATTATGTCATTCTTCATTTGTGGTTAATGAGCCTGAAGTCGTGTCAAAGTCATATCCAGATTATTGGAAAGAGTTTGGGAAGATAGCAGGAATCAAAATAGGATAATTTCTTAAATCTCTATAATTTAAGACGTCGCTTGCGGCGTCTTTTTTTATTTTGCATCATTTTGTGTTGCATAGCAATAAAAAAATAGAGTGTGATATTTCATTATAACAAAAAGCATTTACTACCTTTGTATCATAAATTGTAAAATAGTGAGAATTATGAAGAGCGTTGAAAATTTGGTAGCTGAAAAGCTTTTGAAGGTAAAAGCAATCAAGGTACAACCATCAAACCCATTCACTTGGGCAAGCGGTTGGAAATCCCCAATATATTGCGACAACAGAAAGACTTTGTCTTATCCTGATGTCCGCACTCTAATCAAGATTGAGATCGCAAGAATCATTCGTGAGACATACGACGATGTAGATGTAGTAGCAGGTGTTGCTACAGGTGCAATCGCTCAGGGTGCAATGGTAGCTGATGAGCTTGGTTTGCCATTTGTATATGTACGTTCGGCTCCGAAGGATCACGGTTTGGAGAACCTTATCGAGGGTGATATCAAGCCAGGTCAGAAGGTTGTTGTAGTAGAGGATTTGATCTCAACTGGTGGTAGCTCATTGAAGGCTGTTGAGGCTCTACGTAAAGATGGCTGCGAGGTTGTAGGTATGGTTGCAATCTTCACATATGGATTCCCTCTAGCTGAGCAGAAATTTGCTGAGGCTGGTGTACAGCTTACTACATTGTCTAACTACGAGGCTGTATTGTCTCACTTGGTTGAGACTGACTACATCACAGAGTCTGACCGTGCTACATTACAGGAGTGGAGAAAAGATCCAGCTAACTGGAAGATCTAATAGAATATGGAGTCATACGTTAGTGGAGTAAAGGCAGCAAATGGTTCTGCAGCTCAGGTGTTTAGTGTGTTGAGCGATATGAATAATATCCAGCGCATTAAAAGTAGAATTGAGAGCAAAGTGCAGGATCTAAAGACAACTACTGATACTTGTTCTTTCACAGTTTCTCCATTTGGATCTGCATCTGTAAAAATTGCATCACGTGAACCAAATAGTACAATTGTGTATGAATCTGTGGATTCACCGATGGCATTCAAGATGTGGGCTCAGATCAAGGAAGTTTCTCCAACTCAGTCTGCTATTAGATTAACTCTTAAAGTAGATTTGAACTTTATGCTTAAGAGTATGGTGGGAGGAATGTTGGAACAAGGTATTGATAAAGTAGCAACTGCAATTGCAAGCTTGCCTTACGATCAAATCAAGTAAAATCAAGAATTGAAATATGTCGGCACTCATTGTGGTGCCGACTTTTTATATTTTAATCCAACCCAAGTATTTATGAGTATCTTCGACAAAGTAAAGAGTATATTTTCCAACGATTCTAGTAACAATACAAAAGAGATTTCTAATGAACAGGAACAAACAAATCCAGTTCAAATATTTGCGGATGCTTTAAATTCTTTTCCCATTGAGTATAAAGTCTCAAAAATGAAGGATAAGGATGGATCCACTTTTGAATATGAATATCAAGGAGGTCATTTTGTGACCTATGTATATAATAAATCACGTTTTTTGCACATCATTTTTCCAGGTATTGCTACCGACAGCTTGGATTATGGACGTGTTTATGCTGAGACATGCAACAATTTGAATAGCTTCCTTCATCCAGTGAAATTTGTTGCTGGAATGTCGGAAGATAGTGTACATATGGATATCATTTCAACTGTGCCTCTTCCATCTCTACTGACTGATTATAAGGATTTTCTTCAATCTATCTTTGCGGAGATTTTCCGTGCAAGTCGAAATGGTGTCGACAAATTAAAGGCTCAGATGAACGAGGTCGAGACTGTGGAGGAAAATGACGATGAATATTCAAAGCTTTGCGACTATAGAAAGACACAGTTGCTAAGAGAAAAAGAGTTGTCTCATGATACACAGAACCCTTTTAAACGTGGAAGAAGTACGGTAGAACCTTATGTGACTCTCGAGTCGTATTTGAAGGAGATATACGACATTTATATTGATTCAGTAGCTATGCTCGAGATTATCGGTGATGATGTGAAAAGGATTGAGGATCCGAATGAGATCAAGAAAAAATTCATTTTATCACCTGTAGTCGATTATACAGAGGATGGCAAAGTGGGTGTGTCCCGTATGGTTGCCACTATTCTTGTTTACCTAAAAAGCGATGAAGATGACAATTCTTATGGTAATGTCCTTACTATTCATCTTAGAGTTGAATCAGAGACAAAGGATGTTGTGCTTGTAAGAGCCTCTTCTGTGCTACCTCCGCAAGGAGAAACTGCTAAGCATTCCATTGAGTCGGATATGCAGGCACATACTCTTTTGCTTGGTGTTGATACTCGTACAAGTAAAGAAAAGATCGATGAATTCGTGTTTATGCAGGCAGATGCTGAAGATAAGGTGATGTCTGGTAAAGAAGATGAATTATCTGATGCTCAACGTGCAATCTTCTTCAGTGAAAGTAGTGTGATAGGCTATGAGCTTTATTGGGCAAACAAGTATCTTGATGCTAAACGATCTCTGGACGCTCTATCATATTTCAAACATGCGTATGAGATGATGGAACAATCACGTCATATGGATAAAGGGGATAACGAGAGTTGGCTGTTTTTCCATGTCGCTTTCTTGATTGGTTATTGCTATCTTGATCTTAACAATCCAGAGTTAGCTTATTTTTATATAGATGTCTCTCGTAGAGGTTTGGATAGGGTAGTTGATCATGAGGAGTATATCAACTGTCTTGTCAATCGTGGAGATTTCCGTTCATTGTCGCTACTCAACGATGTGATCCAGCAATTTGAGGAGAAGAGGGATCAGTTTGAAGGCAATGAAAGAATGATTGCTCATTATCATTTCTTGCAGCGACGTCGTTCGTATGTGTTGATTGAAATGGGAGAGTATGCTAAAGCAGAATCGATTTTAAAGAAACTTCTTGAAGTGGAAGATTCTAAAGAGTTTGCACTTAATGAGCTGGCTCTTATTCAGAAGCGAAAGAGATGATATAATTAAATAATAAAAGGCAGGTACTCACCTGCCTTTTGTATTATAAGTTGATTTCAATTTCCGGCAATCCTAACATTCTTCTATAAAGTGCGATATAAGCCTTTATATGACGTTCGTAGGAGTATGTGTTGGCATATTCTTTTTCTGCCTCTGCACGGCTTGAATCAGCGTAAAATTCGGTAATTTTCTCGCGGACTAACGTTGCCATATATTCTGGTTCAAGATTCTCCCAAACATAAGCATGTGTTGAGCAGATCTCAGGAAGTGATGAATAAGGCGATGAAAAGACTGCTTTCTTGAAATGCATAGCCTCAATGATAGGTAGACCGAATCCTTCAAGTCGACTTGGGAACATCAAAGCTTCCATATTGGCATAAAGCCAATTCTTCTCTTCGTCTTTAATCTCTCCAGTGATTGTTATATTGCTTATATTCTCTTTTTTGATTCTTTCCTTCAACATAGTAGGATAGTCTCCAATCACACTTCCACAAACATATAGTTCATATTCTGGAAGATGTTTCATCATGTCCAAAAGAACATGAATATTTTTCTTCTCTCTTACAGCACCGACAGCACATAAGAATTTTCTATCAGGTTTGATGAAAGATGGTTTTATTCTTTCGTCATTGCTTGTATCGCGTACACCATTGAGTATGACATCGAATGGCTTATCCTCTTTTATTTTGCAATTGTTGAGCACCTCTTTTTTAGCAAAATTAGAGATTGCGACCAATTGATGAGCGTTGTCAATCTTATCACATAGAGCATCAAGATATGTTTGTGCTTTATGCTCATTCTTCTCGTATAAGAAGTTAAGGTCGTGGATTGTAAGAATTCTCTTTGTCGACTTGTTGCGTGGGCATTCACGATATAACTGATGTACGGAATGCCAAAGGTCGAAATGACGAAGTATTAGAGATGGAAATTTCTTATAGATTCCAAAATGCAAAAGATATCCTACTTTATGCCCATAAACCCCAAGATACTTTTTTTTCTTAACAAGAAAATTAAAGTGCATGTCGGGTATATCGATTTTTGAGAATAAGTCAGCGTATGTTCTTTCTATTTCTCCAAAACCTGAATGTTCCTGTAAGTCATATAAATCTATAAGTATTTCCTTTCTTTTCATGCTAAGGACGTTTATTAATGTTGCTTCTTTTCTATTTTAAGATTGCGTAAGATAGCATAGCCTTTTACTGTGTTATCTCGGGAATATGCGGCATTTATAGTAATAGCTCGTTTTTTGTTATCATAAACTACTGATTTATGACCTTCTGTATTAGTTGAAATATAACTTAATGAAGGTGGAATAGTCAAACTTTCTGATATCCATTGACCTTTTTTACTAAGATCGAATTTTAAAGCGCCATCATAGTTGTTCACTAATAATACTATTTCAGATCCGTTATAATTATCTGATATCCAATAATCAAAGTTACATGTCAAAGTGTCATGATTTTTGATTAACGCGATATGTCTGGTATCTATTAATTGGTCTTTATTCTCTAATATGATTTCACTATTCACATCTGAAAGAACCATTGATATGTTGTCTTCTTTGATTTTGAATTTTTTAATAGCTTTTTTTGTATATTGTCTATGACTATAATCTGCCATCTCAATCTCATGGACTTCAGAGTATTTTTTTATGGCTTTATTGCTATTGATAAATATAAATACTGACAGTGCTACAACTATTGGTAAAATCACCATGAATAGAATAGGAGAGACTTTGGGTGAAAAGTCTTTTTTCCCTGAATAACAAAAAGCTAACCAAGATATAAGTAGTGGAATTACAAAACAGTGGAAGAATGGCACATCGAATGTCATGGAAACCACTAGCAATATAAACGTTCCGGAACTTATTATTGTTCGGTCTAACTTGATAAATTTCCAAAATCCTATCAAAATAGATACAGAGAGTATCAATCCGATAACTCCAAGATTATAATATGATTCTATGAATTGGCTGTGTGAAATGTAGTGGTATTGTTGAGCAAACCAACAATGTGCCTCCTCATACAGTTTTGAGTAAACGCTGTCTGTTGCTTGATATCCGTATCCTAGGAATGGCACGTCTTTTATTCCTGGCAGTAGTGATTTCCAAATTTCAAAACGTGGATCATTTGCATTGCCGTTTGAAACTATGCTGTATATTGTCTCACTTGTTCGAGTAGGTAGTATACAAAATGCAATGATTATTAGAAGGAATAGTATTCCTATTGGTAATATTACTTTCCAATTTTTGTTTATCTTTTTTAATGAGAAAAGCAAAATAGATATAAATAGTACGATGAAAATAAGTCTGGAATTGTCAATAGTAAGCAATGCCAATGACATTATAGTGTGTACGATGTAATATATCTTCTCAAATATTTTTGTCTCTTTATCAAAAAAGAAACGTATAGCTATGAAAATAGAGATGGCTACAATAAATCCTAGGTATATGTGATGGTATGACACAGATGCTATATGCAACATGATCGCATTTCGTGGCTCTATAAAGTAGAATATGTCGCCATTCAGTGCGGTTTCTGTCAGATCAATAAGCAAAAATAATACCAATGAAGTACATCCTAAAACGTAAGATTTGAACATCAACGTTATAGGTAATCTTTTGCATGAAAAGATATATATATTAGGGACAATGAATAGCGATGATAGCCAAGCGATTACCATATTATGCGTATGGTCAGGCTGCAGACTCCATTTTGTACTAGCTAAAGCCAGTAATCCAAATAACCCTAAAGATAGTATGGCAATTGAATTTTTAATATCAATAGAGATAATTTTCTCTTTGCCTCTTAGTACATAATAAAGTTTAAATATTAAGACTGCAAAAAACCATTGGGCAATCCATGGCGTAAATAAGAATTGAAATGGTATTGCAAAAGCAAAAATAACCGATGAGATACAGAAGAGTAGATCTAGCACTTGATCAAACTTCCCATATCTAGAATCGTCTTTCAATATGTCAATGCTAATAGCCATTTCTTTTTAATCAATTCTTAATTCTCTTAACAATAATTCCTTCTTGGCATTGAATTTTGCCATACTGTCAGCAGGGACTGGCTCTACTGATGGACTTTCTAACTTAAGCGGATCTACTGGAGTCCCATTTTTGTACACTCTGAAGTCAAGATGAGGACCAGTTGATGTACCTGTGCTTCCAACGTAACCGATTAGATCACCTTGTCTTACACTGCTGCCTTGTGAAATGCCCTTGGCAAAACCATTTAGATGCATGTAGACGGTGCTGTACATTGAGTTGTGTTGGATTCTGATGTAATTGCCACCACCTTTTTTATCCCAACCTTTTGCCACGACTTTACCGTCACCGATACTCATTACCGGAGTCCCTTTGGGCGCGGCATAGTCTACTCCGTGATGAGGACGACGAATCTTCAACACTGGATGGAAACGTGAATGTGTAAACTTTGAACTGATACGCGAATATTTCAACGGTGCTTTAAGGAATGCCTTACGCAGACTGTTGCCTTCGTTGTCAAAATAATCCGTTTTGCCATCAATATCAAACGGTATGGCATGATATTCACGGTTGTCGTGATAGAACATTGCACATCTGATGGAGTCTATGCCTACGAATGTAGTGTCGACCCATCTCTCTGTATATTTCGCCTTGAACATGTCTCCTTTTTGTAATCCAAAAAAGTCAATGTTCCATGCGTAAATGTCTGATAATTTCATTGCCAATTCCCATTGCAGACCTTGTCCGACTACTGCGTTCCAAAGTGATGTCTCGATGACTCCTTCTGCAACTCTTTCCCTTTCAATTACTTTGTGTTGGTTCTTCTCTGAAGTGATCTCATCACCGTTCAACGACAAAATAAAGTACTCGACTGGACTGATGTCGTATATGAAATGACGTAGAGTGTGAAGAGAATCTTGCTCTGTGACAACACGATAACTGTTGCCTGCTCTAAGTTTTCTTATGTCAAACACTTGGCTTATTGCTGTTTCACATTTTGCTATACGTTTGCGATCGACATTAAATCGCATCAAGATGTCTGACAAATTTTCCCCACGCTTAATAGTAAGTTTCTCATAATCCAAAGAATCTATATCAATACCATAAATAGTTTGATGGATTCGCTCTGGACATTTAACAGTATCCGCAACTAATGAGTCATTGGCGGTTTTGTTGTTATCTGTCTGAGTACTGTTCGTACAAGATGTGATTGTCTGGAAAAATGCTAGAATAGCTATGAGGATAACAATTTGATATGAAAATCTTCTTAAAATGCGAAACAACGACGATAGAGCATCGCTAGCTGCTATAATCGTCTCTGTTGTCCTGTAGAAATTGATTTTCTCAGTTGTCATTTTCGCTCTCAAAGAATACCCACATTTTTATACCTCGCAAAAGTAGCACTTTTATTCCAAAAAAATATGCTTTTCGACACTTTTCTATAAAATTGATTCCAATTTCTTTGATAGTTTTTCAGCTGAGAAATCCATGTTGTATTTCCTAGAATGCTCTATTAATGCATTTTTGTCGTTTTCATCGTAATTTTTTGATAAGGCAATGGATATTTTGTCGGCTATGTCTGTTGTGTCAGTTGGATTGAAATAGATGGCGTTGTCTCCCAAAACCTCATGGAATATTTCAATGTCGCTCACTGCTACCGGACATCCGTATTGCATTGCTTCTAGAGCTGGAATACCGAATCCTTCGTAGAGAGAAGTGCAGACGTAAAGAGAAGCATTTCTATACAGTGCCTCCAGACGTTCGTCGGATACTCTTCCAAGGAATTCGATTCTTTTTTCTGTATTATTTATGTTTGTATCTCCGTAAATTTTTGCTGCTCCACCTACTACTATCAACTTTACTCCATCATCAGGTCGTTTGGCGTAGGCTTCCACTAATGTCTTGAAGTTTTTGCGTGGATCCAAGCTTGACACGGCGATAACGTATTTGCCTTCTACTCCAGGTTCTGCATCTGTGCGCGGACGTGATTTTGGAGCTGGTGAAAAAATGAATATTTTCTCCGATGGAATCGAGAATTCTTTCATTATTTCTTTTTTCGAAAACTCGCTGACAGTCATGACCAATTTGGATTGGCGAGTCAAGATAGGTAGTAGTATGCTATAGGCTGTGCGATAGCTGAAACTGAACCATTCTTTGTTGACGCTGTAAGCTATATCATGAACTGTCACAATTTGATTTTTGTATCCAACTACTCCAAGGCCGAATAAGTTTATTAGTAGTGGACTGCCTATTTTCTTTAAGTGTCTTCGTAATGTCGTTTGCTCCCAGATATGACCTGTGTGACCAGCCAACTTCACAACTTCAAAGTTAGGATTGTATCCATCTTCTATATCAACATCTGGCATAAAGCATACAACATGCCATCCTAACTTATGCAATGATTGACACATTTCATAAGATACGACTTGTACGCCAGTGGCTTTTTGGGCTAGAAAAAGTCCGTTTATGTATAGAGTCTTATTCATATTTAGAAATTAGTTTTCTGCGGCACGAGTACTTTTCCGACAACTCTTTTTTGCCGCATATTTTGTATGCTGATTCTCCGATAAAAAGGAGTGTTTTTGTCAGTATGTTAGCAACCTTAAAATGCCATTTCGGCATTGTCTTCAAGAAGTATTTCTTTCTGCTCTGCATGATGAAATTCTCTCTTCTTGAGTTGACACTTATACTTGTTCCTTCTAGATGCTGTATTGTTGCAGATGGCTCGTTGACGATTCTCAACCCTTCTTTTCTGATTCTGTTGCAAAGATCCTGATCTTCATAGTACATGAAGAAATTTTCATCGAATCCATCGACTTTTTCAAATGTTTCTCGCTTCATCATCATAGCAGCTCCACATGAATAGGCAACATCCATTTGTTTGCCTGTATGGTTGTATTCGAAGTTGTTGCCGTAAACCATTTTGTATGGCAAGCCAAACAATGCAAAGTTGATCTCTGTGATGATTCCGTCGTTAGCGCGTCTGAAAGCGTGAGTCGGCTTTGAGTCGGCATTTATTATATTTGGACCAATCACACCGATAGTCTGGTCTGCCTTGATCTTGTCTAGCAAAATTTTGATAGAATTGTCATGACATATGGTATCTGGATTCAAAAGGAAGATATATTCACCGGTGCTCTCTTTGAATCCGGCATTATTTGCCTTCCCAAATCCATAGTTGTCGTCTAATCTCACTACTTTGATGCCCTTGTCGTCAATTAAATGCTGAATGTTCTCATCATTTTGAGAGTTGTTGTCGGCGACAATTATTTCATAGTCGATGCCTTCAGTGTGACGACGCACGCTCTCTACCGACGCTATTATTTGGTCGGCAGTGTTAAAATTGACGTATATTATAGACAATTCCTTTTGCATCTTCTATTCTTTAATGGACACAAATGTAGCTCTTCGAACTCGAATATCCAACTAATGACTAATAATCATACTTATGCCGCTGTATGCTAAAAAGATATATATCACCTTAAGCAGTAGCTCTTTGTTCATCTTGTTGTAGACGTGGGCTCCTATCCACATTCCTATCAGACATCCGGTTATGGCTATGAGGTAGTTTTTGCCTACTTCTACGGTGATGATACCTTCTCCCGCACGCAATAATGTCATCCATAGATTACCGAGAAGGAAAAAGCACTGGGTCTGAGCCATATATTCTTCTTTAGTGTCTTGCGTTGAAAGATAATAGTAGACGACAGGAGGTCCTTGCATTGAGAATAAACCTCCCATTAGGCCACTTATGCTGCCAAGTCCGATGGTATTAAACCAATTAGGCTTAATTTTTATTCCATCTTTTTTGAAGAATGTGAAATAGACGGAAAGAAGAATAAGTGTTATTCCTAGAATGACTTTCAGCCATGATGCATCGGTGCCGAACATTATATAAGAAAATAGTGCACTTGTCGGCATAAATACGATCAAAAGAGGCCAAATATATTTCCAGTTAAGTGATTTGCGAAGATTTATAATTGTAATCAGACTCAGTGTAGCTGCCATCATCGATGATAATGACACAATGCTTTTGTAATCACCGCCCATTATTCCAAGTAAAAGAAGTAATGGGATAAGGAAGATACCAAATCCAAATCCTGCCGTACGCTGTACAAATCCTGCACCGGAAGCGCAAACTATTAAAAGAAGATATTCCACTTGTGTCTCTAATCTCTCTAGACAAAATCTTAAAAAGACGGTGTTTTCACCGTCTTTTTAGATATTTAGCAAATATTATTTGTTCTGTGGAAATACTAGTTTGTAACCCTTTCCATGGACATTTATGATCTCTACCTCAGGATCGTCTTTCAAACGCTTTCTCAACTTTGTGATGTAAACGTCCATGCTTCTTGCGTTGAAGTAGCTGTCTTCCTCCCAGATTGTCTTCAATGCCATGTTACGTTCAAGAATCTCATTTGAGTTTGCGCAAAGAAGGGCTAGCAAATCACTTTCTTTTGTAGTCAACTTGTCTTCTATTCCATTGTAAGTGATGATCTGCTTGTTGGTATCGAAAGTGAATTTTCCAAACTTGTATGTGGCATCTTCTGTAGGGCGTTTTGCTCCAGCGCGACGCAATACGGCTTCAATACGAAGAAGAAGCTCCTCCATACTGAATGGCTTTGTGATATAGTCGTCAGCACCGATATGGAATCCTTCCAAGATATCCTCCTTCAATGTCTTTGCAGTAAGGAAAATAATAGGCACTGTTGTGTTAGTGGCTCTAATCTCTTTAGCCATTGTGAATCCGTCTTTGATTGGCATCATCACATCTAGCACACAGATGTCGAAATACTGCTCTGAGAATGCTTGGTAGCCTGCTGCACCGTCTTTCTTCAATACCACTTCATAACCTTTTGCCTCTAAGTATTCGCATAAAAGCAAACCAAGGTTTTCGTCATCTTCACATAGAAGAATTCTAGTGCTGTTTTTCTTGTCGCTCATAATCGTAATCTATTACGTTAATACTCTTTTTCTATTTGTCTTCAGTCTTTGGTATGGAAATCGTGAATGTTGTTCCTACTCCAAACTCACTGTCGCATGTTATCGTGCCTTTATGGTCTGTAACCACTTTTTTTACATATGCCAATCCAAGACCGAATCCTTTCACATTATGTACATTTCCAGTAGAGACACGGAAGAATTTGTCGAAAATCTTCTCCTTGTCTTCTGGTTTGATGCCAATACCATTATCTTTCACAGTGATGATGACATTCTTTTCATCTTCTGCTGTATTCACCTCAAGATGAGGTATGGCTTCTGTATATTTCAGCGCATTGTCCATCAGATTATAGATGATGTTTGTGAAATGCACTTCATCTGCCATGATGAATGGATAATCCGCATCCAACGTTGTGTCAATGTCTCCACCCTTATCTTTGACTTTAATCATAAAGTTGGATGTCACTTTGACAATCAATTCGTTGACATCTATCTCTTTAAGCTTCAATGCTGAACTCTCTTTCTCGAGGATTGACATCTGCAATACTTTTTCAATCTGTTGTGAAAGACGTTGAGTTTCGTCGTTAATTGTCTTTCCCAAATGAGCTAGCATACGTGGTGTCTTCGGCACACTCTCGTCGTTCAACATTTGTGATGCCAATGAGATGGAAGAAACCGGTGTTTTCAGCTCATGAGTCATGTTGTTCATGAAGTCGGTACGCATCTGTGTCAATCTTTTCTCTCTTGATATCATCACCAAAGATGTGATGAATGTAAGCAAAAGTAAGAAAAAGATGACAGTCGTCGGAAGTACAAGCCTAATTGTGTTGTAGATATATTTGTTTCTTGTAGGGAAATATACCTTCATGTAGTTGCCGGTAGGATAAGGGTCGTTCACAAACAAAGCTTGGCTATATGTGTTGTCTGCGTTTTCTGCCTTGAATCCTTTTGAACTATATACTTCTACACCGTCGCTCGAATAAACAGCCACTACATGAGGCAGATTAAGACCTCTCTGCTGCATCTCTTTGTCGAGAAGCTCAGTCATGTGGTTGAAGTCGATACGCTCCGAAATGTGGCGTGAATAGTTCTCTCCCAACAAACGTAGCAAGACGTTGTCGAGAAATTGACGCTCTTGTATGAATCTATCACGCAATTTTTTCTGAAGAAGATGCGACGACCCTTGTAGTGAATTCTTTCCACTTGCGGTTTGAAGATACACTTTTGGCTTTATTCGAACACAACTTTTATCGTTGTTTGCATTGAATTCTGAGATTTTAATGATCGCTTGCAACTTTTCCTGATCATTTGAGAAAAAGTTAATCTGGCTGCTGTCACGTTCACGTAATTCCGACTCAAGGTTTTCAGCCATAAATCTTGTTGTCTCCTCCTCTTCCAGAATTCGGCTGATACTGAACAGGCAAAGTCGTACGTTCTCGTTGAATTGGTCTTCTCTCATGTCTGCAGTCATCTTGATATACGACGACTGTAGTACAAGCAAGCCAACGAAAGCGATAGCCATAATACCTATTAAACATACTATTCCGAGACTCTTTCTCATCCTGTCTTAAAAAGTTTTAATCAAAAGTAAAGTTTTAAATTTAACATTTCGACATATTAACAAACTTTAATAGCTTTAATAAGGTAAAAAAGCTTAATTTTGTAGTATAATTTGAGTTTGGAGGATAAAAATGGGTATTCCTACTATCATAATAGATTTGGCCCTCATAATGATTGTGGCGAGCATTTCAACTGTTATTTTTAAATGGTTGAAGCAACCCATCATACTTGGTTATATTGTCGCTGGTTTTTTGGTAAGCAAACAATTTGTTTTTGCTCCGGATATTGTCGGTGATGAGGATGTTGAGGTATGGGCAAAGATTGGAGTTATATTCTTGTTGTTTGCCCTTGGATTGGAATTCAGTTTTCGTAAAGTCGCCAAAGTAGGAAAAAACGCATTGCTGGCGTCTGCCGTAATTATTCCAGGAATGATTGTGGTGGGTCTGTTGGTCGGAAATTTGTTAGGATGGAGTGTATCCAACAGTGCTATGCTTGGATGTATGATCTGTATGAGTTCCACGACTATTATCCTGAAAGCTCTCGATGATCTGGATCTCCGTAGTCATCGTTTTGCAAGTGTGGTGCTTGGAGTCTTGATTTTTGAAGATTTGGCTGCCATCATGATAATGGTGTTGCTTCCTACGATTGCTGCCGGGCAAGCATTTGAGGGTACGGAATTCATTTATGCTATACTTCGTTTGATCTTTTTCCTAATCATTTGGTTAGTGATTGGAATATTCTTTATTCCGACGATATTAAAACGCACAAAGAATTTTCTTAATGACGAGACTCTTCTAATCGTGTCAGCTGGATTATGTCTTGGAATGGTCTATTTTGCATCTGCGGTTGGGTTCAGCGAGGAGTTTGGAGCATTTGTGATGGGTTCAATATTGGCTGAGACAATCGAGGCGGAAAGAATCACAAAGGTTATGACACCGATAAAGGATTTCTTTGGTGCTGTCTTCTTCGTGTCGGTAGGTATGATGATTGATCCTTCGATTCTTGCGGAATATTGGAAAGAGATTCTAGCAATATCAATGGCTGTGATAATTGGTCAGGTATGTTTGGGTACTTCAGGAATACTTTTTTCAGGTGCGACATTGAGAACAGCTATACAGTGTGGTTTCAGCCTTACTCAAGTGGGAGAGTTCGCGTTCATCGTAGCTTTACTCGGAACTCAATTGGGACTTTGTGATGAGTTTCTTTATCCAGTTATTGTTGCGGTATCGGTAGTGACTATTTTTATCACTCCTTTCATGATGAAGTCTGCGATTCCTGTTGTTGAATGGTTGAATGTCAGATTGCCAGAAAAATTCAGAACAATGATTGAGCGCACTCAGACAAAGAAGGAGACTGAGGGAGTGATGGCTGTTTGGAAGAATCTTCTAACGCAGATATTGGAGATTGTCGGAATTTATGGAGCAGTGAGCACCGCGGTGATGCTTGTGTTTGTGACTTATATTTTCCCTAAGGTATCAGAAATGACCGGAGGATTCTGGATAAATATTGTTCTGACTGCACTCAGCATACTCCTTGTGTCGCCTCTAGTGCGTGCTATAATTGCTAAAAAGAATCATTCTCCTGAGTATAAATATCTGTTTGAGACCAATCGTAGCAACTGGGCTCCATTGGCCGCTCTGACACTGTTTAGAGTATTTGTTGGAGTGATTATTATCTCATCGTTGATTTACAAAGGGGTGTTGCAGAACCGACCTTTAGGTTTCTCTGTTTTTTTGGCAATGATACTTCTATTCTTGGTGTTTAAGTCTAGAATGATCAAGTATTGGTCTATTAAGATAGAGCGTAAGTTCTTCTACAACCTCAATATTCGTGAGATAGAGATGCGAAGAAAAATGGAGAGTAAGACATCCGTATTTGAAAGTACCGCATTATCTAAGAGTCTCTCGGCTCACGACTTACACTTGGCAGATTTTGTTGTAGATCCTAATGCTGAATGTTGTGATAAAACATTGATTGAACTTAATCTCCGACAGGTCTGTGGAGTGCATGTTGTTTCTATTATTCGTGGTGAGATTCGTATCAATATCCCCGGTGGAAAGGAAAAAATTTTGCCATGCGACAAAGTTCTTGCACTTGGTACCGACGATCAGCTGACAAATGTCGCTAAGATATTTGGAACACCGTCAATTGCGGCTGACAATCAGAAGAAAGAGGTAAGTGTGGAGCAGCTGATTATTGATGAGAGGTCTCCTCTTGAAGGAAAGAGTATCGTTGAGTCGGGTATCAGAGACAAAGCTAAGTGTCTGGTAGTGGGAATCGAACATGAAGGCGAGACTACGATGTCGCCAAATATTCACACTAAATTCTGCGTTGGTGATGTGGTGTGGGTAGTAGGTGAGAAGGATAAGATTAAGAATCTGCTACAGAGTTCATTAACATCTATTGATATCAAGTAATATGAAAGAACATTTGCCTCTTTTACACCATATGCTCGACGGAGTTGTTGAGGTCGGCACTGATGAGGCTGGACGTGGCCCGTTGGCTGGACCTGTCTATGCAGCAGCTGTGATTCTTCCTCCTGATTTTCAATTGGATGAGTTGAACGACTCAAAACAACTTACTGAAAAGCAACGCTATAAGCTACGCCCAATCATAGAAGAAAAGGCGATTGCCTGGGCGTTGGGAATATGTACACCAGAGGAGATTGACAAGTATAATATCCTTCAATGCTCGATAATGTCGATGCATAGAGCTATCGAAGCACTTGGAATCGAACCACAGCATATCATTGTCGACGGCAATAAATTCCGCCCTTACAAGAATATTCCGCATCATACTGTTGTAGGCGGTGATGGTAAATATCTGTCGATTGCGGCCGCCTCTATCTTGGCTAAAACATATCGTGACGATTACATGATGAAGATTGCGGAGGAGTATCCGATGTATGGTTGGGCAAAGAATAAGGGTTACCCTACCAAAGCTCATCGCGAAGCAATTGCGGAGTTTGGTCCGTCGCCATACCACAGAAAATCATTCACTTTGCTTCCATGCCAGAAACCTATTGATTTTGGGGAGTAGAAAGATGGAATCAATATCTTCGAGTGTGCGTGATAACATATAATCAATTATAATGAAACGTCTTATTATTCCTGTTCTTGCTTTGATGGCGACAGCCTGCAACAGCAAGACAAGCAATGAACAACAAACACCAGAGCAGGTTCAGGAGACTCCTGCATCTGCACTTGTCGCTAATGCTGACAGTAGTATCTGCTCTATTCAGTTAGATGAAGTGAAAGTGACTTGGTTACGTGATAATGCTGGTCGTAAAAACAATGATTTGCAGCTATTTGGTAATGTAAGCGAGGGTTTGGCTGATAGTCTTGGAATCAAAAACGGTATTCCTGCATCTATGAGTGCTGTGCTTTTGCAGAGAGATTCAGCTACAATCTTATGCGACGCTGGACTTGGTATGCCTGGATGTCTGCTTATTCCTTCTCTTAATTCATTGGGTATCAAACCAGAGGATGTCTCTTTGATTTACATCACTCATCTTCACCCAGACCATATCGGTGGATTGATGTCGAATGGCGAGAAGATTTTCCCTAACGCAAAGGTTTACGTTGCCAAGTCTGAGTTTGATGCGTGGATGGCGATGCCAGCAGAGAGCAATCAGATGCAGGTGACATTCTCCAAACTATATGCTGACAATCTTCAGTTCTTCAATTTCAACGATACGTTGCCTGCAGGTGTTGTAGCGATGGACGCAAAAGGACATACTCCAGGACATACTGTTTTCCAGGCAGGAAAAGTGTTGGTTATCGGAGATTTGATGCATGGTATGGCTCTACAGATGGCTCATCCTGAGTATTGCGCTTCTTATGATATGGATCCAGAAGAAGCTGTTAAATCAAGAGTCAAGTATATCAACTACGCAAAAGAGAATGGTTTGACAATGGTCGGCATGCACCTTCCTGAGCCAGGATTGTTTGAGCAGAAATAATCTTTGATTTTGTAAATCAGTTTGGTAAATATAAAAAAGCCGTGGGTTTGAGGTGCACCCCTAAAGTTGGACAGAAAAAAAATAATTTATAATGTATGAGCTCGGTATTGTACCGGGCTCATGCCGTTTAATCTAAGTTTAATACGTTTGTTATTGTACCACCAGATATACTCGTTAAGCTGAGCGATA
>JAZUIF010000006.1:0-27576 GCA_045642085.1 Paludibacteraceae bacterium | reverse complement strand
CCGAACAACGGCTTCCCTGCCAAGCATTGCTTGACTATCTCCTCTCGCATTCTTACGAATTCTTCTGTTTCTTTTGTGTCCATACTTCTTTAACGTTTTTGTTTCTTTTTTATTGTATGACACAGTTTAATTTACAGTCTCGATCCCTGAGGTTCGACTGCCTTATATTTTTAAATTGAAGGAGTAATTATAATTCTCCATGTATTGTCTTTCTCAACTCTCTGTATGTAGCCCTTTGTGGTAAGTTGCTTCAGCTGCTTGTTTACCGCTGCAACATTTATACCTACATCCTCTGATATCTTTGATATCGTAATATCAGGATTAGCATAAAGAAGATTTAGGATTTTACTTGTCGACTCACTACGGAATTTGACACGTTCACCATCAAACCACCACACATTTTCGCCACGTTCGGTAAGAAACTGAATGTTGTATGATACCTCTTCTACAAACAAATTGGTGAAATAAGTCAGAAAATGCTGGATATCCCTTTTTGATGCATGAGCTCCAAGAGCAGGCGTAGATCCAATGTTGAGGTCTGTTTTGTGCAGAGCCTCCAGATACTCATTTTTCTTGCGACTACGTACAACTATCATGGGATAGTTGTGTCTGGCAAGTATATAATTTACCATCATTCTTGCGATACGACCATTACCATCCTCAAAACTTGTATGTCACGCACCTCAGCCTCTCCAACTACTTTCCCGAATAGAAGAAGAATCTCCGTCTGACCATACGTAAGTGTATTGCCCTCGATATGGTTGCTATTATAGTTGAAATCAATAGTAAAACGACGACTTAGCAACTCATTGTCTCTTTCTGAAAGAGGCTGCAATGCCGACCATCTTTCCATTATATTCTGAACTTTATCCATCTTTACATTGAGATGTATTTGCAAAAATTTGGCTATAAAGGTAGACATTATCTACCTTTTAACGCGTTTTTTTGCAAATTTTTCAACTTATAAGTGCATTTTTCGTTCTTTGCAAAGACCATTTGGTTACAAATCTCCAGACCTTACCTTCGACTATCTTTCTACTTGCTCTGACTTTTGTATGACTCAATTCTGGTTTTAATGTTCTTTTCAATAAAATCCTGGTAGAGATAAGGCTCCGCACCGTGATAGTCACCCACATTTATCATGTTAAGGATAGGAGGGTAGGAAGAACCGTCAAATCCGTTTACAACCAGCACATGGTATTCCGGTGATAGCGTCACAGTAATGCTGTCTGCAATGGTTGCTGCCGTCGCATCACATTTCCAGTTGACAGGATTGATGCAGAAAATGTTGGAATCGCAAAGCACAGGTTTTATGTATTTCACATTAGATACTGAATTGTAACAGATGGTCACACCAGTATCGTCAGCACCTTTAGCGGGTTTCAAGTTGTGACATACCATAGTGTCGGCACTTGTCACTTTGTATCCCATGACGTAGGCGGCCACCATTCTGTCGGCAACAGAATCAGGCATGGTTTTGATGAGTTCAACTACCGATTTTGCACCCTGGCTAAATCCAGCTAAAATAAAAGGTCGACCGTTGTTTTTCTCTTTAAGGAAATAGTTGAACGACTGTTGAATGTCTTTGAAGGCGACAGAAAAATACCTGTTGTTGATCGTGTCCTCACATTCCGTCCAACTGTTTAGGGAAATGTGGCGGTAGTAAGGAGCATAGTAATTATTTCCCTTTCCCATATATCCAGCCACTCTTTTAATTTCAATACCCATATCTTGGCAATGCTGTGGAGTGTTGACAGGATCGGCAAAATGGCATAACAGAGAGTCGTTTGTCTTCCAATCAAACTCCCATGTCGCCACTATATAGAATATGTCAGCACCGCTATTGTCGGTGTCGTTATTCTCCTCATACCACATAGAGGGTTGAGAATAGTCTGGAGTTTCAGGTATGTAGGTTTGTGGCTCCGACTCACCTTTATATTCCTTTTTTTGATTTTGGCAGGCAGAGGTGCACAATAATAAAGCCAGTATAAAGAGATTCAATATCGATCGCATAATAATTGTCTTTAATTAGTTGTTGTCTTTTGGAATACATCAAAAATAGCAAATATTTCCATACAAGAGAAGTAATATTCCACAGATATGTATTGATAAAGCGGAAAATGAGAACTATGAAATATTCGGATATAAATTATTTTTTATTTGATATTTAATCAATAACTTTGCAGAATTAAAAATTAAGATTATGTTAGGAGTACAAAGTAAAAAAAGAGTAGTAACGGTAGAAGTAGCAAAGAAGGTTTTGTTACAAAATACCAAAAGGTCATACGAAAATATGTCCACTGATGAATTATGGTATGAAATGAAGTCTGCTATGGAAAAAATGCCAGAGTGTCCTATGTCTAACGAAGAGATCATTGAAGAAATAAAAGCATACAGAAGAGGAGAGTGAAAGTAATTTTTGATTGTAATATTTGGTTGTCTCTTCTAATAAACAACCAGATATCGTTGTTAGAGTGTTATTTGAAGTCAACGAAGTTAGAAGTATATGTTTCAGAAGAATTATTAATAGAGATTTTTGATGTATTATCAAGAAAGAAAATTCAAAAATACATTTCAAATGAAGTATATACTATTTTGCCTATATTAATTTCTAGACATTGTATTATGGTTGATCTGAAAGAAAAGAAGGCAGAAGTAGAGATTAGGGATCCAAAGGATTTATATTTGATAACGCTCTCTGAAGAAACAAAATCAGATTATTTGGTTTCTGGAGATAAAGACATTTTGGTTTTAGGTGGTTTCAAATGTACGAAATTCATTACTTTGGCTGAATTCAAAGAGTTGTTTAGAAATATAGAGTAGTTGAATTTTTTCCCAAACAGCATAGATATTTGTAATAGTGTCTAAAAACACAAGATTTGTCAAACCGTTTTTTCGTATTCTTTTTTAATTTAGCAAGCAAGAAACTTAAAACGTCTAGACATGAAAAACACGACAAAACTCATATCTACATTATTGCTTGGTGCCTTAGGTTTGGGCACTGCGCAGGCCGGAGCCAACCGTGGTCTTTGGGCTTGCAACGACGGCAATGTGTTCGTCAGCTGGCGTATGCGTGCTACGGATTCTCCTAAGTCGACTACATATAATCTATATGCAGATGGCAAACTCGTGTTCTCTTCTAAGGATCGCACAAACACTACGCTTCCAGGAAACCAGTATAGTACTTCAACTTTCTCCCTTGAGGTGTTGAACAAGGCAGGTGAGGTGATCGATTCACAATCGGGAATAAGGGTGGATGCTTTTCCATACCATCATATCAAACTTAATCATCCCGGCACATATAAGTTGCCTACTGGCGACGTGGTGACTTATCATCCTTACGACTGTTCTGCCTACGATATGGATGGCGACGGTGAGGAGGAGATCATCATGTGTTGGTCGGCTGGTGAGGGTGCGACTGCCGCTGCTACTGCGCCTCCTATCTTGGAGTGTTTGAAGCTTGACGGAAGATCGTTGTGGAAAGTCAACCTTGGTCCAAATATCTTGAGTGGATGTCGTCTTTCTTTCCTTTGCTACGACTTTGATGGCGACGGTTATGGTGAGTTGATCACTAAGACTGCTCCAGGCTCAAAAGATGGTAAGGGTAATTTCCTTAGCAAAGGTAAGGCTGCCGGATCAAATCCTTATCAGAACTGTTTGAAGAATGGTCTTGTGACTGATGGTGGTCCGGAGTGGATGACTTGCTTCAGCGGTAGGACAGGTGAGGAGTTGGCAACTGTCGACTATTGGCCATACTTTAATATCCAGTCCAACTGGGATGACCGTCCTGGTAAGACTGATGGTAACGCTTACGGACACCGTGGAAACTGGCTAAAGGGTTGTGTTGCATTCCTTGATGTCAATGGTAAAGCAAAACCATGCGTCGTGACTACTCGTGGAATCTATACATACGTTTATGCCGCTGCATGGAATTGGGATGGAAAGAATTTGACTAATCTTTGGAAGCACTCGTCCGACAAACCAGGACAGGGCATCTATGCTCAGGGTGCTCACAGTATCACTTGTGGCGACGTCGATAATGATGGTTTTGATGAAATCATTACTGGTGCTGCTTGTTTGGATCACAATGGTCAGGTGCTATGGAGCAGTGGTTTGGGACACGGTGATGCCACTCACTTGGGTGAGTTTGATCCTACAAATCCTGGTATGGAGTATTTCATGATCACAGAGGAGGAGACAGCGAAATACGACTGCTGTTTGCTTGACGCCCGCACAGGAAAAGTGTTGATGTATAAGGCTCAGACAGGTGGTGACACAGGACGTGGTTTGATACTCGACTGCGACAGCACATACGATGGTGCTGAGGCTATGGAGTGGAGCTGCGAGAATATCTTCACATGCAAAGGACATGAGTTTGCTAAATGGCATACAGGAAGTACAAACAGCAGTTCAATCAACGGACGTATCTTCTGGGATGGCGACTTGCTTGAGGAGTACACAGACCGCGGACATGTCGACAAGTGGGATAATGTAAATAAGACTTGGGTTCGTACTTACACATTCGGCTACAACATCATGGTGAATGGCACTAAGGTGCAATGGGGTGCTGAACTTAACAACGCAACTAAATACAACCCATGTCTTCAGTCCGACCTTGTAGGCGACTGGCGTGAGGAGTCGGTTTTCTGGACTCAGCAGAATGGTCAGTACTATTTGACTATCTATACAACTACAATTCCAAGCAACTATAAGCTACCTTGGCTACGTGACGACCATACATACGATATGGCAGTGGCTTGGGAGCATTGCGGATATAATCAGCCACCTCATTTGGGTTACAGCCCTGTGGAGTATTACAAGAATCTTCGTAATATGGCTGAGCCTACGCTTACAAAGCATGGTGGTGGTTCGAGCAAGCAGACTGTATATATCAATAATGCAATCACAGACTATTATCTAACTTGGAGCGACGCTTCAACTGTTAAGATTTCATGGGAACCAAAGGCTCCAGCTGGTATTGAGACAAAGATAGATCAGGCTACAAAGAATATCTATTTCAGCGGAACACCTGCTGAGGAGGGAACATTCAACTGGACTGTCACTACTGTCAGCGATGCAGATACTGAGGCAACATATACAGGCAATATCGAGGTGAAGGATCCTACTGATGTGGCAGAGGTTAACGCTGTTGGCAAGTCGGCATATCCAAACCCAACAACTGGAGATTTGTTCATCACAGATGGGGCTGGCAACATGTACAGTGGAAATGTCACAGTCTACGATATCAATGGTAGAGTAGTGATGGAGAAGACAATCTCAAATGGTCATTTGAATCTAAGTCCGCTATCATCGGATATCTATGATGTCAAGGTGAAGGATGCTGATTATAAGATTATGGTTAAGTAAAAAGGAACGTTAACGCTAACGTTGACGAAAAATAAAAGCCACAGAAGTTCAACTCTTCTGTGGCTTTTTATATTGATTATTTTTTTGATTCAACAGAATTATTTGTTGAAAACACCACGGAACATCATACCCTGATATTCTTTTCCTGTCATATAATCAAAGTCAAGAATCATGTTGTCAGCTGACAGTTGGGCTATTACAAAACTATAGCAATTGTCAGATGTCCAGTAGGCTCCATAGAATTCGTTGTAATTAGTAGTATTTGGCTCATCATCTTTAGGATGGCCGAATGGCAAGAATAATGTGTTCTGGTTTATTTTCGAAGTGAACAAGTATCCAGCCACACCAGTGCCATTGAAATCTTCGATAAACTCTACATTCGTTTTGGTGTATAATTCTCGGAAATCATCCTCTGTTGGCATACGCCACCCATCTACCCCATAACTTTTCTGATAAGGGTCGCTGTCTCCAGTAAGGCGACCTTTCTCATCCAATACCACATCACCCAATCCTTTGTTGTAGCTATCCTTTGTGAAAGTAGATTTTCCACCTTGCTTTTCACCCCAACCTCTGAATTGTCCCTGATCCTCAGGAGAAGAGGCATTTAGATTGTAGCATGCCCAATTGACGCTTAATCCAAGATCCACGTAACTTATACTTCCTTTTTCTCCTGTCATAGACACACCACCGTCCAACTCGTAGGCGTAGGAAATCTGCTTGATAGTCTCGACATCAACAGTGATTTTGTTTCCATCCTTCTGCTCGATGATCATGTTTCTTGTGGCTGCAGAAGCGTTCAAACTCAAAAGTGCGAAAGCACAAAGTATAGTTTTTTTCATTTTGTTCTTATTTGTTAGTTACGAATGATTTTAAAAGATTGGTTGTCGACAACTACAATGTAAACGCCTTTTGTCTGTGGAAGATCTAAAGTAGATTGTCCATTAGTGTCTGCAACAGATGATGCCACAACAGATCCGTTGATGTTGATTAGTGTCACCTTTTCTCCAGCCTTGGCGTTGTTAATGTTGAGGGTAGATTTTGTGAGAGAAATTAAAATCTCATCTTTAGCCTTGACAGACTCTACAGGTGTAGAATCACCAGTTGTGAAATAATAGATTTTCACGTCGTCGATAGCGTATGAAGTCTCAGCATCTCCGTTTACGACCATTTTAGAAGCTTTAATGTCATACTTTTCTTTCTCGAAAGTTATGACGGGGTTGTCGTCGAGCAAGAAGTTTATCTTGCTTCCTGAATTGAGTTCTACTGTCATGTGTGTCACAACCGCATTAGCAAGCATAGAGCTTCCCAGCAGACAGATAGAAAAAAGTCGTTTAAGTCCCATAAAATAGAGGTTCGTTACTATTCCCTTTTCAGTCGCTCGAACCATTTAACGAAAGAAAAGCATCATCACAATTATAGCGAGGATGCCACAAAATTAAATGATATAAACATTGTTGCAAAATTTTCAAAGACAAAAATTACCCCCCCCAATTTTTTCTGCATTATCGACTGATTTTCAAAATGTTGAAAAATTGGGCATAATGTGGTTTTTCGCTCAATAATGTTGATTTATGATGTTAGCAGAATAATTGTCCTAAGGTAATTTCTTTCTGTATGCAGTCAGAATACTCATTTCTTTCAATTCCTTTGGATGTTATCATAGTCATAATTATGCTTTTATCTGTTTTTGAGCCTTCCACGAAAGATGATACTTTACGGTTCAAATCCTCTTCGTCTTTTGATGTCATGACGTAAGGTTTGTTGTAGAATTTGATTTCACAAAGGTTGACAGTCTTATCTGCGCGATCAATTATCATGTCAATTTGTGCATTATTATTTTCACCTTTCCCAAACCAAGAATATACGGAAGATGTAATTCCTGAAATTCCAAGCACTGTTTTAATTTGTTCTATATGATTCAAACAGAGTTTTTCAAAAGAAATTCCAGCCCAATTGTTGTACTTTGGGGAGTTTTGATTGTTTGTCCAGTAATTAGGATCATTAGCTGTAGCTTTACACATCACATGAAAATAGAATAGAGTGAATGGGTCGATAAGTTGGAACATTGTATTACGACTATAACGTTCTTCTATCCCTTTTCTTGTTGAGTCTGATATAAAAGGCATATAGCTTCTTATAAAACCACAGCTTTCTAATTCCTCTATCATGGTTGATAGTTTTCCATTGTCGGCAATTTTGCTTTGTTCAACTATCTCTTTTCGTGTCATACCTTTACCTTTCTTGGCCAAAACGGTTACAATCTTGATGTGATCTGACGCATTTTTATATAACGATTGATAGAGACTTTGGAATTCATTGCGAAGTTCGCCATCTTCTGAAAACAAAAGTCTGTCGACATTTTGAGCAACACTTTCTCCTTTACCCATTTTTGACAAGTAGAAAGGAACACCGCCCAATACCATATAGCATTCAGCAATTTGTTTTTGAGAGTATCTGAATCCTTTTGCTGAAAAATACATCTGACATTCTCTTAGTGAGAATGGTTTAACAAGTATCTTATGAGTGACTCTATTATGCAGACCTCCTCTGTTTTTTATCAGATTGTTTATAATCCAGGATGTTGCACTTCCGCATACAATCAATTTGATATCATCTCTCCAGCATGCCCATGAATTCCAGAAATGTTCAAGACCGCTTATGAAGTTAGAGCGTGGAGTGTCCATCCAAGGCATTTCATCAATGAAAACTATTTTTCGTCCTTCAGGAAGTGACTCAAGATAAGATTCAAGAGCGAAGAATGCTTCTATCCAAGATTTTACATTAGTTGTCTTATATCCTTTCTTTCTTATTCCTTCAATGAAATTTGCCAATTGAATCTTCATCGTCACATTATTCATGCCTGCTACATAATAAGCATAGTCATTACCGATAACATGTTGTATCAAAAAGGTTTTTCCTACGCGTCGACGACCATAAATTGCAATGAATTCGGATTGATTGGAATTTAAATATTCATGGAGCATCTTCTGCTCTTTTTCTCTTCCTATAAATAGTTTGTTCATGACAGTTACTTGCTTTTTTTCTATTTGATTTTCAATCTGCAAAGTAACCTAATAACTTCAATTTTTCCAAAAAATAGTAATGAAATAGGTCGCTAATGCTTTATTTTATTGCATTAGCGACCTGTTTCAAGCTCTTTTTAGTTCATTGATAGAAATGAATTGCGTCGCCTTTTTTATTTATATTGAAATAATATTGTCGAAATCTAAAGTCAAAGGTATGTAAAATCTAAAGTCTATGCAAATTCCTAACGAATAATCATAACATTATGGAGATTATTATAAACGGTTATAGACTCGCAATTACCTTTTCATACGCATCATTAATCTGAGCCATTTTAGTTTCACATTCTTCTTTCCTATCCGCATTCTGTTGCATATCAGGATGATGTATAAGTGCCAAAGCGTGGTAGGCTTTCTGTATCTCTTGCTTTGATGCCCCCACCGATACTCCAAGGATATCGTAATATTGTTGGATGAGGCTTGACGGTGTAGATGAGACATACTCTTTCTTGGTCTCCTCATCGTAATATTGAGAATAGTCGTCAAACTCAGTTCGTAGTGGAGAATAATACCTGATGAAATAGTCGTAGCTTCTTTTGTTTATTTTCAGACGACTCATTGTATTTAGGATATAATTCCATTCGTCGTTTTTAATTCCGTCGACTTCGGCTGCCAATTTGAACATTAATCGTACCAAACTGCATCGGAAAGGTAGGTCTTTTTTCTTTATAATAATATCGTAGTCAATTTCTCGGTTGGGATCAACAAGTCTTGATTTTCGTATAATTTTATTAGAAAAATCTTGAGCTTCCATTTCTGTCACTAAATTAGATTTCTTAGTAGCATAAAGTTTTCGATGGAAGTTTTGCAATAGAGTTTTGGTGTTCTTGTTGCAATGTCCCATTTTGAGCAATATTGCAAGAATGAAATCGCAATGTTCGTTTGCATTACTGACACCTTTGTTTGCCCAAAATGTGTAACCGATAATTAGCGATCCGATTATAATAGTTGCTATTATTCCCGCTAAATCAAAAGAAGGTGTACTATGAATATAACTCAATACAATGTAAGAATTCATAATCTTATCCTCTCAACTCAATCTTAATCTCAAAATCATTAACAGTGAATTCAGGAGAGATGCCTCCGATTCTGAAATTGTCGGAAGTTGTTTCACAGTAGACGTATTTGCGGCCCTCATACTCGGTTGTTACGTCGTCGAGTGCATTCTGCATCAATGCTTTCCAACGCTGGTCATACTCTACGCAGATAGCAGCGTGGGCCAACTTATATGAGATGAGAAACAATACGTTGTAGCCCATCAAATGGAAGAGGGTAGCGGCAAGGAACGATTTGCAATCGCAGTCGCCATGTCTGTCGTATAGAGTCTCGTCGGGGAAACGGATATACTCTTTTGGATACTGGATCTCAGCGCAGTCGTGGTCGTAGTTGTATTTCACGTTTGGCTCCTGCACAAAGTCGAGAACGAACTGCAGTTTGTCAAGCTCGTCGACACGGTTCTTACTACATTCACGATTGATATACTTGACAATCTCAGAAGAGTGCAACAATGTACGTGGATGGCTGATCATGTAGAAATACATTTTTCGCAAATTGACCTCTATACCTTGGTAGCCGGCAGCGGTATTGATAGCCGCAAACGGATTGTTAAGACGCTGTTCTTCTATCTCCTTGGGATTGAAACTTAGAGCAAGATGACCTTTGAGCTTGGTCTTACGTGCAGAGTCTAGTTTCCAGCTGTAAGTGATACGTTCTTTCCCGTCGCCATAATCATTCAATAAAGAGGTTACCTCTTTCACCTTATTATTCGTTGATAAAAGAGTTTTGATGAGGAAGATGATAATTATAGCTTGCAGTATTATTATGAATTCCATGTATTATAAAGTTGATTGGGCAAATATAGTAAAAATTATTTAGCCCATTTTAATGATTTACATCCTTGAAATGAGGAGACTTCGTATTCAACATTCTTTTTTGAATTGTCAACCAAGACATTAAGATTTGTACAATTAGCAAAGGCAGAAGCTCCAATACTAGAAACATTGGCTGGAATTATTATGTTTGTTAACCCTTTGCATCCAGAAAAAGCATTAACTCCAATTTTAGTTACACTTTTCGGGATAGTTACATATGTCAATCCTAAGCAACCTGAGAAAGTAGATTGTCCGATGGAAGTAATATGTGAAGGAATTTCAAAATTTTCAAAGCTATTCGCACAAAAAAGAAATCCTTTTGGCAATTCTGTGAGGTGTGGAGGGATATTAATGGATTTTAATTTTGTACAATGTGCAAATATAAAAGGACCAAATTCGACTTCTGTAGGGACTTGAATCTCTACGTTTGTCAATTCTTTACAATTTGAAAACGCTGCATGTTTGATACTGCTGATATGAGAAGGTATAACAAGATGGGTTAATCCATTACAATCATAAAATGCATGTTCGCCAATTTCAGTTACATTAGGAGAAAATTCGATGTTAGTCACTCCTTTACAATTTCTAAAAGCATAACTTCCAATTTTCTTGACGCTGGAACGACACTTAAATGTTCCTTTGAAACCTAAAGGTACGCGTAAAATCTCACTCATATCTTTATTATATAATATGCCATCTTCAGTAGATAGTGTAGGATGACCTGGTTCGATTATGATGGCAGTCAAATTTTTAAAGTGGTTAAAATCTGTAAATGATATGTATTTTATGGATGAAGGAATTTCTATTTTGACAATATTTGAAAAGTCGTGGTAGAACACTTTATTATCGATGTATTTAACGGTGTATATTTCACCTTTGTATCGTACTTTATGAGGAACATTTAGAGATGTTAGATTATCATATGAAGGGTCATACTCGAGAGAGGCACTCATATTACAATGAAAAAATTCAAATTTCAATGGAGTATTAGCAGCATCTACTATACCCCATTTCCCAGACTTCTCTTTTTTAGGGGCGACATTTTGCGTCTCTGCATCATTTTTAGATTCGGTATTGTTTTGAGATATATGATTGTTTTTATCCACTTCTTCCTGGGATACAGGCGATTGTCTCTCTACCTCTGTTTTTTTATCAGATCTTTGAGGAAATTGTTCTTCTAATTCATCGGGATTGTTTTCTTTCGTAGCTATAATGAATGTATCTTCGTTGATAGTGTTATTGTTAGTCTCAACGGTAGCATTGCTGTTTAATGTATCTGTGAGGCACGAGAACCAAATTTTGTTTACAGGAATAAACAAAAGGATAGTTATGAATAAAAGTAAATTTTTTTTGTTGTTGGAGATCATTTTGAGTTATAGCCAAAGTAAGCAGATAAATGATGAAAGTCATCAATAGATCTGTGAGATATATTATTCAATGCAAAATTATGGCTTTTATTTATATGAAAACAATAGGGGATGTAAATTTTTCCTTTTGGGTAATATACTACTTTGTATAAGTCACGGATTTGCATCTGCTGAATGCTGCATTTCCGACTTTTACATTTTCTTTTGAGTTGTCGATTATGACATCAAGGTAGTCACAGCCACCGAATGCGTAATATCCAATGAATGTGACGCTAGAAGGTATGGTAATGGTTTTTAATCCGGAGCAATGAGCAAACGACCAGCTGTCGATTCTGGTGACACTGGATGGAATCTCTATGTTGGTTAAGCTTTTGCATCCTGCAAATGCCATATCACCGATACTGGTAATGCTGTTAGGGATATTGATTTCTGACAGACTTGTACATCCTTCAAATGTCCAATTTTCTATACTTGAAATGCTTGATGGAATTGTCACACTTGTCAGATTTTTACATTCAGAGAATGCTCCACGTTCGATTCGATAAACACTTTGTGGTATTTTAATCTTTGTCAGAGAGAAGCATCTGTAGAATGTTCTGTCTTCAATGCAGTTAACGTTTGAAGGTATCTCTATGTCTTTCAAACAATTACATTCAGCAAATGCTCTACCTCCAATCTTAGTCACACTAGGAGGAATATTTAGGTTCGTCAGATTGTTACATCCATCAAAAGCACTACGTCCGATGGAGGTCAGGCTAGAAGGTATCTCTACATTTTTTAGATTCTTGCATTTGTAGAAAGCCATATCCTTGATATATGTGACACTATTCGATAAATCAAGTTTTTCTAACTTTTCACAATTACAAAAGGCTTTTTCTTTAATATGAGTGACACCAGAAGGGATTTTTACGCTTTTCAGACATTTACAACCGTCAAAAGCACCTCGTCCGATACTAGTGATGGAACGTATCTTTATTCCCATCAATACCTTTTCAGGTATGATACAAGTATCGCTATCCCATTTAGGCCCACGTTCTTTAACTTCGATGGAAGAGTTCTGTAAACTATTGAATTTCAGATGAGTGACAGAGGCGTCTTCAATATTCAAGAAGTGTTTTATGAGGCATCTGTATCCTTCTATACCTGATATCAGGCATAGAGTCAAGGACAAAACCAACACAAAGAGTCTTCTTTTCATATATTTAGACTACAATATCTATCTGTTTTAGTGTTTATTGAACTTCCTCGTCTTCAGGAATAAAGGCTCCACCTTTAGTAAACTTCAAAGAAATGGCATCTGGTTTGTTGAGAGTCACCTCATAACCATATTTCTTTCTTTCTACTTTTCTGATACTACGTTCTGGATAATTCTTTGCCACATAGTTGATTGTCTGGCTTGGAAGCAGTTTCTTCAAAGATTCCGACATTCCGTTCTTTTTAGTGTTAATCTCTTCCCATGTGCCGCGACGGTCGAATTTAATGCGGATACCGTTTTCAAGAGTTACCTCTACGTCGTTATCGTCATCATTTTCAACACTGCTTATCTGTGAATCTGAAAAGTGTTTGTTCAAAAAACTCTCAGCACCACTTGGCAATTTTGTTTTAGAATCCCCATTTCCTGTGCAAGCAGTAAGCGCTGCACATACTAATGTGCTAAAAAAGAAATATCTCATCTTCATATCTTTCATGTATTATGAGTTTTGGATTTCAAAATAAGTGAAAAAATGTTAAATAAACAAACGAATTGTTTTATACTTACTATATTTACATAAAATCAATAAGCTCTTATTTAATGTATATCATTACCACGCTATCAGATAATCGTTTGCATAAAAATATGATTGATGCGATTGTCGACGATATTCTTGTCGGCAATACGAATATTGATGTGCTATGGAATCTCACTAATAGCGATGACCCTCGTTTGGCATGGCATGCAGTGTGGGTGTTGGAAGCCTTATGCAAAAAGGATAGGAGACAGCTCTTACCTTACCAATGTAAGATTGTGGAGAAAGTGTTGTCAACAGGTTGTGAAACGGGTGAACTTCGTTTGTGGCTCAACATCTCGCTAATGCTTCTGCCAGAGACGGAAGATATTGATGTCGACCTTCTCAACTTTTCCCTTGAGAATATCTGCAATATGCGAATGGCTGTGGCGATGAGGGCTGTCTGCATCAAGATTGCCTACCAGCTTTGCAAACGTGAGCCTGAACTGTTGAAGGAATTGCAGGCTGTCGTGTCGATGCTGGATTTGAAGGACGAACAGGCAGCGATTAGGTCGGTAGTGAAGAAGATAAAATAAAGTCTTACTACTGATATGTTATAGTACCGCACAAAGAAAAAATGAAAGGATCATTGAAACGGGTGTTTTTTCCATTAGTTTTGATTATGATGTTGAGGGAGATACATGCTTGAAAAGCACCTTCTCCAATATTTGTGACACTTGAAGGAATCACAACCACCTTTTTCTTCTCGTGATGGGGAAAGAAACTGTTGGCAAAAGCACGTTCGCCAATGTTAGTTACTGATGAAGGGATATTTAAGCTTAACAAATTAGGACATAATGCAAATGATTCGTAACCGATTTCTGTAGTGTACGAAGATAATTCTATTGTTTCCAGATTATGGCAATGATAAAAGGTCTTTTGTCCAGTAGTCGGCGTATTTATTGTCACTTTTTTCAAACCATCACAATAGGCAAACACTTGCATTCCAAGGTTGGTTACATTTGATGGAATGGTCACTTCTGTCAACCCACTACATGCACGGAAGGCGTTATCTCCGATAGTTGTGACGCTTTGTGGAATAGAGATTTTTTTTAATCCCCAACAATTGTCGAAGGCCTCTGTACCGATAGTCTTGATTGTATTTGGAATTGTTACGCTCGTCAATTTCATGCAGTCGTGGAATGCATTGTCTTCAATTTTTGTGATTGTATATGTTATGGAATCATGTATTACTTTTTGGGGAATTTTGATTGTCGAAAGTGTCGCATAGGAATCATCTTTTATGATTTCTGCTGTCTTGTCGGGGTTATAAATGAATTTAAGTGGACAATTTTCGTAATAAGATTTATACTCTTCGGCAAGCTGATCTTCTGGTGTAGTTTTTTCTTCTTCGTTAAAAGAATTTATAAAATTCCACCATTTCTGGCTTATCGGAATTAACAATACCAATAATGCTACGGCAGCCGCCAATCTTATTCCTTTATTTTCCATTCAATGATTAAAATAAACCTGTGAATTGCTCCCAGATAAAGCTGACCACCATACCTGCCAATTTTAGTACCCAATAGATCAGGAATATCAAGACGACTATTCCAATACCGCAGAAGAGTGCTTTCTTATTCACATCTTTCTTGATCTCTTTGTCGTCTTCAATGAATCCAGTCAACAATTTGTAGTTTTTCTTGTGGCTTTTGTGGAAAAAATCAAACAAATCTCCGAGTACAGGTATTGCACCCACCAACATGTCTATCAGTGTGTTGAAGATTATGGCGAGTGTCAACGGAATGGATTTGATCTTTGCCAGTGATACGTATGCGAACGGTATAGCCAAGATGGTTCCCAAAAAGTCACCTACTCCTGGTGCAAAGAATCCGATGATTGGATCCAGGTAGTACTGGTCCATTACCTTGCTGATCTTGGCACATGCGACGTAGGCGGGATCTTGCTCAAGCTTCTCACGTTTCTCTTGCTTTTTGCGTTCGATCTCGGCTCCTTTAGCGGCTGCTCTTTCGGCTTCCTGCATCTCTTTGTCAAACACGTCAGCACCCATCTGCTGGCGACGTCGGCTTGTATATTCTGCCATATAATCAAATCTTTATTCTGAATTCTCCGTTGATGAATCTGTTGAAGTCTTCCTCATTCTTAAAGAATTTGCCTCTTTCAGTAAGTTTGAGTAGAGCTTTCTTTCTTGCCTCTGCATCTGGAGCTGTGTTGATATCCTTCAACACGTTGCCAAGCACGTCTGCCTTGGCATCGATGTCTGCCATCTGTGAGTTGAACTGTGTCTGGATCTTCTCCAACTCCTGATCGTAGATCTCTGCCGACACTTGGTTCTGCTCTTTCAATGCTTCAAGCGACACAAGGGCATCAGTTAGTTTGACACTCTCGTTATACACTCTCTTCATCTCTGCAAGTTCCTCTTCGCTGAAATCCTTAGCCAAATCTTTCTTGATATCCTCTTTCAAGTTTGGAGCCACCTCCTTCACAAGATCTTTGAATTTAGCGACGGCATCCTTAATGTCGTTAGGAAGTTCATTGGAATGGTAGGTGTCGATATTGATTGCTTTGATGCTCTTCTGATCAAGTCCGCTCTCAAGGATCTCTTTGCCGACGTGAAGCATTCTGATGATGTCTTCAAGATGAGTGGCAAGTGTTTTCTTCATCTCCGCGTCGACGGAAATGGTTTTCAAGATTTTGTCTGTAAGCTCTTTCTGCTTGGCTTTAAGTTGGGCAAGTCTCTCTTCTGCATTACGTTTTGCATCTTCTTGATAATTAGCTTCCTGTTCTGCCACTGTCTCGTCGACGATAGCATCCTCATACTCTTTTACCAAGTTGCCGTAGACGCCTTTCCACTTGAACATCTTCTGGCTGTATTTCTTGTCAGCCGAACCGAAAGTCAATGCGTTGACCACCACATTTGGTTTTTCTGGACGTAGACTCTTGGCATTTTCGTAATCGTCTTTCTTATTTGCCAATATACCTTGGCAACGCTCCAAATCTTCATTCCAGAAGACGATATTGTTGTAGTGGTCGTTGATCTGGTCGGAAAGTTCACGTATCTCATCCATCACCTTGTCGCGCTCCTTCACAAGTTCAGCCACTCCAGCCTTGGCGTAAAGTGCGGACACTATCTGATTGAACTCAGCGTCAAGAAGCTTGCCGCTAAACTTGAAATATGCGTCTGCCTTAGGGATATAAAGGTCGTTGATGGTCTTGTATACCGTCGCCAAACGGGTATAATCCGACTTGATATTCGTAACGTCTTTCTTGATATTCATCTTGAAAGCCTCAAGGTCGGATTTTATTCTTACGGTTTTTTCGGAAGCGTCGAGATAATGTTTCACTGCCTCAACAGCCGCCACAGCTATCGCTCCGTTCTTGCCCAAAGCCTGACTGCTTTGTGAGGCTATCTGCACTGATTTGGAGAAACCGTCACTGATTTCCGACATCATCACTGTGCAGTTTTCTGAAAGCATATTGTATTGCAGCTGAACCTTCTCAAACATCTTTGCCGTGTCGAGATATTCGATGGAATCAAAATCGAAAAGTGATGGAGCGACGCGTTTGATGGAGTCGCCGTAGAAATCCACAAGCATCTGGGCATACTTCTCGTAGACGCGGAGGATCTCTGTGCGTAGGTCGACGAAATCGTGGGCCACCTCTTTCACACCGTCTTTAGCCTCATCGTAGACGTTGATAAGTTTGCCATACAATTCCACTGCCTGAGTCGCCTCATTCTTGACATTCTCGATACCTTTTGTGCCCATGATGACGCTCAACAGACCGCTCATCTCTGATGCCACAGCTTCCGACACCTTCGTCTTCAGCATATTGTCGAGCGCAACCAACGCATTCTCTCCGTTCTTGAGATCAGTGGACAACGCGTCGAAATAGCCATCTTTATTGTCGGCTGCAATGAGTTGACGCAATTCATAATCATCCACGATGGAAGTCTGGCTGTCATTGTTGACGAAAGTCGACTTGATCTGTTGGTCTTTGCCATAATGGTTGTAAGCCTCCCATGCAAGACGGCTGACATCTATAGAATCTGTTATCTTTAGTTCGACTGCAAGGTCGGCACGGATGATTTTAGCTCCATTGGCAGATTCTGCTATCTCTTTTATTGTTTTATAAATTGCTTCGCTCATGGTTATCACTTTTTTAGTTGATATTGGTTAGATGATGATTGAACATTAGCCTATCTATTAGTTTCTAGGCATATACCTCTGTTCGTAAGGGAGATCAGAGTCGTCCTTCTTATCATCACTTTTTGTGGAATCTTCTGGTTCAGTGGAAGTCGGACTTTGAGGCATGTATCTCTGTTCGTATGGGATCTCTGGCTCAACCTTCTTCTCTTCCTTTTCCTCGTCATTTGAAGGCTCTGATGAATCTAGGACCAGTACCTCTTCTCTTTTATTATTGTCGGATGAAGTATTATCGTTGGATGAAATTGTCAACGCCGCACTATTATCATATCCACTTAGTTCTGAATACAATACAGACAATGGAACAATAGTTCTAATTTGTGTATAAGCTGACAACAAAATTCCAAAACATGAAAAGATAAATATCGTTACAAACACTACATTAAACATAGAATGTCCGTATATGTTATCAGAGAAAGAGAACATATCCCAAAATGAATGGAATCCGCCACCTGCTAAAGCACCTATAAAGATTGCGCATGCAATGAAAATTGGGATATATAGAACAAATGATATTAGAATTATTGGCAACAATGCACGGATGAAAATTTTTACTATAGTCCACTTGTTGTCTTTTGTGAGTGCTGAACTTTTATTGATTATTTCATTATCAGACATCTCTGGATTATCATTCCATACAAATGGGAGAAACACATACTCAAGTGATTTATAGACAACAATACCAACTATGGCAGTCATACACAAGCCTGCCATATCACTATATTGAGTTGTCGCTGACCAGTTTCCAAAATCTATAATGCTTTTTACAATGCAGATAAGGAAAAGAATTGCCGGGATGGCTAATATTTTCAATATCTTCAAAAAGACTTTTAGTCCTAAAAATAGATATCTTTTTGCGTTCTGTTTGAAATTATCAATCATCACAGTCAAAGGAGTCTCATTTGCTATATGCTGCTGACGTAACGCTACTACACATGCAAACGATAATGGTGCAACCACACAAATTGCCCAAATGAGAGAAATTAAAGATGATAATGCTTCTGGTAATATTATCCCCAATAGTGATGGAGCAGACGAGATTGCAAATAATGTGCAGCTTGCAGCTAAAGCATTTTTCCATTTTCCAGAAAGAGCCATTTTGGCTTCTCCCATGTAGATAGAGCTTGATTTTGCCATATTATAATTCCTTTAATTCTCAACAAATATACGTATTATCATTTTTCCATGTTTATCTCGACTTTGATATTTGATGATATTTTAGTTTTTTTATGAATTATGCTAATTTTGCATCCAATTCAGGATAAAGAAGGAATCAAGATAACGATGGCATACTCGATAAAGAAACATATTCAGCAGCTGATATATCTGCTTAAAGTTCACTCATTTTCCGATGTGGTAGTTTGTCCAGGCAGTCGCAACATGCCTATTGTGGAATCTATGTGTTGTGGGGATTTCACAGTGCACAGAGCTCTTGACGAGCGTAGTGCGGGATTCATGACTCTTGGTTTGGTGCAGACTGGCAAAAGGGTAGCGGTTTGCGTTACGAGTGGAAGCGCGGTGGCGAATCTTCTTCCTGCGTTGGTTGAGGCTCAGTATCAGGGAATAGGTATGGCTGTGATCACTGCCGACCGTCCGAAGGAGATGATTGGGCAACTGATGGGCCAGACTATGTGGCAAGTTCCTGCGTTGGCTTCGGCTGTGAAGTATAGTGTCGACGTGGAGGACGACGAGAGCGCGGACGGAATGTGGTTTGCCAACCGTGAGATCAACGCCGCTTTGAATATTGCCTACACAGGTCAGAATGGTCCGGTGCAGATAAATATGCAGATTAAAGAGCCGTTTTTCGAGTGTACTGCCGATTCACTCCCTGAATTCAGAAAAATCTCTCTTATTGAAGACGGTGCTCTTTTTGGCGACTCGATGAAGCAGTTGTGGAATCAGTCTCAACGTCCATTGGTGATGGTGGGTCAGAACGACGGAATCAATTCAGCCTACATTGATGCGTTCATCCGTCTTGGGGCTCCATTCTACACAGAGGTTCTTTCTAACGTTGACCTTAACCTTAACGCTAACGTTGACCTTAACGTTAACTTTGACTTGCGATATAACCGAATTGCTGACGATAGAATAGAAGCGTATAATCCTGATTTAGTGATATATATCGGTGGGCATATTGTCAGCAAGATAGCCAAAGCAGCCATCACAAAAATCAAGCCGACAACCGTCGTTCGAGTCTCAAAATCTTTAGAATTTGCCGACACATTCAAGTGTATGACGCATTTGTTGGTGGAAACAAACGTCGTGGAAAAATGTGATTGGTCTGCGTGCAAAAACGTGGAATTTGCCATTCCTGCATTTGATGCTACAAAATATCCGTCGGCATACAGTGAATTCCTAAATGGAGTAGCACCGTCATCACATATTTTTCTTGCCAACTCCACAACTGTCAGAGCCATCGACTATGCCTACTGGTGTATGCCCGACGCTCAAGCCAAACACCCTCGATTCTTCTGCAACCGTGGAGTGAACGGAATAGAGGGAAGCATGTCGGCAGCCATAGGATATGCGGGTGGAGTGGGGAATGCCCCCGTCTACTTGGTGATAGGAGATTTGAGTTTCTTCTACGACGTTAGCAGCCTTTGGAGCGCTGGCAACACCAATCTGCGAATCTTGCTTGTCAACGACGGAATTGGCAGTATCTTCACACGTCTTGCAATGAAGCAGACAGAGACAGTGAAAAACTATGTGGCTGAAAGTCATGAGTTTAATGCAGAAGGTGTATGTCAATCATATAAAATTGATTATAAAGCTGCCAAAGACGGAGAGATTCCGTCGTCGACATGGGAATGGTTCTTCAATGAAAATGCGGGAGCGAGAGTGTTTGAAGTGATGGTGTGATGTAATATTAGGCGACATATTTTGTACTAAAAACGAAAAAATTGTACTTTTGGGTCTTGAATACAAATGAAGAAGGCTATGGAAGTAGGCAAACATGTAAAAGAGGGTAGTGGGTATATTTTCGCCTACTATTTCGACGAGGAATTTATTAACAAAGATTGTTTTCTAACAAAAGACCAGAAGAAGTCTTTTGAGGGTGGTTTCGGTGCAGTAATCTATGCAAATTATACAGATACGTCAGCAGGCCCATACCAGGAGCTATTGTTCATACCTGGTAAGTTTGCTATCGACGGAAAAGAATCATATGTGGTGTCGAAGGCTTACTGTTCATCGGCAAAGGCAATGGAGCAGCAGGTGTTCTGCAAGAAGGAACTTGCTGATTTCACTGTGGAGAAAGTCGACGATAAGACTGAGACAATCGTCGTGACTCGTGACGGAAAACCTATCTTCAGAATTGAAGTACAGTCGTGGGGATTCAATATTCCGATGACATCCGACATGGTCAAATTCCCTCTTGTATCAATTGAAGACGGAAAGGTTGTGACATGGGATTACAACGGAAGCGGCACAGGAAGTTTTGCCAAAATTGAGGCGATCGGCGTGCGTCCGGCTAAATTCCCAGATGTGGCGTTATTCTCACCACTTGTAGGAATTCATTTCGATAAATTTAATATTGATTATACAAAACGATAAAAACGACGAGAATGGAGAATATTTCTTGCTTGAACGGAGAAAAGTATAAGGAATTAAAGGTAAAGGAAGGTGTATACGTGCCTGATTTGGCTGTAAACTTTCCAGATGACGATCCTTTTCGCCGTATGGTGAAAGTGGAGGTGGTGAAGGATTTGGTGTTTGATGAGAACTATCCATATCTTGATGAGTCATCAGATTTCAAGAGAAACGCATTCCTATGCGATATGAAGACATACCTTTGCAACTTCCTAAATTGGATGATCTACGGTTTCAAGATTGAAAACCAGGAGGTGTTGAAAGGTAAGGATTTCAGCAATGGAGCCATCACAGTCGCCAACCATCAGTATCGTTGGGATGTGCCAGGCGTGAGAAAAGCAGTCGGATATCGTCGCCTTTGGGTTCCTGCTTGGGCCGAGACATTCAAGACAAAAGACTATTTCAATCTTCGTGGAGCGAGATGTATTCCTATTCCTGAGAGTATGGGAGGTCTAAAGAAGTTCAACGAAGCATTCGATACTCTACACGAGAGAAAAGAGTGGTTCCACATCTTCCCTGAGGGAGTGCGTTGGGATTTCTACAAGCCATTCAAGCCATTCCGTAAAGGAGCTTTCAACTGGGCTTACAAATACGATATGCCAATCATTCCGATGGTGTATGTCCACCGTGAGCGCACAGGCTGGAGAAAATTGTTTGCCAAAGGTGAGCCATTGATGACTCTTAAGGTGCTTGAACCTATGTATGCCGACAAGTCACTGCCAAGAAAAGCAGCTGTGGATAAGTTGCGTAAGGATGTTTACGAGAAGATGCTCGACGCTGCTGGTATCATCCACAACCCATGGCCAATGATTCCAGAAGTGGATAATTGACGTTAACGTTAACGTTGACGTTGACGAAAACGAAAACCATAACGTAGAGACGTGGTACGCCACGTCTCTCATTTTTGATAACGTAAAATTTCCGTAAAATGATTCGTAAAATTAGCGTGTTCTAATTTTATGGGAAATTTTTGAAAATTTTACGTTCAATTATTATTTATTACTAATAATAGAATTATGAATATCAACGATATATCAACAAAGAAATATACTGTTGCAGATAAGGATTCTGCAGTGAATTTGGGAAGTGGCGGACTAAATGTATTTGGCACACCTGCCCTTGTTGCTAAGATGGAGCAGACAGCTCTTGAGATGGTAAAACCGGCTCTTGATGAGAATAGCGACACTGTGGGAATCGAGATCAATGTGAAGCATGTGAAGGCTACAGCTATTGGCAAGGAGGTCACTGTTGAGGCTAAGATTGTCAATATCGACGGAAGAAAGATCTGCTTTGAGATCACTGCCACTGATGAGGCTGGCGACGTGATCGGCACTGCTTACCACGAGAGATTTGTGGTAGACAAGCAGAGATTCATGTCTAAATTGCAGTAAGCACAGCGACTGAACGATGCTTATCACTACTCGTGCAATCATACTTGGTGCGACACGTACCGCAGGTGACAAACTTGTGGTGCGTACGCTCACTGAGGAGGCAGGTAGGGTGGATTTTATGGTCTACGGAGCTTGGAGCAAAAGGTCGGGTCATAAGGCGTCGTTCATATTTCCTCTTTCTGCGGTGGATGTGACGTGGGATTACCGACCTAACAGGGAATTGCCCACACTGAAAGATGCCTCACCATCATATCCGTTGCTTGAACTCTTTATCAAGCCTGAAAAGTCGACAATAGCCATGTTTTTGGCTGAGATTTTTGCCAGAAGCATTCATAAAGGTGAGGAGACGCAAGAGATCTTCGACTTTTGTTGGCAGACAGTAGCGTCGCTTGAACATACACAACGTAGTCTTGCCAATTTCCACATCGCTACGTTAGTCGGGTTGAGTCGACTCCTTGGAATCCAGCCAAACACCGAAAAGCATCGTAAAAATGCCTACTTCGACCTGTCGACAAGCCAGTACGAATATAATATGCCATTGCACGCATTCTACCTAAACCATCAGCATACAGCTTTCCTTCCTACATTGCTGAGAATCAACTATCGTAATATGCGTTTCTACCGACTTGACAGGTCGGACCGACAATTTCTACTTGAGACAATCATCAATTATTACAAACTCCATATTCCGGAATTCGGTGATGTCAAATCATTGAAAACGCTGATTGAGGTGTATAATTAAGGATTTTGGCTCTCAATACTTTTCCAAAAGTGTCAAAAAAAACAAGTTTTGGAAAAGTATTCCAAAATATTTTGCTATTTTTGACTGAAAATTAAAGAGTTCTGGTATGATTATAGGCAGAAAAAATGAATTAGCCACATTACGTGAAGCGTATGACTCTTCATATTCTGAATTTGTAGCGGTATGTGGCAGAAGGCGAATAGGGAAGACATACTTAATTCGTGAGGCTTTCGATTACAAATTCACGTTTCAGCATTCAGGAGTCGCCAAAGGGAATAAGGGGAAACAGTTGGAAGAATTTTGGTTTTCTTTAAGGAAATATGGATATAAGTCGACGTCGGCACCTAAATCGTGGTCGGAAGCTTTTTTCATGCTTGATGATTTGATTTCTCAGTCGAATGATGACCGTAAGGTCATTTTCATAGACGAGTTGCCATGGATGGATACGGCAAAATCTGGTTTTGTGTCGGCTTTGGAACACTATTGGAATTCGTATGCGTCAGCGAGAAAAGATATCTTGTTGATTATTTGTGGATCTGCGACATCATGGATAGTCAACAAGGTTTTTAGAAACCATGGAGGATTGTATAATCGTGTGAAGCGTAGGGTATTTTTGAAGGAATTCTCGTTGAATGAGTGTGAACAATATAGCAATATGTTGGGACTTGATTTTTCAAGAAAACAGATCATGGATTGTTATATGGTAATGGGAGGAGTCCCGTTCTATTGGTCTTGTTTGAAAAAAGGATATAGTGTGGCTCAAAATATTGACATGTTGTTTTTCAGCAAGAAAGGAGAATTATATGAGGAGTATTCCGCACTATATGCTTCTTTGTTCAAAAATCCAGAAAATTATATAAAGATTGTATCCGAGTTAGGTAAGAAACGAGGTGGACTGACAAGAGAACAACTTATTAAGAATTGCTCATTATATTCGTGTGGCAAATTCACGGAAATGCTTGAAGATTTGGAGTCAAGCGGTTTCATAACGAAGTATAACCAACCTGGTAAGGACAAGAATGTCTGTATTTTTCAGTTGACAGATTTTTTCACACAGTTTTACTATTCTTTTTTAGAAGATCATAAAAAAAGTGATCCTCATTACTGGACGAATAATCTTTCATCTCCAACATATAATGCGTGGAAAGGACTCTCTTTTGAAAGATTGTGTAAAACGCATATTAATCAGATAAAAGAAGGATTAGGCATAAGTGGTATGGTCAGCGAATCGTACACATGGCAATGTAGAAAGAACGATGATGGAAGCGGAGCGCAGATTGATCTGCTTATCGATAGAGCCGATGGCGTCATTGATCTGTGTGAGATGAAATATTATGATGCGGAAGTGTCATTGGATGAAGTGGAAGAGCAGAAAATCATAAATAGAAAACATCGTTTTATTGAGGAGACTAAGACAAACAGGTCCATTCACGTTGTATTGATATCTCCTTTTGGAATGAAGAAAAATTCCCATTCTGAAATCGTAACGAAAGAATTGAGTTTGGAAGATTTGTTCAGATAATTAGCCCCCTCGATCCCCCTGAAGGGGGAGGCATCGACCAAGTTCCTCCCTTTAGGGAGGTTAGGAGGGCTTATTTATTTCCTTTTTCCCTCTCCTCAATTGCTCTCTGTCTTTCCTCTTGGATAGCCTTTCTTTCCAACAACTCTTTTAGGATATCTTCAGTATTTTCTCCCAGCAACATTTTGGCACAGATTTCAGCGGAGTAGGCGGAATCCTTGCTGAACTCGATCTGTGCAGGGTACGACTCTTCGATTGTACCGTCGGGAAGAGTGTTGACTATTTTAATATTTGTATACGTGCCTCCCATTTCGAGAGCGTACTTCTTCAAGATCTCTCTCTGTTCTTCAGTGAAAGTCGACGGAATTTTGACGATAGTGTGGATTTCCTTCTTAGGCTTACCTTTTGCACCCATCTCAGTCTCTTTTCTGAATGTAGACATGCTTAGTTGTGTGCGTGCCTGCCATTCAGGGACATCAGAAAAAGCCTTTTCCATGTCCTCCTCGTTTTTAGAGACAATATCGGTAAGTCGGGAAATAGCTTCGCCAAGGGAGACTCGTTCCAAAGGACGGCCCTCCGTAACATCCAGTTTGGTGATTTTCTTTAATCCTTCAACCGGTTGCGTCTGATTGTTCTCTATTTGATCTTGACTAATCTTTTTTGCCATTATCCAACCAAATGTGCTATGCTATAATCCATTCGAATACAAAATTAGTAATTTTAATTTTGTTGAGCAAAAATTAATAGTTGCCACAGGGTTAACACAGGTGATTTCCATGCACCTTAGGGGAATACCACGACGGCATCCCCTAATGTTTGACTAAACACAAAAAACATTCAAATAGTCATTCTTGTTTCATTTCAAAATTTCAGACCGCTTTTCTTCTGAGAAGCAATCTTGGAATTGTCTTCACTGTTACTCATCTTTTTTTCTTTATCTTGTTTCATTAGTAGCGATTGATTGTGTGCTGCATTTGACTCAAGGATTACTTTGACAAGATCTTCCTTCTTTTCGCCAAGCAGCATTTTGGCACATACTTCAGGAGTGTAGGCGGCATCATTTCCAAATTCGATTCTTGCTGGGAATGAGATGTTTTCTTTACCATCCGGACCTTGCTCAACAACCTTCATATTCGTGTATGTTCCTCCCATCTCTATTGCATACTCTTTCAATGCATCTTTCTGCTCTTTAGAGAAAGTCGACGGTACATTCACTACTGTATGTGCGGCTTTGTTTGATTTCCCTTCTTCGCCTTTGAATGTTGTCATGGTCAATTGAGCTCGCTGCTGCCATACTGGCGCGTTTGCGAATGCTTGAGCCATGCAACTTTCGTTCTTCTTGACAATCTCAGAAAGCTTGTCAATTGCCTCGGCTACCGACATCTTTTCTGGTGCTTGCCCCTCTTTATGTATGTTGTTCTGAGCATTGTTCTGCTCATTGTTTTGACTAAATTCTGATGCCATTCTTTGGACTAAATTTAACCTCGTTTTTCTATATTTTCTTGCAAAAGCCTTCTTTTCTGTTTTGCGATAGCAAAATTACACTGAGTTTTTGACATGTGCAAGCGTTTTGCGATTTTTTTTCAAAAAACAATGATTTTTTTTGAATTTGGATATGGAGAAAGTAAAATTTCCGTAAAAAAGTCTCGTAAAATTTATGCGTGTCCTCTTGAACCCAGAACCCAGAAACTTGAAACCAGAAACTAAAAAAGGATCACACCATATTATATATGGATGCGATCCTTTTATTAGTACATTATCTTCATATCTTAAGTACCATTTCCCGATATGTCGGGTTCTCTTATTTTCTTTTTGTATTCTCTCACCTGATCGATGATCACTTTGCCGTTCTTAATAAAAGAGTCGTAGGCTTTCTGATCCATGACGTAGGTGATGGTCTCTATCTCTTTGTATCGTTCGTTGGCTTGCTCCACAGTCAGACAGTCGCCCATGAATGCTGCGTACTCAACTAGGTAGTTGTCGAGTTTTTCACGGTTGCCACATGTCTTCTCTAATAATGGAATGACTTGCTCCACAAATGCTGCGAAATCTTCCTCGGAATTGTTTTGCTTGATCTGCGATGCGATTTCGTTTATTTTCTTGAAGAAGATGAATTGCTCTTTGATAAATGCTAATCTCTCTTCGCTCAGTTTTGTCTTGGTAGTGAACAGATATTCAAAAGGGGAGTAGCCGTCTTCTGAATCCTGACAGTTTTGATCTATGAATTTATTGATTTCCACAAGCTGCTTCTGCACTGTCAGTATCTTCGACAGGTCGACGCTCATAGCGTTGATGATTTCTCCATCGGAAATCATCTCTATGAAGGTCTTTGGAGACTCTAATAATCTCCAGCATTTTTCTTTGAAATTCAGTACAGCCTCCATTGTGTTCTCTTTCAAGAACCATTCCCTAAGCTGTTCCAGTTTCTCTTTACTCAGCATTTCTACTATTTATCCTGAATATCGTTGATTGTGTCTTAGTTTATGCTACGACACCGTTATTGATCTCATTTTTGTGTGATTTTGGACTATCGCAATCACATGTCATTTCCAACTAAACAAAACAATAAAACCTCGATTGCTGATATGAACCCCTAAAGTTAGACAAAAAACTTTAGGGGTTTATTTTATGGAAGAAAAAAGAGTAAGAAAGAAACACGGAGAAGTAGAGTTGCGGAGTTACATGCGGATGTTAGACGAAGGAGAGTCAATCAACC
>JAZUIF010000005.1:0-11072 GCA_045642085.1 Paludibacteraceae bacterium | reverse complement strand
TATTCTAAAGTTGTTAAATTTCGGTTAAGTTTTTTTAACTTTTCCTATCTCTTTTTTTCGTATTTTTGTGGTGTTAACATTGGTTTATATGGCAGACGGATATTTGGAAAGTCGTTTTGACGAGTATCAGAGAAAAAAAGCGGAATGGGAACGTAAGAAGAAATTGGGTATCTTAAAAAAGAAAAGTAACTCTTCTAATGGTAATCAATCGCAATCTGGTAAATAATTAAGAATATGAAAAAGGTACTATATATAATATGTGTATTGCTGTTGTCGTCGTCTTTCGCGTCGGCTCAGACTACTTACGCAAGCAAAAAAGAGATTAAGGAGTATGAGACTGCTGTGATCCTAATGGGTAATGGTAAGTATACGGAGGCTTTGCCGAAACTTCAGGCTTTGGTGAGAGGTAACAAGGAGTTTGTTGATGCCGCTTGGACTTTGGCTGAACTTTATGGCTATATGAATAATGAGCCTAAGATGCTCCAAACTCTTGAAGGTGTGGCAAAACCGAAATTGCCTCGCTATTATAATTCTGTGATGCGTCTGGCTAAGGCTTATCATAATACTTGTAATTATGAGAAGGCTATCGCTACTTATGAATTGATTCCTCAGAAAGAGATGACTTATTATAAGATGGCTCAGAAAGCTATCGCTCAGTGTAAGGATGGAATTGAACTAGCCTCGTCGCCTATTCCTTTCCAGGCTAAAAATATGGGACCAAATATCAATACTCAGTATGACGACTATTGGCCTTCGATCACTGCCGACGAGAGTTTGTTTTCTACAACTGTGAATATTGGAAAACTTGAAGGTCAGTCGACTGTCGGCAAAGGTGTGCATGAGGATATTTTCATTTCAAAGAAACAGAATGGCTCGTGGGGAAAGATTGAAAATGCGGGTCAGTCTCTTAACTCTATTGGAAATGAGGGTGCTCAGTGTTTTTCTTTGGATGGACGCTATCTTTTCTTCATCGCTTGTGACCGCCAACAGGGTATGGGTGGATGTGATATCTATTACTCAATTCGAGAAGGCGACGGATGGTCGAAAGCTATTAATCCCGGAGCTCCTTTGAACTCTAAACATTGGGAGACATATCCTAGTTTGAGCCCTACTGGCGATGAATTATATTTCGCCAGCACTCGTCCGGGCGGTGTGGGTAAGTCTGATATCTGGAAATGTAAGGTGAAAATTAAGGATGATGGAATGTTGGAGTTTTCTGAGCCCGTGAATATGGGAACTCCTATCAACACTCCTGAAGATGAACAGTCGCCTTTCATCCATGCCGATAACCATACTCTTTTCTTCTCTTCAAAGGGACATAAGGGATTGGGTAAGATGGATATCTTTGTCTCTTATAAAGATGAGAATGGCAAGTGGAGCCAGCCTAAGAACATGGGTTATCCGCTCAACACTTGTAGAGATGAGATCGGTTTTGTGGTGAATGCCAATGGCGACAAGGCTTTCTATTCGTCTGATGGTCAGGAGAAAAACGGAAAGGGTAGAGAGGTGTATGAGATCGACATGAACAAGAGCCCGTTGAAGCCAATGAAGAGGATGAAATATAGCAGAGGTAAGATTGTTGATGAGTCGACAGGAAAACCAATTCAGACGAAAATCAATGTCTATAGTATCAAGACAAATGAGAAGGTCTTTACCTCAGTTTCTGATAAGTCGACAGGTGAGTTCGTTACTTGTGTGCCAGAAGGAGAGGAGACAGGCTTGAATGTTAACAAACGTGGCTATATGCTTATCAGCGAGCATTTTGATAATGACAAGGCGGTCAAACTTGATAATAAGAAGGGTATGTCACTTGAGAAGATTGAAGTCGGAAAGAAGATTACTTTGAAGAATATTTTCTTTGATTTCGACAAGTCGACTTTGAAGACTGCCTCATATCATGAGCTAGGTAACTTGATTCAGTTTTTGAAGACAAATCCTACTGTTAAGATTCGTTTGTGTGGACATACTGATAGCAAGGGTAATGCTGAATACAATAAGAAATTGTCGGATACTCGTGCTAAGACAGCTTACGATTATCTTGTGAAGAATGGTATCAATGCTTCTCGTTTGGAATATAAGGGTTATGGTGCTGAACAGCCGATAGCTGATAATAAGACGGACGAGGGTAGAGCTATGAACCGTCGTACAGAATTCTTGATTATTGCTAAATAAGATATTTTTATTGTCTTATAATTGTTGGTTTTTATATATAAGTTGTCCAAACACGCTTTTTTTGATACGCTCGCACTATGGACTCGCGTGGGAGGAAGGGGTTAGGGCGTTCTGCCCTTAACAATCCTCATTTTGGACAACTGCTATATAATTCCTAATTGGTTAGAATATTAAAGGCAGCCTGGAAAAACCAGACTGCCTTTGCTTTTTAACTTTGATAAGCCTTTACTTCTTGACTACGATCTCTTTCTTGTCTCCAACAATATAAACACCTTGTGCCAAACCATCAAGTGCATTTTCTACTTTGACCTGACGTTTAAGAATGACACCATTTGTATTGTAGACATCCACCAACTCGTTGATCTTGTCGGTTGTAAGAGTCTTTACATCAGAATTGTTTCCTTCTACTGGCAATACTAATTCGGCTGATGATGATTGCTCAATATCGTCTTTGATTGCACTGGAAGTGATTATATTAGCGGCAGTTGAACCTGTAAATTGGCATGTGTAGCCAAATTCACCCTTGTCTCCAATATTGACTGTGCCTACATTATATGTGATAAGTCCGGCATAGTTATCAGAAGCTGAAGCCTCTTTATATGTGGCTTTAGTCGAGGCATCTGTAAATCCAATAAACTTGAATCCAAGAGGGATAGTGTCTGTCACCACAACATTCTTGGCAACATGTCCGTTTTGTTCAGGAGAATTACCTAATACCTTACGCCAAGTGTATCCGTCAAACTCCTCTACCAATACGGTTTCTGTCACTTTATCGACAACATCACATGCACTTTCTAGCAACTTGTCAACAGTCTTGATTTTTGTCTCATCCTGATAAGATGGTGTGATTGGATAGTAAAAACCAGTGTCAGAATCAGAATCAATTTTTGACCATCCACTTGCAAAATCAACCTTGCCCCAAGAAGAATCATAGAAACGCATGACTACTCTCAAAGGATATTTAGCACCCTTACAAGTAAATCCGGAAGCTCCAGCCATCTCGTTCAAATACAAAGTTGAAGTCGACAAAGCATGAGGGAACTGTATAGTAAACTTGTGAGTGCCGTCGGCTAACTTGTAGTCGTTGAACTTGAATTCGCTTGCATTAGATGCCATTGTAGCTCCGTCCTGAGTTCCTTCCAACAAATCAAAACTACACTGTAAACCTGTAGCATCCTTCATATCCTTGAAGAATGTGATACGATAGTTTCCATTGTCTATGTATGGCTCGACCGCATCATTGTAGATTTTTGTCATTATGTTGTATTGATTTCCCTTGTCTTCAGCGGCTACAGCTACATTGACACGTGAGCGTCCACCTGTCAACCATGGTATGGTATCGTTAGCGTATGCCACATTGAATGTGATTGTGTCATTCTCTACGAGTGTCTCTACATTTGCACTCTTTTTGACACTTATCGCAGTAGGTGTAACATCAATGATGTTGCGTTGCATTGTGACAGTCTCGTAGTTGGGATATTCATTTGTCTCGACAGCTTCGCAGCCTGAACAAGTCAACTTGGCTGTTGTCTTATATTTGCCGCTTGCTCCAGCCTTTGCTTTACACTGATAGCTGACCATACCAATTGTCTTAGACAAATTTGGCGCAGTGAAGTCTAGCTCTGCACCTTCAAGTGAAGCGTCACTCTTTAGTCCGGCAACAGTTCCGATATTCCATGTCACTGTATGATTGGCTGCGTTATATACACCTCCATTATCAGCACTTATGAATGCGAAATCAGAAGGAACTTTCTCCACAATAGTTACTTTTTCTGCGTCAACAGATCCAAAATTACGGTACGACAACAGGTATGTGATAGTGTCGCCAACATGACAGAAAGATACACTGTCTTTCAATGCTCTGTATATCTTCATGTTAGGTTGAGCGTTCATCTCAGATGGTGCTGAAAAATTACCGGTAAGAGCCATCAATCCTAACTGTCTGAACCATCCACTCATATAATTTGGAACATTTGTGCCGTCGTTCTTTTTCTCTCTGATATCCCATACTTGATATATGTTGCCATATAGTTCGCCCATAAGATCATAGTTCTGAGCTCCAATAGCAGCAAACGATGCAGCTCCTTTTTGCATGCTTAGAGACGACGAGTATTTTGGCTCCAGTGTCAATCCTGTTATAGGATCGATTTGCCAACCCATCATTCTTGAACCTGTGTATGGAATGATTTTGTCACTTTTCTCGTAACATTTTGTTCCTCCATCCTCATTCCAGTGAGCTGGGTCTGCCATGTACTTGCTCAATTTGATAGCTGCGTCATACTCGTAAGTGTTCTCTCCATCCTCAACTTGGTGAGTGACAGGATTCCATGTATACTTAGGATTACCATGCCATACATAGTTGCTTATAGTACGCAAAGGACAACGGTAGTCTTCTCCTTCGTTGAAATTTGTATATGATGTAGTAGCACCATCATCGCTAACCTCACTCCAACCAGCTGTAGGCAATGAGTATTTGTTTTTGCCAATAAGGTCTCCAATCAACCAGTCGGAAGATGCTTCGGCACGACGGAACTGTTCAGCTTCCCAACCATTGCTGGCTCCTAATTCGCTTCCCAAAGAGATTAGCAAATCGTGGAATTCACGAAAATATGCAGGAGCTACATAGTCGACGTGCTGCTTCTCTCCTCCTTCAAATTCAGGATATAACGACACTCCATCTTCATTTTTAATGAAGTTTTCTTTCTTGCTTGCCCATCCTGTCTGCTCTGTCCATGTATCACCACCTCTAGGATAACCATCCAAACCGATTATTCCTGTGTTGACTTTCATCGGATTCTCACCAGCGTGACGAGTAGTCATAGCTACCAAGCCACGGATGACATTGATCATCTCTTGTTTGTAACTGATTGGTGAGCCGCTGAAATCTAACACTTTATTTCCTTCCTCGTCGAGCATAAACTCGCCCCACTGCTTATAAGCCACGTAAAGAGCTAATGCAATATCCACGTCGCCATCAGCAGCTGTGTTTGCATTGTCGGTGATTGCAAAATCATTATACTCATAGTTTGGCTCTGTCGCAGTGCCATCAATGTATTTTTTTGTCTTCACGCGACGTTTATCGTGAGTGCACATCCAATATCCATCGAAAGTGACCTTGTCTCCCATGTAGGCTGCTGCCAATAGAGCGTAACCGTCGCCTTCCGAGCAGTCGTATGCGGCCTTATAAGGAGTCCAGATATATTTGATTCCTTTGTGCTCATCACCTGTATACTCAAATTCGTTGGCATGCTGTTGGTAAGCCTCACGAATCTGCATCTCCATCTCGATATGAGTGAGTCCATCGGGGTTATGAGAACCTAGATTGCCACCACAAGCGTAGTCAAGAAATTGAGGGAATGGGAATGCAGGATTGCCAGAGTTGATGTGTACGGTGACTGCACTTCCCGAATTCACACCTAAAGCCACAAGAGCTCCAAGCAGACCTCCCTTTAACTTATTTCGTTTAGTCATATTACATCAATTGTTTATGTTATTTATATGAATCTCCAAATTTACAGAATTTACGGTGCTATCAGTCGTAAATATCAAAAAAATATCGAATTTGAATCCAAAACATCTTTATAAAAAAAGAAAACGGTCGGAGAAATAATCCCCAACCGTTCTAGTTATCGTTAACGTTAACGTTATCGTTAGATATACTGAGTCAATCTCATGTCTCCCTTCTCTGCGAATGCAGTGTGGAATGCGAATGCGTTCTTCAATGAAGCAGGTGTGTGAGTTGATCCGCCAAGCTTCAAGTAATCCCACATCAACTGCTTGTAGTCTGGGTGAACACAGTTCTCGATGATTGTCTTAGCTCTCTCAAGTGGAGCAAGACCACGAAGGTCAGCGATACCCTGCTCAGTGATAAGAATCTTAACTGAGTGCTCGCTGTGGTCGCAGTGGCTTACCATTGGAACGATAGGAGAGATAAGTCCGCCCTTCTGGATTGATGGACAAGTGAAGATAGAGATGTATGCGTTTCTTGTGAAGTCACCACTACCTCCGATACCGTTCATCATCTTTGTTCCAAGCACGTGAGTTGAGTTGACATTACCGAAGATGTCAGCCTCAAGAGCAGTGTTGATTGTGATCAAACCTAAACGACGGATGATCTCAGGGTTGTTAGAGATCTCGATAGGGCGAAGAAGCACCTTGTCACCGAAGAACTTAAGGTTTGAGTAGATATCCTTAGTTACATCTGTACTTGTTGTAAGCGAACATCCAGATGCGAATGAGATTCTTCCCTTCTGCATCAAATCGATAACTGCATCCTGGATAACCTCAGTATACATTGTGAATGTAGGCACATCCTTGTTGTCACCAAGAGAGTAAAGCACTGCGTTAGCCACATTACCTACACCACTCTGGATTGGAAGGAACTCAGGAGGCACTGTGCCGCGCTTCAACTCGTTAGCCAAGAAATCAGCTACGTTCTGACCGATCTTAGCTGTTGTAGCGTCAACCTCTGTAAACTTAGCTACGTTAGTGAATTCGTTAGATTCAACGATAGCTACAATCTTCTTTGGATCTACCTTGATTGTTTTCTCACCTGCGCGGTCAGACACAGTGTAGATAGGAAGCTCTTTTCTGTAAGGAGGATTAGCAGGAATGAAAACATCGTGCATACCATAAAGCTCCTTAGGCTGAGTGCTGTTAAGCTCTACGATGATCTTATCTGCCAACATACATGCTGTTGGTGCAAGACCTACACCAGCTGTAGGAAGAATCTCTCCATCAGGAGTGACGTCTGCTGCCTCAACAACTGCGAAATCCAATTTTCCATAAAAACCATATCTCAACTCCTGCGATAGGTGAGACAAGTGCATGTCGCTATACTTTACTGCACCTGAGTTGATGCCGTTACGCAAATCCTTGCTGCTCTGGTATGGAGCACGGAAATTGATTGCGTTTGCTCTTGTCAACGCACCGTCTAGCATATCACCAGATGAAGCACCAGTGTATACGTTGATTTTGAACTCTTTACCCTCGTTGTGAAGTTTCTCTGCCATTGCAGCGATTGCTGATGGAACTACCTTTGGTGTTCCTGCTGCTGTAAAACCACTGAATCCAACGTTTGCTCCGTTGAAAAATAAAGAAGCTGCCTCCTCGGCTGACATGATTTTGTATGCCATATTCCTGAATTTTTATACAGTTTGCTTAAACTTTTTGCAAAAATACACCTTTTTTTATGTATAAACAAAGAATTTTGTTTCTTTTTGTCATTTTTTGTCTTGAGGAGAAGGGTCTGCATCTGCTTTGATCCAATTTGTGCTGTGGATAACACCCCTTAATGTAATATCAATGTCTTTGTTTGTGTTGATTACATCGACTAATTGAGATATGACATTTGATAGATTGATAATAGTCTCGGTGCTTATAGATTTTTTGAATTTCATCGTCAACTGCTGACGTCCAGAAAGTCTTAATGATAAAACCGTTTGTTTTGAATGGGTTTTCTCAATGGCGTAATCCAATTTATGTTTTTTTGCGACATTGTTGAGCACTATGTTAAGAGTGTTTTGATTGATTTCCATCTGTTTGCTCATCTTGGCCATCTCTACGCTCCATTTGTTCTCCCAAATTTTTTCGGCCTCCTCATAATTATCCACGGCATAGATTGCTTGTTCGGGAGTGTTGGCCTCAATTATGAATGGGTCGTTGGAGTTGTTTATATCAATTAGAGTGATGTAAAAGTCATTCCAATAGTGTGGCTCTCTCACACTAGCTAATAGATTATGCCCTTCCTTATGAAGCACAAGACCGGCATAAAGTTTGGTGAATCTTGCGTATACTTGCAAATATTTATCAAGCATTTCACCGCTTATTTCCTCAAACCCATTGTCTTTTAACTTATTTATTATCTGTTCTGTTTTTGTGTCGTTTGCCGACAGACGTTCTGCTGGTTTGACAGGCAGTTTAAGTGCTGAAATGAGATATTTTTGATGGATATCTTTTGATGCCTGATTCTCATTGAGCATCTTTTTTATTGTATCTAATGTGAATTTAGCCATGATGTAAATTTTTGCAAAGTTATGATATCATTCATTATGATACAAAAAGAGGCACTGATAATCAGCACCTCTTTTGTTATCGTTATAGTTAGCGTTAACGTTAACGTTAACGTTAAGGTTAACGTTATTTAGGATCAACGTAGATTGCACGAATTGTAAATCCACTTCGACGGCTCAATGGCGACAACTGGAAACCCTCTTCTTCACTAAATGTCAGATTCCAACTTAGATAGTCATTTCCACTGTAGCCATTGCTTGTCCAATACCAACCAGTTGCTCCTTGATTTCTGATGTCGTACAAGTCGCGACTTCCAGCTGCGGGCAAGAAGATCGAGTTAGTGTTTCCATCTTTTGTGCTCTTTACCTCGTATCCACCGACATTGCCGACAATAGTCCAAGTCCAAGTACACTCGTTAATCAATTCAAGGAAGTCTTCTCTGCGTGGCATTTTCCAATTTCCTTCCCAACAATGCTGAGCAGCGTCGAATTTAGAAACTAGCTCACCACCTCTATTTGTGTATCCGGTCATATATAGCTGTTCTATAGTCTTTCCGAATGTCGCACAGTTTGTGGATGCGTATTCCGCCTTTGTTGCAGTGTCGCCCCAAGCGAAATATTTACCCCACTCAGAAGCACTGTTAGCTCCGACGTTGCAAGATGCCCACTTGTTTCCACTTGGAAGACCAAGGTCTACCCATGTGTGTCCCTTATAAACACCTGTTCCTGGCTGTGTCACATTTTCAAAAATGTCACCACCTTCAACAGGTTCCCAAGTTACTCCCTTATCCCAAGAGATCATCAATTTGCCATCTTCGATCTTTAGAGAAGGTGTCTTTCCATCTTGTCCTACTGCAGAACCGATGGCTTCCCAAGTTTCTCCTTTATCGTAGCTGATATACCAAACACCGTTTTCAATTCTTAGTTCTGGGCAGATTCCGTCTGCTCCATCTTTACCGTCCTCTCCTGTAGCTTGACCGATAACCTCCCAAGTCAAACCTTTATTGTAAGAGACCATCCAATATCCGTTCTCGATTTTCATCAAAGGAGTGACTCCGCCTCCTTCTCCATCATTTCCTTTATCTCCTTGGTCTCCCTTATCTCCTTTGGTACCTTCTGCCAAAACCATTTTGCCGTTTTCATCTAGAAGCCACTCGCCGTTGAGTGTCCAATAGTGCAAACCATCTTCTGCTATTTTGACACCGATAACAGGAACGGAAGGATTGCCTTCTGGGTCTGTGACAATACCATCTTTTCCTTTTTCTCCATCTTTACCGTCTTTACCGTTATGCAACTCAATGAACTCTCCGTCTGTGAACGAGATTACATAACCGTTTGGACTTTTGTATACAGTGTTGATGCTGACTTTTTTAGCCTGCTCCTGTAGCAACTTCTTGATGTTCTCAGAATTCTTATTGATTGTATTGCACAACTTTTCAAGTGCAGTAAATCTATCTTCTAGTCTGTATAGTCTGTTTCTATCTGAGATATCGTCTCTCTCATCACATCCTGATAAGGCAACCAACCCCAATACAAGAGGAAATGCTTTTAATATATTCTTTAGTATCATAATTAAATCCTTTATTTATTAAAGTTGATTCCCATTAGAATCTGAAAAGTTCTATTTCTCAAATCTTTGTAGCCTAGCATTAGAGGATCGTCTCCATAGATGATATCCTTCTTGTCTATTTTATATAGACCTAAATCGTATCTGCATCCAATCAATACTTTTCTTACTACAACTGCAAGTCCAAATCTTGTACCTGCGTCGAAACGACCGATCGCAGCCTCTTTGAATAGATCAAACTCATGTTCTGATTTGAACAAATCGATTGCTCCTGGACTGTCGGATACGAAAGTTTTCAATGTTCCTTTCACTCCACATGAAATATATCCACCTGCCTTTGCTGTGATAGAAAGGGTTTCTCTACCAATTCTGTGGCAGATTAGAACAGGCAACTCTAGATAATTCAATTTTGTTTCGCTAGGCTCAAAATATTTTAGAGCATATCCCTTTTGTATGAAGAATAATCCGACTTCGCCAAAGACATTAGTTTCACCAAACCAAATTTGATCCACTACTCCAAATGTGAAACCGGGTTTAGCTCCTGAATAAACACCTGTAGATGCCACTTTGGATGATGTGTATCCAAATCTAATTCCTATGACATTGCTGGCACCGTCACCAGTAGATGACTCATAATCATTATTGGATGAAAAGAAATCAGAATCGTAATCGTCTGAACTTGAACCTGATGAAGTTTCTGAAGACGACTGTACATTTTGCTGCATATTAGTAGCAGGCTGGCTTTCATTGTTTTGAACCGCCACTGATTGAGCTGGTTGAGTTGCAGCTTCTGATGTATTAGTTTGAGTTTGTGGCATAGCGACCTGTTGTGCTTCAACTGGTTTGCTTTCCTCTTTTGTGACAACCTCGACATTACCTTCAGCTGGGGTAAACGAGATGTCTATTTTTTCTTCTTGTGCAGAAGCAAATAAAAGATTTAGTACGGCTAGCCCCGTAACAAAAATTTTTTTCATAAAACTTTGTCGTTTTTCAATCCTTTTTGTCTTGATTATTTCGCATATTCTACAAAACGGTATTTTCCCGCGTCGTATCATAGTCAATTATCACGTTGCAAATTTAATTAAATATAGTAAAACACGAAAGGTCTGATTGTTAAAAAAACTAAAAACACTCAGATTGTTGAAAATTTATAAATTGGATGTTGAAAAGGTTGTGAACTTTTCTATTACAAATTTGTATTCATTACAATTTTACTAAAATTTGTGCTAATTGACTGAAATGTAAAAATATATAAAATAGAATTATCGATAGAATGGTCGAACCAAATCTAATGTCATTTTAAATTTGTAATGACAATAAGG
>JAZUIF010000004.1:0-8123 GCA_045642085.1 Paludibacteraceae bacterium | reverse complement strand
AACCCATCTACTTTAAGTTCAAATACCATTAAAAACTCTCCTGTTCCTGGCATAACTTGTAGGAGCTTTATAGATCTAGATTCAAATGTATATTTGCGATCACCAGTTTTCCAATCATTGATGACAAGTTTTATATTATTAGCCACTTGATTGTTCATAATTATATCTACAATTTAATAATTCTAATTAAGTATTAAAACCATTAACTTGTTTTTGGTACTCTGTGCTTTTTACTGTACAAAATTTCCTTCTCCGTTCAATTCCTTCTGGATATACTCCAAAGCAGCGATTTTTGCTTTTGTCTCCTCAAGATTCAAACGGTAAGTGTTGTCGGAATTAAACTCAGTAAGTGTATTGCGCTCAGTTTCTCCCTCTTTGAAGAACTTATCGTAGTTCAAACCACGGTTGTCGGCTGGCACACGATAGAAGTCTCCCATATCCTCTGCCTTAGCGCACTCCTCGTTTGTAAGAAGAGTCTCGTACATCTTCTCTCCGTGACGGATACCGATCACCTTGATTTCAGGAGCAACTCCCTTAGGAGACTGATTCTTAAACAATTCGATAACTGCCTCAGCCTGAGTCTGGATTGTGCAAGCTGGTGCTTTCTGCACAAGGATGTCACCGTTCTGTCCGTGCTCGAAGGCGAACAATACCAAGTCGACAGCCTCTTCAAGCGACATGATGAAACGAGTCATCTTTGGCTCAGTCAATGTGATAGGGTTGCCGTTTCTTATCTGGTCGATCCACAAAGGAATAACTGATCCTCGTGAACACATCACGTTGCCATAGCGAGTGCAGCAGATCTTTGTCTTGCCTGAATAGCGGCTCTTTGCGACGGCGATCTTCTCCTCCACTGCCTTTGTGATTCCCATCGCGTTGATTGGGTATGCGGCCTTGTCGGTAGACAGGCAGATCACAGCCCCTACTCCAGCCTCAATAGCAGCTGTAAGGACGTTGTCTGTACCGATGACGTTGGTTTTCACTGCCTCCATTGGGAAAAACTCACAGCTTGGCACCTGCTTCAACGCAGCGGCATGGAAAATATAGTCGACGCCGGGCATAGCATTCTTGCACGACTGTAGATTTCTCACGTCGCCAATAAAGAATTTGATCTTATGCGCATACTCAGGATATTTTGCCTGATACTCATGACGCATATCATCCTGCTTCTTCTCATCGCGAGAGAAGATTCGGATCTCTGCGATATCTGTTTTCAAAAAACGATTAAGCACTGCGTTGCCGAATGATCCGGTACCGCCAGTGATCATAAGTGTTTTACCTGCAAAAATTGACATTATCAGCCCCCTCTAATCCCCCTGAAGGGGGAAGCCCGGAGAGGTACGGGGTTCTTATTGATTAATATTCAGTCTAGTAAAAAACATTAAGGGATGCTTTCTTAAGAAGACTGCGTAGTTATATTCAAAAATTTGTTTATTATTTGGATCCTCCACATCCCCCTTTAGGGGGCTTGGGGGCTACTCTTTTCTCCACACCATCTTATTCACTACTCCCACGTAGCTCTGGATGATCTTCACCACCTTATTAGAGACATCGTCAGTGTAGTTTGGCACAGGAATACCATAGTTGCCATCCTTAGTCATCTGCACAGCAAGGTCGACGGACTGAAGCAAGCCCTTTGTGTCGATTCCCGAAAGGATGAAGCATGCCTTGTCTAGAGCTTCAGGGCGCTCTGTCGACGTGCGGATACACACAGCAGAGATTGGTTTGCCAATCGAAGCGTAGAAGCTCGACTCCTCTGGAAGAGTGCCTGAATCAGACACCACGCAGAATGAGTGCATCTGTAGGCAGTTATAGTCGTGGAATCCCATTGGCTGCTGCACCTGCACACGTGGATCAAGTTGGAAACCAGACGCTTGCAGTCTGTTTCTTGAACGTGGGTGACAGCTATAAAGGATTGGCATATCATATTTCTCAGCCATCTTGTTGATAGCAGTGAATAGAGAAAGGAAGTTCTTCTCAGTGTCGATATTCTCCTCACGATGAGCGGAAAGAAGGATATACTTGCCCTTCTCAAGACCAAGACGCTGGTGGATGTCGCTAGACTCGATCTCCTTCAAATTCTCATGAAGCACCTCAGCCATTGGCGAACCAGTGACGTATGTGCGCTCACGTGGAAGACCGCATTCAGCAAGATAGCGACGAGCATGCTCAGAATAAGCCATGTTGACGTCGGAAATAATGTCGACGATACGGCGGTTAGTCTCCTCTGGCAAACACTCATCCTTGCAACGGTTTCCAGCCTCCATGTGGAAGATAGGAATATGCAGACGCTTAGCACCGATCACAGACAAACAAGAGTTAGTGTCGCCAAGCACAAGCACAGCGTCAGGCTTAGTCTGGTTGAAAAGCTTATAAGAGCAGTTGATGATATTACCGCAAGTAGCGCCAAGATCGTCGCCCACAGCATCCATATATACCTCAGGATCAGCAAGTTTAAGATCCTTGAAGAAAACACCGTTAAGATTATAATCGTAGTTTTGGCCAGTGTGAGCAAGAATCACGTCGAAATACTGGCGACATTTGTTAATCACGGCAGCCAAACGAATAATCTCAGGGCGAGTACCCACAACGATGATCAGTTTTAGCTTACCATTCTCCTTCCATTTGATATCGGAATAGTCAAATTTTGGTTGCTTATCCATATATAGTTTATTAGCGTTTTCGACTTTGTTTTCGTCAACGTCAACGTTAACGTCCCATCACATCCTCCGGCCTCATCGCCTCATACGCCCCATCCTTAGCCTCAAAGATGACGCAAGGCTCATTCACCTCCACCGTATGCCACGTGCCGGCAGGAATCTGCACCATCAGATTGCCAGTGGAAGGCCCCACCTCAAAACGAGCAGACTCATTGCCATCCTCGTCGAAAAGAACCTCCGTAAGTTTGCCACGAAGCACAGTCAAAGATTCCGTTGTCTTGCGATGACGATGAATAGGGACGATAGTACCTGGAATTAATGCGTTGATTATACGCTGAGAATTATCTGCAGACGAAGTACGCATATCAAATGCAGTACGCTTACGCTCATTGTTTGCAGCCTGCTCAAGCAGATTATCTAAAAAATTATTATCGATTATCATAAAATTCTTTCGCGAATATATCCCCCAACCGTGGAAACGGTTGGTTTTATTAATAGCCCATGGTTGATTTTCATGAAGCGATAGCGAATGAAAATCTACCGTGGGAATTGGGTTGATTGTTCATGAAGCGATAGCGAATGAAAATCTACCGTGGGTAGCGGTATTCATTATTTTTTTACCACAGGATCAAAGAACGTATCCGGACGATTAGGATCAAAAATCTCGTTGCAATACATCACAGTCACAAGATCCTGAGTGTCAGAAAGATTGATGATGTTATGAGTGTATCCAGGGAGCATAATAACAGACTGAATCTTATCTCCAGAAACCTCATAATTAAGCACCTCATCAGTGCCCTCCTTACGAAGCTGGATCAAACCGTGGCCAGATACGACGATGAACTGTTCCCACTTAGTGTTGTGCCAATGCTCACCCTTAGTGATGCCAGGTTTAGAGATATTGATGCTCACCTGACCACACTTCAATGTGTGAACCAACTCAGTGAAGCTACCTCTCGCGTCGACATTCATCTTCAGATCGAAGATCGCCTTCTCCTTTGGTAAATAACTTAAATATGTAGAGAACAAACGTTTAGCAAAACCGTCGGCAGGAATCTCAGGGATCATCAACGTCTTAGGCATCTCAGCAAACTGGTGGAGAAGCTCCACGATATAGCCCAATTTCACATGGTGAGTGATAGGAGCCGCACAGTAGCGACCATCCTCCTTCATCACAGTGTCAACACCGTCGAACTCACAATGATGCTCCTTGCCCTTCAACGCACAGATCATCTCCTCCACAAGATCATCGATATAGAGAAGCTCCATGTCGACGGAAGGATCATTCACCTGAATAGGAAGGTCATTAGCGATATTATTGCAGAAAGTAGCCACAGCCGAGTTGTAATTTGGTCTGCACCACTTTCCATATAGATTAGGGAAACGGTAAACAAGCACTTTAGCCCCCGTCTCCTTGCCATATTCAAACATCAATTCCTCACCAGCTTTTTTGCTCTTACCATATTCAGATGTGCCGAAACGGCCAGCAAGAGTGGCCTGGATAGACGAGCTGATCATTACAGGGCAAGTGTTCTTATACTTCTTCAAAGTATTAAGCAAGACAGTAGCGAAACCGAAATTGCCCTCCATGAACTCCTTAGGATCCTGTGGACGGTTGACACCAGCAAGGTTGAACACGAAATCACAATCCTTACACCAAGCGTCGAGCTGCTCTGGAGTGGAGTCGATATCATATTCATAGATTTCAGAGACAGTCAAATCTCCGTAGCATTTAGCCTTACCATCTTTGATATTCTTAAGCTGGGCACAAAGATTTTTTCCAACGAAGCCCTTTGCTCCTGTAACAAGTATTTTCATATTTAATTCAGAATTCAAAATGCATAATTCATAATTGTCGGTACAATCCAACGATGGTATTTATTCCAACGTCGAAAAGAACCTCTCGTAGAGACGCACGGACGTGCGTGTAACGAAATATTAATTTGGAACGTAAAATTTCCGGAAAATGATTCGTAAAATTAAAACGCTACACGTTTATTGTTTCTAACACGAATGTCCATGAATAGGCCACGAATTTTTTCATGAATTGGAACGCTACGCGTTATTTTATTTATGATTTAATTCATGAATAATTTGTGATTATTCGTGTTCTCCACGTTTGCGACAGCAAACCTCTGTGTTCCCTGCGTCTCTGTGGTGAATTATAATTAATTCGGGATTTACCAACTTTTGTCAACGTTAGCGTTAACGTTAACGTTTATTATTTTACAAACAACATCCTAAACATCAGTTGTTTGCAAAAATAATCAGTTGATTTTATAGCACTAAAAAATTTCTTGAATTAGGATTGTCAGACACCTGACAGAAAAGAAAAAATGTGATTTTTTGCAAAACCAGAGTTTTTGTGGATTCCGATTTTCTCTGTGTTTTTCCTGCTAGCCAGCCAGTGATGGCATGTGGCACGAGGAAGGGTAGGGATGCGACCAAGATGACAGTCGCACGATAGATACTAGTATGTACACATAAAAAAATCAGATAACTCCAGCATCTCGATGGAACTATCTGATCAATATTGGTAATTTGGGGGCTATGATATTAACAGCTTGGAAATTTAAAAAACTGAACCGTGAGCGATCTTACGGTATTCCAAGGCCAAGCTACCAACCAGAACCTCTCAAAGTATAAGATATGCTCACGATTCATACGATCGCGAACATCGAAATATCCTTACACTTTGATTGGACTTTGGAATAGCTTGTATACCAAAAGCCAACCATCATTGACGTGGTTTTATTCTGGAAACGAAAGTTGGTAGCTTGTTCTGGAATACCACAATGATAGCCGATGCTGCTATGTTAATATTTTATTTCTTTTCTATTTCTGTTTCGTAATAATACGTTAATTTATCGCAAAATTATAAATATTTTTGAATAAAACGCAAAAATATTCTGAAAACGATAACGAAAACGATGACGATGACGTTTCGCGTTTTTTATCAAACACGAATTATCAGGAATTGGCCATGAATTATTTCATGAATTGGAACGGTTCGTGCTATTTTATTTATGATCTAATTCGTGGATAATTTGTGATTATTCGTGTTCAAATTTTGGCTTTTCCCTTTCAGGGCGTTATTGCGCGTGTCGTTTAATCAACCCAGGGTGTCGCTTCTTAATCCCAGGGTGCCGCTTCTTAATCCCAGGGTGCCGCTTCGCTATACCCTGGGCTTTAAGATATTAGGCTTTCAGCCTTCCCATCAATCATCAATCATCAATCATCAATCATCAACCATCAATCATCAATCATCAACCATCAACCATCAACCATCAACCATCAACCATCAACCACCAAAACGGCCACGGTAGCCAAACCGCCTGCGGCGTCTTGTCAACCATGGCCTATGGAGGAGAACCGTTTCCACGGTTCGAAATCATTAATCGTTAATCATTAATCGTTAATCATTAATCATTAATCGTTAACCATCAATCATCAATCTAGATTGAGAAAATGTGTAAATTTTCACATAACAAGTTGGCAAAATGTGTAATTTTTTACAAATTAGGTTGATAAAATGTGTAAGAATATTGAAATTATGTTATTTTTGTATTGCAAAATAGTTGATTATATGATAGATATACAAAGAGACATAATAAATAGATTCGTTGAGTGGAAAAACAGAGACGAAAGATTACCAATTTTACTAAAAGGAGCACGTCAGATTGGGAAAACATGGACAATGAGAAAATTTGGCGCGGATTATTTTTCCAATGTAGTCGAAATCAACTTCGATATGCAGCCGGAGATTGGTGAAATATTCCAGCGCAGCAAAGACCCTCGTCGCATTATAGAGGAATTGCAATTATACACGAGCAAAAGAATTGAAATTGGTAAGACGCTGGTTATTTTCGATGAGATACAGGCTAACGAATATGCATTAAACAGCCTTAAGTATTTTGCTGAACTTATGCCAGAATTGCATATTATTGCCGCTGGATCACTTTTGGGTGTAGCAATCAAGCATAAAAATATGACGGTGCCAGTAGGAAAGGTCGAAATATTTCAGATGTATCCTATTACTTTTGGAGAGTTTTTGCATACGACGGAGCCACAAATATGGCAATGGTTGGAAGACAATAACATTATAGACAATCTTCCGACGTCGGTCTTATTGAAACTAAAGGAGCATTACAAAAAATATTTGATATGTGGAGGAATGCCAAGAGCAGTGTGCCGTATGCTTGGAGGCGAATATGATATGATAGACAATGAATTAAACAACATCATAGCTTTATATGAAGCGGATTTTTCCAAGTATGCGTCATCCACGGAAGTGATAAGAATCGGTCAAATCTGGAACAGTCTACCGTCGCAACTGGCAAAAGAGAATAGGAAATTCGTCTATAAGGCCATAAAAACAGGTGCCAGAGCGAGAGAGTATGAGGATGCATTGTTTTGGTTGCAAAATGCAGGACTGATCAATATTGTTTATTGTGTATCAAAACCATCCATGCCATTAAGTGCATATAAAGATCTTTCCGCATTTAAGATATACGCACTAGATTGCGGATTGCTGAGATGTCTGTGCAAACTACCTGCTGAGGTGTTTATTTCTGATTCTCCTAATTTTACAGAAGCCAAAGGAGCGATTGCGGAAAATTACGTTTTGCAATCAATACTACCTAATATGGAATGTGATCCATATTATTGGGTGTCTAGTGGTATTGCTGAAATTGATTTCGTGACACAAATTGGAATTGACGTCTTTCCTATTGAGGTAAAAGCAGGAACAAACTTGTCAGGTCAGAGTTTGAAATCGTATTCCGACAAATATTCACCTAAAAAGTTAATCAGAATAGCAGATACAGATCTGTCAATCAAAGGCAATCTATTGTCGATACCTCTTCCGTTGGCATATAAATTACAATGCATAATGCGGAATTGACGAAAACGTTGACGATAACCCGTAGAGACGGGGCACGCCCCGTCTTTTTCAAACACGAATTGTTACGAATTGACCATGAATTTTTTCATGAATTGGAACGGTTCGTGCTATTCGGCCACGGTAGCCAAACCGCCTGCGGCGTTTTGTCAACCATGGCCTATGGAGGTGAACCGTTTCCACGGTTCAAAATCATTAATCGTTAATCGTTAACCCTCAACCCTCAACCATTAACCCTCAACCAACAAAACGGCCACGGTAGCCAAACCGCCTGCGGCGTTTTGTCAACCATGGCCTATGGAGGTGAACCGTTTCCACGGTTCGAAATCATTAATCGTTAATCATTAATCGTTAATCATTAATCATTAATCGTTAATCATTAATCGTTAATCATTAATCGTTAATCATTAATCGTTAATCATTAATCGTTAATCATTAATCGTTAATTACTAGTGGTGCGATAAATTTCGCAAGACCACATTTATATATTTAATATTCAATTATTTATAAGTGTTCTTTGTTTTTTTGATTTGAAATGGTTTGGGTAATTTTGCAGGTCAACC
>JAZUIF010000003.1:0-13132 GCA_045642085.1 Paludibacteraceae bacterium | reverse complement strand
GATCGATTTTTAATTGTAAAGTTGGCTGGTAGCGACATTTGTGAATCACGAATTATGAATTGATAATTATTCTTTCTATATTAGACGCAGAAAAAACGAGTGTTAGTCCTAAAATTAGGCTTAGATATGAAGAGAAATGCGATTATGTCGCTGATTGTTACTTTTTTTAGTTGTGTAACATTGTCAGCAAGAACTTATTATGGAACCGATTACACATTCACTCAACCTGATGGAGATTCTGTTTCTGTTAGATTGTATGGAGATGATCTTTATATACACGCAGAAAGTGAAGATGGTTATACGTTGATTCAGGATCCAGACGATGGTTATATCTGTTATGCATTGGTATCATTGGATAGTTTGGAATATGCGTCTTCTGGAATTCGTTATCGTGGAGGTGAAGCACCTAAAGCGGTATCAATGATTGTTGGGCCACACGCCCGTATTTCGGCAGATGCGTTAGCACAAAAATTTTCTGAAGTCAAAAATACACTTGGAATTAAAGATCCGTCAGAGAAACCACAGCTTCGAGCTGCTACTGTTTTGCCGGATACTATTTATGGAGTCACGCTGCTGATTGATTTTCCTGATTGCAAGTTTCCTTTCACCACAACTCAATTAGATAAGTTTTTGAATGGAAATGGCAGTATCAATGGAAATGCAAGGTCGATTAAGGAGTATTTCCAGTGGATTTCAAATGGTAAGCTTACCTATATCAATCGTTTACCAAAAACTCCATACACTGCTCCCAATGTGAAGTCTTATTACGCTCCATCTGATGCGACAACATATACATTTGATCGTTTGCTACCGGTGGTGAATGATGCACTCAATAGTTTCTCAAAATCAAAAGATGGTTTCGATTTATCTGATATCTCTGTAAATAAGTCGTGCTACTATGCTTTGAATATTTTTTATGCAGGAGCTTGCCCCAATAAATGGGCTACAGGATTGTGGGCACACAAGGGAACGACAACGATAAAAGTGAATAATGACTCTCGTTTCAATAGATCTATATCTCAGCCTTATCAGTTGTCTCATTGCTCTGAGGAATTGAATATGTGTAGTTTTGTTCACGAATCATTCCACTTGATTCTTGATGCTCCGGATTTTTATCCTTTTGATAGTCATAATGATAATACAGCACAGACGTTTAATGTGGCTGATGAGTTTGTTTTGCGTAACAAAAAAGATCCACCTCTTCCAAATCCATATATTTTGGATGCTGCTGGTTGGCTTGACAAAAAGATTGTTCTTAATGATTTGAAGAAGGGTACAAAGGTCAATCTTGAGTATGGTCCTGGAAATGTGGCTGTTTATTATGGTAATGTCGACGGAGATCCTATGAAGGAGCGTTATTATGTAGAGGTTCGTTCTTTTTATTACAATACGAATAAGCAAGCTGTCAATACACCAGGAGTTTATATATGGCATGTCTACGAACCAGGAGACAATAGATATGAAAATTATCCTGACAAATTAGATTGTCGTCCTGCTTCATCTACCAATCCTTTTTGGAGTTCATCGTCTCCTTCAAAGGTGTTTTCCGACAATAGTACGCCGAGTGCAAAGTGGATTAATGGTCAAAATTCCGGAATCTACCTTTGTAATTTCAGTAAGGCAGATCTAAAAATGTCGTTCTGTTATGGAGAGTGTGATGATAATGGAGAGGAAGTTGGAATTATCATTGATAATGAAGGTGGCGCTGAAACAGAGATAGGAGGCGAATTAGGTGGTAGTGAACCGGAAATAAGTGAGAAACTAGGTCTTGTTAACCGTGATTCTTTGCCTAGTGGATATGTCGGCAAGAAATATTATGCAAAGTTGACTCCAGTTGGTGGAGATGGGAATTATTCCATTAAATGGAAAGACGGTCTTCCTTCTGGTTTGTCGCTAAATAGTAAATTAGAAATTACTGGTACACCAACCGCTCCAATCAAGAAAATGTTGAAACTGCTTGTTTGTGACGGTACTGGAGCCCAGACAGAGGTTTGGTTGTCGTTGAAGATTATCGATGAAAATGCGGAGGTGGAAGATTTGTCGGCTAATCCGGTTGTCTCTATAATATATATGGATGGCGAATTTATGATTATGTCGACATCAGATAAAGGAATATGTACCGTCTACTCGATAAATGGAACAAAAGTGGATGAATTCTTGCTAGAAAATGGCGGAACTCGTATCTTTGGAAGCAATTATCCTGCAGGCGTTTATATCGTCGACATGGATGGAAAACGAATCAAAATCGTTAAATATTAATTTAACGTTAGTAAGACTCTAATCTAATATTAACATAAATGAAAAAAATTATAGCAGCTTTGTCTGCATTTTCACTTTTTACTGCAGCTTATGCCGCTCCACCTACATCATCAGCGGGGTGGACAATGGTTTTCAACGATGAATTCGAGGGGAATTCTCTTGACAAGAGCAAATGGAATCCCACTTACAACTGGGGACATACACACAACCATCAGGCTTATTGTGTGGAAGAAAATGTATCGGTGAAAGATGGAAAGTTGATTATCCGTGCCGACGCTCGTCGACATCCTGATGCTCCACCTACTTGCTCTAATGGAGGCAAAACCTATTCTCTCGACTATACTTCCGGCGCTATCGACACACGAGGACATTTCGAGGTGAATGGAGGCTATATAGAGGGTCGATTCAAGATGCCTTGGCAATTGGGTACATGGCCTGCATTCTGGACTTTGCAGGACGGTTGGCCACCTGAAATAGATATTTTTGAGGTTCCACACGAGCGTAATCTCCACCATTATTATCTGCACTACACAAAGACTGACTGGTATGCTCAGCATGGTTCGGCTTGGGATCATGAGGCTTCTTTCGGAGGCACAAGCACAGGTCCGGACAAGAGTGCTGATTTCCACACGTATGGATTGGAGTGGACTAGCCAGTATTTGAAATTCTATTTCGATGATAAGGTAATCGCTACGTATAATCGTCCGTCGGAGATTAGTCAGCTTAAAAACAACTATATCATCATCAATCTTGCGGTAGGAGGTTGGGCTGGTGATAATATCCAGGTCACAAATGCCAATCCAGCTTATTTGGAGTGTGATTGGGTGAGAGTTTGGAAAAAGAATGCAAGTGAGATGATCCACTCAGATCAAGTCAAGGTGATGTCCGTGAGCAATGAGAAGTGTATGAGCGGAGTGACTGGTGATTTGAGTTTGGTGGATTGCAATAGTGAGGACGCATGGATCAATCTGTATGAGCAGTATGCTGGCACATTCCGATTGAATATTGCAGGAAAGGTGCTTGAAATTGCAGGTGCAAGCAACGACGACGGAGCAAGAGCGGGCATCTGGAGTTGGAACGGTGGTGGACATCAACAGTTTGCATTCGAGAAACAGCCAAATTATCAGTCGAATATAGTTACGATGATGGCTCGTCACAGTGGCAAGTTCCTTCAGGTAGGAGAGGATGGAACCGTTTTCCAGGCACCGTTGCCAGACGATAAATCCGCACTTTGGAAGATTTTCCAGCCAGGAGAAGAGATCACGTCAGCATCAGATGTAAATATGTCAGAACCAATCCATTTTGTCGACAATAAGTTGATATATAGCGGAGATGGTTCTCAGAAAAAGACAGTTGAGGTATTCGACGCACGAGGCATCTGTTGTATGGTGGATGAGATCGGTGGAGGAAAAACAGAAGTCAGCCTTCAGCCGTTGCCAGCAGGAGTGTATTTCATCACAATCAACGGAATGATGATGAAGGTGATGGTGAAGTAAAAGCAGGGAATTTATATTCCCCGTTTTTCAAGGCAGTTCGGATTTCATTCTCAAGAGATTCAACGTCATATTTTGTGTCGACGAACTCTTCAAATGAGATGCCTTTATATCCAAGCAAATAATCTGATTTAAGACGAGACTTAAAATAGAAATATTTAGCCTCGTCTTCTTTATTTGCAAGATCTGAAGTCAAAAATAGATTCAATCCTGTTCCAATTCCTATTGAAGAATGATCTGCAATATATTCGCAGAAGCCTTCGTTTTTCCATGATTCCAAAAAGATAAAATCCCAGAAAGGTAATTTTTTATATAGATAAATATGACAAAACTCATGAGTGATCACATCGGATAGAGTAGAGTTGTCGAATCCTATCATTTTGTTCTCCTCAATAGAACAATTGTTTATTGCAATGTGTTTAAACTGCCATCTTGTAGCTCCTTGGATTTTGTTATCCCAAGTTATGGATTTCCACATAAATTCATTTGTGCTATTACACAATATTATAGTTGCTTCAATACAATTTGTGTCAATTCCTTTCTTATTAAGGGTGCTTAATACTGAATCAGCGATATGGGTTAATGCTTCTGTCGACTTTTCGCTTTCAGGTACATACCAATCGATGTTATTTGTCTTTAGAACGTATTCTGATCCTATTTTTGTGCAATTTATGTAGATGAAGAAAACAGGAATTGCAACTAAAATCGCTTTTGCAAATTCTTTTATTTGTTTTTTACTAAATCTTTTTATCGCATCAAAAGTTATTTTCATGACTAGACAATCAAGTATTAATAATGGACTAAATTTCTATTTGTAAGGAAATAATAAAGTCGGGAAACGGATTTATCGATTCTGTTTCCCGACAATTTTTATTACGAATTATCTAAACATGTATCCGAAGAACAATCCGATGCTTCGAGTTCTTGTATTTCCGACGTTGTGTTCTGGTTTTGTGATATCAGTCAGACCCATATCGAAATTTGCTCCGATGCAATATCTGCGGAATTCGTAAGTTGTAGTGAAGCAAAAACCAAAATCGAAACGTTTGTAAGGAGCAACGCGAGCCTGGTAGATATTATCGTAGACACTCTCATCAAAAACATCAATCTTATGAGTTGTCTCATGGATAATCATATCATCCACATCGCTGATATACCTTTCTTTTACAACTCCATGGATACCGAATGCCATGTACGGACCAGCACTGATATCAAAACGTTTATCCTCAGCAAGTCTGTTGCGCAAAGTCAACTGGCCTGGAATCTTGATATATCCCACTCTTGTGATTACCGCATCTTCACTCTTGAAATTGTTTATGTCGATAAAACACTTGCGGTGGTTAGCTTTTTGTGAGTAGAAAACACCTGTAGAAACGGCGAAATAGTGGTGGATAGGAATATCGATGACAAGTCCACCTTCAAGATATGGAAGGAATATCTCGTTAGCACTTTTCTGCAATACATCGATATGGGTATGGTAGCTGACGTTATGTCCTTCTTCTCTTGTTCTCTCAGAAAAACGACTTATTCCCAACATTCCACGGAATCCAACAGCCACGTGTCTGTGATGGTGGTGATGTTCTGGTGCGGCAACTTCTTCAATGATGACAGGAGCTGGTTCAGGAACCGGAGCTGGAGTAGGGACAGGCACATATACCGGTTGTTGAGCTACCGGAGCTGATTGTCCTCCTTGTATTGGAAAAATATTTACAACAGAAGACGTGCCGACTGGAGTAGAGACCGGTGATGCAACTGGAGCTGCTGCCGGAGCGCTGGCTTGAACTGGAGCTGCCTCTACAGTTGTTTCGGCTTCCTGTGCGTAAACACTATTAGAAAATGCAATTATTGAGGCTAAGACCGAACAATAATTCTTTAATTTCTTCATTATTAATAAGTCATTTATATAAGTTCTTTGCAAAAATATAAAAATAATTTGTATTTCGTAATTCATAATGCGTAATTGTTGGCACAATCAAACAATTATGGTGGATTCGTGAAACCAAGAATCGTAAATCATTAATCGTAAATCAAGAATCATCTATCGTTATATGTGGATTTTTTGCTGAAATATGTGGATTTTCTCGATGAAATGGCGATTTTTAAAAAAGTCCACATAAAAAAATAATAATTGAACATTGGAGTTTGGAGAAAGCTCTAATATTGCAGTGTAAACGAAAACGAAACAAAATTTGACCCTATTATAAATTATTATATCTACTTTATTGCGTGTTGTGAAACAGAAGGCAATATGATGAAAACTAACTAACATAAAGACCAAACGATTATCGTTTGGTTTTTTTGTTTTAAATTTCTTATTGTTTTATAATGTGCAAGTGCAAGGCTATACCATTTGCGGTGATTTACAAGCACGTATGATGATTTTCAGGCACAAGGCACTGCTAATAATGGGCAGACACAAGGCACTGCCCCTACAAATTGTAACTATTCATGTAGACAAAAATACATTATTTGACACTTTCCTCATATTTGTTTTGTGACAATCGTATTATATTGTAATTTTCCATCGTTAAGAATATTAATACTATATTCTATGAAAAACACCTTATTAACTATTGCATTGACATTAGCTGGAATGTCTATTTCTCCCGTTGTTGCACGCGTTTATCGAGCAACTCCACATGTTTTTGTCCAGCCTAACGGAGATTCTGTCTCAGTTCGTCTTTACGGAACAGACCTTTATATAGATGCTGAGAGCGAAGATGGCTATACTCTTATCAAAGATGAAGCGAACGGATATGTTTGTTATGCCATGCTTTCTGCCGACGGAAGAGAGTATGCGTCGTCTGGTATCAAGTATACTGGTGGAAAAGCTCCATCAGAGGTAGGAATGATCGTAAAACCTCATATTCGTCTTGATTCGGAAAGAAGAAATGAGATTATCGCCGACAATGAAAGTCTACTTGGATTGAATATGGAGCCGACTCCACAGCTTCGTGCAGCAACAGTTCTCCCTGATACTGTGTATGGTGTATGTCTGATGATCGATTTTCCAGACCGAAAATTCTCAATCTCACGTGATGATGTGGAGACATTCCTTAATTCAAGTACCAAAACAGTATATAGAAATGCACGTTCTATCAAAGAGCATTTTCGTTGGATGTCGGGAGGTAAACTGACTTATATCAATTTTTTGCCAAAGGAGATTTATCATGCTCCGTATTATTTTGAGTATTATTCTCCTTCGAATGCAACAGGATATACAACTGATCGTTTTTATCCTGTCATTACGGATGCTCTCCTTGCAATTTCAAAAGAAAAAGATGGATTCGACCTTAATGATATCACTTTTAGTGGAGCCAAAATTATGGCTATAAATATTTTTTATGCAGGAGAAAGACCTTCTAATTGGGCAACGGGGCTTTGGCCTCATATGGGTGGACAAAATTTTGACCTTCGTAGTAAATACAATATTTCTAATAAAGAATGGCACGCATATCAGTTGTCTAATCTAGGAAAAGACCTTTCAATGGGTACTTTTGTTCACGAGAATGGTCATTTGGTGCTAGGTATTCCTGATTTCTACTCTTTTGAGGAGTCTAATCACGATAATAATATCGAGGATTTCAATATCGCCAATACATTCTGGACTCCTGACGAGAAGAATCCTGAGTTGCTGAACCCTTATTCAATGGATGAACTTGGATGGCTTTCCGACAAGCAGGATATAACAAATATCAAGGATGGAAGAATAATCACTTTGAAAAATGAGGTGGGGAATGCTGCCGTCTATTATGGAACTGGTGCTAATTCCCATGAACGTTATTATATGGAAGTCCGTACTAAACATTATGAGAATTACTATGGAAAGGATAATCCAGGAGTGATGATCTGGCATGTTAATACTGATGGCGATAATCGTTATGGGGGTAAACCAGAACTTTTAGATGGTCGACCTGCCACTTCAAAGAATTGTATGTGGAATTCCCAAACTGGTCCTGGAGTGTTCAGTGACGACAGTAATCCGAGTGCAAAATGGTATAATGGAAATAATAGTGGTATCTATCTATGGGATTTTTCAGCTCCTGGCACAACGATGACATTCCGTTGTGGTAATGAGCAACCTCGTGAGATAGTTACAGTTGCTGAATATAATTATGATGTTGTAGTCGACGTGAACGATGGTTATAATGCCACAATTGTGGATGTTGGATTGAATCAGATAGCATTTATGTTGGGTGTTCCGACTTCAGATCTGGTTTCAAAAATCGGTAAAGATGTGGAATTATATGCAATGGAGGGTAATGGCAATGTTGCAATGTCGTTCACTGCAAATAAAGGCTATTGGTTTAATCATCAAGGAAATGTGGAAAACTGGAATCCAACAACTACTACTGCAGCTTTCTTTGCTGAGATAGATCCTGCAGGCAATGGATTCAGAATCGGTCAGTATCCAGGAAACACAAAAGTCAACGATAGTTGTACTATCAGACTACAAATGATTTACGGAGAATCACAAGTGAATTTGGCTTTCAATATAAATGTGCAGGACAAATCATTAGAGACTAATTTGGAAAATGTGTTTGCAACAAATCCTTCTGACGATTGCAAAGTTCGTGTCTACACTGAAAATGGCAAATTAATCGGTGAATTCAAGTCTATTTCCGATATAGAGAATAGAGATTTTGCACACGGAATCTATATCTTAGAGAGATGTGGGGTTAGTTGTAAAATCGTGAAATAATGATGTGGAGACGTGAAATATTCACGTCTTTACTTTTTTATATGGGTGAAAATGTAACAAAAAGAGGTGCAAAAAATAAAAAGTGCCTATTTTGATCGTTATTTTGTTGCACTGAAGGATAAAATATCATTCATTTGCAATAACAACCGAAATGGTTAATGAATGGCATCCATCTAAGGCTTGCAAATGGGCAACCACAAGGGCTTGCAAATGGGCAACCACAAGGGATTGCCCCTACACAATAAAAAATTATGTGATATGAAAGGATTTTTTACAACTCTAATAACAACGGCATTATCGGCATCAATGTTTGCCGCCGTTAACAAACAGAATTTCGATTTTGTGGTCGGAGTCGATGGAACATGGGCTCAGGCTAAAGCTGCGGCTGAAGCGTCGACTAAAGCTCGATACTATATTTTCTTGCCTGATGGTCAATATGATTTCGGTCGTATGACTGGAGATTCAAATCAAAAGACTACATTTTCTAGAGCCAACGTTTCGTTCATTGGTCAGAGTATGAATGGTGTGGTTTGTTATAATGCTCCATCTGCTGAAGGTATTGGTACAACAGCTACTCTTTACTTGAAGAAAGGTGGTATTTATATGCAGGATATCACATTGAAAAACAATGGTTATGTAAATACTAGTGCCTCTGCCAATCGACTTGTTTGCTTGCAGGATGAAGGTGACAAGAACATCTATAAGAATGTGAAGATGCTTTCTGGTCAGGATACTTATTATACTACGAAAGCTGCTCGTCGCACTTATCTTGAAGGTTGTGAGATTCACGGAACAGTCGACTTTATCTGTGGAGGTGGTCAAATCTATTTTAATAAGTGCTTGATTTACTGTGAAAACCGTGCCAATGATGTGATTACAGCACCTGCTGGAAGCGGAGAACAGTTTGGATATGTATTTGAAAGTTGTACTATCGACGGAGCAATCTCAGATGGATCTTTCACATTGGGAAGAGCATGGCAACAGAAGCCAAGAGCTGTATTCCTAAATACAACGATGAAGAAGAAACCGTCGGCTGCAGGATGGGGTAATCCAATGAACACTTGTCCGGCATTGTTCGCTGAATATAATAGTAAGGATGTTTGGGGCAATCCAGTCGACTTGAGTCAGCGTCGTAGATCTTACTCTTGCACAAAGGATGGCTCAACAGCAAACTTCAACCCTGTGTTGAATTCATGGGAGGCATCTCAATACACAATCAAGAATGTGGTTGGATCAGATGGTTGGGCACCAGACAATGATGCTGCAACTATTTCGGCTCGTCAGTTGTCGGCAAATGGCAATAAACTATCATGGAATGATGATGAAAATGCAATGTGTTATTTCATTTTCTGCGATGGCAAATATGTGGCAAACACTACACAATCGTCATACTCTGTGAATGGAGGCAACACAAATTCTATTTATACAGTTAGAGCTGCCAATGCGATGGGTGGACTTGGTGCTACATCCAACGGAGTGAAGTTGAGTGGAGAAATCATTCCTGAGGAGCCTGTCGATCCAGATCCGATTGTCGACCCGGATCCATCTGAGAATGAGCATGTTTTCCATTTTGATAATGGTAAGACATCGATGAGAGCAGGTACAGATAAAGAGAATGTGTGGACATGCACTGATAACGGTTATACTGATTACAAATGGGAGATTTCATCACGTGATGACAAAGCTGTACTTTACGGCAACGATGTCACATACCGTGGAAAGACATATAAGACATTCAAGGGTTCCAATGGAGCTCAAGCCAAGTTGACTATGCCTGATGGCGTCGCAGCAAAGAAGATTACTTTTATTGGTTATACAAATGATGCGGAACTATTGTCGGTTTTGTCAGAAATAAATGGAGATTCCACTGTGAATATCTCATTCGACAAGAACACAAGCAATTACGCATCATCACCGGCAAAAATCACATATGAGTTTGATGAGCCTGTTTGTAAAGATTTCACATTCACATTCAGCGTGAAGCAGGCATGTTTCATCATAGCGTTGGAGAGCGAAGATTGCGGATGTGAGAAAGTACAGGACGAAGATGATCCAACATCTGTAGATCTGATAATCACCGATGAAATTGGAGATTCTGATTATTACGATCTAAACGGAAGGAAAATAGAGCATCCAATATCAGGAAAAGTCTATATTCACGGAAGAAAAGTGGTTTTGATACGATAATCTTCCCCGTTTGATACGGAAATCCTATTCTAATTGGATTTTTATCCCTATTTTTGTAGTGTAATTGAAAAGGCTTATGAAGAATTTCTCGAAAATATTACTACTATTGGTTGCGTTGTTTGCACAAGCTTCAGTCTTTGGAGCTAGTGTAAATGTCAACGACCTTATTGTAAAGCGTGGATCCGGATCTGGATTTCAGACAGTAATGTCGGGTGATTCAATTGAGACTTATTATTATGAGTACGAACCTGGAGTAAAGGTAGATCATATTCAGTTGCCAGATGCATTTTTTACCGTAGATCACGATAAAAAGAATAGAAAAATAACTCTTTCAGGAGTCTCTGGAGGTCCAACTAAAAGTTATGAGGTTAGAATTTGGGCTTTGGTGACAAATGATTCACTGACAAATGAAAGAATATCACGTCCAGGAAAGTTGACAGTGTTGCGACCATATTTGGAGACTAAAAAGACTTCATTTGATATCGACACTGAAACTCTTCTTGATACAATCAGAATCGACTATACAAAGTTTACATACTCAGTTTGGAATTCTGAACTTCCTTATGGTATGAAGTTTGTAAAAGACAAAGACCATTGTTCTGTCGTTTCAACTGAGAGACTGCCATCGGGATCGTATAGTTTCAAGATTTATGGAGCTGATTCTCTTTATTTTCAGAAAGATTCCATCATTGTGACAGATGGAGGATGCAGTGCAATGGATACGCTTAAGTTCCATCCTAAGTTGTATTGTGATTCAATTGAATTCAAGATCAATGTCTATGAAGGAGGATTGATGAAGATTGGTACTGGTGGTACGAAGCAGGTAGTCGAACTTGGAGATTCAATCGAAAAGTTTGGTTTTGAATGGAATGCACCAGGACAATTGATAACAGAGCCTATTATTCCAGGATTGGAGATGGTGATTGATTCATCCAAACGAGACATCTGGATTCAAGGAGTACCGTCAAAACTTGGTCGTCAAGAGTTTGATATTGCCTACCAGACAAACTTCTCATTTGTTGTTTACAATGTAGAAGTGGCAGTATTGCCAGAGATTCGTCCTATAATAGAGTCGATGGATGAAAGTCTATTGAATCAAATTGTCTCAAGTGGAGATATGATTAGCGATATCGTCCTTTCTTACTATAATTCTGATTCTGTTTGGGTAGAAGGACTGCCAGACGGAATAGAGAGTGAGATTGATGAGGATGAAGAGCAAGTATCTCTATATGGAGTATTGAGAGAGAGTGGAAGTTTTGAAATAAAAATCCATGCTCGCAATGCTAAGTATGAAAGTGTATTGACAGTAAAAATATCATCATCTGATAAGACTGGTGATTTGACTGGTATTGATGATGTTTTGTCAGATAAAGAAGTCGGAAAAACAGTAACTTACGACATGTTAGGTCGACAAGTGTCACCGGGAAATCTTGGAAGTAAGTCCGTCTTCATTGTGAAAAAGAAAATTGTTATACGAAAATAATTTCATTGATGTATTATGAGGGGTTCCTGAGCGTGAGTTTAGGGACCTTTTTTTAATTCATAATTCACAATTTATAATTCATAATTTATTACTTTTGTGTGAAAAATTGTAGCAACGATTTATTATGAATTTTCATAAGATAGCATTAGGGATATGCACTTTGCTTTTGGCATCGTGTCAGGGAAATAAAAACAATGTTGAGACGACAGAACGTACATGCGATAACGATAAGGATTCCATCGTGACGATGGTTGATTCCATTCCGTCGACAGACAGCCTTTCGGTAAAGAAAGATACCATACTTTCAGATTCCATCTCTGTTATGGATAGCATGCCGATTCCTAGGATTGTACCACGTGAATTGATTACGCAGACATTACAGTTTGACGATACTTTCATTGTCCGTAAAACACTGAAGAGTCATCCTCCAGTGAAGGGAATCTATGTGAGTGGACCGATTGCCGGACATAGCCGTTTCAAAGAGTTGCTTGAGATGGTCGAGACAACAGAGTTGAATGCGATGGTGATCGATGTGAAGAACGACAATGGAAATGTGACATATAATATGGAGCATAAACTTGTGAATGAGTTTAAGGCAAACGTTCGCTATATCCGTGGTATTCAAAATTTTTTGGCTAACCTTCACAGCAAGAATATCTATGTTATCGGACGTGTAGTAGCCTTCCGTGATCCATTGTTGGCAAAGAAAAATCCAGATTGGTGTGTGCATAGAAAAGATGGTTCTAACGATAAACCGTTTGTAAGCATCAAATTTTTTTGTAGGTTATGCAAAGGTAATATGTTTTTTGAATATTCAACTAATCTGCATAAAAATTTGTAAAAATAGATTAGATACTTTTTATTAAAGTATAATTTTTGTAATATAGAAAACGCTCATTTGCGAAAATGGGCGTTTTTGTTTTTTTTTATACTTTTTTTTGTCTGGTGAATATTAAATTTCTTGCTGATTAAGTCGGAGGCCAAGCGGTCTTAGGAAGACAATACAGC
>JAZUIF010000002.1:0-10989 GCA_045642085.1 Paludibacteraceae bacterium | reverse complement strand
AAATATCTGAATGTAAAGAAAATGGATTATAGTTTGTTGCTGCATAAGGTGATAGAAGTTAAAAACAAAAAATGTGGTCCATTTAGTTGGCAATCTGATGTCGTCAAAAAAGCATTTGGTAATTACGATACATTAATTATGTTAGGTAGTCCAATGTCAATAAGCACTTGGATTACGACTATATTTGCTCGTTTGACTGGGAAAAAAGTTTTTTATTGGACACATGGATGGTATGGTAAGGAATCATTAACTCAGAGGATTATAAAAAATATATTTTATAGACTTCCTAATGGTCTTTTACTTTATGGAAACTATGCTCGTAATTTAATGATAAAGGAGGAATTTAGGGAAGATTCGTTGACAACGATACATAATTCGTTAATGTACGATGAGCAAATAAAAATGCGAGCTACGTTAAAGTCTACATCTATATATACTAATCATTTTAATAATAGTAATCCCACTGTCATTTTTGTTGGTCGTTTGACTCCAATAAAGAAACTTGATCAAATACTTGAAGCTCAGGCTACATGTAAGGTTAGAGGTACTGATTTTAATGTCGTTTTAATAGGCGATGGTTCTGAGAAAGAAAAGTTGGAGAAAACAGCAGAAAATCTACAAGTTATAGACAGGGTATGGTTTTATGGACCAAGTTATGATGAGAATGAGTTGTCTGGTTTAATTTACAATGCAGATTTGTGTGTTGCTCCTGGAAACATAGGATTGACTGCAATGCATGCTATGGCTTATGGTTGTCCTTGTATGTCTCATAATGATTTTCCATATCAAATGCCTGAGTTTGAAGCCATACAAGAAGGTAAAACAGGTGGATTTTTTGAACGTGATAATGTAATCTCTATTGCTGATAGTATTCAAAAATGGTTTGGAGAACATAAGGATGATCGAGAACAAATCCGTCAAAACTGTTTTAAGGAAATAGATGAACAATGGAATCCTCATATTCAAGTTGAGATTATTAAGAAAGCAATTGGTGTATGATAAAACGTATTTGTCTTCTTGTTTGTAGTAAAGTCAAAAGTCTATTTTCTGATAATATTGCATTTTCTTCAAGAATTGAGTATTCCAATATTAGTTCAAAAGCGAAAATCAATGGACATTGTAGGTGTTTTCATGCAAGTGTTGGAGATTATTCTTACGTAGGAGATAACCAAAGATTGATATATGCTAATATTGGAAAATACTGTTCAATTGCTGGTGATGGAGCTATTGGTATGGGTACACATACTTTAAGTAATATGTCAACTTCTCCAATTTTTACGGCAAAAAAAAACGGAACAGGAATAAGTTGGACAGACAAACAACCAACTAATGAGTTTCGAGAGATTATGATTGGTAATGATGTATGGATTGGAACTCGAGCTTTAATTATGGGAGGAGTGACAATTGGAGATGGTGCCGTTGTTGGTGCGGGGGCAATCGTAACTAAAGATGTTCCTCCTTACGCAATTGTAGGAGGTGTTCCGGCAAAGATAATAAGATATCGTTTTGATCAAGAATTGATAGATCGACTTTTAGAATTAAAGTGGTGGTTTATGACGGACGATGTCTTAAAAAAACATATTTCCATTTTTCAAAAAGAAAACTTGACATTAGAAGAATTGAACAAACATTTCCCACTATAACTGAAATGTTTTCTGTTAATGAGGTCTTTGACATACACTGAAGGTATATAACATTAATGAAAAAAGTAATTACATACGGGACATATGACCTTCTTCACCAAGGTCATATCAATCTTCTTCGTAGAGCTAAAGAACTTGGAGACTATTTGATAGTTGGTGTAACAAGTGATTCTTTTGATCGTGGAAGAGGTAAACTAAATGTTCGTAATAATGTACTAGAGAGAGTAGAAGCAGTAAAGGCAACTGGTTTTGCTGATGAAGTTATTATTGAGGATTATGTAGGTCAGAAAATTGATGATATTCAAAAATATAATGTAGATATATTTGCGATAGGATCTGATTGGGAGGGAAAATTCGATTATTTAAATGAATTTACGAAGGTCGTTTATCTTCCAAGAACTGAAGGCATAAGTTCGACAATGCTTCGTGCAGAAACTACAACTGATGTTAGAGTCGGAATAATTGGTTGTGGAAGAGTAGCTCAGAGATTTCCTATTGAATCGGAAGTTGTTAGTGGTGTTAAAGTAGTAGCTTCTTTTGATATAAATCAATCTGCAGGAAATGAATTTGCGAACAAATTCAAAGGCATTAAAAATTGTAAATCTATAGAAGATCTTTATTCTGACGTCGATGCGGTATATATTGCAACTCCACATCTTTCTCATTCTGATTTGATAAAGCAAAGTATAGGAGCAGGAAAACATGTCTTAGTTGAAACTCCAATGGTGCTTAATGGAAATCAAGCAAAAGAAATATTTGAGTTTGCCGAACAAAAAGGAGTTATCTTGATGGAGGCGAACAAAACTGCTCATTGTCCAGCATTTAACCATTTGATGGTAATGATAAAGAGCGGTGTGATTGGAGAAGTTGTTGATATTGATGCCTCTCTTTCAAAATTACTTCCCGATAAATCACTTCGTGAATTTGATCCTATGCAAGCGGGAGGTTCATTCTTTGAACTTGGTAGTTATCCATTACTTCCTATTGTTAAACTGATGGGATGCGATTATGAGAACTTGAATATTTATAGTCGTTTTGACAATGGAGTAGATGTTTATACAAAGGGAATAGTTCGCTATCCTAAAGCAGTATGTTCATTCAAATTAGGATTAGGTGTAAAGACAGAAGGTAATCTTGTTATATCAGGAACAAAGGGGTATGCATACGTTCCAGCACCTTGGTGGAAAACTGATTATTTTGAACTACGTTATGAGGATCAAAACAATAATCAGAAATATTTCTATAAATGGGATGGCTATGGACTTCGTTATGAGATTCAGGAATTTATTTCTTGTATTGTAAACAAACGATTCTCAACCGCTCGTCTTCGTAGACGAGAATCAATATGCATGGCAAAAATGATGCAGCAATTGACAGATAAAGTTAATCTATTTGAAATCTAAATAAATGAAAATAGCAGTAGTTACTGGAGGCACATCTGGTATGGGGTTGGGTGTTGCTAAAATGCTAATCAGTAAGGGGTATTATGTTTATGCAACATACGTAGGTCCTGACTTCGAAGAAGAAATAGAGAATTTTGAACCAATTAAGTGTGATCAGTCCAATCGTGAAGAAGTACATAAATTTATCGATTATGTCAAGAGTAAGACAGACCATCTTGATTGCCTGCATTGCAATGCTGGTATGAGTATTCGAAAGTCTTTTACTGAATACACAGATGAGGATTGGGATATGATGATGGATATTGCAGTTAATTCTCATTATATCATGTGTCGAGATTTCTTCCCTATAATTCCAGCAGGAAGTCGTATCCTTTTCACCGGTTCTCAGATGGGAATTCAACCGCATGGAACAGTGTTGGCTTATGGTGTAACAAAATCAGCGGTTCATGCTCTCTGCAAGAATTTAGTAAAAGAGTTCGAAGGAACTGGAACTACCGTAAATGCAATAGTTCCTGGTTTTGTAGAAACTCCTTGGCAAAAAGAAAAACCAGAGGAAATCAAACAAAATATTTACAAGAAGACTGCTATTCATCGTTTTGCCACAATTGATGAGATTGTTGATGCATTTCGATTCTGCATTGATAATCCATTTGTTAATGGTAGTTTGATCGAGGTTAACGGAGGTTATAATTATAAGTAGAAATTCCCAAAATATTTGTTGATGCTATGGCAGAGCAGAAAATGCATGGTTTTAGAGCTAGGCTCGACTATTTGTTAAAACATAATTATTTTGTTAATCGAGTCTTTAATTATAGTGTCAGCTCATTTTTGAAGATTGTAGGAGCCTTTATCCCAATGGATGATAAGATGGTAATTTTTAGTGGACACACTAGAAAATATAATGATAGTCCTCGTGCTCTTTATGAGTATATGTTGGCACATCCAGAGAAATACGGCCAGTATAAATGTGTTTGGGCGTTGGAAGATCCTGAGAATTCGAATGTGCCTGGTAATCCAATCAAAATCAAAGCTGATACGTGGACTTATTTTAAGACTTGTCTGAAGTCAAAGTATTGGGTGACATGTGTGAATATTGAGCGTAGCCTTCATTTTAAGAAAAGTGGATGTAGATATTTGAACACATGGCATGGCACTCCGTTTAAGCATATTGGTAATGATGCCGGAGGCAGAAAGGATTATGATTTTGGAAGCATGGATTATTTCTGCTATGCGAGTGAATATGAAAAGGAAATTTATAAAAGAGCCTTTCGAACTCGAGAAGACGCTATGATACCTTCTGGCTTGCCTCGTAATGATGAACTCTATAAGGTTTCAGAAGATGAAATCAAAACAATAAAGGAACGTCTCGGATTGCCTATGGATAAGAAGGTAATACTATATGCTCCAACTTGGCGTGATAGTACAGACAATGGAAAAACTTGTGCTATTAAGCCTCCTATTGATGCTTCTAAGTGGGAATCGGAATTGAAGGATGATTATATTGTATTATTTAGAATGCATGCTTATACCAATAAGTTGTTGGGACTACAATTTAATGACACTCTTCGTGATTATTCTTCATATCCATGCGTAAATGATTTGTTTAAGGTGGCAGACATCTTAATTTCTGATTATTCAGCTTCGATGGCCGACTATGCCATATTAGAACGTCCTGTTCTTTGTTTCACTTACGATTACGAGCAATATCGTGATGAACGAGGTTTGTATGTTGATTATGCTACAGAAATGCCAAGTGGAATATTAAGAACAGAGGATGATGTGCTTAATTACATCAAAACGATGGATTATGAGAAAGAGTGTGAAAAAACACGTACTATGATTAAGGAAAAACTCATACATCTTGGAGGACACGCCACAGAGATGTGTTTGGAAAAACTATTTGAAAAATAAAGGAATAATGAGAATAAACAAATTACTCCTTCTAATACTTCTTCCCATTGTTGTTGGCTCTTGTTCAAAAGAATCATCAATCGAACCGCATTATAAAGTGATTGCTCATAGAGGATTCTGGAAGGATGCTGATGGTGCAGACAATTCGTTAGCTGGATTAAAAGAAGCTGCAAGATTAGGAGTTGATGGTGTCGAACTTGATATTTGTCGCACGTTAGATGATAGTCTTGTTGTTGCTCATGGAAATAACCATGGAGATTATGTTATATCCCAAACTTCATTTGCTACTCTTCGAGAGATCAAATTGAGCAATGGCGAAAATTTGCCGACGTTATCAGAATATCTTGATTGTTATTGTCAACTCAAGAAACCATTGGAGTTAATAATTGAGTTGAAGCATAAAAATGAAGAAAATCAAATTCTTAATCTGATTGAAAAATATAATCTTTATGATAAAGTCAAGTTTATAAGTTTTCAATGGAATGTTTGTAGAAAACTAAGATCCGAAAATAAAGATATTCATGTCAGTTATATTAATGGCGATAAAACACCCCAAGAGGTTAAGTCTGCAGGTCTTGATGGTATTGACTATGAGATAGAGGTGTATAAAAGTCATCCAGACTGGTTGGATAGTGCTCGAAAACTAAATCTAACAACAAATGTTTGGGTGGTGAAGACCGAGTCTGACTTGATATGGAGTGCTAACAATTTACTTGATTATGTGACTACCGATTGTCCATTAGAAGCTAAACAATTCAAAAGTAACTATGAATAAATTATATCTTACATTATTGTCATTGCTTTGTTTGTGTAGCAATGTTTGGGCTCAATTTTCAGATTCGGATTTGAGGCCAGTAAATGGATTGAGTATAGGTTTGGAAAAAAACAACTCTTTATGGGTTGATTATGGATTTGAAAAAGGTATACATCTAAATGTTAAACATACTGCTATTGCAGATAAATTGCCAAGACAAAGTTGGCGAATTGGTGCCTCATATAATTTTACTCCAAAATATATACAATTGAACTTAAATCCATTTATTACAAGCGATTGGTATGCATCATTTGTAAATGTTGGTTGCTCATTTAAGTTAAGTAATCTGTTGAAAGATGATAAGTTCAAAATTGGAGCAGAATATATGCCATATTATGACAATGATCTTACATTTCAAAATGGATGGTCTATTGCTGCTCAGGTTCATGTATATAAGGCATTATCATTATTGTCTGAATTTGGTAGAAAACCGGATTATCGAATAGCATATAAGAGATTTTATATTGGATTGGAGGCTAAGATTTCCGACTTATCTGTAAAACCTTTGTTGGAGATTCCTATATACGATTCGGGTGTAAGATTTGATCATAGCAAAATCGTTGTAAGTTGTTTTTATACTTTTCATTCGAAGAAAAGAAATAGAGAAACTGTAGAATAACGGAAAGATTTTAGAAAACTATGAAGAATATATTGATAGTCTCGGGAGTATTTGTACCAGAACCTGTGACATCTGCATTAATGAATTATGATCTTGCTCTTGAACTGTCAAAAGGCAATAACGTAACTGTAGTTCGTCCTGTTCCTACTCGACCAATTGGAAAGGAATATACTGACTATAATGAAAATTTTCCGTTTAAGTGCATAACACTCGATAGTTTCACTTGTCCTGAATCAAAATTAATCGGGCGAATGAGAGAAAGTGTAAGTTTTGGAAAGGCATGTGCTTCATATATAGACCAACATAAAAATGAAATTGATGTGGTCTATAATGCGTCTTGGCAGTTGTTTGGTTATAATATAGTGGCAAAAAAATGTGTCAAGTGTAAAATCCCTTATATTATTCCGATTCAGGACATCTATCCAGAATGCCTTTTTACAGGGAAACATTATCCATCAATTGCAAAAAAGGTTATTTCATCTATACTTTCCCCTATTGATAGGTATTCCCAGCAGCATGCGTATAGGGTTCGAACTATTTCTGACGAAATGGCTGATTATCTGTCTAAAACGCGCAATGTTCCAAGAGAAAACTATTTAGTGCTTGACAATTGGCAGAATGATGAAGATTTTTCATATAGTCAATTGACTCAAAATAAATTGGTCTTTGGTTATGTCGGAAGCGTAAATGGTCATTCTAATACGGAACTTATAATTAAATCGTTCGCAAAGGCTAAGATAAAGGATAGTGAATTGCGAATATATGGAGGTGGTAATCATAAGGATTTATGTGTTCAATTAGTTAAAGATCTGGGGATAGATAACGTTTTCTTTGATGTGGTAGACAAAAAACAGGTTCCAGAAGTGCAATCCAAGTGTAGTGTTTTGGTACTGGCATTGCCTACAGGAAATGGTGGATTATGTCTTCCGTCAAAGATGACAAGTTATATGCTGTCTGGTCGTGCTATTTTAGCCAGTGTTGAGCAGAGTGCAACTACTCGTTATATTCAGAATGCTGATTGTGGAATTTCGGTCGATCCTGATAATGAAGACTTGTTGGCAGAAGGATTCAGAAAATTTGCAAGTATGAGTAATGATGAATTAAGGAGACTCGGGGATAACAGTAGAAAATTTGCAGAAAAAAATCTTACCAGAGCATCAAATTTACCAAAGGTTGTAGATGCATTATTCAAAGCAAAAATTATAAATTAATGGAAAAACTATTATTCACAGGAGGCACAGGTTTCTTAGGAAAGAATGCGATGCCACTGTTGAAGGAGAGATATGAGGTGACCACATGTGGCATCACTCCAGATGACATGATAAAGGCGAATTTTGTGAGTGATGTGCCGGAGTTGCCGGAGAAGTATGATATCGTGCTTCATGCATGCGGAAAAGCCCACGTCGTGCCGAAGACGGAAGCGGATAAGAAAGCATTCTTCGACGTGAATTATCAAGGCACAGTCAATCTTTGCAAAGGTTTGGAGAAGGTGGGAGTGCCGAAAGCATTGGTGTTCATCAGCACCGTCGCGGTTTATGGATGCGATTTCGGCGATCTGATTACAGAGGATCATCCATTGCAAGGCGAGACACCATACGCAAAGAGCAAAATCATGGCAGAGGAATATCTGACGGAATGGTGCAAGAATCATGATGTCGTCCTCGGAATCTTACGTCCATCGTTGTTGGCAGGCAAAGGGGCTCCCGGCAATCTTGGATCAATGGTGAAGGGGGTGCAGAAAGGCTATTATATGAACATTGCGGGAGGCAAGGTGATCAAATCCATTCTGATGGCAGAAGACATAGCGAGAATCCTTCCTGCGTTGATAGAAAAAGGCGGTGTCTATAATGTGTGCGACACACGTCAGCCATCCTTCGGAGAAATAAGCGAATCGGTGGCCAAACAGTTAGGAAAAGGCAAACCAATCAATATCCCATACTGGATGGCATGGTGTATGGCGAAGGTGGGAGACCTGCTCGGAAACAAAGCTCCTATCAATTCCTACAAACTAGAGAAAATGACGAAATCGCTGACGTTCTCCAACGAAAAAGCCAGAAGGGAATTAAATTGGGAACCTCTGGATGTTTTGGAAAATTATAAGATTTAACCAACTCTTAATTCTTAATTCTTAATTCGTAATTGTCGGTTCGTGCCGACGATTGGATCTAATTCAAAAGACGCGAGATCTCGCGTCTCTACAACATGAAACTTCATCTCACTCTTTCCGAACTCACACCCGACACGAAGATCACGGAGACGGATCTGTTAGGTTGGAGGTTGAGACTCATCTTCCACGTCGACGGAATATGGACCTTAAGGCAGTTGTCGGAATACCCCAAGTCGCATTTCGAAGGAAGATTTCTATGCAATGAGAAAGCGATCAGGGATATGACGCTCTTTTTGAATTGTGTGGGTTTGGACTGGGGGTGATTCACAATTCATAATTGTCGGTACGTGCCGGCGATGAGGGGAAAAACAATCGCGAATTCAAGATGAAATTTAAGAATGTGAAATACCATATTGGATGTGCTGGAAAATTATAAGATTTAATAGCATTAAATCATATGATAGAATATTTCCATCATCATAGAGATTCGGTCGCCATCAACGACTATCTGAATAAATTAGACCAGGAGAGCAATGACTTCCTGGTCGTTTTTTGTTTAAGGCAGATGGGAGAAAAGTTTGTGGATGGGACATTGAGTATGGAAGAGGTTCGAGACTATGCAAAATATATTCCTGCGTCTGCTCATGCTATAAATTTCATTAGAGATATGGAATGTGAGACTTTCTACAATGCCATTTGCAATATTGCTTTGGATAATCCTCTGTCGCCTTTGGAGCAGAAGATAAAGGATGAGATAGAGCATCCTTCGTTCTGTAAGCCTAAGCCGTCGACAGGTGGCTGGGCGATGATGAAATATAAATTGGAGAGGATGTGGAAGTCGAGATGGAAACATCCGCTGGTGTATAAGGAGTGGTGGTTCCCAAGGCTGGTGACGAAAATAATGATGGTAATTCGTAATTGTCGAACACACCACTCGTAGAGACGCACGGACGTGCGTGTAATGATTTTTTAATTCATAATTCGTAATTGTCGGCCCCTCAGTCCCCCTTAAAGGGGGAGGTTCGTCGCTACTTTAATTTAGAAGTAGGAATTTATAGAATCGATTTCCAATATTATTTAATTTTTAGCACCTTAGCCAAAGTCCCCTTTAGGGGATTTAGGGGCTTATGGGCATAAATGGTCGGGGCAACCTGGCCATTATTGTTTTTAAAACGAAAAGATGGCGCGTTGAAGAGCCCCATCCAATAAGGTTTTGAATTTACAATTTCTCAATGTGTTCTAAAGACAGTCCGGTGAATTTATGGATGAGATTGAAATCCATTCCGTCATTCTTCATGTCAGTGGCAATCTGAATGGTTTTGTTGTGTTCCCCTCGTTTTTCTCCGATCTCAATGCCTTCCTCTCTACCGATCACAATGCCTTCCTCTCTTCCAATCTCAATGCCTTCCTCTCTGCCGATCTTAATACCTTTTTTTAAGCCATGCTCCTCCATGTCCATCTCGTCGGCAAGTTTCTTGAGGCTCGCTTCATACACCATATAATCGTCTTTAGACAAAGCCCCCACTTTGGCTTTCTCTATCAGTCTAAGCAAACCTTCGTCAGCTTTTGTATATACAGATGGATGAATGTTTTCCATATTCCCTAAGTTTTTGAAGAAGTTAATCCAGATGTCCTTTGTTGTGAAGTCTTTGATATCCAACTCGAACGACGGCAAAGATATAAAATATTTTCGATGTCTGTCCCAAAACACCTCTCCTGTTTTGACGTCACACTCAGCTGTACAGGTAAGCACCTTGTTGATGTCTGCCATTTTCTCACCCAAAATGAAGATTCCGATGATCCTGTCGATGTCCTTCTCCATTTTTCGCCATTCCAATCCCTTTTCAATCTTACTGTCGAGAAGACGGTAGACGTAATAGTTTGCCCTTGTCTTGAAATAGTCCTGACATGAATTCTGCATCTCAATCAAGATTGAGTCTCCGCTTTGAGTGGTGCATCGAAGATCGAATGTCACGCCACGTTGGGTTACTGTTTCTCGTGGAATCTCCACATTTTCAAATTTGACTTCAGTGATTGTCTCCACGTCACCTTCCAGGATCGCATTTAGGAAGGATCTCATGATAATCGGGTCTGACATACAGTACTTGAACCCGAAATCGCATCGCAAATCGATGTATTTGCCCATGATTTAATGATTTAATAAATTTATACTGTGTCTAATCGTCATGACTAAACTTTAACTTACGCAAAGGTAATAATATTTTTGCAAAAACGTAAAATTTCCGAAAATGATTCGGAAAATAACGAACACGGATAACACGGATTGAACGGATTAGGGCAGGCACAAGGCCAGCCCCTACGGGCAATGATTTTTGAACACGAATATCCATGAATTGACCATGAATTACTTCATGAATTGCTACCAATATTAAATCCCTGACGGGATAAATTAAATGTGGAATTGGAGTATAATCCCTCAACCCTCAACCCTCAACCCTCAACCCGCAAACTTCAACCCTCAATCATCAATC
>JAZUIF010000001.1:0-7843 GCA_045642085.1 Paludibacteraceae bacterium | reverse complement strand
AGACAAATTTTTACGGATTGGCGGTATAAACCCAAGACAAGCGGAGATATTGAGATTATATTCGGAAAATCCGAATAAGACATATTTCGTGAAAGATTTTCAAATTCATTTCAGAGTTACTGCCACAACTGCCAAAACGGATATTGTCGGGTTGATGAACAGAGGTTTTTTGAAAGAAATTCAGATTAACGAAGTGAAAAAAGGGTACATTAAAAGTGAGGATTTCGACACAATTCTTTCCAATTCTTTATAAATTGGAAAGAATTGGATATTTTTTGGCAATTATATACGAGTTGTCCAACACACGCTTTTTCTTTATACGCTCGCCCTACGGGCTCGCGTTGGCGTGGTGGTTAGGGCGTTCCGCCCTTAACAATCCTCATTTTGTTAGAAATTATCGCTCCTTAATTTTGCTCAATCTCTTGAATTACTTAATTTTACACACGGAAATATTTTGATAGAGGATAAAGATAGAAACAAACGGATTTTATATGGCCAATAATCCAAATATGACTCCCGAAGAAAAGGCGAGGGTTAAGATAGACAAAATGCTTGAAGACGCAGGTTGGAAAGTGGTGGATAGAGACGACTATTCTCCTGCTATCCCTGCTGTCGCTGTCCGTGAGTTTCTGTTAAAAGGAAATAAGGAGGCTGACTATCTTCTTTTCATCAATGATGTGGCGGTGGGTGTCCTTGAAGCTAAACGTGAAGAGGTGGATGCTTCGGATTGTATGGTGATGGAGCAGGCGTTGAAATATACGAAACTGGTATCTAAAACTGAGTATAAGACGATCTCCAAACCGTTGCCTATTGCCTATACATCAAATGGAAAGGACTCTTTTTTCATAGACAATAGATTTGAGGAGCCTGAACCTTCCCTTATAGAACGTGTACATACTCCTAAGGAGATTGTGAAGATGCTTGGGATTAAAGATCCTTTTGCCGGACTCCCAGCTCTAAAGAAAAAGGGGTTGCGTGACTGCCAATATGAGGCTATCACTAGTTTGGAATACTCTTTCCGCTGCGGTAAGGATAAAGCTTTGATGGTGCTTGCTACCGGTGCGGGAAAAACATATACGGCTTGCACGGCTTCGTATCGTTTCTTGGCTTATACCCCGATGAGAAGAATCCTGTTTCTTGTCGATAGAAACAACTTGGGTAAGCAGGCTGAAGGGGAGTTTGGCACATACCGTCTAACAGAAACTGGTGATCCATTCAATACTATTTTTACCGTCAATCGTTTGAAGTCGGCTAATATTCCAAGTGACAGCAATGTCGTGATTTCAACGATCCAACGCCTGTTCTCTTTATTGAAAGGGGATGATATTTCAGATGACGACGACGATGATGATGACATTCTTACATCTCCTATAGATCTTCCAGAGAATCCAAAACTTCCAAAAGATTATTTTGATCTTATAATTATAGATGAGTGCCATCGTAGTATCTATGGCAACTGGAAGAAGGTGCTCGACTACTTTTCTACAGCAAAAAAGATTGGTCTTACCGCAACTCCTGTGCCTGAGACTGTCGCTTTCTTTGATTCCAATTGTGTCGTCAATTATACTTTGGAAAAGAGTATTATCGATGGCGTAAATGTGGATTGCCGCGTCTATCGAATCAAAACTGAAGCCACTGAAAACGGTGGTGCAATCATGAAAGGAGACAAACTGAAAGTTGAAACTCTTTACACAGGAAATGTCGAGACAATTAGCCAGAAGGAGACACGACAATATACCAAAGAAGAACTTAATCGCAGTGTGGTCAATCCAGCTCAGATAAAACTGGTGCTTGAGACTTATCGAGACAGTGTCTATACTGAGATGTTTACTGATCCACAGCGTGAGCCAAATATGGATTATCTTCCTAAAACGTTGATATTCGCTTTGAATGAGGCTCATGCCACAAATATCATGAATATTGCGAAAGAGGTGTTTGGCCATACTGCTCCCGGAGATCCCTATGTCCAGAAGATCACATATAATGCCGGCGACAGTAATGAATTGATAAAACATTTCCGTCAAGACAGAGAATTCAGAATAGCAGTCACTTGCACCCTTGTTGCGACGGGAACGGATGTCAAACCGTTGGAGGTGGTGATGTTCATGAGAGATGTTCAGTCGGAGCCTTTATATATCCAGATGAAAGGTCGTGGTGTGCGCACTATTGGCGACGATCAGCTGCGCAACGTCACTCCAAACGCTTTTTCTAAAGATTGCTTCTATCTTGTGGATGCTGTCGGCGTGACAGAACATGAGATGTATATTCCACCTGTCGGACCACAAGGTCCTGGTGGGGAAGTCATCACATTCAAACGTTTGCTTGAATTAATCGCTCTCGGCAATTTGAAGGATGAATACCTTCGTCTGCTTGCATCCCGTCTTTCAAGAATTTATAATAAATGCGATCAGGATCAGAGAGATAAGTTTATTGAGTTGGCGAATGTCGACATGAAAGATCTTGCCTCATCCATATTCGAGGCTCTTCAAAACCCAGAACTACCTCCTTTCGTGGATATCAATGATCCAAACAATGAACGTAAGGATTTGGTGGTCAATATCGCTACCAAACCAGAAGCCAGACAATATCTGCTTGTCCTGAATGCTGGATTTGTGGAGATACTGATGCCGGGTGAGGACTCTTTGATCAGCAAAGGATTCTCAATTGAGGAGGCGAAAAATACGACGTCGGCTTTTGAGGCTTATTGCAACGAGCATCGTGACCAGATCGAAGCTCTGCGTATTATATGGAACAATAATGGAGATCCTATCACATACTCAATGTTGAAGGATCTTGAAAATAAACTAAAGATGGCTAACAACCATTTTTCAAGCAGTCGACTTTGGAACAACTACGCTTTGGTAAGTCCGAATGATGTGCGCAAACATACAAGCAAGGAGGAACATTCCGCTATGACAAACCTTATTCAGCTTGTCCGCTTTGCGTTCCATCAGATTGATCATTTGGAAAGCGTAACGTGGTCGGCACAGAAATACTTCAACCTTTGGTGCGGACAGAGAAATAATGAGAAGACTCCAGCTCAGATTGAGGTTATGCGTCAGATTGTGGATTATGTCGCTTGCAATGGAGCGGTCACAATCAATGACATTAAGGAAGATGATAAGACAAAAGCAGCTCAGCTAATCAAAGCCTTCGGAGGTAAAGACCAAGCATCAAACGCATTGCTAAGTCTATATAAATTCGTGGTTTACAGAAAGACTGCTTAATAATTGAAATATATCGAAATGGCATCAAATACAGATACATCCCTAACGAAAAAAGTTTGGACCTTAGCCACGACATTGTCTGGCCAAGGAATCGGATTCACTGATTATATCACTCAGCTTACCTATCTTCTTTTCTTGAAGATGGACTTTGAGAATGTGGAAACATTCGGAGAAGATTCCGCAATTCCCGAAGGATATAGATGGAGTGACCTCATCGCTCTTGATGGATTGGATCTTCTTGCTCAATATGAGGCGACGTTGAAAAGGCTAAGTGAAGAGGAGAATCTGATTGGCACTATTTTCGTGAAGGCTCAGAACAAGATCGACAAACCTGTCTATTTGAAGAAAGTCATCTCGATGATTAATGAAGAGACGTGGCTTGTGATGGATAGCGACGTGAAAGGAGCCATCTACGAAAGCATTCTAGAGAAGAACGGACAGGATAAGAAGAGCGGCGCAGGTCAGTATTTCACACCCCGTGCTTTGATTCAAGCTATTGTGGAGGTGGTGAATCCACAAATCGGAGAGACGGTTGCCGATCCTGCCTGTGGTACTGGAGGATTTCTTTTGTGCGCTTACGACCACATGTATAATCAGAGTGGAGATAAGGAGAAAAGAAAATTCCTAAAGGAGAAAGCGCTACATGGATTTGACAATACCCCACTTGTCGTGACTCTTGCCTCTATGAATCTCTATTTGCATGGAATAGACACTGCTCGCAGTCCTATCATCTGTCAAGACTCATTGGAAAAAGAGCCAGAGCAATTGATGGATGTGATTTTAGCCAATCCTCCATTTGGCACAAGACCAGCAGGAAGTGTGGAGTTGAACAGAGCTGATTTCCCAGAGGAGACAACCAACAACCAGTTGAACTTCATGCAGCATATCATGGCAATGATGAAAGATGGAAGTAGAGCCGGAGTCGTATTGCCAGACAACGTCTTGTTTGAGGGAGGAGCTGGAGAGAAGATCCGTCGAAGATTATTGAAAGAATTCAATCTTCATACAATATTGCGTCTACCTACAGGAATCTTTTATGCCAATGGTGTGAAAGCCAACGTCTTATTCTTCACGAAAGGAAGCGAGACGAAAGATATATGGTTTTATGATTACCGCACAGGAGTAAAACATACATTGGCGACAAAAGTGATGCAGAGAAGCCATCTCGACGATTTTGTCGACTGCTATAACGCCAAAGACATCAATGCGAGAAAAGAGACTTACGAAGCAGAGAGCAATCCGAATGGAAGATGGCGCAGATATAACGTGGCAGATATTTTGCAAAGAGATAAAGTCAGCCTTGATATCACATGGATTCGAGAGACATCAGACGATGACGACGTAACATTGAATGAACTGATTAAAAGTATTGACGAGAAGAGTGCCAATATTGTTGAGGCTGTGTCGAAACTGAAGGAATTACTTAACGGAATTAATGATTGAGATACCATTCATGAGCAATTTAGATAAACTACAGTCTCTTCCTTCTACAGGGAATCTTACAGCCGATATTAAGGCGATTCTGACAGAAGCACGTTCTGTCACGGTTCGCACTATAAATACCACGATGGTATCTGCTTATTGGCTAATCGGAAAGCGTATTGTCGTTGAAGAGCAAAAAGGAGAGGAGAGAGCTGTCTATGGAGAAAAAATGCTAAAAAATCTCTCAAAAGAATTGACTGCAGAGTTCGGAAATGGATTCTCATATACTAACCTTAAAAATATGAGAGCCTTCTATAAAACATATCCAGACGAAAAAGGTCAGACACTGTCTGCCCAATTGCCGTGGAGTCATAATTGCTTGATTATGAGAGTGTCCGACCCAAAAGCACGTGAATGGTATCTTCGTGAGGCAATTCGAGAGCAATGGAGTGTTCGTCAGTTGGAGCGTAATATAAACTCTTTCTATTACCAGCGTCAATTAGAGTCAGGTCTTGTGGAAAATGAAAATGCTACACAGTGTCTAGCAAATTCAAATTCTATTGATCCTCGACAGTTTGTGAAGGATCCTTATGTATTAGAGTTTGTAGGACTTCCAGCATATCCAAATCACAAGGAGAAGGAATTGGAAGATACTCTGATAGATAAGATGCAAGATTTCCTACTTGAATTGGGGAAAGGATTCTCGTTCATCAAACGTCAGTACCGTATCAGTACAGAGACAAGTCATTTCTATATTGATCTCGTATTTTACAACTACATACTTAAATGCTTCGTCTTGATAGATTTGAAAGCAGCAAAACTGACACATCAAGATGTGGGCCAGATGGATATGTATATACGAATGTTCGATGATATAAAGAAAGGTTCAGATGATAATCCAACCATAGGCATTCTGTTGTGTGCAGACAAAGATGAGACAGTTGTGAAATACTCAGTACTGAATGAGTCTAAGCAAATCTTTGCAAGCAAGTATCTTCCCTATCTGCCTACAGAAGAGGAATTGAAGCGAGAGTTGGAGAGTGGCAGTCATATAAAAGAGATTGAGGGTTAGACGATATGAACACAAAGAAACTGAAGCAATTAGTTTTAGACCTTGCAATTCACGGCAAGTTAGTTCCGCAGGATCCCAACGACGAACCTGCCAGCGAATTGTTGAAGAGAATCAAGGAAGAGAAGGCAAAATCGGACAAAGGAAAGAAGACTTCCATTTCATCAGATAATTTGGATGAAGTGCCGTTTGAAGTGCCAAGTGGATGGGGTTGGTGTAGATTGTCTGATATTACAGAGAGAATAGAAGATTGTCTTCATTCAACAGCTCCAAATGAAGGTAAAGGTTACCCTTTAATAAGGACATCAAATATTGGGGAAGGACATTTGATATTTGAGGGAGTTCATAGAGTTTCAAAAGATGTATATGATCAGAGAAATGTTCGCGTTGTTCCTCAAAAAAATGATTTGATATATGCTAGAGAAGCTCCTGCAGGAAACGTGGCTGTGATTGGAGATGAATTAGTATGTTTAGGTCAACGAACAGTATTAATAAGACCTTTTTCTAAGTATATAGAATCATATTTATTGGCATATTTCATTCTTTCTCCCTATTCTCGTAATGCATTGGTGAGTCAATCAAAAGGATCAACATCCCAGCATGTAAATCTAGAGAAAATTAGACCTTTTGAAATTCCCCTTCCTCCTCTATCCGAGCAGAAGCGAATAGTATCAGCGATAGAGAAATGGTTTGCGGTGATTGATCAGATAGAGAGCAACGAAGCCGATTTAAGGAAGAGCATCGAGCAGACCAAGAAGAAAGTGTTGGATTTGGCTATTCATGGAAAGTTGGTGGAGCAGGATGATAATGACGAGCCAGCAAGTGAATTGTTGGCAGAAATCCGTAAGGAGAAAGAAAAACTTGTCAAGGAAGGCAAACTCAAAAAGAAAGATTTGGAGGTTAAGCCTATTGAGGAAGATGAAGTGCCTTTTGAAATACCGGAGAGATGGATGTGGTGTAGATGGGGAGATTTATCCTTCTCAATTCAATATGGATTTAACGCACCTGCACAATCTTCAGGAACAATTAAAATGGTAAGAATTAGTGACATTCATGACAATAAAGTATCATGGGATTCTGTACCTTATTGCGAAATAAAAGACTTAGAAATAGAAACTTATAAATTACAAGTCAATGACATTTTATTTGCAAGAACAGGAGGTACGGTCGGAAAATCATTTCTTGTAACAGAAATTAATGAAGATGCGGTTTATGCAGGATACTTAATTAGAACAAGATTTAGCAAAAATATATTTCCTAAATATGCCAAAATTTTCATGGAAACAGCCACTTATTGGGAACAATTAAGAGAAGGCACAATAGCAACCGCACAACCTAATTGTAATGGGCAAACATTATCTAAAATGATGATTCCTATTCCTCCCCTATCCGAGCAGAAGCGCATAGTGGCGAAGGTGGAGGAAGTGATGGGAGAGTTGGATAAGATAGTGGAGATGATGGGGTGAAGGAGAGATAAAAAAAAAGAGTATAGATATGTATTTTTTTAAGTTAATATTTGTTTTATTTCTATTCCTTACTATAATACCTTTAGGTTATGTGCTGTTCATGCCTATGTTTGCTTTTTGGATAGGTATTTATGAAATAAGAACGAAAGTTTCCAATTGGATAAATACTAATTTAATTTGTATTTTGCTTTCATTTTCAATTCTTGTTTGCTTTTGGGCAATATGTTCAATTCGATTAAATGTCATACCCAGAATTAACACCTCTTGGCATTCAGAATTTTGCACTAACTTGAACGATATTTTAGTAAATCTTTCTTATAGTTTTCTTGCCGGTTATATTTTCTACCTTCTTACTGTAATAATACCTGATTATAAGAAGAAAAAGAAGATTAAACCTATTTTATATTTGAGATTTAACGCATGTTTTCAAAGAATAGATCGCATACTCAATAAGTTTGTGGATGGTTCTGGTTTATGTTATCGAAGAAATGTTAGCAGAGAGGAACTCACAGCTATTCTCGATTCAAAAAAATGGAGAGATATCATACCCAGAATAGGTATATCATACATCGAATATATTTCACTACAAGGCAAATATATTCGACAACACGTTCTTGAAATGATAGACTTATACAAGGATGAGATGAGTGAAAGTCAAA